>JBHJOA010000047.1:0-188725 GCA_050330205.1 Kiloniellaceae bacterium
GGAAACCGGCCAGGCGGCCGGTCAGGTCTCCAACGCGACCCAAGAACTCGCCGCCGAAGCGCAGCGGCTACGCAGCTCGGTCGAGGACATCCTCGCGTCGATGCGCGCGGCGTGAATCCAATCTCATTCAAACGGGTAGAGCAGATTCACACGGTCGATGGATCGCCGAAGGCGATTCCATGCGACCGTGATCTGCTCTAGGCTCCATCCCCGCGGTCGCGCCGGCCCGAAGCAAAGCCGTCCACCCAGGCGCGGAGCCGGCGGATCACCGCCTTGGCGGCTTCTCGCACACGCGGCGACCCGCCGGCGAGAAACAGCACGCCGAGCGGAATCATCCAGAAGCCGAGCACCGGCAAAAACCCCAGGCAGCCTCCGCCGATGAGCAGCAGGCCGACCGTCCAGCGCAGCGGGGGCGGCGCCTGCACGGCCCAGCTGTAGAGGGGATTGGGTTTCCGCATCCGTGGCGGCGCGCTCCTCGACGCGCCAATGCCTAAGCCGGCCGATTGGTTCCGGCGCCGGGCAGTGTCTCTGGAAAGAGGTACTGCACCAGCGCCAAGGCGCCGAGCTGCAGTCCCTCCTGGTCGATGCCATGCCCGAGCCCCGAACGGCGGTAAGTGGCAATCGGCACGCGGTTGGCCTGCAGCGCCGCTTCGGCGGCGGTCATGGCCTCGAAAGGCACCACCTCATCGGCATCGCCATGCACCAGCAGCACCGGCGGCCGGCTCTTGATCTCCGCCGCCAGCGCCTCCGGCTTCACCAGCGCCCCGGAAAAGCCGACTACCACGGCGCAAGCCCTGGGCCGCCGGAGCGCCGTGTGCAGCGCCGTCATGGTGCCCTGCGAAAAGCCGACCAGGGCCAGGCGGTCGTCGCCGAGGCCGTGCGCGGCCAGTTCCGCATCGAGGAAGGCATCGAGGATCGGAGCGGCAGCGCGCACACCCGCCAGCATGGTCTCGGGCTCGCGGCTCTGCAGGCTGAACCACTGCCGGCCCATCGGCGCCATGTCGCAGGGATAGGGCGCGTGGGGCGATACGAAGGCGGTGTCCGGCAGCAACGGCTCCAACATGGGTGCCAAGGAGATCAGATCGTTGCCGTCGGCGCCGAGCCCGTGCAGCAAGACCACCAGCGCCCGCGCACCCTCGCCCGCCGCCTTGCCATGCTTCGGGCCGTCCAAGTCCATCATTCCGCTCACCGCCGACCAATCCTTCCGTATCGAGAAAAAAGCTATTCCGTCCGCTTCACCCCGCGGCCGAGGGCCACGCCGGGATGGCGGTAGAGATGCCAGAGGAACCGCGCGGCGGCGCTGCGATGGGGCCGCCAGGCCGCCCCCAGGACCGCCATGGCCTTGGGATCCGGCCGCGCCTCTAGCTTCTTCAGATGCTGCGCGGCAACGCAGAGCGCAAGGTCGCCGGCCGGCAGGACGTCGGGGCGTCCCAGCGCGAAGAGCAGATAGATCTCCGCGGTCCAGCGACCGATTCCCTTGACCCGGGTGAGCGACGCGATGGCCGCCTCGTCGTCCAGCCCGGCGAGGCCGTCGATGTCGAGGCCGCCGCCGGCGATCTCCTCGGCCAGGATGCGGCCGTAGCGCATCTTCGGACGGCTGAAGCCGACCTTGCGCAGATCGTCCTCCGTGGTCTTCAGGAACTCTTCCGCCGTCAGCGGATCGACCCGCGCCTCCAGGCGTTCGATGATGGCGCGGGCTGATTGCACCGAGACCTGCTGGCCGGCGATCATGCGGATGAGACCGGCGAAGCCGGGCGCGCTGCCGCGTTCGGGCGGCAGTCCGCAGCGCCCGTAGGCCTCTGCGATGTCGGGGTCGGTGGTCGCGAGGGCTTCCATGGCGGGGCGAAGCCGCTCGTCGGGAATCGGCCGAAGGATCATCGCTGGACTTTAGCCGCCATCTGCCGTACGGCCAATCGCATGTCGACACCGGAGGTCACCCGCTTCGCCCCCTCGCCCAGCGGGCTGCTGCACCTGGGCCACGCCTATGCGGCGCTCTTTGCCGCGCGCGCCGCTGGCCCGCGCAGGGGCGGCGGTCGCTTCCTGCTGCGCATCGAGGACATCGACGGCGACCGCGCACGGCCGGAATTCGAGGCGGCGATCTTCGCGGACCTGGCCTGGCTCGACCTTGCCTGGGAACAGCCGATACGCCGCCAGTCCGACCACCTCACCGACTACGCCCGTGCACTCGACACCCTGCAGGCGCGCGGCCTGGTCTATCCTTGCTTCTGCACCCGCAAGGAGATCGCCGCCGAGATCGCGCGGTCCGGCGCGGCGCCGCACGGCCCCGCCGAGGCGGTCTATCCCGGTACCTGCCGCCGACTTTCAGCGGCGGAGCGCCAGACACGCAAGGACGCGGGCACGCTCTATGCGGTACGCCTCGACGTCGAAAAGGCGCTGGCCAAGGCGGAAGCCGCCCACGGCGGGCCGCTCACCTGGCACGACCGCGCGCGCGGCCCCCAGACCTGCGATCCGCGCCCGCATGGCGACGTGGTCCTGGCGCGCAAGGACATCGCCACCAGCTATCACCTGAGCGTGGTGGTCGACGACGCGGCCCAGGGCGTCACCCTGGTGACCCGCGGCGAAGACCTTTTCGACGCCAGCCACATTCACCGCCTGCTGCAACAACTGCTGGACCTGCCGGTACCCGACTATCACCACCACCGCCTGATCACCGACGAGCACGGCCAGCGCCTCGCCAAGCGCAGCGACGCCCTCGCCCTCTGCGCCTTGCGCAAGTCCGGCCGCAGCCCGGCCGAGGTGATCGCGATGACTGGTATCGCGGAAGAGCCGACGCCATGACCGGGAGAGACCCCCTGATCCGACCGAGCTTCGCCGAGTTCTTCGCAGCCGAGATCGCCGCTGAACCACGCCGAGGACGACCTGCGCCGCCTGGCCGCCGAGTTCACCATTGCCCAGCGCCTGATCGACAGCCCGCACGGCGAGCGCAAGTCGCTGCTGCCCGGAAGTCAGGCCCTCTCAGCCTCCGCGGCGTCGCTGCTGCCGAGCTCGGCGAGCTGGGCCGCCGCCTCGCGCAGTACAGGCACGTGGCCGCGCGCCTGTTCGACGGTCATGCGCATCAGCGGCGCATGCACCGCCAGGGCGGCGAAGAAGCGCCCGGCCGCGTCGGTCACCGGTACCGCCACAGCGACCATGCCTTCGAGGAATTCCTCATCGTCGGTGCCGACCTGGGTCTTGCGGATCTCGTCGAGGGCGGCGCCCAGCTTGCCAATCTCGGTGATGGTGTTGGGTCCACGCGCCTCCAGCGCCAGGCTGCGCAGCAGCGGCGCGCGCAGGGCGGGCGGCAGCGTGCTGAGAAAGAGCTTGCCGCTGGCGGTACAGTGGAGCGGCACCCGGGTTCCGATCGACAGCTGCAGACGCAGTGGCCACTCCGATTCGACGCGGTCGAGGTAGACCATCTCACCGTCCTTAGGAATAGAGAGATTGCAAGTCTCGCCGATGCGCCGCGCCGCCGAGGCGAGGATGGCGTGGCGCGCCGTCGCCAGGCTGGAGCCACCGATCAGGCTCTGCGCCAGGGCCAGCAGTCGCGGCCCTGCCACCAGCCCGCGCCCGCCCAGTTCCTTGCGCAGGTAGCCGTCGCTCTCCAGCGCCGAGCAGATGCGGTAGGCGGTGGCTTTGGGCAGGCCGCTTTGCTCAGTGATCTCCTGCACCGAAGCCGGATGGTCCATGCGTGCCACCAGCTCGAGCAGCTGCAGGACGCGCGCCGAGCGCGATTTCGCCGCGGTGGGCTTGGCCAAGGATCTGGCTCCTGTCGTCATAGGCACCAACTGCTACACCTTCCGCCGGGCCCTGCGCAACTGCCGCCAGCCTCTATTGCATCTGGTAGACGCCGGCGCCCTTGTTGACCAGCAGTATGGTCGAGAGCTCCGGCAGGAAGGCGATGAGCAGCCAGGCGACCATCAGCGCGCCCAGGTAGGGCAGGGTGTAGCGCAGCAGGCGGAAATAGGGGATACCGGTAATCCCGCTGGCCACATAGAGATTGAGTCCGTAAGGCGGCGTGATGAAGCCGATGGCGTCGCCGACCAGGAAGATCACCGCAAAGTGGATCGGGTCGACGCCGATGCTGGCGGCGATCGGGGCGAGGATCGGCGCCAGGATGATGGTGTTGGGCAGCGACTCCAGCACCGTGCCGGCGACCAGGACGATCGCCATGCAGGCCAAGAGCACCGCGTAGTAACCGCCGAGTCCGCTCAGCGCCTCGGTGACGAAGGCATCGGCACCAAGCAGGGAGAGCAGCTGCTGCATCACCACGGAGACGGCGATGAGCGGCGCCAGCAGGCCGGTGATCTGGCCCGAGCGCATGATGATGGCCGGCAGTTCGGTAAGACTGAAACCCGGGATGATGAGGCGCTGGAAGGCACCGGCATCGTCCGGCAGCGCGCCGGGCGAGCCGCCGCTCGGGGGCAGCAGGCGCTGCGCGAAGGGATACATGATGAGGCCGGCTAGCATGCAGAAGCCCGCAGTGATGCCGGCCGCTTCGGTCGGCGAAAAGGCGCCGGTGTAGATGCCCCAGATGACCAGCAGGATGGCGAAGAATCCGAGCCAGGCGCCGAGCGCCATTTTCAACGTCCGCAGCAGGCGGAACTGGATGAGATGGCCCCAGCCGTTGCGATGGCAGATGTACCAGCAGACCGCCTGCATGGCGATCACCATGAGGCAGCCGGGGATCAGGCCGCCGATGAAGAGGTCGCTGATCGACAGGTTCATGAGGAACCCGTAGACGATGAAGATGATCGACGGCGGGATGATGATGCCGACGGTGCCCCCGGCCGCCGCCGTTGCGGCGGCGAAGTTCGCGTTGTAGCCGCCCTCCTTCATCTCCGGGTACATGATGGAGCCGATGGTGGCCGTGGTCGCCGAGTTGGATCCGGAAATCGCCGCGAAGAGGCCGCAGGCGCCGAGCGAGGCCATGGCAAGGCCCCCGCGCAGCCAGCCGAGGATTGAATAGGCGAAGTCGGAGAGCCGCTTGGCGATGCCGGCCGACTTGATGAGGTCGCCGGTCAAGATGAAGAGTGGCAGCGCCAGCAGGCCGAAGAAGTTCAGCCCCTCGTAGAGCGTCACGCCGATGTTTGCGAGGGTGAAGTCGATGACGAGGCTGACGCCGACCACCCAAAAACCGATGACCAGGAAGATTGGCACGCCGAGCACGAAGAGTCCCGTAACGCCGATGGAGATGAGGGTGATCCAGAGCCCGTCCATGTAGGTTGCCTCAGTCCCCGAAGATGTTGGTGCTGAGGTTGAACGGCCGCCCGGCGCGGAAGTCGCCGAGGTCCCCCCAGAAGTTCTGCAGCACGCGGACGATCACTAGACTCCAGGCAATGGGCGTCGCCATATAGAACCACCACTGCATGACGTTGTCGGTACCCTGTACGAAGGCAAAGTTGTCGTAGGAGAGCCGCACCTGTTCGCCGGTGTAGAAGATGACGATGGCGGCGAAGGTGATCCACAGCAGGGCGTCGAGGCAGAGGCAGGCGAACTGTCCGCGATAGGGCAGGCGCAGGCGCAGCTCGTCGAAGCGCAGGTGGGCGCGGATCTTCACGTTGTAGGCGCAGCCCAGCCAGACGATCCAGAGGAAGAGATAGACCGGCACCGTCGTGCTCCAGGGCACCTGCTGGCTGAACAGGAAGCGCCGGATCACTTCGACGAAGATGATGCCAGCCATGCTCACGTAGCAGACCAGGATAAAGATCTTCTCGACGTTCGCGTCGAGCCATCGCAGAACCGCCATCGTCCTCTCGTCAGCTTGCCCGGAGCGCAAGTCCGGTGGACAGGGGCATGCCGCCAGCGGCTGGCCCTGCCCCGGGCCAAGGTCTATCGGATCTCAGGAGAAATCCGGCGGGGAAAGGGAAAGCTGGTCTTCCCCCGCCGGCCTCGGGACTCGCTGCCCTTACGCCTTCCACCAGCGCCGCGGTTCGACATTCTCCGCCAGGGTGTCCCTGGGAATCTCGCGGGCGATGTCGTAGATGGACTTGTAGGTGTCCATCCCGCCGGCCCAGTCGTTGAGACGCTCGCGCCACTGTTCCCAATCTGCCGGTTGGAACTCCGGCGAGCACATCTCCTCCGCCTCGCGCTTGGCGGCGTCGCTAAACATGGAGACCCGCGTGCCGGTCTTGGCGAAGATGGTGTTCGGCAGCTGCGGATCGGAGAAGCCGACCGTGTTGACCAGCGCCACTTCGTTGGCCGCCTGGACGTGGACCTGGGTCAGGTAAGCCGACTCCATCACCGCGTCCTGCAGTTCACCATCCAGCTTGTCAAAGGTGGCCGCATTCATCGCCGTGTGCTCGGTGCCGCAGAAGAACTCCAGATTGAGCACCTGGGAGACCACCGGCGCCATGTTGGCATAGGCAACCGCGGAGGCCCAGGTTTCGGCACCGTCGATGAGACCCTGCTTCAAGCCGTCGAGGGTCTCCTCCCAGGCGATCGGCGTCGGATTCAACTTCATCTTCTCCATGGCGATGCGGCCGAGCTGCGTGCCGGTGACGCGGTTCTTGGTGCCGGCCAGCTCGCTGACGCTGGTGACCAGCGGCTTGTCTTTCCACTTGAGGCCGAGCTGGATGCCGCGCAGCTCCGCGTGGCTGAACAGGAAGTGCAGGTTGTGACGCTTGCGCAGCGGCTCGCGCAGCACCTTTTCACTGCCCGGGTGATAGAGGAAATAGTACTGCGCCGCCCGACTCGGGAACATGTAGGCGTAGTCGAGCACATTCAGGTAAGGCGCGCCGCCGGCCGAATTCTGAGTCGAGGCAGCGAAGATGTCGACGATGCCCTGCTGCGTCTTCTTCACGCAGTCGAGCTGGCCGCAGATCTGGTTGCTGCCGATGAACTCGACGCGGATGGCGCCGTCGGTACGCTCCTCCAGGTCGGCGGCGAACTGCAGGCAGCCGGCGCGCTCGATCAGCAGGTTGCGTTCGTTGAAACCGGCGGCACCGAACTTCAGCGTCACCTTGGGCTCGGATTTGAAGCGCTTGTCGTAGGTCGAGTTGGCCGCCTCGGCAAGACGCGCCATCGAGACGAGGCCCGTCATCGAGCCGGCCGCGAGCAAGGTCGAGGTAATGCCGTACTGCCGGGTCAGGCGCAGCAGGTCACGGCGCGATAGGTGCTTCAGTTTTTCGCTAAGCATGGTTCCTCCCATTTCCCGGGGTCTTGCCCGCGGCCGCTTGTTTCTGCGGAGTTCTCATTTATCGAGACTTGTAGTTTCATTATTGCGATTGCGTGAGTGGAAGGCAAGCGATATGTAATATTCGTGCCCTACGAGAGTCGAATGCGTTCGATAGTTGTCATGCTGATGGAGGATTTCGTTACTTGAGCGTGCAGAATCAGGCGGGCCCGGCACGGCCAGCGGTTCACGACGCCGCCACGGTCGCGGCGGATGCGGCAGCGCCCGGCTTGTACGACTTCATCGTCGTCGGCGGCGGTTCGGCCGGCTGCGTCCTCGCCAACCGGCTCTCGGCCGATCCCTCGAAGCGCGTGCTGCTGCTGGAAGCCGGTGGGCGCGACTGGAATCCCTGGATCCACATTCCGGTCGGCTACTTCAAGACCATGCACGATCCGAGGACCGACTGGTGCTACAAGACCGAGGCGGACAAGGGCCTCAACGGACGCCGGCTCGATTGGCCGCGCGGCAAGGTGCTGGGCGGCTCCTCCTCCATCAACGGCCTGCTCTACATCCGTGGCCAGAAGGAGGATTACGACCACTGGCGCCAGCTCGGCAATACCGGCTGGTCCTACGATGACGTGCTGCCCTACTTCATCCGCTCGGAGGACCAGGAGCGCGGCGCCGACGACTATCATGGCGCCGGCGGCCCGCTGGCCGTCTCCGACATGCGCATCCGCCGCGCGCTCTGCGACAAGTTCATCGCGGCGGCCGGCGAGCTCGGCATTCCGCCGCGCGATGACTTCAACGGCGCCGAGCAGGAGGGTGCCGGCTACTTCCAGCTTACCGCCAGGAACGGCCGACGCTGCAGCACAGCTGTCGGCTACCTGAACCCGGCGCGCGGACGTGCCAACCTGGAGATCGTCACCCATGCGCAGACCGAGCGTATACTCTTTGCGGGGCGCCGCGCGGTGGGCGTCGCCTACCGCCGCAAGGGCAGCCCGCGCGAGGCACGCTGCCGCGGCGAGGTCATCCTCGCGGCCGGCGCCATCGGCTCGCCGCAGGTCCTGCTGCTTTCCGGTGTCGGCCCCGGCGGCCAGCTCCAGAGTTTCGAAATTCCGATGGTGCATCACCTGGCGGGCGTGGGCCGCAACCTGCAGGATCACCTGCAGATCCGCATGGTGTTCAAGACGCGCGATCCGATTACTATGAACGATCAGGTCCACAACCCCTTCAAGAAGATGCTGATGGGGCTGGACTACATGCTGTTCCGCCGCGGCCCGCTGACCATGGGGGCGAGCCAGGTCTGCGTCTTTGCGCGCAGCACGCCGGAGTCGGCGACACCGGACATCCAGTTCCACCTGCAGCCCTTGAGCGCCGACAAGCCAGGCGAAGGGCTGCACCGCTTCTCAGCCTTCACCTCGTCGACTTGCCAGCTGCGCCCGGAGAGCCGCGGCGTCATCGAGCTGCGCAGCCCCTTTGCCCAGGACTACCCCGCAATCCACCCGAACTACCTGGCGACGGTGAAGGACCAGCAGGTGACCGTGGCCGGCATGCGGATGTCGCGCGCCATCGCCGCCACCGAGACTCTGGCACCGTTGATCGACAGCGAGCTCTCGCCGGGGCCTTCAGCCACCAGCGATGCGGATCTGCTGGAGGCCGCGCGCAACCTCAGCCAGACCATCTATCACCCCGTCGGCACCTGCAAGATGGGGCGCGACGAGACGGCGGTGGTCGACGAACGCCTGCGTGTGCGCGGCCTGGAAGGCTTGCGCGTGGTCGACGCCTCGATCATGCCGACCCTGGTCTCCGGCAACACCAACGCGCCCACCATCATGATCGCCGAAAAAGCCAGCGACATGATCCTGGCGGATGCGAAGGCCTACGGCGCTGTGGCGAAAGTCTAGATCGGATCGCAGTCAGACGGAGCCACTCGGTGGTTCCGTCTGACTGCGTGAATCTGATCTCATTCAAACGGGTAGAGCAGATTCACACGGTCGATGGATCGCCGAAGGCGATTCCATGCGACCGTGATCTGCTCTAGGCGAAGCCGGGTGAAGGCGATCAGTCTTCGAAGCGGCCGGAGAGGCCTTCGACGATGGCCTGGTAGGTGGGTTCGACATCGGGCGCGAGGACGCCGTGGCGCAGCGCGAAGTGCAGATTCACCAGCGCGACGTTGAACTTGAAGTCGTCGCTGTCGCGCAGCCGCGCCAGCACGCGATCGGTCGGCCAGAGGGAGAAGGACTCCACCTCGTCGTCGTTCGGCTGCGGCTGGAACTCCGCCGGCAGCTCGAGATCGAAGCAGAAGGCGAGATCGTTGCGCAGGCCCTCGGCCCGCTCGCAGATGTAGCGGATGGCGCCGACCGGGCGGGCGCGGGCGGCCAAAGCGGCCGGTACGCTGGCCTCCTCCGCTGCTTCCTTGATGACGTTTTCCATCAGCCCGAGGCCGTAGGGCTGGCCGCCGGCCACCAGGTGGTCGAGCTTGCCCGGCGCCACGGACTTGTGCTTCGCCCGCTTGCCGACCCAGAGCTGCGGCCCCTCGGCCGTACGGACATAGCCGTTCACGTGTACTCCGTAGGCCAGCACGCCGAACAGCGGAACCGCGCCGCGCTCCATCCTGAACAGTGGTTCCGCGCCCCAGTGCCTCGCGATGCCGTAGTCCTCGCCACGCCATTTGGGAATTTCCCCGGCAGCATGCAGTTGCCTGAGCGCCTCCTCCAACACTGCCGAGCGCGTGCCGAAGTCGTGGTAACGCGCCAGCAGGGCCACGGCCCTGTCGGAGACCTCGAAGGCCTCGGGAAAATCCTTCAGGCGCCGCGCAAAGTCGTGCGTCACCCAGCCGAGCGGGCGCGCGTCACCCGCCAGCAGAAAGGGGCGATAGTTCTCCGGCTGCCAGCTGTGGCAGGCCTTCAGACGGTCGAGATAGCTCATGGCGCGGAAGGTACGTGCTGCGATGTGGGATGGCTATCGGCTTTTGCGTTTCGGGGGACGGGAGTCGTGGCCGGGCGCGCCTGCAGCGGGTATAGCTGGAAACCGGGTCGTTATCGGCCTTCGGCCACAAAGGGAAGGCGTCCCATGGAGTGCAGCGAGTTGAACTGGCGCGCGGAGGAAGCCTGCATGAATGCCTGGCCAGCGTCCCGGCAGCTGCTCCTTGGCGGCTGGCTGCTGCGCGCGTCGGGCGGCGATGTCCGCCGCACCAACTCGGTCAATCCGCTGCAGGGCGGTCCGCGCGATCCCGGCAAGGTCCTCGCCGCGGCGGACTCGGTCTATGCAAGGCTGGGGCAGCCAACGATCTTCCGCGCTCCGGATATCGCCGAGGGCATGGCCGAACGCCTGGTGGAGCTTGGCTACTTGGCGGAAGGCGAGACGACGACCCTGCACTGCGACCTTCGCGGAAGGCCGGCCGGTGCGCGGGAGGCGGCAGAGCTGATGCCCGAGCCAAGTTCGGAGTGGCTGCGGGCCCGCGCCGCTCTAAGCGCGGTGGACACCGAAGAATCGCAACGCTACACGGCTATGCTGTCCGGCATCCTGTCGGCGAAGGCCTTCGCCGCCGTCCGCCACGAGGGGGAGGTCGCTGCTCTCGCCTACGCCGTCATCCACGACGGCCTGGTGGTGATTGAGTCGGTGGTCACCGACCCTCGGCAGCGGCAGCGCGGCTATGGGCGGCGCGCCGTCGGCAGATTGCTCGATTGGGCCCGGGCAGCCGGGGCGGAAGGGGCCTGCCTGCAGGTCCTCGCCGACAACGCCCCGGCGCTCGCACTCTATCGGTCATTGGGCTTCACACGAGAGCTGCATTGCTACCGCTATTTCCGCAAGGTCACTGCCTGAATGTCCACCTCAGCCACCGCCGGAAAGCATCTCGGTGTAGCGCCGCTGCATCTCCGCGGGCTCGACCGCTTCGATGGAATGCCCGATCAGCCAGTCGTAGCCGAAGGGGTCCCGGAGGGTGCCGGAACGCTCGCCGTAGAAATGATCCTGCGGCGCACGCAGCAGGCGCGCCCCGGCGGCCACCGCCTGTTCGATCATCGCATCGGCATCGTCGACATGCAGATGGATGACGAAGCTGCTGCGCGCCTCGGGGTCGGGAGCGTAGATGTCGAACTCGGGGAACTCGTCCGAGAGCATCAGTGTGGTGCCGCCGAGTTCCAACTCGACGTGTCCGATGCGTCCGCCCGGCTCGACGAGGCGGAACTTCTCCGTGGCGCCGAAGACCTGCTTGTAGAAGTCGACCGCCCGCGGCGCCGACTTGGCGCGCAGGTAGACGAAGAGCTCGTGAACCGCCATGGGAATCTCCTTCGCTGCGTCTGACCTGCCGCATTCTCCGCCAGGCCGTCGCGCGCTGTCTTGAACGATTTCGACCTCACGGCTTCAGAGGGGGACGTGGCGGGGCGAAGCTGGCGCACGCCGGCGATAGTCGCCGGGGGAGAGGCCCGCGAAGGCGCGGAAGTCGCGATTGAAGTGCGGCTGGTCGGCATAGCCCTCGGCCGCCGCAAGGTCGGCCCAGGCGATCGTTGGCTGCGCGCTCACGCGGTCCAGCGCACGGCCGAAGCGCAACAGCCGGCCATAGGTCTTCGGCGTCAGGCCGACGGCCTCCCGGAACAGCGCCGTGAAGTGGCGATGGCTGGTGCCGCAGTCCTGCGCCACCCTGGCGACGGGCCTTCCCTCCCGCAGGCACGCCAGGGCAAGGGCTATGCGTGGGTCGATCCGCCGCAGCGGTGATATCCGGGCCGCGAGCAGGCCTTCGAAAAGGTCGAGGCGGCGCGCAAGCGAGGCGGCTCCGGCCAGCCGCGCGCGGATCTCCGCCACCGCGCCCGCGCCCCAGACATCCTCCAGCGGCGTGTGGGCGCCGGAGAAGACGCCGGCCGGCGCGCCGATCAGCAGACCCGCCGTGCCGGGGCGCAGCAGGGCGCCGACGCTCGCGACAGGATGAGCGACATCGCGCAGATAGGGTGCGGCGCGCGCGCCACCGATCACCGCCGCGGCGACCGTGAAGCCGCGGGGGTCAGCCGCGTCGCGGAAGATGCGCAGCGGGGAGTCGGACAGCCTGATGACGAGGTGCAACGCCCCGGTCGGCAGCACCAGTTCGCGCAAACTGCCCGCCGCGGGCGACGCGGCGCCCTCGGAGGCCCAGAGCGTCTCGATGAAGGGGCTGAGGGCGGCTTGAGGCAGGCGGCTGAGATGCTTCATTCCGCAGAGGATAGAAGGCCGCGGCTGTCTTGAGCACCAGAAATCTTGCTGGAACGCCTCAGCGGCAGGCGAAGCTGATCCTGTAGCCGCCAGGCTCGCGGTCGCTGTCGAATTCGTAGGCGTCCTTGCCGTAAGCCTGCTCGCAGTAGTTGTCGGCGAACTCGGCGGCCAGGGCGCGGTCTGCCGAATCGACGTAGCTGTATGAGATCACGGGTACATCCCTGGGCGGGGGCTCGTTTTCGGCCCGGTGGGTGGTGCAGGCGGCCGGCAGGATAGCCAGCGCCGCCACGCAGGCGGCGATCGTCAGCGTGCGCATTTCAAACTCCAGTGTTGTGCGGTTGCTCGGAGTAACAAACGCGCAAGAGGTCGCCGGGTTCCCGGGGGGGACATCGACCTGCGTACCCTAAAGTCGCCGGCGTTCAGCGGATAGGGCAGTGTCCGACGTGCTTCTGCGAGGTCAGCACCGCCTCGACCTGGAACACCTGGCGCAGGCAGCTGGCGATGTAGTCGCCGGTGGCGATGTCGAGGCCGTTCACCTGCACGTCGATCGAGAGCTCGCGGCTGTCCTTGTCGGTGACGTCGCTGTGCCACCGGGTCGGCACCAGCCCGCGCTTGGCGAAGAGCTGCAGGACCCGCGGCATGACGCCCGGCTCGGCCTCGGCGAGGATGGAAAAGCAGTAGACGATCGCGGCGCCAGGCGTCGGGGCGGCTGCGTCGGAACTGCGGGCGGAAAGGAAATCATGAGCGGCCATTTTTCAGCCCTCCTGCACGGACAACACCTAAAGTCGAATCACGAACTCCCGACTACCCCCTGGGCGCCGGGTCCGTAATTCGAATGGTGATGCCGAACAAAAGGTCTGTGCTCATGATCCGCGGATAGAACGCGTCCGCGGCGCAAAAGTCAACCGCATCGGGTGTTAACCAAATAACCCCTCGTCCTTCGAGGCGCGACCCCGAGGGGCCTTGCGGATGCAGACGACTCGGAGGACGAGGCCCCGGCTCCTACGCCGACCACACCAAGCGGCGCTGGCGCAGCATCGTTTCCTCGAACGCACCCTGGTAGTCCGTCGCCTTGGCCGCGAAGTCCATGAAGGAGGCGTGGATCTTCCGCGTCAGGGCGTCGGTCTCGCCGATCGCGCCGACTACCTCCATGGTGATCTTGCCGAGCCGGGCGACGATCTCGTCGGAGAAGGAGCGCAGCTCGATGTCGTAGTCGTCCAGCAGCGGCTTGAAGGCCTGGATGTTATGGTAGGTGAAGTCGGTGGTGGTGTCCTGCGCAGTGGCCGCCGCGGCGTAGCGGACGATGGCTTGAAGGTCGGCCGGCAGTGCCTCGAACTTCGCCTTGTTGACGGAGATCTCCAGGCCCGGCCCCGGCTCGTGGAAAGCCGGCACGTAGTAATATCTGGCGACCTTCTGCAGGCCGAAGGCGACGTCGTTCCAGGGGCCGATCCATTCAGCCGCGTCAATGGCGCCGGACTGCATGGCCGGCAGAATCTCGCCCGGCGGCAGCAGCACGACGACGGCGCCGGCGCGCCGCATCACCTCGCCTCCCAGGCCCGCCATGCGGATCTTCAGGCCCTGCAGGTCGTCCCAGGTGTTGATCTCGCGGCGGAACCAGCCGCCGGCCTGCACGCAGCTCGACCCGGCATAGAAGGGGACGATGCCGAAGTCGGCGTAGGCCTCCTCCCACAGCGCCTGGCCGCCGCCGTAGGTCAGCCAGGCCGGCAGCTCGATCGCGTTGAGGCCGAAGGGGATGGTGGTGAAGTAGTTGAAGGCCTTGGACTTGCCCACCCAGTAGTAGGGCGTGCCGTGCAGCAGGTCCGCGGTGCCGCTCTGCACCGCGTCGAAGCTCTCGAAGGGTGGCACCAACTCGCCGGCGGCGAACAGCTTGATGGTGAGGCGCCCGCCGCTCATAGCGTGCACCCGCTCGACGAAGCGCTCGGCATTGACGCCGACGCCCGGTGCGCCCTTCGGCCAGGGCATCACCATGGCCCATTCGATGCGTTCCTGAGCGATGGCCGGCGCCGTCAGCGCGCTGGCGCCGGCGGTGGCCGCGGCGATACCCGCTCCCTTCACGAATTCGCGACGTTTCATAGTCGATTTCCTCCCACAGGCGGCAGCGGCCGCAACGTCATTTGCGCGGGAGATTAGCCGCCTTCGCAGCTGAATGCTACGCCGCCTCTTGGGCGGCGCGGTCGACGATGTCGACGATGTCGTCGAGGATGGCCGTCAGGTCGTAGTCCTTGGGAGTATAGACCGCCGCAACTCCTGCCTGCTTCAGGGCGGCCGCGTCCTCCGGCGGGATGATGCCGCCGGCGATCAACGGCACGCGGCCGAGGCCCGCCTGCTCCATGCGCGCCAGCACCTCGCCCACCAGGGCGACGTGGGAGCCGGAGAGGATCGACAGGCCGACCACGTGGACGCCCTCTTCCAGGGCAGCGCCGACGATCTGCGCCGGGGTGAGGCGGATGCCCTCGTAGACCACCTCGAAGCCAGCGTCGCGGGCGCGCACGGCGATCTGTTCGGCGCCGTTGGAGTGGCCGTCGAGGCCGGGCTTGCCGACCAGCATCTTCAGCCGGCGGCCGAGCCGGCGCGACAGCGCCTCGACCCGGGCGCGCACCGGGGCCAGAGAGTCCTCCTCCGCCGCCAGGGTAGCAGCGCCGCCGACACCGGTCGGCGCGCGGTACTCGCCGAAGACCCGGCGCAGCGCCGCGCCCCATTCGCCGGTGGTGACCCCGGCGTGGGCGCAGGCGATGGAGGGCTCCATGATGTTGGCGCCCTCGCGGGCAGCGGTCTCCAGGGCAGCCAGCGCTTCCTCGACGGCGGCGCCGTCACGCGCCTGGCGCCAGGCTTCCAAGTTGGCGAGCTGGCCGGCCTCGGCCGCCGGATCCGGCGCCAGGAAACCGCCGTCGGCGCCCTGCACCAGCGGCGAGGGCTCGCTCTCCCGGTAAGCGTTCACGCCGACCACGGTCTGCTGGCCGCTTTCGATGGCCTCCAGGCGGCGCGCCGCGCTCTCGACCAGCTGCTCCTTCATGTAGGCGTTCTCGACGGCGGCGATGGCACCACCCATGGCATCGATGCGCGCCAGTTCGCCGCGCGCCTCGCTCTTCAGCTCTTCGACCTTGGCGGCGATCACCGTGGAGCCGTCGAAGATGTCCTCGTATTCCAGGAGGTCGGTCTCGAAGGCGAGAATCTGCTGCAGACGCAGGGACCACTGCTGGTCCCACGGCCGCGGCAGGCCGAGCGCCTCGTTCCAGGCCGGCAGCTGCACGGCACGCGCCCTGGCGCCCTTCGACAGGGTGACCGCCAGCATCTCCAGGAGGATGCGGTAGACGTTGTTCTCCGGCTGCTGCTCGGTGAGCCCCAGCGAGTTCACCTGCACGCCGTAGCGGAAGCGGCGGTACTTCTCCTCCGCGATGCCGTAGCGCTCGCGGCAGATCTCGTCCCATAGCTCGGTGAAGGCGCGCATCTTGCAGATCTCGGTGACGAAGCGCAGGCCGGCGTTCACAAAGAAGGAGATGCGGCCGACCACCTGGGGAAAATCCTCAGGCGGCACCTGGCCGGAGTCGCGCAGCGAATCCAGCACGGCGATGGCCGTCGCCAGGGCAAAGGCGAGCTCCTGCACCGGCGTCGCTCCGGCCTCCTGCAGGTGGTAGGAGCAGACGTTGGTCGGGTTCCACTTCGGCACCTGGCGGTAGGTGAAGGCGATCACGTCGGTGATCAGCCTCAGCGAGGGCTGCGGCGGAAAGATGTAGGTGCCGCGGGAGAGGTATTCCTTGATGATGTCGTTCTGCACCGTGCCGGTGAGTTCGACGCGCGCGGCACCCTGCTTCTCGGCACAGGCGATGTAGAGCGCCAGCAGCCACGGCGCCGTGGCGTTGATGGTCATGGAAGTGTTCATCTGCGCCAGCGGAATGCCGTCGAAGAGCTTTTCCATGTCGCCGAGATGGCTGACCGGCACGCCAACCTTGCCGACCTCACCCTTGGCCAGCGGGTGGTCGGAGTCGTAGCCGGTCTGGGTCGGCAGGTCGAAGGCGACCGACAGCCCGGTCTGTCCACGCGCCAGGTTCTTGCGGTAGAGCGCATTGGAGGCTTCAGCCGTCGAGTGACCCGCATAGGTGCGGATCAGCCACGGCCGATCGCGCTCGCGCGCCGGCCTTTCTTCCTTGTCGGTCCCGGCCCTCGCCGCCTTATCGCCCAGATCTGTCACGCCCGCCTTCTCCACTCTCGCCTGTCCCATATTATAGGACGGTGCCGGGCCTTTCGCATTCCTGTTGCAGCGCACCCAGGACGCCGCCGGCAACCGATTTCAGGTTATCATATTTCGCCTGACTGAAAAAAATGATAGAAAATTCCAAAAAAACTGTCATCCGCGTAAAGAATGGCATCATTGTGCATTGCAAAAAACGCCTCGGACGGCTATGAGTCAAGAAAAAAGCCGCACTGATCATGGGTATTTCTGGCCGGAATGCGCGGTTTTCCGCGAGTTCCCGGCAGAGACCGACGCAGTTGCGAAGGGATTTGGCAGAGCGGCCCCCGCCCGAGGCAGGGGAGCCGGCGCAGACTGGAGGGTTTGAGTGATGGCCGAAGTGCTTGCAGGTGCCGCAAAGAGTTCGGGTGAGGGCGCCGAGGTGGAGGCGTCGCAGCCGCCGTTGAAGGAACTCTACGAGGTCGGCGAGATCCCGCCGCTGGGCCACGTGCCGGCCAGGATGCACGCCTGGGTGATCCGGCGCGAGCGCCACGGCGAGCCTGAAAAGGCCATGCAGATCGAGGTGGTCGACACACCGAAGCTCGACAGCCACGACGTGCTGGTCATGGTGATGGCCGCGGGCGTGAACTACAACGGCGTCTGGGCCGGCCTTGGGACGCCGATCTCTCCTTTCGACGTGCACAAGGCGCCCTACCACATCGCCGGCTCCGATGCCGCCGGCGTGGTCTGGGCCGTCGGCTCCCAGGTGAAGCGCTGGAAGGTCGGCGACGAGGTGGTGGTGCACTGCAACCAGGACGATGGCGACGACGAGGAGTGCAACGGCGGCGACCCGATGTTTTCGCCCTCGCAGCGCATCTGGGGCTACGAGACGCCGGACGGGTCCTTCGCCCAGTTCGCCCGCGTGCAGGACCGCCAGATCATGCCGCGCCCGCGCCACCTGACCTGGGAGGAGAGCGGCTGCTATACCCTGACGCTCGCCACCGCCTACCGCATGCTGTTCGGCCACCGCCCGCACATCCTCAGGCCCGGCCACAACGTGCTGGTCTGGGGCGCCTCCGGCGGCCTCGGCTCCATGGCGATCCAGCTGATCGCCACGGCTGGCGCCAATGCCATCGGAGTGATCTCCGACGAGGACAAGCGCGATTTCGTCATGTCGCTGGGCGCCAAGGGCGTCATCAACCGCAAGGACTTCGACTGCTGGGGCCAGTTGCCGCCCGTGAACAGCGAGGGCTTCGGCGACTACATGCGCAGGGTGCGCGAGTTCGGCAAGGCGATATGGCAGGTCACCGGCAAGGGCAACGACGTCGACTTCGTCTTCGAGCATCCCGGAGAGCAGACCTTCCCAGTCAGCTGCTTCGTGGTGAAACGCGGCGGCATGGTGGTGTTCTGCGCCGGCACCACCGGCTACAACCTGACCTTCGACGCGCGCTTCGTGTGGATGCGCCAGAAGCGCATCCAGGGCAGCCACTTCGCCAACCTGATGCAGGCCAGCCAGGCCAACAACTTGATGGTGGAACGGCGCATCGACCCCTGCATGTCGGAGGTCTTCGCCTGGCGCGACATCCCGCGCGCCCATACCAAGATGATGAAGAACCAGCACCGGCCCGGCAACATGGCGGTGCTGGTGCAGGCGAAGCGGCCGGGGCTGCGAACTCTGGAAGACGCCGCCGCGGAAGACTGAGGGCGGAGCACCCAAGCCATGGCCCTCGCCTGCCTAGCCGCGGAAGCCGAGCACGCCGGCGACAAGCTCGCCAGGCGTGGCTATGCGCTGGTCGACGGCTCGGCCGCCGACCTCGCCGCCGCCGTCACCGCCTTCGATGCCTTGCGCGGGGACGCGGCCGAGTCCCAGCGCATCGCTCCCGGTCATCCACTCGTCGCAACCCTGCTGGCTCAGCCAGTGGTGCGCGACCTGGTCGCCGAGGCGGTTGGCCCCGGCGCGAGAGCCGTCCGCGCCATCGCCTTCGATAAGACCGAGCGAGCCAACTGGTTCGTGCCCTGGCACCAGGACCGCACCATCGCGGTCAAAACGTGCGACGATCGCGCGGCGGTCACTGGTTGGACGGTCAAGGCCGGCGTGCCGCACTGCGAAGCGCCGGTGGAACTTTTGGGACGCATGCTGACCCTGCGTTGGCACCTCGACCTCATCGGTCCGGCGGACGGCGGGCTGCGCGTGCTGCCCGGCTCTCAAAAGAAGGGCCGGCTGACGACGGAAGAGATCACCGTGCTGGCCGGCGAAATCCCGGCGGTGGAGCTGGCGGTTTCCGCTGGCACCGTGCTGGCGCTGAGGCCGCTCCTCGTGCACGGCTCGCGCCGCCGCACCACCCGGGGTCATCGCCGCATCCTGCACGTGGAGTTGGCCGCCGGCGATCCGCCCTCGCCGCTCGCGTGGGCCTGGGCATAGAGCCCGGCGCCCGATTGCGATAAGAGAGTAGAACCTGACCATGTCCGTTGCAGCCGCCCCCGCCATGCGTGACGCCCTCCTCCTCGATGACCTGCTGCCGCTCTGCGCCGAGGCGCTGGCCGCCGCCGAGTCCTTCGGCGCGACGGCCGAGCGCGCCGTCGCCCGGCTGGTCGCCCCCGGCGGCAAGGTCGACGCGGCCCTGCTGGAGCGCGAGCAGTTCGCCGCTCACGGCTATGCCTGGCTCGCCACTTACGTCGCGGCGCTGCGCGAGATGTTGCACTGGGCCGAGAGGCTGGAGGCCGCCGGCCAGCTCGGCGAGCTGGAACAGCTGATGCTGCAGGCGGCCTACGGCGAATATCTGAGCCAGCTGACGGGCGGCATCGCGCTCAGCCAGGTGGAGGTGCTGCGGCCCGGCGATCTCGGCCTCGACGACACTGCGCTCGCGCTGCGCGCGACACCGGCCGTGCAGAAGCTGACGGGCGGCCGCAATGGCAATGCCTTGCGCATGGCTATCGCCCGCCATCTCGCCGAAGGCCGCTTCGGCGAGGCGGGACTCGGCGACGAGACGCTGGAGATGATTCGCGACCAGTTCCGCAAGGTGGCCGAAGACCACAAGGAAGCCGCCCACGACTGGCACCTGAAGGACGAACTGATCCCGCTGGCGGTGGTCGAGCAGCTGGCCGGCCTCGGCGTCTTCGGCCTGACGGTGCCGGAGGATTTCGGCGGCGCCGGCCTCGGCAAGCTCGCGATGTGTGTGGTGACGGAGGAGCTCTCGCGCGGCTATATCGGCCTGGGATCGCTCGGTACCCGCTCGGAGATCGCCGCCGAGCTGATCCGCCTGGGCGGCACTCCGGCGCAGCAGGAGAAGTGGCTGCCGCTCATCGCCTCCGGCGAGATCCTGCCGACCGCCGTCTTCACCGAGCCCAACACCGGCTCCGACCTCGGCAGCCTGCGCACTCGGGCGGTGCGGGTCGGCGATGTCTACAAGGTCACCGGCAACAAGACCTGGATCACCCACGCCTCCAGAAGCGACCTGATGACGCTGCTGGCGCGCAGCGATCCCGACGAGGCCGGCTACCGCGGACTTTCCATGTTCCTGGCCGAGAAGCCACGCGGGACCGAGGACGACCCCTTCCCGGCCCCGGGTATGACCGGCGGCGAGATCAAGGTACTCGGCTATCGCGGCATGAAGGAGTACGAGCTCGGCTTCGACGGCTTCGAGGTGAAGGCGGAGAACCTGCTGGGCGGCGTCGAGGGCCAGGGCTTCAAGCAGCTGATGGCGACCTTCGAGTCGGCGCGCATCCAGACCGCTGCGCGGGCCGTCGGCGTGGCGCAGTCAGCGCTGGAGCTGGGCCTCGAATACGCGCAGGACAGGAAGCAGTTCGGTAAAGCGATCCTGGAGTTCCCGCGTGTGGCCGGCAAGCTTGCCTGGATGGCGGTGGAAACGATGATCGCGCGCCAGCTCACCTACTTCGCCGCGCGCCAGAAGGATTCCGAGCGGCGCTGCGACATCGAGGCCGGCATGGCCAAGCTGCTCGGCGCGCGCGTCGCCTGGGCCAACGCCGACAATGCGCTGCAGGTGCACGGCGGCAACGGCTATGCCGAGGAGTACAAGATTTCCCGCGTGCTCTGCGACGCCCGCATCCTCAACATCTTCGAGGGTGCCGCCGAGATCCAGGCCCAGGTCATCGCCCGCGGCCTGCTGTCGGGACGAAACTGAGGGCGGCTCAGCCCGGCGGCAGGAGCGCCTCGACCACAAGGTTGAGCAACAGGTCGAGTGTCCCCCCGGCGAAGGCCAACGCAGTGATCGCGGCAACCGAAACCAGGGCCGCGATCAGCCCGTACTCGATCGCGGCGGTTCCACTTTCGTCCTCGCCGATCCAATTCAGAACGTCCAGCATTTCCTGTTCCGATCTGCTTCCGCAAGGCCTCCAGCCTGCCGGCTGCGTCTTAGCATTTCGTGAAGCTTTGCCACCATTCGCGGGGCATTCGACGCAAATGCGCCGATCCGGCCTGCCGCGTTGCCTTTCCTGATCACCGAGGAGGCTGAATGGCGCCCGAAACCCCTCATCCGAAGTTCGAAGACGTCTATCCGCGTCACGAGTTCGCGTCCCTTGTCCGGATCACCTTGAAAGCAGCGGTTGGGATCAAGTCGCTGTTCGGCGACAAGCCCCACCGGGCCTCCGGCGGACGGCCGGGCGAGCTGGTGCCGCCGCATACCTAAAGGGTTAGGTGGGTTCCGCCACCCCCACTATCTCCCGCATCGCCGCCGCCGTTTCGGTGTCGGCTGGGAAGAATGTCTCGATGGCGAGTTCGGAGAGGCTGATGTCGAGGGCCGTGCCGAACACCGTGGTGCTGCTGAGGAAGCGCAGCACGCCGCTCTCGGTCCTGAGTTCGAGCGGTACGGCCACGCCGCCCAGCGGGTCCTCCGCGGCAGGGCGGTAAGGCTTCGCGCCCGGCGGCAAGGGGTAGCCCTTCAGCTCTTCCAGCAATTCGATGAGCACGGCATCGGCCGAGGCTTCGATCTGCCGCGCCAGGCGCTCCAGGACATGCGCACGCCACTCGCGGAAATTGGCGATGCGGGCGGCGAGGCCCGACGGGTGCAGGCTGAGCCGCAGTACGTTCACCGGCGGCGCCAGGAGGCTTTCATCGGCGCCGGCCAGCAGCGGCGCCACCGCGCGGTTGGCGAAGACCAGCTGCCAGTGGCGGTCGACGGCGAGGGCCGGATGCGGCTCATGGCCCGCCAGGATCAGCTCCACGGCACGGCGTCCTGCCGCCAGATCGGGATCGTCCATTTTCCGTTCGCGGTAGACCGGCGCATAGCCGGCGGCGACCAGCAGGGCGTTGCGCTCGCGCAGGGGAACCGCCAGCTGCTCGGCGAGTCGCAGCACCATGTCCCGGCTCGGCGCGGCGCGGCCGGACTCGACGAAGCTCAGGTGGCGCTGGGAGACCTCGGCCCCGAGGGCAAGGTCGAGCTGGCTCAGGCGACGGCGGCGGCGCCAGTCGCGCAGCAGCGCACCGACAGGGGAAGTCATCGCGGTGGTGGTCATGGCAGCAGATTAGCAGGGTGGCGATCGGCCGGCCAATTACCCGCGAGGTAATCGACCGGCTGCAGATTCTGGCCGATCCTCCACTCAGAAACGCCGCGAACCCACGGCGCCGCAACCGGAAAGGAGCCTGCCATGCCGACCATGCCTTCCTTCGTCTCCCTGCGCAGCCTGCTGCTGTTTGACGCTGCGACCTGTGCCGCCATGGGCCTGGCGCTGATCCTCGGCGCCGGGCCGGTGGCGGCGCTGACCGCCCTGCCCGTTGGCCTGCTCCACTATGCCGGGCTCAGCCTGCTGCCGATCGCGGCCTTCATGGCGTTCGTCGCGCTGCGGCCAGCGCTGCAGCCGGCGGGCGCCCGCCTTGTGGTCCTGGGCAACGCCGCCTGGGCCGTCGCCAGCCTCGCCCTGCCGCTGTCCGGCTGGGTCGCGCCCAACGGCCTCGGAGTCGCCTTCATCGCCGCGCAGGCCCTGGCCGTCATCGCCCTTGCGCTGCTGGAGCGCGCCGCGCTCCGCCGCGCGGCGCCACGCGCGCAGGCCGCCTGAGACGTTCACAGAAAAGAAGGAGAGTCGCCATGACCGCCTATGCCGTCGCCGACCTGCACAAAGTCGAGATGGGTCCTGCCATCGTCGAGTACCTTGAGAAGATTGACGCCACCCTCGCGCCCTTCGGCGGGCGCTACATCATCCATGGCGGCCGCAAGACCGTGCTGGAGGGCGCGTGGCCCGGCGACCTCATCGTCATCGCCTTTCCCGACCGCGCAGCCGCCGCGGCTTGGTACGGCTCGCCGGCCTACCAGGCCATCAAGCGGCTGCGCACCGACCACAGCGCGGGTCATGTGGTGCTGGTCGACGGAGTCGGCACCGACCACCGCGCAACCAACGTGCTCGTGGCGGAAGGGCGCTAGGCAGCGTCGTGAAAAATGATGCCGAGGGCATGGCGCCGACCCGAGCGTACACGGCTGACGCCATGGCGCAGGTTGGCGCGATAGAAGCCGCGGCTGCCCTCCACCGGACGGTGATGCACCGGGAAGACGACAGCATCGCCGCGGCCGAGCGGCACCACCTCGGCGCGCGACTGCCGGCGCGGACGCTGCTCAGTCAGCACGAACTCACCGCCGGTAAAGTCGCGGCCCGGCTCGGCCAGCAGCACGGTCGCCTGCAGGGGAAACACCTCATCGCCGTAAAGATCCTGGTGCAGACAGTTGTAGTCCCCTTCGCCGTACCGCAGCAGCAGCGGCGTCGGCTTGGTCTGGCCGGCGCGATGACAACGTTTCATGTAGTCTGCGTGGTCCGTCGGAAAGTGTGCAGCGATGCCGAGTGCCGCGTTCCAGCGGTTGGCGACCCCGGCGAGCGGCGGATAGAAGCTTTCGCGCAATCCAGCGACGATCTCCGGAAGAGGATAGGCGAAGTAGCTGTACTCGCCGCGCCCGAAGCCGTGGCGCGCCATGACAATGCGGCTGCGGAACAGCGCGCGATCGTCATAGCTGCGCACCAGGTCGGTGCAGTCGCTGGCGCCGAGGAGGCCCGGCAGCACGGCAAAGCCTTCGCGGTCGAGCGCCTCGGCGACGGCCGCGTTGTTCACCACTGCCGTCCCGTCACGATTGGCGTCCGGCCGCCTCGCGGGCGAGGATCACCTGCTTGCGCTCGACGCCCCAGCGATAGCCGGAGATACCGCCGTCGCTGCGTACCACGCGGTGGCAGGGGATCGCCACCGCCAGGCGATTGGCGCCGCAGGACTGCGCCACCGCGCGTACGGCCTTCGGCCGGCCGATGCGGCGGGCGATGTCGGCATAGCTGACCGTGGCGCCGACGGGGATCTCACTGAGGGCGCGCCATACGCGCTGCTGGAAGGCGGTACCGCGCAGGTCGAGCGGCAGGTCGAGGCCGAGGCCCGGCTGCTCGACAAAGCCGACGATCTTCGCCATCCACTGCTCGAACTCAGGGTCGCCGCCGATGAGCTCCGCCTTGGGGAAGCTGTCCTCAAGGGCGCGCACCAGCGGCTCCGGCTCATCGCCCAGCAGAATCGCGCAGACGCCCTTGTCGCTGGCGGCGGCGAGGATGGCGCCATAGGCGCACTGGCCGACCGCGAAGCGGATATGCGCACCGGCGCCGCCGGCGCGGTAGGCGGACGGCGTCATGCCAAGCAGCTCGGTGGACTTGGCATAGAAGCGGCTCGAGGAGTTGTAACCGGCGTCATAAATCGCCTCGGTCACCGTAGCGCTGCGCCCCAGCCCCTCACGCAGCCGCTGGGCGCGCTGTGCCGTCGCATAAGCCTTGGGCGTGAGGCCGGTCGCCTTCTTGAAGACACGGTGGAAGTGGAAGCGGCTGAGGCCGGCGGCCCGTGCCAGGTCGTCGAGGCTTGGCAGCTCCTCGGACTCGGCGATGAGGCGGCAGGCCTCGGCCACCACCTTGGCATGGCGCCCGCCGGGCGCAGCGGCCTCGGGGCGGCAGCGCTTGCAGGGCCGGAAGCCGGCGGCCGCGGCCTCTGCCGGGGACGCGAAGAAGCGCACGTTCTCCCGCTTTGGCTTGCGTGCCGTGCAGCTCGGCCGGCAGTAGATTCCGGTGCTGGTCACCGCGGCCACGAAGCGGCCGTCGGCCGCCGGGTCGCGCCCAATGAAGGCTTCCCAGCGCGCGTCCGCCAAAGCAAAGGGGATCGTGGGCTCGGTCATGGCTTGAAGCATCATAGCATCCATCCTTGAACGGTTGTTCTCTTGGCTTGTTCCCCATCCTGCACGCCCGGTGGCGGCGCTTCACTCCGAAGCTTGCGCCGGAATTTTTTTGGCTTCTGTCAAGGAATTACGAGGCAACAAGCGGGGTGATGGCGCGGCGGTGGGCTGTCATCCATGCCGCCTCACCCCACACGACAGGAGCGAAGCATGAACAGTCTCACCGGCAAGGTCGCCATCGTCACCGGCGCGAGTTCCGGCATCGGACGCGCCACTGCGACGCTTTTCGCCCAGGAAGGCGCCAGCTTGGTCGTTGCGGCCCGCGGCCGGCCTGGGCTCGACAGCCTGGTCGCCGAGATCGAGGCGGCGGGCGGCCGGGCCGTTGCCCTGACCGGCGACGTGCGGGACGAGCAGCTGGCGAAGGCGATGGTCGACACCGCCGTAGAGCGCTTCGGCGGCCTCGACATCGCGGTCAACAACGCGGGCACGCTTGGCGAGATGGCGCCGGTCCACGAGCTCTCGACCGCCGGCTGGCACGAAACCATCGACACCAACCTCACCAGCGCCTTCCTCGGCGCCAGGTATCAGGTGCCGGCGATGGTCGAGCGCGGCGGCGGGTCGCTGATCTTCACCTCGACGTTCGTCGGCACCAGCGTCGGCTTTCCCGGCATGAGCGCCTATGCGGCCAGCAAGGCCGGGGTGATCGGCCTCGTCAAGGTGATTGCCGCAGAGTACGGGGTAAAGGGCATCCGTGCCAATGCGGTTCTGCCGGGCGGCACCGACACGCCGATGGGCCGGGTCGTGGTCTCTACGCCGGAGATGCGCAGCTTCGTGGAAGGGATGCACGCCCTGAAGCGCCTGGCGGAGCCGGAGGAGATCGCGCGCTCCATGCTGCACCTCGCCTCGGACGCCGGGAGCTTCATCACCGGCACGGCCTTCCTGGTGGATGGCGGCGTCTCGATCTGCCGCACCTGACCGTGGCTCACCCGGCCCAGGCCTGGAACAGCAGGCCGGCAAACAGGGAGCCGCTGAGCGCAAAAGCCAGATAGAGCAGGAAGACGCGCTGCTTCACCAGGGCGAAGACGGCGATGGCAGCGGGCAGCGAGGTGACGCCGCCGGCAACCAGGAAGGCGAGGCCGGCGCCCGGCGCCATGCCCTGCTCGATGAGGCCGCCGACCAGCGGCAGCGCGGCATAGCCGTTGAGGTAGCTCGGCACGCCGACCAGAGTGGCGATGGCGATGGGCAGCAGGCCCTCGCCGCCGAGGGCACCGGCGACCCATTCGGCCGGCAGGTAGGCCAGCATGAGACTCTGCAGCAGAAAGGCGAGGGTCAGCCACTTGGCGAGGAATAGTGTGGTCTTCCATCCCTCGCGCACGAACTTGGCGACCCGCGCATCCTCCTGCCAGAAGCGCCAGACGACGGGCTTGGCCGAGCGCACCTTGGCGCCGCCGCAGCCGCCGTTGCCGACGCCCTCGCGCAGCGGGTCGGAGAGGCCGCCGGCGCGCGTCAGCGCCAGGGTCACCGCACCGCCGGCGAGACCGAGACCGATCGCGGCCAGGGTCTTGGCGACGGCGAACTCGCCGCCCAGCACGCCGGCGGTCAGCACGAACATCGAGGGATCCATCACCGGCGAGGCGAGCCAGAAGGCCATCACGGCGGAGAGCGGCACGCCCATGGCCAGCAGCGCCGCGATCAGCGGGATCACCCCGCAGGAGCAGAACGGCGAGAGTCCGCCGGCAATGGCCGCCAGCAGGATCATCAGCAGCGGCGAGCCGGTGAAGGCACGGGCGATGAGGTTGTCGGCCCCGGAGGCGCCGGCGTAGGCGGCGATGCCGATGGAGAGCAGCAGGTAGGGCGCCGTCTCCAGCAGGGCGTCCAGGGTGAAGACCGCGCTGGCGCTGCCCTGGGCCGGATTCACCGCGAACAGCAGCGCGAGGATGACGGCGGACACCAGCCAGACGCGGGCGTCGGTCCAGGCGAAGCGGGCGGCCTCCAGGCCGGCGCTGCGGGCTCTCAGGGCAAGATCAGTCATAACGATACCTCTAGATTTCTGGTTCTATCAGAGCAAAGAAATGCGAATGCCGCTGTCATGCCGCATCCTCCGCGGTGAGGCTGACGCCGGTGCAGCACTTGTCGGTGAGGAAGCCGACGGTGCGCCGCATGGCCTCGAAGTCCGCGCGGTTGACCACCTCGCGGCCCTGACGCTCCTGGATCACCAGGCCGGCGGCGACCAGGGTGGAGAGGTGATGGGCCAGGGTCGAGGCCGGCATCTTCAGGTGCTGGCCGATCTCGCCGACGTTGAGGCCGTCCTCCCCCGCGCGCACCAGCAGGCGGTAGATGGCGAGCCGCGCCTCGTGGCCGAGGGCGGCAAGGGCGCGGGCGATGGCGGCGTTCTGCGACATGGCGTTACTATAAAACTAGATTTATAGTTTTGTCAAGCGGACCAGTGGACCTGCCCCGGCGACCGCAATTTTGGGCTGTACTTCCGCCGGGGAGGCTGTCTTTGCTTTTCTGCAGTTGAGCCAACCTGCTGGACACTTTGCCATGCTCGCCGTCAACCCGGAACTCTTCGCCGGCTTCATAGTCGCCGTCGTCGTACTGATCCTCATGCCGGGGCCGATCGTCACCCTGGTGATCGCCAACTCGCTGGCCTATGGCCAGCGCACCGGCCTCGCCACCGTCGTCGGGTCGAGCAGCGGCAATGCCGTGCTGGTGGCCGCCGGCGCGCTCGGCCTGACCACCCTTCTGGCGCTGGCCGCCGACCTCTTCGAGGTGCTGCGCTGGGCCGGCGTCGCCTACCTGGTCTACCTCGGCATCAAGCAGTGGCGCCAGGCCTTCACCGCCGGCGCCATGCCGCAGATGCCGGCGATGCCGTCGCGGCGCGGCGTGTTCTGGCAGGGCGCGCTGGTGGCGCTGACCAACCCCAAGACGATTTTCTTCTACGCCGCCTTCTTCCCGCAGTTCATCGATCCGAGCCTGGCCGCCGGCCCGCAGCTGCTGGCGATGTCGATCGCCATGATCGTCATCGCCACCACGCTGGACAGCCTCTACGCCATCCTCGCCGGGCGGGTGCGCGGCCTCTTCGCCTCGGCGCGCGCCAACCGGCTGCGCCACGGCATCACCGGCACCCTGCTGCTGGGAACGGGGCTGGGCCTGGCGCTGGCGCGGCGCCAATAGCGGCAAGAGCGTCGGAAAATCGCTGGCATAGCGCCGGTCCCGGGCGTTAAGGTCCGAGCCCATGAAAACCTTCTTCTTCGTGCTGGTGCTGATCGCCATGTTCATCACGCTCGGCGTGCTGGCCACCGGCATCATCGGCATGGCCCGCGGCGGCGAGTTCAACGCCAAGTACGGCAACAAGCTGATGCGCGCGCGCATCATCGCCCAGGGCGTCGCCCTGGCGCTGTTCGCGATCGCCGTCCTCGTCGGCAGCCAGGACTGAGCCCCGCAGTGCGCGCGAGGTAAGGGGGACATGAGGCGGGGACCGGCGGCATGGTGAAACTCACCCGCATCTACACCCGGGGCGGCGACAAGGGAAAGACCGCGCTCGGCAGCGGCAAGCGCGTGGTGAAGCACCACCCGCGGGTCGCCGCCTACGGCACCGTGGACGAGACCAACGCCGCCGTCGGCCTGGCGCGCCTGCACACGGCCGCGCTCGACGACGCGGAGATCGACGCCATCCTCGGCCGGGTGCAGAACGACCTCTTCGACCTCGGCGCCGACCTGGCGACGCCGGAGGTCGAGGACCCCAAGTTCCCGCCGCTGCGCATCGTCGCCGGGCAGGTCGAACGCCTGGAACGCGAGATCGACCGCCTGAACGCCGGACTGGCGCCGCTGAACTCCTTCGTGCTGCCCGGCGGCAGCCCGGCCGCCGCCTGCCTGCACCTGGCGCGCACGGTGGCGCGCCGCGCCGAGCGCGAAATCACCGCGCTGGCCGAAAGCGAGGCGATCAACCCGGAGGCCGTTCGCTACATCAACCGGCTGTCGGATCTGTTCTTCGTCATGAGCCGACACCTGAACGACCGGGGGGCCGGCGACGTGCTCTGGGAACCCGGTGCGACCCGGGGTGCGACCCGGGGCACCGCCAAGGGCGCGACCGGGGGCGCAACCAAGGGCGCAAAGCGGCAGAAAACCTAGGCTTGCGGCCGGGCAGGTGGCGTTGACAGTATACAATCATGCTCCTATTGTGCGGCTGCGAGATAGGCAGCTAGAGTTTCCGCATGTCCGTCGACCCGGGCTTCGGCGCAACAATATTGCGCGGCATCGGGCGGCGGATTCTTTGACAGCTCCAGACAGAAGGGTGGTCGCAGGGTTGCGATGAAGGTTCTCGTACCGATCAAGCGCGTCATCGACGCCAACGTGAAGGTCCGCGTGAAGGCGGACAGAACCGGGGTGGAAACGGCCAACGTGAAGATGGCCATGAACCCCTTCTGCGAAATCGCCGTCGAAGAGGCCGTGCGCCTGAAGGAGGCCGGCACC
This sequence comes from Kiloniellaceae bacterium, assembly GCA_050330205.1. GTDB lineage: Bacteria > Pseudomonadota > Alphaproteobacteria > Kiloniellales > Kiloniellaceae > Pelagibius. The sequence continues at coordinate 29,096 of JBHJOA010000047.1, forward strand.
GCCAGCGAGGTGATCGTGGTCTCCTGCGGCGGGCCCCAGGCGCAGGAGACCCTGCGCACCGGCCTCGCCATGGGCGCCGACCGCGGCATCCTGGTGCAGTGCGACAGCGACCCCGAGCCGCTGGCCGTGGCCAAGCTGCTGAAGGCGGTGGTCGAGAAGGAAGGCCCGGAACTGGTCATCCTCGGCAAGCAGGCGGTCGACAACGACAACAACCAGACCGGCCAGATGCTGGCCGCGCTGCTCGGCTGGCCGCAGGGCACCTTCATCTCCAAGATCGAGAAGACCGACGGCCACTTCGCCATCACCCGCGAGGTCGACGGCGGGCTGGAGAAGCTGGAACTGAAGCTTCCCGCCGTGGTCACCACCGACCTGCGCCTCAACGAGCCGCGCTACGCCTCGCTGCCCAACATCATGAAGGCGAAGAAGAAGCCGATCGACACCCTGACCCCGGCCGACCTCGGCGTCGACGCCGCGCCGCGCCTGACGGTGGTCGCGGTGAACGAGCCGCCGGCGCGCAAGGCCGGCGTCAAGGTCGCCTCGGTCGCCGAGCTGGTCGACAAACTGCGTAACGAAGCGAAGGTGATCTGATGTCCACGCTGATCGTCGCCGAACACGACAACGCGGACGTCAAGCCCGCCACCTTGAACGCCGTCACCGCCGCCCAGGCGCTGCCCGGCGAGACCCACGTCCTGATCGCCGGATCCGGCTGCGACGCCGCCGCCCAGGCCGCGGCGAAGATCGCCGGCGTCGACAAGGTGCTGAAGGCCGACGACGCGGCCTACGCCCACGGCCTGGCCGAGAACCTGGCGCCGCTGGTGGTCAGGCTGGCCGCGGACTACAGCCACGTGATCGCCGCCGCCACCACCTTCGGCAAAAACGTGATGCCGCGCGCCGCCGCGCTGCTCGACGTGCAGCAGATCTCCGATGTCTCCGCCATCGAGGGCGAGGACACCTTCGTGCGGCCGATCTACGCCGGCAACGCGCTGGCCACGGTGAAGTCCGGCGACAAGGTGAAGGTGCTGACCATCCGCGCCACCGCCTTCGATGCCGCCGGCGCCGAAGGCGGCGCCGCCGCCGTCGACGCGGTGGAGAGCACCGGCGACAGCGGCCTCGCCGCCTTCAAGGGCCAGGAGCTCACCAAGTCCGAGCGTCCGGAGCTGACCACCGCCGGCATCGTGATCTCCGGCGGCCGCGGCATGCAGAGCGGCGACAACTTCGCGATGCTGGAGCGGGTGGCCGACAAGCTGGGCGCCGCCGTCGGCGCCTCGCGCGCCGCCGTCGACGCCGGCTTCGTGCCCAACGACTACCAGGTCGGCCAGACCGGCAAGGTGGTGGCGCCCGACCTCTACATCGCCGTCGGCATCTCCGGCGCCATCCAGCACCTCGCCGGCATGAAGGATTCGAAGGTCATCGTCGCCATCAACAAGGACGAGGAGGCGCCGATCTTCCAGGTCGCCGACTACGGCCTGGTGGCCGATCTCTTCGAGGCGGTGCCGGCGCTGGAAAAGGAACTCGGCTGAGCCGGACCGAGGCTGCCCGTCGCTGGGACGGCAGCCGGGCCGGGTCGATAGGATAGGACCACATGGCACAACAGGACGCGACCGCCGGGGGCCCGGCAGAGATCAAGTCCATCGGCGTCATCGGCGCCGGTCAGATGGGTAGCGGCATCGCGCATGTCTGCGCGCTGGCCGGATACGATGTGAAGCTTTCCGACGTTTCCGCCGAGCAGGCCGCCAAGGCGCTCGACGTGATCGCCAAGAACATGGAGCGCCAGGTCCGGCGCGGCAAGATCGCCGAGGCCGACAAGGCCGCCGCCCTCGCGCGCATCTCCACCGGCACCGGCCTCGAGATGTTCGCCGACAGCGATCTCGTCATCGAGGCTGCCATCGAGAACGAGGAGGTCAAGCGCGAGATTTTCAAGGCGCTCTGCCCCAACCTGAAGCCGAGCGCGCTGCTCTGCTCCAACACCTCGTCGATCTCCATCACCCGCCTCGCCTCGGTCACCGACCGCCCGGCCAAGTTCATGGGCATGCACTTCATGAACCCGGTGCCGCTGATGCAGCTGGTCGAGCTGATCCGCGGCATCGCCACCGACGAGCCGACCTTCGAGACCGTGCGCCAGCTTTCCGAGAGGCTCGGCAAGACCACGGCGACCGCCGAGGACTTCCCCGCCTTCATCGTCAACCGCATCCTGCTGCCGATGATCAACGAGGCGGTCTACACCCTCTACGAGGGCGTCGGCTCGGTGCATTCCATCGACACCGCCATGAAGCTGGGCGCCAACCACCCCATGGGCCCGCTGGAACTGGCCGACTTCATCGGCCTCGACACCTGCCTGTCGATCATGCACGTGCTCTACGACGGCCTGGCCGACACCAAGTACCGGCCCTGCCCGCTGCTGGTGAAGTACGTCGAGGCCGGCTGGGTCGGCAAGAAGGCCGGGCGCGGCTTCTACGACTACTCGGGGCCCGAGCCCGTTCCGACGCGGTAGGGCTACACTCTTGTGCAAGAGAAAGCGGCTACTTTGGTTGCATCGAGTTGACGCCATTCATCGCTTGATTTGCTCCATCGGAGTTTCGAATCTCTGAACACAAGCAAGCGCCGAATTTCAGTCCCTCTTGATGATTCCGGCAAGCGCAGCCACAAATATCGAAGTCAATAGCCAGCCCAATGAAATATGGATCCACATAACCACCCAAAGCACCCACCCCCACCCGCCTTTCATGTTCGGCAACCAATGACTTTCCTGATGCAAATCCACGATCGGCAAAAACACATCGAATGAGAACAAGATCGCATTGAACCGAACGTACTCAGGTGGAAGCCAGTTTCCGCCGTTTTCGATGTACTCCGTATGCAGGAAGACTCGTGAGTCGGCAGGCGTGATAAGCCCAGAACTATATCCAAGATCAAAGATACTGGCCCCAGCCCCAACCAGAACTGCCGCACCGATGAGCACTCGCCATGGCTCATAACCGTAGCCAACAAATTGCTCAAGAATGTGGCTCCATATTCCTTCTTTTCGAGTCAGCAGGCCGGACTTTCGAAGTTGTATTTGCTTGGCAATCGCGACTTTCTTCGCATCTCGTTCGTGCCCGATGTGGCGAAGAAGTCTTGACAGGTGCTCATATGGCTGGGAGCGAAAAGCTTGCTGTAAGCCGAGCCATTCCTCTCGATCTTCAAACGACACGGGAGAATTTATCCCGATACTCTGGTATTCACATCCGTCCAATACGAGCATACCGGAGTCTGGCCAAGCGCTCTTTGCATCTGCCAACACAGACACTCTGGCATAGTTCAAGAACACGCCTCCGATAAACTTGGACCTCCTGCATAGGAATCGTCCATCCACTCGAAGCCCGGTAAATCTCACTGCACACGGCAGTCTTTGTTGATCATTTAACTCTGAGGCGACAAATAACGCATCTGAGCATACGACGTCTCCACCGACCCAAGAGACAGAAAGGTTGATTTCACCATCTGAACTAAATGCTTTTGTCATCAGGAGATCTTGCTTTACCGAAATTCCTTCCGCCCAAATGCTCGGCCCGCTTGCACCCTGAAACGATCCGCCAGAGAAAAGCAGAGACCCACCTACCGTTAGTCCAGGTAAAGACACGCCCCCAATGACTGTCAAACCGTTCGCCAAGAACACGTCGGCCTGTACCGTAGACCCATTGAGTCTAAGCGCGTATCCGTCTCCGTCACAGATTGTCCCGCGACACACAAACTGCCCTTCGATTGTGCTGCCGCAACAAGAGACAGATCCACGAGAGCTGAATCCATCCTCAAATATAATTGAACCGACAATTCTAATGCGATCAATTAGGAAAGCTGTTTCACCATAGTTCTCAAATCGAGCTCGAGTGATCCAAAACATTCCCCCAATATTTGAGCTTGCAAAATTGATTGACCCTTTTGACAGAAATTCTTTTCCAAAGCGGACATTGCCCCTCACCTTTAGTCCGGGAGCCAAAATGGATACGCCGCTCGAATTCTCAAAATGTGCCGTCTCACACCGAAACTCGCCAATCTCCGCATCGCGCAGATCAACACAACCTTCCGACTTAAACTCGTGAGAAAGGCGGACTTCCTGTTTGACCTGGGCCCCTATTGCAGAGATAGAGAGACCACTAGGATTAACAAATGAGGAGTTGTCACAAAGCAGCGCTCCGCCAATCGTTGCTCCGGCAAGACTAACCACCCCAAGCGAAAAGTGTCCTGAGGTAAAGAATACATCGCCCCCAACGTGAATCCCTTCTGCGACAAAGGCAATTCCTTCATAACCCTCAATCGTCGCTACATGACACAAGATCTGCCCGGAGATCTGTGCTCCGTTAAGCCGAACTTGCCCAATTGCAGAGAACCCTTCTCCCAAGAACAGGTTGCCTCGAATCTCAATCGTGTCCCCTTGAAACGCGCAACCATGTGAGCTTCTAATCGTTCCTCCGCCGCATGACAGATTGCCCCGAATCTCCGCTCCGTTGAATCGGACCTCTCCTATTGCTGAGAAGCCATCCTCCAAATACACCGAGCCCCGAACAGAGATTCGGTCTGCTGCGATCGCCACTCCTCCTTCATTAATGAACTTCGCATCATCAAACGAGAGGGTACCAGAGACCTTAGCTCCAATGAGGCGAACTTCACCCTCAGCTCTGAAGCCATCACTTAGGAAGATGCCGTGGTCGACGACGATCCCATCCGCCGCCAGTGCTACACCGTTCTCCGCAACAAATGTCGCCCCATTACACAATAGCTGGCCCCCGATCTTTGCCCCTATCAGGTCCACTGCAGATTCTGAGCGGAATGCTCGATTGAGGCGCAAGCTTCCATCTACACGTACGAATGTTGCAGACAACCCTCTGCGAAGATAACAGCCTGGGAGGCTGAGGCTGACAAATCGAGCTTGGTCGATTTCAACTTCACGATCAAAGTAGCAATCTGAAAAGCGAACGGCGTGCTTTGAATTCGCGGATTCAAGGTTGAGGCTTCCTGTGATAGCGGCACCTTGAATATGAACGACGCCCGCATCGGTCGACCACTCCTCCTCAAGTCCGAGGCAGAGCCTCTTGACTATCTCGGCACGAAGCTGGCGCTCAATTCCCCAAGACTCCCCATTTGCAGGGTCATCATCGTCTGGGTCGCCGCTTGCGAAGTTTGCAGGCTTACCCTCCCTTGCAGCCGCGATAAGGCGCTGCTCTGCCCCGGTTAGAGTTTCAATCACGACTGCCTTTCCCCACTTGGAAGAGCGTGTCCCCTCCTCTTATTCTCGCACAACACGCAACAAAATCTAGCTTGAGTAGCGCCTCAAGGCTAAACCAATCGCAGATTTGGTGGTTTGGTTTGAGTGAATGGTTGGGTGGGTGCTTGAGTCAACTCGGCTATACCTAACCTCTGTACCGCGCTGCTTCAGCGGCGCACGAACTCGAAGGTCTCGCCGGCGTCGCTCTCGTACTTGATGCGCAGCAGTTCGCCGCCCGGGTCGTACCAGAGGTCGCGCTCGATCTCGCCGGAAAGCTTGTAGTGCTCGGCTTCGACCGCGCCGCCCTTGGCCTCGATGGTTTCCATTCCCAAGAGGTCGCTGCGGACCCGGTAGACCTTGTCGCTGGCCGCCGAGAACAGCTTGCCGGCCGCCAGCCGGTCCTTGCTCCACAGGCTGTCCACGGCGACCGGCCCGGTCAGCTCCTCCTCGGCGCCGTTGACCGTACGGCTGTAGTGCCCCTCCTTGCGGACGATGGAAATCTCGTACTGCGTGCCGTCGTCGTTGGTGATGCCGGCGAGCGATTCCAGTTCGCCGTCGCGCCAGCGCTCGACCCGCTTGTGCTCGTAGCGGAACACGGTGACGAAAGCGAAGCGCACCGACATGTCGGTCTCGACGGAGACCTTCAAGGTGCTGTCGTCGCGTTCGAACACCAGGCGGTGCTCGCCGATCTTGCTGCCGTCGCGCAGCACGTCGAAGACCATCGGCTCCTCGGCGGCGGCCGGCGCGGCGAGACAGAGGCCCGCAGCGGCGGCCAGCAGCGGTGCAATGAAAAGCAGCGCCCGGAGGCGGCGGCACGCAGGCGGAACGGCGAAATCCATGCTCGGGCCCTCCTCGGGGGGAAAGAGGCGAAGCGGACGTCTGCGGGGCTGGTATCTTGGCTACCGATGCGCAGGCCGACAAGCCTGCCGTCACGGTGAAGCCGGGACCGGTAAATTCAACCGGAAGTTTCAGTAAGGTCGGCGCCGTCGCCGAGGTAGTGGCGGATGAAGTCCAAAGCGGCCGGCGAGTCCCACGCCGCCGGCCCGACCAGTTCGGCCAGAACGCGGCCGTCGCGGCCGATCAGGAAGGTCGTCGGCAGGCCTTGGAGGCCGAAGGCGCGCGCCAGCACCCCCTTGGAATCGAGGTAGATCGGCAGGAAGTGAAGGTTCACGCGGCCGAGGAAGGGCATGACGACGGCGCTGCCGCCGCGGTCGTTGGAGACGGCGAGCACGGCGAAGCCTTCGTCCTCGAGGGCCTGGTGCAGGCGCTCGAGGCTCGGCATCTCCTCGATGCAGGGCGCGCACCAGGTGGCCCAGAAGTTCACCAGCACCACCTGCCCGCGGAAATCGTCCAGAGCGACGGTCTCTCCCTCAAGCGTCTGGAATGCCTCGCTCGGCGCTGGCACCGGCGGGTCCGAGAAGGTAAAGTTCCGGGCGAACGGGCCCTCTGGGGCCGAGGGTACGCCATCGGACGCCGCCAGCCGCTCCGCCGACACCGCCGGCAGCGGGATCGCCGCGGCCAGCGCGGCGAGCCCCGCGGCCGCAAGGGTTTTTCTTATGACCCCGACTGTGACGAGCATGGACGCGAGAGCCTCCTCAAGGGCCTATGAACGCTAAGACGCAACACCTGCCGGCCGACGGCGCACCCGCCGCCGCCCCGCAAGGCGAAGCCACCGACGCGGCCAACCGCATGTGGGGCGGACGCTTCGCCGGCGGCCCGGCGGCGGTGATGGAGCGCATCAACGCCTCCATCGGCTTCGACCGGCGACTCTACGCCCAGGACATCGCCGGGTCCAAGGCGCACTGCACCATGCTGGTTCACCAGCGCATCATCGCCCAGGAGGACGGCGCCGCCATCCTCGCCGGACTGGATGCAATACTGTCGGAAATTGAGGCCGGCGGCTTCGACTTCAAGACCAGCCTGGAAGACATCCACATGAATGTGGAAGCGCGGCTGCGCGAACTGGTCGGCGAGCCCGCCGGCCGCCTGCACACCGCGCGCTCGCGCAACGACCAGGTGGCGACCGACCTGCGGCTCTGGGCGCGCGATGCGCTCGACCGGCTCGACGCCGCCCTGCGCGACCTCCAGGCCGCCCTGATCGACCAGGCCGAGGCCGAAGCCGAGACCGTCATGCCGGGCTACACCCACCTGCAGGCGGCCCAGCCGGTGACCTTCGGCCACCACATGCTGGCCTACGTCGAGATGCTGGGGCGCGACCGCGGGCGGCTGCAGGACTGCCGCCGGCGCATGAACGAATCGCCCCTGGGGGCGGCGGCGCTGGCCGGAACCTCCTTCGACATCGACCGCGAAGCGACGGCGGCCGGCCTCGGCTTCGACCGGCCGATGGCCAACTCCATCGACGCCGTCTCCGACCGCGACTACGCGCTGGAGTACCTCGCCGCCGGCGCCATCCTGGCCATGCACCTCTCCCGCCTCGCGGAGGAGATCGTGCTGTGGTGCTCGGCCGGATTCCGCTTCGTCGCCCTGTCGGACTCCTTCACCACCGGCAGCTCGATCATGCCGCAGAAGCGCAATCCCGATGCCGCCGAACTGATCCGCGGCAAGTCCGGGCGGGTGATCGGCGCCCTGACCGGCCTGCTGGTGGTGATGAAGGGCCTGCCGCTCAGCTACGGCAAGGATATGCAGGAGGACAAGGAGCCGCTGTTCGACGCCGCCGACACCCTCGAGCTCTGCGTCACCGCCATGACCGGCATGGTCGCCGACATGACGGCCGACCGCGCGGCGCTGAAGGCCGCCACGGCGCACGGCTTCCTCACCGCCACCGACCTCGCCGACTGGCTGGTCCGGGTGCTGGGCATGCCGTTCCGCCAGGCCCACCACGTCACCGGCAGCATCGTGAAGCTGGCCGAGCAGCGCGGCTGCGGCCTCGAGGACCTGCCGCTGGCGGAGATGCAGGCGGTCGAGCCGGGCATCACCGACGACATCTTCTCCGTGCTCTCCGTCGAGAACGCGGTGGCCAGCCGCACCAGCGTCGGCGGCACCGCGCCGCAGCGGGTGCACGAGGCGATCGCCGCAGCCAAGGAGCGTTTCCTATGATCCGCCGAACCGCCCGCCTGCTGGCGACCGCGACGATCGCGGCGACCCTGACCCTGGGCCTTGCCGCCTGCGGCAAGAAGGGCCCGCCGAAGCCGCCGGAGGGCCAGGAGAGCGACTACACCTATCCGCAGGCCTACCCGGAGCCCTCCAGCGTGGTGCCGCGCGACGGCGAACCACCGGAAGACACCGGCCCGCTGTCGATCTTCAACAGCGGCTCGCGCAGCCAGACCAAGACCTATTGATCCGATGAGCAATCGCTACTTCACCTATCGCGGCGGCCGGCTGCACGCCAGCGGAGTGGCGCTCGAGCACCTGGCCGCCGAGGTCGGCACGCCTTTCTACTGCTATTCCGCCGACGCGCTGGAGCACGGTTACCGCCACTTCGCGGCGGCGCTTTCGGGACTGCCGGCGACGATCTGCTATGCGCTGAAAGCCAACTCCAACCAGGCGGTGGTCGGCACCTTCGCGGCGCTCGGCGCCGGCGCCGACGTCGTTTCCGAAGGCGAGCTGCGCCGCGCCCTGGCCGCCGGCGTGCCGCCGCAGCGGATCGTCTTCGCCGGCGTCGGCAAGACAGCGACGGAACTGGCCGCCGGACTCGACGCCGGCATCCTCCAGTTCAACGTGGAATCTCTCTCGGAGCTGCGCCGCCTCTCGGAGGCCGCCGTCGCCCGCGGCACCACCGCGCCGGTGGCCCTGCGCGTCAATCCCGACGTCGATGCCGGCACCCACGCCAAGATCACCACCGGACGCGCCGATACCAAGTTCGGCATCGATGCGCGGGAGGCCCGCGACTTCCTGCTCGCCAACCGCGACATCCCGGGCATCCGGGTCGAGGGCCTGGCGGTGCACATCGGCTCGCAGCTGACCGACATCGCCCCCTATCGACTCGCCTTCGAACGGCTCATCGCGCTCTACCGCGAACTGCGCGGCGCCGGACTGGACCTGAGGCGCCTCGACTTCGGCGGCGGCATCGGCATCAGCTACCAGCACGGGCCCGAAGGCGAAGAGGTCGGCGAGGCCGACCGCCGCGTCGACGCCTACGCCGAAATGGTGCGCGGTCTGGTCTCCGGCCCCAACGGGGTCCCCGACGCCCAACTGATCTTCGAGCCCGGCCGCCTGCTGGTCGGCAACGCCGGCGTGCTGGTGACCCGGGTGATCTACGTGAAGGACAACGGGCCCCGGCGCTTCGTCATCGTCGACGCGGCGATGAACGATCTCATCCGGCCCTCGCTCTATGACGCCTGGCACGAGATCGTGCCGCTGAACGCGCCGGCGGCCGGGGCCGAACTGCGCCCGGTCGACGTCGTCGGGCCGGTCTGCGAATCGACCGACACCTTCGCCCGGCAGCGCCCGCTGCCGCCCGTCGCCGAGGGCGACCTGCTCGCCTTCTCCTCGGCCGGCGCTTACAGCTTCGTAATGGCCTCGACCTATAATTCACGGCCGCTGGCGCCGGAGATCCTGGTGCGCGGCGAACGCCACGCGATAGTGCGCCGGCGCATGGACTATGAGACAATGATCGGACAGGATGTCATGCCGGACTGGCTGGCGGGGCCGAAAGCCGGAGACACAAGTCCTAGCTCGGAGAAAACAGGGGAATCAGGGGAAACGCGAGGCGCGGCATAGATTCTACGTCGGGGCGCGCTAGTTCCGAAGTGTGAAACATCGCCTGCGGCAATATCGGGGCTCACCGCAGGCACCTGGACGAAGATCAGGATCGACGCATGAGCGATACAGGGCGCCATCGCCCCTCCCCCGAACCCACGCCGGCCGACGGCACGCGGGCGCTCGCCCGTTTCGGACTGCTGCTGGCTCTGGCCCGCAGCGCCGTCGCCTGGGAAGCCATCTGGCCCACCATATGGCCGGTCCTCGGCGTTCTCGGCGTCTTCCTCGCGGTTGCGCTGTCCGGCCTGCTGCCCGCCCTGCCCGGCTGGCTGCATGTGGCGGTCCTGGCGGCCTTCGCCGCCGCCCTGCTGGCCGCCCTGACCCTGGCGGCGCGGCGCCTGTCGCTGCCCGACGCGCAGGCCGGCAAGCGCCGCCTGGAGCGCGACAGCGGCCTCGACCACCGCCCGCTGACCGCCCTCGACGACCGCATGGCGACCGGCACCGGCGATGCCGGCGCCCGCGCCATGTGGCGCGCGCACCAGCGCCGCGTGATCGCCCGCCTGAAAGGCCTCAGGGTCCGCCTGCCGCGCCCGGGACTGGCCGCCTTCGACCCCTGGGCCCTGCGCGGGCTGGTGGTGCTGCTGGTGCTGGTCGGCTTTGCCAGCACCGAAGGCAACGTCGGCAGCCGCCTCGCCGCCGCGGTGGCGCCGAGCTTCAACCAGGTCCCGCAACTGCCGCCCAGCCTGGACGCCTGGATCAATCCGCCGGCCTACACGCGCATGGCCCCGCTCTACCTGGAGTCCGAGCCCGGCGGCGCGGAGCCGGCGGCCGCCGGCCCCCCGCTGCGGGTGCCGAGCGGCAGCGTGCTGCTGGCCCAGGTCCAGGGCGGCGACGGCGCCCCCAGCCTGGAAGTCGCCGGGTCGGAACGGCCGTTCGAGGACTTCGCCCACGAGGCCTACCGCCTCGAGTACAGCCTGACCGAAGGCGACCGCCTGGCCATCGTGCAGGACGGCCGCACGCTGGCGACCTGGCCGCTGGAGATCGTGCCGGACAATCCGCCGGAGATCGTCTTCCAGTCGGCACCGGCGCGCACCGAACGCGCGGCCCTGCGCATCATCTACGAGGCCACCGACGACTACGGCCTGGTCGAGGTCAAGGCGGAGGTGCGCCGGCTCGACCAGCCGGAGGCGGAGCCGATGCAACTCGACCTCGCGCTGCCGCGCGGCACCCCGGAAGCCAGCGAAGCGACCAGCTACCACGACCTGACGCCGCATCCCTGGGCGGGGCTGGCGGTGGAGATCCAGCTGGTGGCAAAGGACCATCCCGGCCAGGAGGGGCGCAGCGAGTCCGTGCGCACGGTGATCCCGGAACGCATCTTCAATCATCCCGTCGCACGCGCGCTGGTCGAACTGCGCAAGCAGCTGACCCTGAACCCGGAGCGCCGCCTGCCGGTGGTGCAGGCCCTGAGCGGGATCTACGAACGCCCGGAGCACTTCTACCACGACATCGTCGTCGCCCTGACCATCCGCTCCGCCGAGCGGCGGCTGATCCACGATCGTTCCGAGAAGGCGATTCCCCAGGTCCAGCAACTGCTCTGGGAGGCCGCCCTGCGCATCGAGGAAGGCGAGATGGCGCTCGCCGAGCGCATGCTGCGCCAAGCCCAGGACGCGCTGATGGAAGCGCTGGAGCGCGATGCCGACGATGCCGAGATCGAACGCCTGATCGAGGAGCTGCAGCAGGCACTGAACAACTTCCTCGACGAGCTGGTGCGCCAGATGCAGGAGGAGATGGCGCAGGGCAACCAGGAGTTCGACGAGCTGCAGATGCCGCCGAACAGCCAGATGCTGGACCGCCAGGACATCATGGACATGCTGGAGCGGGCGCGCGAACTGGCCCGTTCCGGCGCCAAGGATGCCGCCCGCGACCTGCTCTCGCAGCTGCGCGAGATGCTGGAGAACCTGCGCGCCAATCCTTACGCCGAGCAGATGAACCAGGACATGCAGGAAGCCTCGCGCATGATGCGCGACCTGGAGAACATGATGCGCGAGCAACAGGATCTGCTCGACCGCAGCTTCGAGCGCTCGCAGCAGAATGCCCAGCCCGGCGAAGGCGAGGGCCAGCAGGGCGAGAACCGCGCCGACGCGCAGCGCCAGGAGCAGCTGCGCCGCGATCTCGGCGAGTTGATGCGCCAGCTCGGCGACGCCCTGGGCGAGATCCCGCGGCCGCTGGGCCGTGCCGAACGCGAGATGCGTGACGCCCGCGAGGCACTGGACGGCGATCAGCCGGGACAGGCGGTGCCGCCGCAGACCCGCTCGCTCGACCAGCTTCAGCAGGGCATGCAGGCGACCCTGGAGCAGTTCATGGAGATGTTCAGCCCCGGCGAGGGCGAGGGCGAAGGCCAGGTCGGCGCGCGCCCGGGCGACAACCAGCGCGACCCGCTGGGGCGCGAGACCCAGGGGCCGAACACCGGGCAGATCAACCGCGAGGGCGTGCAGATTCCCGACGAGATGGAGCTGCGCCGCACCCGCGAGATCGTCGACGAACTGCGCCGGCGCCGCGGCGAGCGGCAGCGTCCGCCGCTCGAGCTCGACTACCTCGATCGCCTGCTGGAGCAGTTCTGAGTCGGTTGCGACCGGCGGCGGGAAGCCGCCCAGTCAGTGGACCGCCGGGTCAGTGGACCGCCGCATCAGTGGCAGGTCATCTGGTCGGCGGTCAGCGCCGCCTCGGCGGCTTCGCAGATTTCCTGCAGCGTGAACGGCTTGGTGATCACCTCGCAGATCAGCTCCTCGAGGTTGTGCGCGCGCTGGCGCTCGGCCGAGTAGCCGGTCATCAGCAGCACCGGAAGCGCCGGGAAGTCCTTAGCCACTTTGAGGGCCAGGCCGATGCCGTCGAGGCTCGGCATGACGATGTCGGTGATCAGCAGGTCGAAACTGTCCCTGTCGAGGGCTTCCAGCGCCTGCACGCCGTCTTCGACCGAGGTCACCTTGTGTCCGCGGTGGCTCAACGCGCGGCTGACGAAACTTTTGACGGCGGTGTCGTCTTCAGCGACCAGAATGCGCGCCATGGATTCTCCGACTCCTGCTGACTTCCAGTGAAGGAGAACACGGGCGGGGCCGGCGAGCCGCAAGACTCGGAAGCTCGAGACTCGGATACTCGAGACTCGGGCGATTCGCCGCGCCGGTCCGGGCCGCAGACGGCCCTCTCCTCAGCCGCCAAACTGCCACCGGCGTGGTTAAGCAAGACTTAATGGCGGCCTTTCGAGAAGGCCTTTCGCCGAACCGCTTACGGCTCGTCGGTGCCGAAGGTGATGCTGAGGTTCTGCGCCCCTTCCGGAGGATTGCGCGTCTCGGTCCGGAACGACACGGCGGCGCCGGCGTCGAGCTGACCCTGCGGCACCTCGAAGGTCCATTCGGCCAGCACCTGGTCGCCGGAATCGGTCAGGCGGGCGCGCAGTGTCGGCAAGTCCTGCTTGCGGTCGGAGATGTTGGAGACCCTGCCGCGCACCGTGATCACGGTGTCGCCCGCGACCTCTTCGGAGTCGAGGGTCACGTCGCTCAGCTGCAGCACCGGACCCGGGGCTGCGACCGGGATGCCGGCCAGGGCGTAGAGATCCGCCAGCTGCGGGAACTGGGCGACGATCTGATCGCGCCCGAACCAGCCGCCGGCCGCGACTCCGGCGACCAGGAGCAGCAGCAGAATCCAGCCGAGCGCGAGACCGCCGCCTTTCTTCTTGGGCGGCTGCGCCGGTCGGCGACGCGGCGGTGGCGGCACAGAGGCTTCCGCCGCGGCAACCGCCGCGCGGGGATCGTCTTCCGGCATCTGGTGCCAGCAATTGCCGCATTTGCCGCAACGGACGATTCGTCCGTCGAAGCCGAGCTGCTCCCGGTCGACCTGGAAGCGGCTGCCGCAGGCGGGACAGTTAAGGATCATGGACGACTTCGGCCCTCCCGGGAGCTGTCACGCTTTCCTTATATGGAGGAGGTATAGGCAAAGCAAGGCATGAGCAGGACCCTTTACGGGACTGACTTGGCTATGCCATTTTCGAATCCAACTTCCGAAAAAAGGGATAACGCACCTTGGTTCGCTTCGAGGAGGTCGCGCTGCGCTATGGAAACGGGCCGGAAATCCTGAAGCGAGTCTCCCTGGAGTTCGATCCGGGTTCCTATCATTTCCTGGTCGGCCCCAGCGGCGCCGGCAAGTCGTCCCTGCTGCGCATGATGTTTCTCGCCCAGCATCCCAGCGCCGGCCGGGTCGCCCTCTTCGGGCGCGACGTGGCCGGCCTGTCGCGCCGCGAAACCGCGCTGCTGCGCCGGCGAATCGGGGTGGTGTTCCAGGACTTCCGCCTGCTCGACCACCTGACGGCGCGCGAGAACGTCGCCCTGCCCCTGCGCATCGGCGGCCAGTCGGCCGCGCGCAGCGACAAGGACGTCGAGGAACTCCTGGCCTGGGTCGGTCTCGCCGACCACATGGATGCCCTGCCACCGACGCTGTCCGGCGGCCAGCAGCAGCGCGTCGCCATTGCCCGCGCGGTGATCGGACGGCCCAACCTGCTGCTTGCCGACGAGCCGACCGGAAACCTGGACGACCGCATGGCGGTACGCCTGCTCTACCTCTTCGAGGAACTGAACAAGATCGGCACCACGGTGGTGATCGCCACCCACAACGAGTCGCTGGTGCAACGCTTTCCCCACCCGGTGACCCGCCTGCGCGACGGCGAGGTCGATGAGTCCGGCACCGTGCCGCCGGCTTCCGGCCCAGCGGCGCGCGGCGGCGGATACTGACGCCATGGCCGCCAAACGCTCCCGCCGCCAGGCCGTGCCGCTCGACCGCGATGCCTCCGGGCGCTATCTGCCGCTGCTGATCGCCATCATGGTCTACCTGGCCGGGCTGGCCCTGGCCGGCGCCCTGGTCATGAACAAGCTCGCCGAGCGCTGGGATACCGGCCTTTCCGGCGCGCTGACGGTGCAGATCCCGGCCGCGGCGGAGAGCGAGGCGGCACAACTCGACGCCGTGGCAGCGATGCTGTCGGCGACGCCCGGCGTGCTGGCGGTCGAGGCTCTCGACCCCGAAGCGGTCACCGCGCTGCTGGAGCCCTGGCTCGGCGAAGCGGTGCTGACCGGCGACCTGCCGCTGCCGCGCCTCATCGCCGTCACCATCGATACCGGCAATCCGCCGGACCTCGACGCGCTCGACCGCCGGGTGCAGGAACTCGCACCCGGCAGTCTCGTCGACGACCACCAGCGCTGGCTGGCCCGGCTGCTCGACCTCGCCCGCGCCGTCGAGCTGATGGCCCTGGTGATCATGGCCCTGGTGGCCCTGGCGGCCTGCATCATGGTCGCCTTCGTCACCCGCATGGGCCTCGCCGCCCACCAGCGCTCCATCGAGCTGCTGCACCTGATCGGCGCGCAGGACTCCTACGTCGCCCGCCAGTTCCAGGGCCATGCCCTCGGCTTCGGACTGCGCGGCGGGCTCCTCGGCCTGGTTTTCGTCTTGCCGACGCTCTACCTGGCGCGGGTTCTCCTGCGGCGCATCGACAGCGGCCTGCTGCCGGAGCTGAGCTTCCTGCCCCACGAGTGGTCGTTCTTCGTGCTGCTGCCGGTCGCGGCGGCGCTGGTCGCCATGCTGACGGCCCGCGTCACGGTGCTGCGCACCCTGGCACGCCTGCCCTAGGAGCCGGCGATCATGAGACCGCGCAGGCTGCGACAGGAACGAGGCCGACACAGGACACGCGGCTGGCCGCGCCTCGTCCGCCTGATGATACTGGTGGGCGCTCTTTTCGGCTTCTATCTCGCCGGCTTCCTGTGGTTCGCCACTCTGCTGCCGACGGCAGTCGGCGATGAAGAAAAGACCACCGATGCCATCGTCGTGCTGACCGGCGGCAGCGACCGGCTCACCGTCGCCCTCGACCTGCTGAGCGAAGAGAAAGCCAGCAAGCTCTTCGTGTCCGGTGTCTACCGTGGCGTCGACGTGCGCCATCTTCTCGATCTTTCACAGCATTCGCCGGAGGACCTCTCCTGCTGCGTGATCCTCGGCTACGAGGCGGACAACACCCGCGGCAACGCCATCGAAACGGCGGCCTGGATGCGGGACCAGGGCTTCACGTCGCTGCGCCTGGTGACGGCGACCTATCACATGCCGCGCTCGCTGCTGGAATTCCGGCGCACCATGCCGGGGATCGAGATCGTGCCCCATCCGGTGTTCACCGAAACGTTCAAGCGCGACGACTGGTGGATGTGGCCCGGCAGCAGCAGCCTGCTGGTCACCGAGTACACCAAGTACCTCGTCGCCCGGGTGCGGGCCCTCTTCGACCCGCTGCGCGCGGCCCTGGACGGGCTTGCCGGAACATGACCGCGCTCCGTTCGCTCCTGTTCAACGGCTTCTTCTACGGCTGGACGGCGCTCTGCGTGGTGGCCGGCCTGCCCCTGCTGCTCGGCCCGCGCATCGGCATGTACTATCTCGGCCGCGCCTGGGCACATCCCATCCTCGCCGCCCTCGCCCTGCTCTGCGGCCTGCGCCACGAGGTGCGCGGCCGCGAGAACCTGCCGCCGGGTGCCGTGCTCGTCGCCGCCAAGCACCAGTCGGCCTGGGACACCATCATCTTCTCCATCCTGCTGTGGGACCACAGCTTCGTGCTGAAGCGCGAACTCATGTGGGTGCCGCTGTTCGGCATCTTTCTCGCCCGCGCCGGCCTGATCCCGGTGGATCGCCAGGGCGGCAGCCGGGCCCTGCGCAAGATGGTGGCGGCCGCCCGCCGGGCCGCCGCCGCCGGCCGGCCCATCGTGATCTTCCCGGAGGGCACCCGGGTCGCGCCCGGCCAGCATCGCCCCTACCAGCCGGGGGTGGCCGCGCTCTACGGCCAGCTCGGCATCCCGGTGGTCCCGGTCGCCCTCAACTCCGGCCTGTTCTGGCGCCGCCGCGGCTTCCTCAAGCAGCCCGGCACCATCACCCTGGAGTTCCTGCCGCCGATCGCCCCCGGGCTGCCGCGCAAGGCCTTCCTGGCCCGCCTGGAGGAGGCCATCGAGGGCCGCAGCCGCCTGCTGGCCGGACCGGCGACGGCGCAAATGCCGCCGGAACGCAAGGCCTTGACGCCCAAATAGCTGTGCGCAGATTTGTGGATAGCTTTCACCGCCCGGGCGAATGCCCCGGATTCCCTCTTGCCAAAGATGAATCCCTTGGCGACTCGGGCGGTGCGAAACGAAGCGGGAACATCGGCTTGACCACCCCCCGGGCGGCGCCTATCGTCGGCTAAGCGTTTCCGCCGATAATTGACGGCCCGACCAGGGCGGACGGCCGGCGAAAGGCCTCGAAATGACCAAGCAGACGGCTTTGTCGCAGGAAATCTGGGACATGAAGTATCGCCTGAAGACCGCTTCGGGCGAGCCTGTGGACAAAACCATCGCCGACAGCTGGCGGCGCGTCGCCCGGGCGCTGGCCGCCGCCGAGCCCGACGCCGCCGCGCGCAAGGCCGAAGAACCAAGATTCTTCAAGGCGCTGGAGGATTTCCGCTTCCTGCCGGCCGGCCGCATCCAGGCCGGGGCCGGGACCGAGCGCAACGTCACCCTGTTCAACTGCTTCGTCATGGGGACGATCCCCGACGACATGGGCGGCATCTTCGAGCACCTGAGGGAGGCCGCCCTCACCCTGCAGCAGGGCGGCGGCATCGGCTACGACTTCTCCACCCTACGGCCCAAGGGCGCGATGGTGCACGGCATCGGCGCCGACGCCTCCGGCCCCTTGAGCTTCATGGACGTCTGGGACGCCATGTGCCGCACCATCATGAGCGCCGGATCGCGCCGCGGCGCCATGATGGCAACGCTCTCCTGCGATCACCCGGACATCGAGGCTTTCGTCACCGCCAAGCAGGAGCCGGGGCGGCTGTCGATGTTCAACCTCTCGGTGCTGGTCTCCGACGCCTTCATGCAGGCGGTGCGCGAGGACCAGCCCTGGGACCTGGCGTTCGCCGGCACGGTCTACCGCACGGTGCAGGCGCGCGACCTGTGGAACCGGATCATGCAGGCGACCTACAGCGCCGCCGAGCCGGGCGTGATCTTCATCGACCGCATCAACCAGCGCAACAACCTGCACTACTGCGAGACCATCCGCGCGACCAACCCCTGCGGCGAGCAGCCGCTGCCACCCTACGGTGCCTGCCTGCTGGGCTCGGTGAACCTCATGGCGCTGGTGAAGAACCCCTTCGAAGCCGGGGCCGACCTCGACATGGCGGCGCTGGCGGAACTGGTGCCGACGGCGGTGCGCATGCTCGACAACGCCATCGACGTCTCGCGCTTCCCGCTGGAGGCGCAGCGCCAGGAAGCCAAGGCCAAGCGGCGTATCGGCCTCGGCATCACCGGACTCGCCGACGCGCTGATCGCCTGCGGCCTGCGCTACGGCAGCGCCGAGGCGGTGAAGGCGACGGAACGCTGGCTCGCCGCCTTCCGCCGCCACGCCTATCTGGCATCGGTCGAACTTGCGAAGGAGAAGGGGCCGTTTCCGCTCTACGACCGCGAGCCCTATCTCGCCGGCGAGAGCATCCGCGATCTCGACCCCGACGTCCAGGCCGCCATCGCCGAGCACGGCATCCGCAACGCGCTGGTCACCTCCGTGGCGCCGACCGGCACCATCTCGCTGCTGGCCGACAACATCTCCTCCGGCCTGGAGCCGGTGTTCAGTTTCGTCTACAAGCGCCGCATCCTGCTGGCCGACGGCAGCCGCCGCGAGGAGGAGGTGAGCGACCACGCCTACCGCCTGTTCCGGCGCCTGAAGGGCGAGGAGGCCGCGCTGCCGCCGGCCTTCGTGAACGCCCAGACCCTGGAGCCGGCGGCCCACGTGGTGATGCAGGCCGCGGTGCAGCGCTACATCGACTCTTCGGTCTCCAAGACCATCAACCTGCCGGCGTCGATTTCCTTCGAGGCCTTCAAGGACGTCTACCAGCAGGCCTACGACCTGGGCTGCAAGGGCTGCACCACCTACCGCCCCAACGAGATCACCGGCGCTGTGCTTTCGGTCGGCGCGCGCGAGGCGATCGCGGAGCCGGCTGACAGCGAACTGGTGCCGGCAGATGCGAACGTCCCGGCACCGGCGCGTGCATCACGCGGCGATGTCGTCTACATGACCGCGCCGCTGGACCGGCCGGAGGTTCTGCCCGGGCGCTCCTATAAGCTGCGCTGGCCGGAGAGCGACCACGCCATCTACATCACCTTGAACGACATCGTCGAGGAGAGTACGGGCAAAGAGCCGCGGCGGCGGCCCTTCGAGATCTTCATCAACTCCAAGAACATGGAGCACTACGCCTGGACCGTGGCGCTGACGCGCATGATCTCGGCGGTGTTCCGGCGCGGCGGCGACGTCTCCTTCGTGGTCGAGGAGCTGAAGGCGGTGTTCGACCCGCGCGGCGGCGCCTGGATGGAAGGCCGCTACGTGCCCTCGCTGCTGGCCGCCATCGGCGGCGTCATCGAGCGCCACATGATCGACATCGGCTTCCTGCAGGCGCGGGAGCCCCTGGAAGGCGAAGAGCGGCGCGCGGTGGTGAACCTCGGCGGGCCGGAAGGCGGTACCCGCTTCGCCCAGTGCCCGAAGTGCGGCAGCGCCAGCCTGATCCGCCAGGAAGGCTGCGACCTCTGCACGTCCTGCGGCTACTCGAAGTGCGGGTGAGAAGTGGCTACGCCGGTGCCCTGTCCGGTGACGCCCGCATCGCCGGCACGATCCTCCGCAGTACCCAATCCAGCGACACCGCGCCGGCGCCTTTCACGACCAGGGTGAGCAGCAGGAAGACCCACAGCAGGCGCTGATCCAGGATCGCCGCGTCGGAGAAGCGGTCGAACCAGGCGCCGATGGTTTTGTCGTCGACGCCGTGGAAGGCGATGTCGACGTAGCTCTGCACGACGATGAAACCGATCATGCCGAGCGACGCGAGGCGGGTGAAGAGGCCGAGCACGATGACAACAGGCAGGACGAACTCCGCGTAGGTGCCGGCGAATACGACGATGCCCCAGGGGAAGAAGGGCACCTGCGAGACGTCGTAGCCGTAGGCCTCCACCACCGGGGGCAGGATCTGGAACCAGGCATTGGCGCCGACGCTGAAGAAGCCGAGAACCCCGTCGCCCACCTTGGTGGCGGCGGAGTTCAGATAATAGACCAGCAGCACCGCGGCGAAGGCGAAGCGGGCGAGGAGGCCGAGGAACCAGCCGTCGAGGCGACCCTCCAGCTGCCCGAAAACCCGGGCATGCAGTTGCGAAAGCCTGGAAATCATATCTATGCCTTTGCGCGTTGATTCGTCTCCGGAAGGCGAAGCCCCGCAACGCCGCCGAGAGCGAAGAGTCCCTGCAGGTGGACGGCGAGATCGAAGCCGGGATCGCCGGCGAGCGCCGCTTCGGCGGCCTCGCCGAGCGCCGCGCCGCCGGCAAGCGCGGCGATGAAGCCGTAGCCGCCGGGCGGCAGGACGCGCAGCTCCACCGCGAGGGCGGGACGGACGACGGCCACCTCCTCCCCCTTCGTCATGTCGACTTCACGGGCGGAATCGCCGCCGCCGGCCGCCGCCCAGAGCGCGGCCACCGGATAGCGCGAGGTCAGCAGCCGCAGGGAGGGATGCAACGCGAAACGCAGTTCGCCCAGGCGGTCCTGCGGCACCTCGGCGAGGCGGGCGACAGTCAGCGGCTCGGCGTCGGCCGCGTGGTAGGCGCTCAGCCGCGCCCACTCGAGGCGGGCGACGTCGCCGAGATAGGGAACGCCCCGCGCCGGCTCGAAGCCGTCGAGGAAATTCCCGAAGGTCTCGCCGTAGAGCAGCAGCACCGGCGACCGCGGCGGCTCGCGCCGCAGGTAGACCCTGGCGGCGGCCCTGAAGAAGTCGTCGCCGACGAGGCGGCGCACCGCCGGGAATGCCGTCTCCAGCGCCTCGATCAGGGCGACGGTCATGTTGTTGCGGTGAACAGCGAAGCGACGCCCCACCGGCCGACGCAGACCCTCCGGCGCCGGCCGCGCCGGGTCCGAGAGGGCCGCGGCAAAGCCGGCCTGAATCTCAGCCAGCGACAGCATGGCCTTGCCCGCTCTCCCGGCGCCGAACCGCGGCCAGAGCCGTCTCCGAAACCAGGATTCGTTCGGCGACCCGCGCCTCGGCGAACAGCGTCTCCCAACCGGGGACGTCGTTGTCCCATTCGATGAGGCTGGGTTTGGCACCGCCCCGGACGATGGCGCGCCGGTAGAGCGCCCAGACCTGGCGGTCGACGGCGCGGTCATGGGCATCGATCAGCAGCAGGCCGCCGGCATCGTCGCGATCCCGCGCATGGCCGGCCAGATGGATTTCGCCCACGCGGGCCAGCGGGAAGGCATCGATATAGGCCTCCGCGCTCGTGCCCTGGTTGGTGGCGGACACCAGCGCATTGTTCACGTCGAGGAGCAGGCCGCAGCCGCTGCGCGACGCCACCTCGGCGAGGAAGCCGATCTCGCTCATCTCGCTGCTCTCGAAGGCGACGTAGGTCGAGGGATTTTCCAGCAGGATGACGCGGCCGAGCACCGTCTGCAGGCGATCGATGTGGTCGACGACCCGATCGACGGCCTCGACAGTGTAAGGCAACGGCAGCAGGTCGTTGAAGAAGACGCCGCCGTGGCTCGACCAGGCGAGATGCTCGCTCACCAGGCCGGGCTGGTAGCGGTCGTTCAGCGCCTTCAATCGCGCCAGGTGCGCCTCGTCGAGCGGTTCGGCAGCGCCGATGGAAAGGCCGACGCCGTGCAGCGACAGCGGATAGTCGCGCCGGATCGCCTCCAGGTAACGATGCGGCGGCCCGCCGTCGCCCATGTAGTTCTCGGCATGGACCTCGAACCAGCCGAGGTCCGGCCGGCCCTCGAGGATATCCTCGTAGTGCTGCGCCTTGAGACCGACACCGGCGCGCGGCGGGATTTGCGTGGAGTCCGTCATTGCAGGCTCGAGCCCTGATCGACCTCGTGGTTCGAGACGCCCGCTACCGCGGGCTCCTCACCATGAGGTCGATCCTTTCCAAGTCCTGCCTCACCCCGAGGAGGCGCGTCAGCGCCGTCTCGAAGGGCGAGGCAGGCGGGCTTGGACCATCCGCCCCGTCAGGCCGGCAGGTCGCGATCGAGCGCTTCCAGCGATCCCTTGCGGTCGCCCGGCAGCTCGAAGTCGGCCATCGATTCCTCGACGCCGTACTTCAGGCAGTCGCCCGCCGGCACCAGCTTCCAGGCATTGCCCTGGTAGTCGACCGTCGAGGTGCCGGCACAGGTGGTGCCGGGACCGGCCGCGCAGTCGTTCTGTCCGGCCAGGGAGATGCCGTAGCACTTTTCCTGGGCCTGGGCGGCGGCGGGAGTGACATTCGCGCCCGCCGAAACGGCCAGCGCCACCGCGCCGGCGATCATCGCGGCACTCATCAGCTTCGTGTTGTCAGCCATAGTCGTAGCCTCCTTTGGATTTGATTGACCGTTGTGAACCCTTCCGGGCTCAGTTCGCGAGCGGCGCCGAGACCGTGTAGGTCCCCTTGTTGTCGTCGATGGCTTTCCAGCTCTTGGCCGAGGCCGGCTCGGATTCCTTCGCCGGCCACTTGCTCTCCGCCTGGGTCAGGTTGCCGGGAATGTCGCTTTCCCAGAAGCCGACCACCGTCGGCGTGATGTTGAGATAGAGCTTGCCGTCGACGATGCGCCAGAGGTTCGGGTTGCCCGGCACCTTGCCGCCCTGGGCGATGCCGTAGGCGCAGTGACCGTCGTAGGCCGGCGTGTACTTCGCCGGATCGGCGAGGAACTTTTCGCGGTTGGCTTCCGAGGCGAAGGCCCAGGTGGCGCCGTTGTGGTCGGTGGTGATGCTCGCTTTGCCGGGCACCGCTGCCGGCTGCCGCTCGCCGAGCGGGGCCTGGGTCAGATCGAAGTAGGCGACCGGATCGTAGCCGCCGACGGCGAAGCCGCTTTCGTCGACGTACTGCTCGCCGGCCTGGGCGCCGGTCAGCATCGCCAGCGACGCCATCACCGACAGCGCCGATGCCAAGAGAACCTTGCGTGTCATGGGAGGACCCCTCAAATCTCCTGTTACCCAAATCCCGTTCAAGGGACGCAGGCCATCGCCTGCCTGGGTTAGAGATATTTCCAGGACCCCATCGCGATCAAATCACGTCGCTACACTAAAATGTGACGCCCCGAGAGCACGCCGGCCGAGAGCTCGCCAGCCGGGAGCGTGCCGGCCGCGAGCGCGCCGGTCAGCCGAAATTCACCGCCGTGGTGTTGGCCCCGCAGAGCAGCACCGCAACCCTTTCATCCGGCGCCGGCCGATACCGCCCCGACAGCAGGGCCGCCATGGCGGCGGCGCCGCCGGGCTCGACCACCACCCGCAGGCCATCCCAGAGGGCCTGCTGGGCGGCACGGATATCGTCGTCGCTCACCAGGACCGAACGCTCGACGTAGGCCTGGGCAAGCGGGAACATGAGACGTCCCACCCGGCGCGGCGCAAGGGAGTCGGCGGCGATGCCCTCGGCAGGGGCATCCACCGGCTCACCCGCCGCAAGCGCCCTGTGGAGCGTCGGCGCGCCCTCCGGCTCCACCGCGACGATGCGGATGCGGCCGGCGAACCAGGCGGCGATGCCGCCGATCAGGCCGCCGCCGCCGGTCGCCACCAGCAGGGTGTCGCAGGCCGGCAGGTCGGCCTCGATCTCCAGCCCCACCGTGCCCTGGCCGAGCAGGGTCTCCGGCTGGTCGAAGGCGTGAACCGGCAGGGCGCCGGTTTCCTCGACGAAGGTCTCGCTGGCAGCCAGGGCGTCGGCGTAGCGCTCGCCGCCCACCACCAGCTTCGCGCCATAGCTTTCGATGCGCCCGGCCTTGGCGGGCGAGGTGACGCTCGGCAGGAAGATCGTCGCGAGGACGCCGAGCTTCATCGCCGCGTAGGCGACGGCGGCCCCGTGATTACCGCCCGAGGCGGCGACCACTCCGGCTTCCGGCACCGGGCGGGTCAGCAGGTTGGCGAAGGCGCCGCGCGCCTTGAAGGAACCGGAATGCTGCAGGAACTCGAGCTTGAGGTCGACCGGCCACGGCGCGCATCCGAAGTCGGCGAGGTCGGCGGCCAGCACCGGCGTGCGCCTGATATAGGGCCGGATCCGCTGCTCGGTCTCGGCAATTTGCTCGCGGTCGATGACTCTCTCGTCAACCGTCACGTCACGTCTCCTCCGTCGCGGAGACGCTCGGCCTCCTGCAGCAGGCGCTCCAGGGCCCGGTCGCGCAGGCCGAGGGCGCGCAGGTGATGCACGGTGTTCGTCAGGTACTCCAGGCAATGCCCGCGGTGGCCGCGTCCCTGCAGGATCAGCGCCACCATGGCATCGTGGTCGAGCCGCCCGGCATACTGCCGATGGCCGCGGTCGACGACGAAGGTGATGGCGCGCAGCGGGCCCTCCCTCGACTCCGCCCGGCGCCAGGACGGATGGTAGACGCCGGTGATCATCTCGCGGTCGTAGAGATAGTCGAGCACCTCCTCGCCCTCGGCCGCCGGCACGCGAAACGCCATGCCGTGGCAGGAACCGCCGCGATCCAGGCCGAGTACCAGGCCCGGCGCCTGCGGCGTGCCGCGATAGCGGTGCGAATAGACGCAAAAGCTGCGGTGCAGCCCGCGCAGGCGGGCCTGGCGAACCTCGACATGCGGGAAGCCCGGATGCCACATCAGCGAGCCGTAGCCGAACACCCAGAAATCCTCGCCCTCCGGCAGCGCGAGGCGGCGCGCCGCCCGCTCCTCCGGCGAGAGGTACTCCAGGTCGTCCAGGTCCGGCTTGCTCGGCGATGGCATCGGCTTCGCGGTTTCCGAGGTGTCTGCGGCGTCGGGCCACATGTTAGGGGCCGGGCCCGGCGATGCAAGCCGGGGCCGGCACGGGCACCGCGGCGCCGAAATCGGGGCTGCAAGGAGGGGCCGCGGCACCTATCATGCCGGCCATGCGCCCACACCGCCTGGCCGTCGCCGCGACCCTCGCCCTGCTGCTGCTGTCCGCCGCGGTCACTGGGTCTTGGCTCTGGGCGCGCCAGGCCCTCGACGACGGCATCGCCCGCTGGCGGGCCGAGCAGATCGAACGCGGCTATGCCGTCGACTATAGCGGGCCCGAGTTCGGCGGCTTTCCCTTCGCCCTCTCCGTCAACTTCGGCGACCCGCGGGTCACCACGCCCCAGGGCCTCACCTGGCAGGGGCCGCCGATCTTCGGCGAGGCCAGGCTGTGGGATCCGCTGACCATCGATCTGCGCTATCCCGGCCTGCACCGCCTGAGGCTGGCCGAAGACGGCGAGACGCGGGCGGTCGACATCACCGCCGAATCGGCCAGCGGCCGCGTGGTGCTGCAGGGCGACGGCAGAGTGGAGAGCGCCAGCGTCGACCTCGGCGACCTGCGGCTGAGCGGCTCCGAACTGGAAGCGGTAAGCCTCGCGCGGCTGACCGCCCGGCTGGGGCCACTGCGCGCCGGCGACGGCGAGATTCTGGAGGAACTCGACCTGGTCGGCGAGGCGCTGGCCGTGCAATTGCCGGCGGGGCGCGGCGGCCTGCTGGGCGACGAGGTGGCGCGACTTTCCTTCGACTCGACCCTCATCGGCGGCATTCCGCCGGGCCGCCCGGAACGGGCCCTGCCGGCCTGGCGCGACCGCGGCGGACGCTGGCGGTTCCATCGCCTGGCCGCCGTCTGGGGGCCGCTCGACCTGCAGGCCTCCGGGCGCCTGGAGCTCGACCAGGCGATGCGCCCAGCCGGACTTTTCGAAACCGAGCTGAAGGGCGCTTCGGTCATCATCGACCGCCTGATCGCCGCCGGAAACATCAAGCCCGAGGCGGCGCTGGCCGCGAAGCTGGCGGTAGCCGCCATGGGCCGGCCCGACAGCGTCACCGGCGAGACCGTGCTGGCGGCGCCGATCAGCCTTCGCGAGGGGATGCTGTTTCTGGGGCCGATCCCTTTAATCCCGATCGCTCCGGTTCTCTAGCGTCGAAGGATCCGGCCTGATGGGCCTCGATGACGCCGCGGCGGATCTCGCGCGTGCGGTGGAAGAGGTCTTCCAGCACGTCGCCCTCGCCCCAACGGATCGCCCGCTGCAGCGCCGTCAGGTCTTCGGAGAAGCGCTGCAGCATCTCCAGCACCGACTCGCGGTTGTTGAGGAAGACGTCGCGCCACATGACGGGGTCGGAGCCGGCGATGCGGGTGAAATCGCGGAAGCCGCCGGCGGAGAACTTCACCACCTCGGCGCGCGTGCTTTCCTCCAGGTCGATGGCCGTACCGACGATGGTGTAGGCGATGAGGTGCGGCAGGTGCGAGGTGATGGCCAGCACCTTGTCGTGGTGGCCGGCGTCCATGACGGCGACGGTGGAGCCGCAGCGCTCCCAGAAGATCCGCAGCTTCTCGACCGCGGCGTCCGGGGTGCCGGGCACCGGCGTCAGGATGCACCAGCGCTGTTCGAAGAGATCGCCGAAGCCGGCTTCCGGCCCCGAGTGTTCCGTTCCCGCGATGGGATGGCCGGGAATGAATTCGACGCCGTCCGGCAGGCAGGGACCGATGTCGCGAACCACCGCCTGCTTCACCGAACCGACGTCGGTGACGATGGCGCCGCGGGCGATATGCGGCCCCGCCGCGGCGGCGAGCGCGGCATTGGCGCCGACCGGCGCGCAGAAGATCACCAGGTCGGCCCCCTTCACCGCCTCGGCGGGATCGCCGTGCAGCGAGTCGGCAAAGCCCAGCCGCTCGATGGTGTCGCGGGTCTCCTCGCGGCGGGAGTAGGCGGCGACATGGCCGGCAAGGCCGCGGGCGCGGATCGCCCAGGCCAGCGACGACCCGATCAGGCCGGCGCCCAACAGCGCCACCCGGTCGAACATCAGGCGGTTGTCGGGGACGCTCATCGCAGCGCCTCGGCCAGGGCCTCCACCGTGGCCCGCATGTCTTCCCCGGTGCCGATGGTGACCCGCAGGCAGTCCGGCAGGCCGTAGCCGGTCATGCCGCGCAGCAGGATACCCTGCCGCTTGGTCGCGGCCAGCACGGCCTCGGCCTGGGCGGCGCCGCCGGGAAAGCGCAGCAGCACGAAGTTGCCGACGCTGGGCAGCGCCTCGATGCCGGCCCGGGTCGCGGCCTCGCTGAACCAGACCAGCCACTTGGCATTGTGCGCGGCCGAGCGGGTGACGTGATCGCGATCGCGCACGGCGGCGGCACCGGCGGCCTGCGCCGCCTGGCTGACGTTGAAGGGCCCGCGTACGCGGTTCAGCACATCCACCACCGCCGGCGGGCAGTAGGCCCAGCCGAGCCGCAGCGCGGCAAGTCCATGGATCTTGGAGAAGGTGCGCAGCATGACGATGTTGTCCGCCGCCTCCACCAGGGCCGCGGCCTGGGGATAATCTGGCGCCGAGACGTATTCGGCATAGGCCGCGTCGATCACCAGCAGCACGTGGTCCGGCAGGCCGTTGTGCAGGCGCCGAAGCTCGGCCTCCGAGAGATAGCTGCCGGTCGGATTGTTCGGATTGGCGATGAACAGCAGGCGCGTCCGGTCGGTGACGCGCGCCAGCAGTCCGTCGACGTCGGCGGTCAGGTTGGCCTCGGGTGCCGCCACCGGCGTCGCCCCGGCGGTCCTGGCCGAGATCGGGTACATGAGGAATCCGTGCTCGCTGTAGAGCACTTCGTCGCCGGGACCGGCATAGGCGCGCACCAGCAGGCCGATCAGCTCGTCCGAGCCGGCGCCGCAGACGATGCGCCCGGCGTCCAGGGACTCGCAGTCGGCAATGGCGCGGCGCAGTTCCGTGGCGCCGCCGTCGGGATAGCGGTGCAACTGGGTCTTCTCCGCCTCGTAGGCGGCGATGGCCTGCGAACTCGGGCCCAGCGGGTTCTCGTTGGAAGCCAGGCGGATGACGCGGTTGACGCCGGCCGCCTTCGACTCGCCGCCGACGTAGGGCGCGACCTTGAGGATGCCGGGGCGCGGCTGCAAGGTCATGACGCGGCCCGCAGGTTGGTGGCGAGGTCGGCCGCGGTCAGCGGCACCGCGAAGGAACCGACCGACCAGGCCTGCTTCACGCTATCCGCTTCGTCCAGCAGGGCGGCGATGCGCGGATCGTCGGCGGCCAGGAAACCCTCGACCTCGACCAGGTGCAGCGTGCGATCCGGCGAGTCGACCCAGGCCTGGATGTCGTGGACCACGAAGCCGGCCTCCGACAGCAAGGTCTTCAGGGCGCCGCGCGACACCGCTTCGTCGAGTTCGACGATGAGGTAGCCGCGGTCGTCGCCGCTTTCCTCCGGCTCGGCCAGCGAAACCACCACGGCCTGCGGCGAGTCGCCGCGCCCGCCGTCGAGCGGCGCGAAGGGCAGGCGGGCGATGACTTTCGGGGTCGCCTTGCCGTGGCGCGCGAGGCGCGGCCACCAGGGAGTGCCGCGATCGGCCTCCGGCAACGGCAGCACACCGATGTTGGCCTTGCCGCTGGAGACCGCGCGCAGCACGCCCATCTCCGACTCGAAACGGGTGATCGGGGTCAGCGACCCGAAGTGGTCGCGGGTCAGGGTGGCCAGATCGGGTCCCTCAGCCGGGGCGTAGGCGGCCGCCGCGAAAGGTCCCTGCAGACGGGTGAAGACGGAGATGATCTCGCGCCAGATGCGGGTCACCACCGGTTTCGGAAAGGGGCCCTGGTGGCGCGCCACCAGGCGGCGCAGCACCCTTGCCTCGCGCCCGGGCCGCATGAAGACTGCGCCCTGGCCCTTGGCACGGCCGATCTGTCGCGCCAGCTCGGTGCGGCGCATCAGCAGATCGTGGATCGCATTGTCGATTTCGTCGATTTGACGACGCAAATCGTCCAGGGATGGTGTGTTGTCCGACATTTGGCCCCGATACCTGCAGGCAAGGCGGAGCTACTGATAGTCGCTGAACCGGGCAAAATCAAAGAAAACCTGATGTTCCGCCAAGCCGGCGGCCGGCCCGGAAGCGGCCGCGCCGGGCCCCCGGACCGGGCGCAGATCGGGGCCAAGAAAGCGTTGACAGGCCGGGTCCCGGCTCCCTAGCTAATGGGCCCGCCGGACCGCCCGAAGGCGGCCCCGGAGGCGCAGATGGTTAAGGACTGAGCCCATGGTGATGGACCGCCCGAGGACGGTCGCGAACGATCCGCAGCAGGCGGAAGTGCAGCGTGGCCCGACCATGGAGTTCGGCCGCGACACTCCCCTTATGCTCGATTGCGGCGTCGCCCTCGGCCCCTTCACCCTGGCCTACCAGACTTACGGCCAGCTGAACGCCGAGCGGTCGAACGCCATCCTCGTCTGCCACGCGCTGACCGGCGACCAGTACATGGCCGGCATCCACCCGGTCACCGGCAAGCCCGGCTGGTGGAGCGAGATGGTCGGGCCCGGCCTGCCGCTCGATACCTCGCGCTACTTCGTCCTCTGCGTGAACGTGCTGGGCGGCTGCATGGGCACGACGGGCCCCAAGTCGATCAATCCGGCCAGCGGCGAGCCCTGGGCGCTCGACTTCCCTGTCATCACCGTCGCCGACATGGTGCGCGCGCAGAAGCTGCTGATCGACCACCTGGGGATCGACAAGCTGTTCTGCGTCATCGGCGGCTCGATGGGCGGCATGCAGGTGCTGGAGTGGGCGGCCAAGTATCCGGACAAGGTCTTCGCCGCGGTGCCGATCGCCACAGCGGCGCGCCACACGGCCCAGAACATCGCCTTTCACGAGGTCGGCCGCCAGGCGATCATGGCCGACCTCGACTGGTGCGGCGGGCGTTACCTTTCCGAGGGCAAGAATCCCGACCGCGGCCTCGCCGTGGCGCGCATGACGGCGCACATCACCTATCTTTCGGAGCCGGCGCTGCACCGCAAGTTCGGCCGCCGCCTGCAGGACCGCCACTCACTGACCTTCGGCTTCGACGCCGACTTCCAGGTGGAGAGCTACCTGCGCCACCAGGGCGCCAGCTTCGTCCAGCGCTTCGACGCCAACTCCTATCTCTACATCACCCGGGCGATGGACTACTTCGACCTGGCGCTGGAGCACGGCGGCAAGCTGGCCAATGCCTTCCGCGACACGCCGGTGCGCTTCTGCGTCATCTCCTTCACCAGCGACTGGCTGTTTCCGACCTCGGAGAACCGCGACATCGTCCACGCGCTGAACGCCTGCGCCGCCGACGTGAGTTTCGTGGAGATCGCCAGCGACGCCGGCCACGACGCCTTCCTGCTGGACGAGCCCGAATTCCGCGGAACCCTGGCCGGCTTCATCGCCGGCTGCGCCGAGCACCGCGGGCTCAATGGGAGGCCAAACGGCCGATGACCGCATTCGACGCCCCTGCCGCCGCGGCTGCGCCCGCCGCAAGCGCCCAGGGCGAGCGCGCGGCGCTGCGCCCCGACCTGGCGCTCATCGCCGAGATGGTGAAGCCGGGCGCCCGGGTGCTCGACATCGGCTGCAGCGACGGCGCCCTGCTGGAATACCTGGCGCGTGCCCGCGGCGCCACGGCGCGTGGCATGGAACTGTCGCAGAAGAACGTGAACGCCTGCGTGGCGCGCGGACTTTCGGTCATCCAGGGCGACGCCGACACCGACCTGGTCGAATACCCCTCCGAAGCTTTCGACTACGCGATCCTCAGCCTCACCCTGCAGGCGACCCGCGACCCGCGCCGGGTGCTGGAGCAGATGGTGCGCATCGGGCGCCACGCTATCGTCTCGCTTCCGAACTTCGGCCACTGGCGGGTGCGCCTGCACCTGCTGTTGCACGGCACCATGCCGGTTACCGAGGCGCTGCCGGAGCGCTGGTACGAGACTCCGAACATTCACCTCTGCACGGTGAAAGACTTCACCGCACTGTGCCACGACTGCGGCATCGAGATCGAAGAGGCGCTGGTACTGAACGACCGCCAGAGCCGCGCCAGCCTCAACACGCCGCACCTGGCAAACCTGTTCGGCCAGAAGGCGATCTTCCGGCTGCGCAAGGACTGACGGGCGCCGGAAAGCGCCACCGCACCCGCGGCCATCAGGGCCGCGGGCGCGGAGAGCTTGAACTCAACCGGCAGGGGTCGCACAGAATTTGGTGGTGTTGTTGTTGGCGTTACTTGTCTCCGGCACCACGTTGGCCGGATCGACCTCGATGGTGAACTGGCAACCGCCGACGCCGTAGCAGGCGTTGGGGATGTCGACCTCGAACGGCACGGTACCGTTCCACGAGGGGCTCGGCAGCGGTACGGCGACGGTGCCGGCGTTGGTGAAGGCGACGGTCACCTGGCTGGCGCCCCAGCCGTTTGTCGGGGCCTGGGTGCCGTTGGTGGCGAAGCGGACCTTGAAGGCGACCGTATCGGCAGGACCGTAGGCGGCCTTGCGCTTGCAGAAGCCCGAGTTCGGCAGGCCCAGGCTGACATTGCCGGGGAGCCCCGGCTCCAGAATGAAATCGGGCAGCGCGCCCGGTGGGTTTGCCTTAATGCCGCCGGGGCCGCTCGGCCTGGCGGTACCGCCCGGCTCCGCCGGTTTCAGCTGGAGTGTCGGTGCGGTCGGCTGCCTCTCGATCTGCTGTTGGCGCGTCTGGCCGAACGCGTCTCCTAGGCCGCCGGTGGCCAACAAGGCCGCTGCCGCCAGCGCCGACAGTGCAGTGCTTGAGGATCGATATCGCATGATTCTCCCCTTTCCTCCTGCGAGCGGCCAACGGCGGCCGCCCGAACCGTCCGTTATGGGTCGCGGGACCGGAAGCTAAGGTTCAATCGCAGCGCCCCGGCTCGGCGCCACGGCGCAGGAGGCAGATCAGGACGTCTCGGAATCGTGGCGGCGCTGCAGGCGTCCGGCGGCCTGCGGCAGCGACACCACAACCGGTCGGCCGAAGCGGCGCTGCTTGGCGGGCTTCAGCGCGCCGGCATAGAGCTGCTTGCCGGCCTCGATCATGACCACGCCGGCGAAGGTCGGAAAAAACCGCGCACCGATGCGCTCCCAGGCCGGCGCCGAACGCAGGAAGGTGTAGTTGGCGATCGGCGGGACATAGAGCGCCCGCTCGGTGCGCGTCGGCGTGAACATGTTGTCGCGCAGCACGCGCGACAGCTGGGCGGCGCTGTAGGGATGGCCCCAGCCGAGCGGCGTGCGGTCGGAGCGCGCCCAGACGCCGCGGCGATTCGGCGCCACCACCAGCAGGCGGCCGTCGCCGGTGAGGACGCGCCAGATCTCGCGCAGCTGCCCGCGCAGGGAGTCGGCGTTCTCCAGGCCGTGCACCAGCAGCACACGGTCGACCGAGTTGTCGGGCAGCGGCAGATCGGTTTCCTCGACCAGGCCGACCAGCCCGGGGCCTTCCTGGGGCCAGTGCATGACGCCCTGGGACGCCGGCATGAAGGCGAGCACGCGCTCGGCCTCGCCTTTGAACTGGCGGAGATAGGGAGTGGCGAAGCCCAGGCCGAGGAGCCGCTGGGCGGTCACGTCCGGCCACACCGAACGGACGGCGCGGCGCACCATATGGCGCGCCACCTGGCCGCGGCGGGTCTCGTAGAACTCCCGCAGATCGACGACATCGTGCCACATGACGGTGCTATCCTACCACGGCGCCGGGAGCTGCGCGACAGCCCGTTCTGGTATAGATTCCCATGGGTTAACAACCAATGACGGGATAGCGAGAAGCCACATGACCGACGCCCCGCAGCGGCGCGACGCCGACAGTGTCATCCGCGCCCTCGGCCTGCAGCCGCACCCCGAGGGCGGCCACTACCGGGAAACCTTCCGCGATACGGTCGCGGCCGGCGACGGCGAGGCCGCGCGCGGCGCCTCGACGGCGATCTACTATCTGCTGCAGGCCGGCGAGCTGTCGCACTGGCACCGTGTCGACGCCGCCGAAGTCTGGCACTGGTACGACGGCGCGGCCCTGGCGCTGACCGTCTCCGAGGACGGACGCGACGCCGCCAGGCAGTTGCTCGGCCCGGATCTGCACGGCGGCCAGCGGCCGCAGGCGGTGGTGCCCGCCGGCGCCTGGCAGACGGCGGAAAGCCTGGGCGACTGGACCCTGGTCGGCTGCACCGTGGCGCCGGCCTTTCGCTTCGAGGGCTTCGAGATGGCCCCGCCCGGCTGGCAGCCGCTCAGCATCAGAGGCAGGCGCTAAGGAGCGGACGGCCGCTTCCCCTTGTGCACAGCGACGAGCAGGCCGGCGAGGGTGATCAGGATCATTCCGCCGACCGTCAGCCCGTCCGGCGTCTCGGCAAAGAACACAAAGCCCCATAAGACCGCCGAGATCAGATAGGCATAGTCGAAGGTGGCGATGACCGGAGGCGCGGCAATCTGGTAGGCGCGCGCGACTCCGACGGAGTAGGCGGCGAGCAGCGTGCCGAGGAAGGCCATTAAGCCCCATTCCTTCAACCCCATTGCGGCCCAGCCGCCCAGCAGGAAAGGGAAAGCCGCCTTCGTCTCGCTGCCGAGGCCGAGGGCGGCGAGCATCGCCGTGGCGACAAGACCCGCAACGAGAAACGCGATGTTGAGAAAGAGCGACAAGGCAAGTGGCGCCTCGTCCCGGCATCTGCTGCGGGTGAGGACCATCGCCAGGGCGTAGCAGCCGGCGGCCAACAGGGGCAGCAGGGTAAACCACGAAAAGGACTCGGTCCCCGGCCGCAAAATCGCGACGACCCCGAGAAAGCCCAGCAGGACGCCGCCCCATTGCCGCAGTGTCACCGGCTCGCCGATCAGAGCTGCGGAGAGCAGCGCGATCATGATCGGGCTGGTGTAGACGGCGACCGCCGCCACGGAGAGATCGAGCACCGGAAGCGAGGCGTAAAAGGCGAGCCAAGTGAGCACCAGCAACAGGCTGCGCAGGGTGGCCCAACTCGGCGCTCGCGGCCTGAGGCCGCCGCCCAGCATTCGCGAGAGCACAATCAACAGCGGGATCGCGAACAGCGAACGCGCGACGAAGACCTGCCAGATCGTCAACTCCGCGCTGATCCGCTTCACCATGGCGTCGGCGAAGGCCATGGCCAGAACTGACAGAAGGATAATGCCGATCCCCGCCACCGTGCGGTCGGGCCGCGGCGCTACGTGCTGCTCCATGACACCCCCGAGATGCAATTCGAGGGTCATGGTAAGGGCAGCCAATTATTTGAATAGATGTTGTTCAAAAATCATATTGCTGCAAAAATTCGAATAATGACGCGCATTCCGATTAGTGGCATTGAGGTCTTCCTGGCCATCGTCCAGGAGGGATCGTTGCGCGCCGCCGCCCGCTCCCTGGGGGTCGGAGCGCCCGCCGTCAGCTATCAACTGAAAACCCTGGAACGCCGAATCGGCGTCGCCCTGCTGGTGCGAACGACCCGCTCTGTCGAGTTGACAGAGGCTGGGCGGGCCCTGCTCGCCGGTGCCGCTCCGGCTTTCCAGACACTGATGGAAACGATCGAAGGCACCCGGGTCGCCGGCCGGTCCACCAGCGGCACCCTGCGCCTTACGCTGCCCAGCAGCGCCTATCAGATCATCGTCGCACCGGGGCTGGCCGACTTTCACGCCCGCTATCCGGATGTCTGCCTGGACCTCTCTATCAACGAGAGCCTTGTGGACATCGTGAGCGAAGGCTTCCACGCTGGCTTCCGCCTGGGCAACCGACTGGGCCCGGAGATGGTAGCCGTCAGGCTGACCGAGCCGCTCACGCCCTGCTTTTTCGCGGCGCCTTCCTACCTGGAAATCCAGGGGCGCCCGCGGCATCCGCGCGATCTGCTGAACCAACGTTGCGTCCGCTACAGGTACATCTCAGCCAATCGCCTGCACGACTGGCAGTTTACCGAAGGCGGCCAGACCAAGACCGTCGACCCGCCGACGAGGCTCATCGTCGACGACATGGAAACGCTGAGGCTCGCCGTGCGCGACGGCCAGGGAATCGGCTGGACGCTGCGTGCAGTGATTGGCGACGATCTCCGTGCCGGCACGCTAGAGACGGTACTCGACGACTACATGGCCGCGCTGCCGCCGTACTATCTCTATTATCCGGAACACAACCGCCGCCTGGAACTGCTGCGCCTCTTCATCGACTTCCTGATCGAAAGACGCGACAGCCTTGCCAGGACCTAGCGGCGCCGGCGCAGCATCTCCTTGGAGGCCAGCACGGCGCCGGCGACGATGAGCAGGCAGGCGAGCCCCACCTGCCAGGTCGCCTCGGCCTGACCGAAGGCGATGAGGATCAGCGTCGAAAGCAGCGGCGCCGCGTAGGACAGCGCGCCGAGCACCTGGATGTTGCCGTGCTTGGTGCCGTAATCCCAGACGAAGAAGGCGGCGCCGACAGGCCCGAGGCCGAGACCGAGCACCGCCAGCCATTGCAGGCCCTGCGGCGTCACCGTGGTCTCCAGCAGCAGGTGGCAGAGAAACCCGAGCAGCGCCACCACGCCGCAGAAACCGCCGACCACCTCCGTCGGCACCGCCCCGAAGCGCCGGTTCAGCACCGAGTAGCTGGACCAGGTGAGCGCACAGGCGGCGGCGGCGAGGTAGCCGAGGGTGTAGCGGGCATCGAACGCGAGGGTGCCGCCCTTGGTGACCAGCAGCCCGGCACCGGCCAGCCCCATGACGGCGCCGGCGAGGTGGAACCAGCGCAGCCGCTCGCCGGGCAGCAGCGCCGAGAACACGACGATGAGCAGCGGCCAGAGATAGGCGATGAGGCTGGCGTCGACGGCGGGGGCGTTGCCGAGCGCAACGAAGTAGAAAAAGTGGTAGCCGAAGAGACCGCCGACGCCGAGCGCCCAGACCGCCGGAGCCTGGCGCCAGGCGGCAAAGGCCCGGCGCCCGCGCGCGGCCAACACTACGAGGCTGACCGCGAAGGCGACGGCGAAGGTCATGGCGAGCAGCTGGAAGGGCGGAATGCCGGCCGCGCCGGTGGTGAAGAGCGCCAGCAGCGCCCACAGCAGCACCGCGATGCCGCCGATCAGCGTCGCCTTCACGCGCCGCGCCGAAGCGGCGGCCGGATCCTGTGCCAGGGTCGTCATGGCAGCGCTGATAGCCGTCCCCGGCCGGCTTGGCAAGGCGTCGAGGGTTTCAAAGGTTTCAGCCGCTCCGCTTCTCCTGCGCCAGCGCAATGATGCGCTCGGTTTCCTTCCACAGATCGTAGGATGCGAGGTCAAGAGGATCCGCCCAGGTGACGGCAGCGGCGTCATGGCCGGCCCGCGCCTCGCCGGAGCGCCACTCGGCCAGCAGGTCGACCAGGGTGTAGTGATACTGCACGGCGCCCTTATCGTCGCGGCTGATGGAGTCCACCACGTCGAGCAGCGGGCCGATCTCGACCTCGATGCCGGCTTCCTCGGCCACCTCGCGCCTGGCCGTCGCCGCGATACGCTCGCCGAGACGCTGGCGGCCGCCCGGCAGCGACCACTGGCCCTCGCGCGGCGGCTTGCCGCGGCGGATCAGCAGCACGCGGTCATCCTTGAAGACGACGACGCCGACGCCGATCAGCGGACGGTTGGGGTAGTCGTTCACCGAAGCCGCTGCCTAGTCGACCTCGCCGCGCGCCACCGCCCGCAGATGATCGTCCACCGGCACGCGGTAGCCGTTGACCAGGCTGTTGGTCTCGTTGGCCATGCCGACCACGGCGAGCAGTTCGTGCAGCATTTCGTCGGTCATGCCCTGGCGGATGGCGCCTGCCGTGTGCGAGGTGATGCAGTATTCGCAGTTGTTGGTGACGCTGACGGCGATGTAGATCAGCTCCTTGGTCAGCGGATCGAGGGCACCCGGCGCCATGATCTGTTTCACGCTCTCCCAGGTGCGCTTCAGCGTCTCCGGGTTCTGCGCCAGCGCTTTCCAGAAGTTGTTCACCCAGTCGGTCTTGCGGGTGGACATGATGTCGTCGTAAACGGCGCGCACCTCGTCCGAGGCTTCCTCGTATTCAATCAGGCGGCCGAGGGGCATGACGGATCCTTCCTTGCAGGCCCTTGCTGCCGGGGCAGGCTCTAAGAGGCGCCGGCGGTCGCCGCCCGCGAAACTCAGGCCATATACTGGCCGCCGTTGGCGGTGAGCGTCGCGCCGGTGATGAAGCCGGCGTCGTCGCCGGCCAGGAAGACCACGCAGCGGGCGATCTCCTCCGGCTCGCCGAGCCGGCCGACCGGGATCAACGGCAGGATCTTGGTCTTCAGTATGTCTTCCGGTACCGCTTTCACCATCTCGGTGGCGATGTAGCCGGGCGCGATGGCATTGACGGTGATGCCCTTGGCGGCGTTTTCCTGCGCCACCGCTTTGGTGAAGCCGAACACACCGGCCTTGGCGGCGGAATAGTTGGCCTGGCCGAACTGGCCCTTCTGGCCGTTGATCGAGGAAATCGAGACGATGCGCCCGTAGTTCCGCTCGCGCATGCCTTCGATGACGTTGCGCGTCATGTTGAACAGCGAGTCCAGGTTGGTGGCGATCACCGCGCGCCAGTCTTCGGGCTTCATGCGGTGCAAGGTGCCGTCGCGGGTGATGCCGGCGTTGTTGACCAGCACATCGACGGGCCCGTTGTCGGCCTCGACCTTGGCGATTCCGGCTTTGCAGGCCTCGAAGTCGCCGACGTCCCATTTGTAGACGGCAATGCCGTGTTCGTCCTTGAACTTGTTCGCGGCTTCGTCGTTGCCACCGTAGGTCGCGGCAACCTTGAAGCCGGCATCCTTCAAAGCGATGGAAATCGACGCACCGATTCCCCGGGTGCCCCCCGTCACCAAAGCCACGCGCGCCATCCTCGTCCTCCCCGATTGCAGCCTGCCGCCGCCTACCCCGGCGGTCTGTTTTCCCGACTATCAAAACATGGATCATCTTCCCAGCCAACCGCCGCAGCGCGGCTTGGACGGGCTTTTCGTAAGTCAAAGCAATCTGCTACCGGACCGAGGCCAAGATTGCCCGGAAACGCGGCGGCCGGGCGCAGGTCTACGCCCAGCCGCCGCGTGGCTCCGTTCGCTAGTCCCGCTCGAGGCACATGGCGATGCCCATGCCGCCACCGATGCACAGCGTGGCGAGGCCTTTCTTGGCGTCGCGCTTGGCCATCTCGTGCAGCAGGGTGACGAGAATGCGCGCGCCCGAGGCTCCGATCGGGTGGCCGATGGCGATGGCGCCGCCGTTGACGTTCACCTTCGCCGGATCCCAGCCCATGTCCTTGTTGACGGCAAGCGCCTGCGCGGCAAAGGCCTCGTTGGCCTCCACCAGGTCGAGGTCGCCGACCGACCAGCCGGCCTTCTCCAGGGCGCGGCGGCTGGAGGGGATGGGGCCGGTGCCCATGATCGCCGGGTCGACGCCGCAGGTCGCCCAGGAAACGATGCGGGCCAGCGGCTTGACGCCGCGCTGGGCGGCATCCGCGGCCGACATCAGCACCACCGCGGCGGCGCCGTCGTTGATGCCGCTGGCGTTGCCGGCGGTCACCGAGCCCTCACGGTCGAAGGCCGGGCGCAGGCTGGCCAGGGACTCGGCGGTGACGCCGTGGCGCGGATACTCGTCGGCGTCCACCACGGTCTCGCCCTTGCGGGACTTGATGGTGACCGGCACGATTTCCTCGTTGAAGCGGCCGGCCTTCTGCGCCGCTTCCGCCTTGTTCTGCGAGGCCGCGGCGAAGGCGTCCTGCTCCTCGCGGGTGATCTGCCACTGCTTGGCCACGTTCTCGGCGGTGTTGCCCATGTGGTAGCCGTTGAAGGCATCCCAGAGGCCGTCCTTGATCATCGAGTCGACCATGGAAAAGTCGCCCATCTTCTGGCCGTTGCGCAGGTGCGCGACATGCGGCGCCTGGCTCATGCTCTCCTGCCCGCCGGCCACCACGATCCGCGAGTCGCCGACCGTGACGGCCTGGGAGCCGATCGCGACGGCACGCAGTCCCGAGCCGCAGAGCTGGTTGATCTGGTAGGCGGTCTTCTCGTAGGGGATGCCCGCCTCGACGGCCGCCTGGCGCGCCGGGTTCTGACCCGCGCCCGCGGTCAGGATCTGGCCCAGGATCGCCTCGTCGACCTCCGCCGCCTCAACCTTCGCGCGCTTCATGGCCTCCTTGATGGCCACGGCGCCGAGATGGGAGGCCGGCACGGAGGACAGGCCTCCACTGAACGAGCCGACCGGAGTACGGACGGCGCCTGCGATTACGACATCGGTCATCTTCGGAGTTCTCCCTTAAGGCGGACAAGCAAGCGCCGCTGGCCGACGCGATGAGCCGCAGTTGGGCGCATCCGCCCGACGTGGCGGGCGTCTGCGCACATTCGTTGATCTCGACCCTGATATAAGAACAGGCGCCCGCCCGGTGCAAGCCGCCCCTGGGAAAACGCCGCCGGAAGCCATCTAAGCCGGTGCCTCAGCCGTGCGCCCTGATCCAGGTCAACAGCGGCTGCCAGACCGTCGATTCCGCCTGGGCACTGACCACCATGCCGATGTGGCCGGCGGCAGGCAGGGCGCGCTCGGCACCGGGGATGGCGTCGGCCAGGGCGGCGGCCGAAGCCGGCGGCACGATGCGGTCCTGAGCGGGAATGACGCAGAGCGCCGGCAGCCGCAACTGCGCCGGATCGACCACCGAGCCGGCGAGCCGCCAGCGCCCGGCCGCGGTCGCGTTGTCGCCGTACCAGCCGCCCAGGCACTCGCGCGCCACCGCCGCGGCCAGCGGCACGCCGTCGTTGAGCCAGTCCTCCAGGGCGACGAAGTCGTTCGCTTTGCGGCTGGAGGGGTCGAGCCGTCCGAAGGCGATGAACTTGCGCACCACCAGCTGCGGATCGAGACTGGCAAAAAGCGTCTGCAGCAGATCGACCGGCATTTCGCCGCAGACCTCCAGCAGCGGCGACACCAGCGGCAGACTTGCCGCCGCCATCCGGCTGTGCGGCGCGTTCTCGGCATGGAAGTCCCAGGGGGTCGCCAGCAGCACCAGGCCGGAGAGGTCCGCCTGCCGGCGCAGCGCGAGACCGAGGGCGAGCAGCCCGCCCATGCAGTAGCCGATGACCACGGGGCGTCCACCCCCGCTTTCGCCGCGCAGCGCCGTCAGCGCCCGCTCCAGCCGCCCGGCCACGTAGTCGGTAAGGGTGAAGCCGCGCTCCTCGGCGCCGGGGCGGCCCCAATCGAGCAGCAGCGGGCGCAGGCCCTGGCGTGCCAGCCAGCGCAGCAGCGAGCGTTCGGCGGTGAGGTCGAGGACATAGGCGCGGTTGATGAGCGAGGGGACGACCAGGACCGTGGGCCGCGGGGCCGTCCCGCCGGCGCCGGCCTCAACCAGGGCGCCGTAGTCGAGCAGACGGCTGGAGCCCTCCTGCCAGATCGCCGGCGGGTCGGCCAGGCTGCGGCGGTAGGGATGGTGGCGATAGGCCTCGATGCCGGCCGCCAGGGCGGCGAGACGCGCGGCGACCTCGCGGTCCACCGCGCCTGCGAAGGCGGCGAGGTCAGTCTCCCCCAGGCTTTGCCTTAGCGCGGCGGCGCGTTCCGCCAGGTCGCCCTTCCAGGGCAAGGAGCCGCTGCTCCAGAGCGGCAAGGCGTTCTTCGAGGACGCCCAGGTCAGCCCCGCCGCCATCAGGTGCAGCGGCAACGGCCGCGGGCCCAGGCGCCCCGGCGGACTTTCGGGGGCCGTCGGGCGCTCCGCCTGCTGACTCACCATGGGTCTCCCGTCTCTTCTCGTTCCCGGTGCCGGCGTGCTGGTCGGGCTGGGCCGCCGCCATCACCGCGGAGAAGGCGGCAGGCCAGGACGACCACATCGCCGGCAGACCGCTGGCGGCGACGCCCATGGCGGCCATGACCTTCTGCAGTGATTCCGCGAAGGCGGGATCGGCCGCCAGCGCCGTCATCTGGTCCTGCCAGAGGTCGACGTAGCGCCGTGCCAGGTCTTCCAGGTCCTGGTCCGTCTGGTTCCGCCGATCCTGCGGCATTGCGTCGTCCCGCCTGTTCGCGGCGCTGAGGGCCGCTGCGTCGCGCCGGAGTATAGCCCCGGCCGCCGCGGCCTGACCAGCGCAGCGGCAGCCGCGCAAAGCCGCTGCTGCGCTCGCTTCGGCCTTCGTTGGAATAGACTTCCACGACTAGACGTTGACAGTCCTTGACGCGGCGCAGCAATATCCCCTTAGCAAATGCGGTATCGGGATCCGGCCTTTCCGCGCAGCGCGGGCTGCCGGACCGTCCGTGACCGAAACTGCAGGGAATCACGTCCCCGCCTGTTCCAAGCGGTTCAGCTCCGACCTGCGGAAGCTGGGCCGAGAGACCCCCCTGGGACAGGACGCGCGGCGGGAAAGGCAATGGAACTTGGCTGGCTCCAGCAAGAACGGCAAGAAACAGGGTGACGGCGACGGGCCGACCGTCATCAAGAAATACGCGAACCGCCGACTCTACAACACGGCAACCAGCAGCTACGTGACCCTGGACCATCTCTGCCAGATGGTGCAGGACGACGTCGACTTCGTCGTCTACGACGCGAAGAGCGGCGACGACATCACGCGCGCGGTCCTGACGCAGATCATCGTCGAGGAGGAGTCGAAGGGACAGAACCTGCTGCCCATCAATTTCCTGCGCCAGCTGATCTCCTTCTATGGCGATTCCATGCAGTGGATGGTGCCGCGCTACCTGGAACACATGATGGAGGCCTTCTCCCAGAACCAGGACCGCATGCGCCAGTCGATGCAGGAAACCTTCGGCGGCATGTTTCCCTTCGGCAACCTGGAAGAAGTCGGCAAGCAGAACATGGCGCTCTTCGAGAGCGCGCTACGCATGTTCTCGCCCTTCGGCACCCCCGGCGAAGGCAAGCCGGGCGAAAGCCAAGGGACAAAGTCCGCCGAGGCGCCATCCGCGGCCGAAAGCGGCAGCTCCAAGGAATCCCTCGACGCCCTCAAGGCGCAGATCGATCAGCTGCAAAGGCAGATCGACAGCCTCAACAGGGACAAGTCGTAGTTTCGCGGCGGGCTAACCGCCGCTGGCGGCGCCGGCATACGCCGGTACCGGCAGCGTGACCGGCGGGATGCCGGCACGGGCAGCGTGCCCGTCGACCTCCGGCCGGCCAAAGTAATAGCCCTGCAGGAGATCGATGCCGATGGCGGAGAGGTAGTCGGCGTCCTCGCGGGTTTCGACGCACTCCGCCACGGTCGCGACGCCGAGAGCACAGGCCAGGGCCAGCAGATTATGGATGAAGATCTGGTTCTCGGTGTCCGTCGTGATGCCGCGGATGAAAGAGCCGTCGATCTTCACCACGTCCACGGTGAGCGCCTTCAGGTGATGGAAGGTGGTGAAGCCTGAGCCGAAGTCGTCGAGGGCAACCTTGCAGCCCAGCGCCCTCAGCCCCGAGACGAAGCGCGATGTCTCGTCGATGTCCTGCAGCGCCGCGGTCTCGGTGATCTCGACGATCAGGCGCGTAG
Source organism: Kiloniellaceae bacterium (assembly GCA_050330205.1). Classification (GTDB taxonomy): domain Bacteria; phylum Pseudomonadota; class Alphaproteobacteria; order Kiloniellales; family Kiloniellaceae; genus Pelagibius. The sequence continues at coordinate 71,179 of JBHJOA010000047.1, forward strand.
AGACATCGCGGCGATCCTTCAGCCGGGCCACCAGGCCGCGGAACCAGGACCGCTCGGTCGCCGTGAGGCCGGAGATGTTGATCGCCAGGGAAATGTCGGGATTGCTTTCCAGCTCGCGGATCGCCAGGTCGCGCACGCGGTTGTCGATCGACCGCATCAGGCCCAGCTGCTCGATGGCCGGGACGAACTGGGCCGCGGGCACCAGAGTGCCGTCGCGGTCGTACATGCGCACCAGGCACTCATAATAGCGGATCTCGTGGGTCGCCGCATCGACCACGGGCTGGTGCGCGAGGACGATGCGGTTTTCCTTCAGTGCGAGCTGAACTTCCTCACCGATGTCCATGCTGGCGCGGTAGCCCTGGCGCTGCTCCTCGGAAAGCTCGAAGAAGCGCAGGCAATCGCGTCCGGCCGTCTTGGCCTGCTGCATGGCGCTTTCCGCCTTGGTCATGGCGTCGACGGCGGTCTTGCTTTCGACAGGGAAGGCGACGGCGCCGATCGAAACGGTGACGTGCATCTTTTCGCTGCCGACGGTGATCGGGTTGTCGCGCATCGACTGCAGCACACGCTCGGCTGCCGCCTGTGCCGCCTCTTCGCTGCAGGCGCTGAGGATCGCACCGAAGAAGTCGCCGCCCGGCCGGCCGATGACATCGGCCGCGCGCAGGTAGGTGTCGAGGCGCCGGCCAAGCTCGATAAGCACCGCGTTGCCGGCCTCGTAGCCGTAGCCGGTGTTGATGCGGTCCAGGTAGTCGACGCCGACCACCATATACACACCCGTCTGGCCGAAACGCTGCGACTGCGCGAGAGCGTGATCCAGCGCATCGCGCAGCCGCACCTTGTTGAAGTGACCGGTGAGGTCGTCGAAGCTGGCGAGATATTCCAGGCGCTCTTCCTGCTGCTTGCGCAGCGTGACCAGGCGGATCACACCGCACATGCGCGCCGGCGTGCCGGCCGGCGAGAACTCCACGGTGCCGCGGTCGTTCAGCCACTGGAACTCGCCCTTTCGGGTGCGCAGGCGGAACTCGCAGTCGTAGGCGGCGGTGCCGGCGAAGTGTTCGGAGAGCGCGCGTCGGCGACGAGGCACGTCTTCGGGATTGATGCGCGCCTGGAGCTCCTCGCCGGTGGCGGGGACCAGCGCCGGGCCGCCGGCAAAGAGGCTGTCGAAGTCGCCGCCGAAGACGATGCGATCGCTGGCCAGATCCCACTCGTAGACTACGTCGCCGGACGCACGAAGCGCCGCCTCCAGTCGCGACAGCGCCCGTTGACAGTCGTCCTGAGAAAGATTGCCGGTCGCGGCAAATTTGAGCACGGCGCGCTTCTCCTACCTGAAGTCGAACCCCTAGAGGGTTCCGGCCGATCCGGGCGTCACCTCTTGTCCCCCGATGGATCGAAGGTGACATCCGGCGCTTAACGAACGGTGAAATACTGTCGGGAGAACGTTGATTCGAGAATAACGTCTATGGTGTATTCTCAAGTAACCAAAAAATTTTAATAAAATACCGAAACTACGGATAATATGTATGGTTAATTTGTTAACCATATTAGATTCAATGCTTGATAATTGTTCTTCAAGATGCGTCTATTATATTCCCTGCAAGAATAACTCTCCGGGCTCCCTGGTATGACCGGTGTCCCAAGGCTACAGCATCTGCCGGTACCCGCCACTTCGGCGGGCGCCCCGGTCGTTGCCGCCGCGGAAGCCGACGAACGGCAACGGATCAGGCCGGTTGCCCCGGCGGCGCCGGCCCCGCGTCACCGGGCGGAGCGCGATGCCGCCTGGAGCGGCGATGCTGGCCGGGGCCGGATCGACGACGGAAGCCGCGGCGACCAGAAGCGTGCCCTGGCGCCGGGCCCGCGCGTGGCCGGCGACAAGCCCATCGGCTTCTCCCGCCTCGCTTCCCTGCCGTTCATGGTCCAACTGCTGGGCCAGCAGGCCGCCATGGGGCGAGTCCTGGGCGCCGCCGCGTCTCAGACTACCCTGTCCGGCCACCGCGACGCGGCGCTGCTGGGCAGCGACATCTATCGCAAGGCCGGCGGCGAGCCGGAAATGCTGCCGGACAGCGCCACCTTCGTGCGCCTCGCGGTCTGACCACAAGCACGCCGGCCGGTGCCGGCAATCCCCGACTTCCTCTCAGCGCGCCCGGTTGCGCGCCCGCGGATTCTGCGGCGCGGCCGCGGGCGCATCGGTCTCGGTGGCCAACGTCGGCGACTGCTGGGGCTTGGCTGCCGACTGCTGGCGCTCCTCGCGCGGCATCTTGTGGAAAAACTCGCGGTAGCACTTCGAGAAGTGCGAGGCGGAGACGAAGCCGCAGGCCAGGGCGACATTGAGAATCGACATCGCCGTCTGGGTCAGCAGCGCCCGGGCGCGGTGCAGGCGCAGTTCGAGGTAATAGCGGGTCGGCGTGCGGCCGAGATAGCGCCGGAAGAGGCGCTCCAGCTGGCGCGTGGAAAGCCCGGCGCGGCGCGCCAGTTCGGCGCGCGCCAGCGGTTCCTCCAGCTGCGCCTCCATCATGGCGATGACCTGCAGCAGCTTCGGGTGGCTGATGCCGAGACGGCCCTGGAGGCTCATGCGCTGGTGATCGTGGGTCTCGCGGATACGCTCGTGGATGAACTGCTCGGCCACCTGCGCGGCAAGGTCCCGGCCGTGCGACTCGGCGATCAGGCTGAGCATCATGTCGAGCGACGCGGTGCCGCCGGAGCAGGTGAGGCGCGCGCCGTCGATCTCGAAGAGTTCCCCGGTGATGTCGAGATCCGGAAAGTCCTCGCGGAAAGCGTCGAGGTTCTCCCAATGGACCGTGCAGCGGAATCCGTCGAGCAGACCGGCCCAGGCCAGCAGGTAGCTGCCGGTCGACAGCGCGCCGAGACGGCAGCCGCTGCGCGCCTGCCGGCGCAGCGCGGCGATCACCGTGGGCTCGCGCAGGCGCTGCACCGCGAGGCCGGCGACGACGATGAGGAAATCGAGGCGGCCGCAGTCCTCCAGCCCCCCGTCGGGCAGCAGATGCATGCGGCTGGAGGAATGGATCGGCCGGCCGTCGGGGGTAAGGATCCGCCAGTCGTAGAGCGTCTTCCCGGACAACCTGTTCGCCGCGCGCAGCGGCTCCACCGCCGAGCTGAACGCCAGCATGGAAAACTGCGGCAGCAGCAGGAACCCGAAGGTCTGCTGCCCATCGCCGCCGCGTCCGCCCGTCACCACCTCGCCCACTCAACCGCTCTCGATCTTCGCGCTGCAATCCCGGCGCGGCCCACAGCATAGCCGGAACTCGGCGCCGAACAACGGGGAGTGGAAAGGTCGCGGAACGCGGTCACTCGAAGCGCGGCAGCCGCCCCTCAGAGCGGCCGGCTTTCCGGTGGCACGCCCACCTGCCAGGTGAGGCGGCCGAGCTCGCGATAGATCAGGTCGAGATTGGAGTCGCGCAGCGTCGGCAGGTGATAGCGCGCCGTGAGCACCGCTTGGAAGTCGAGTTCGGCAAAGATCAGTTCCTCGCCGTCGCCGGCCTGGGCCAGGCAGTTGCCGTAGGGGTCGTGCACGCGGCTGCCGCCCCAGAAGATCGCACCGGCCTGTTCGCCGGCGAAGTTCGCCATGGCCAGCGGCATGCCATAGACCATGGCATAGAAATCGAGCGCCCGCTGCCAGCCGACCGGATTGGAGAACTCGCCGCCGACCACGCCGAGTGCCGAGGCGACCGGCAGCAGCAACAACGTGGCCCCCTGCACCGCCGCCAGGTGAACCAGTGCCGGGTTCCAGGAGTCGGCGCAGATCAGGGCTCCGGCCCGCCAGCGCGGACCCAGGTTGAAGGTTTCGAGGTAGCGGCCGGCGGCGAAGTGCTTGCCCTCCTCCAACTTGCCGAAAGTGGCGAGGTTCAGTTTGCGGTGCAGGAAGGCGATGCTGCCGTTGCGCAGCACGGCCAGCGAGTTGTGGATCTGCGCGGCGACGCCTTCCTCGATGAAGCCGACGACCGTCCAGATGTCCCGGCTGGCCTCCGCCAGGCGTCCGATGACGGCGTGGTCGCGCGGAACCGCCAGCGCCAGGCTCTGCTCGCCGACGCAGTAGCCGGTGAGCGACAGCTCCGGAAACAGCACGACGTCCGCCCCGCCGGCGCGCGCGGCAGCAATCATCTCCAGATGCTTTTCCAGATTCGCGGCGATGTCACCGTGCTGCGCGGCGATCTGCGCGACGGCGATCTTCAGCTTGCGATCCGGCTCGGCGTTCTGCGGCACCTCGGGGCCTCCTGACTGCGGGCCCGGCTGGGGGCGCCGGCCCAGTGAGCCGGGGCCAGGAGCGGCTGTCCCGCGCGCGGGCGACCTTCGCTGTCGCCCAGGGTCAATTCTGAGGCGATCCGAAATCTCGCCGTCCCTTATTTGACCCTGGAAGTCGGTGCATCACGCGCCATCTAATTCAGCCAGAGCGTGAAGTTTCCGCTGCGGCCACCGCGGTGGCGGGTGCCGGCGCGAAGCGCGCCGCGGCGCGCCCCGAACGGCCGACGCCATCCAGCGGCTACCAGGGGCGGGGCGGACTTCTGATTGAGCGGAACGCAGGGAGGCGGCATTGCCGAGACCCGGCGACATAGGCGGACAGCCCATTAAGATGCTGTTATCGCTGATAAACCTATCAAGACCCGAGCGCCTTGCCGGTCGGCCGCCTCAACCTGATGGCGTCCGCCGGCAACTACGCCGGGCGCTTCCGGCGAGAAACTCCTTGTTAAATCTACGGCGCGAAGTGATTATATATTCAGTCGAAATGATTATATTCGCTGCTCCTTGGCGGTTTGTCGCCTCCCGAAATAACCCCAACTGGAATGGTGAAATAGAGTGGACACAGTGACCGCAACTATCCAAAGCGTTGAGAAGTACGTCGGCCAGAAGATCCGTGAGCGCCGCACCATGCTGGGGCTCACCCAGCAGCAGCTGGCGGAGATGATCGGCGTGACCTACCAGCAGGCCCACAAGTACGAGCGCGGCATCAACCGCGTATCGGCGGGCCGGCTGTTCGAGATCGCCAAGGTCCTCGGTGTGGACATCGGCTTTTTCTATGAAGGCCTGAACAGTGAGGACAGCCGACTGAACGAGCGCCAGCGCATGTGCCTCGACCTGGCCCGCAACTTCACGCGGATCAACAACGACCGGCATCAGGAAGCGGTGAGCCAACTGTGCCGTGTCCTGGCAGACAACGTGCAGCATTGAGGCGCCCGGCCCGGCGGCCGAGAGCGTCGGGAAGCCAACCTGACGAGCGGGAGTCTCGCGACCCCTGCGGTCGCGCCCTCGCGCGCAGCGTCTGAAAGCAGTAACCTGCCGGCCTATCGGTCGGCGCGGCGAGTCGACGACCCGCCCGACTTCCATCAAGAGCCGCAGGATCGTCCCGCTACCGTGTCCCTACTCCTTCCGCAGCAGCAACTGGTGCTCGAACTGCTTCGTATGTCCGGCGACATCGCCGTGACCGAACAGCCCCAGGCAACCATCCTCTGGCGCACCTTGACGGAATGCCGGGCCAAAGGCTGGATCACGACAACGCAAGTCAGTCCCGGCATCTATTCGGTCACGCTGACGCCACAGGGGCGCCGCACGGTCGAATCGGCGCCGATACCGCGTACGGTCAGCTGAAGAGGCAGGCGACCGCAAAGCAGCGGTCGAAGACATGGGTGGAGACGAGATAGGCCACCGCGTCGAGCAGCAGCGCCAGCAGAAGCAGCGGCAGGCCAAGGTACAGCAGAAAATAGTACGCCGCCCAGCGCGTGAAGCGACGCCTCGGAATGACCCTGCCCTGTACCGCCTCGGGGCTGTTCACGGCTCGCTGCATGGCACCGAGTCTAGTCGTTGCCGGATAGGTCGAAAACCGGGAAACTGCCGGCCATGCTGGCCGAGACCGACGATGGCGACGACGATGAACCGCAGTGGTCGCCCTGCGCCAGGGCCGAATGGGAGGCCCTGTTCCGACAGGCCGGCCGGACCGGCCTCGAACAGTCCTGGGCCTATGGCGAGGCGATCGCGGCACGCTACGGGCAGTCGGTCGACCGTCACCTGATCACGGACGGCGCCGCGCCCCTGGCCCTGCTGCAGGCCTTCCGGCGACGCTACTGGCAGGTGGGCGTGACGCGGATTCTGCGCGGCCCGGTGTGGCTGCTCGACCCTTTGACCGACCCGCGCGCCGACGCCGTCTGCCGCAGCGTCGCACGGCGCTATCGCGCCCGTCGCCTCGATTTCCTCTCCTGGCTGCCGGACCTGCCCGACGCGCCGCGCAGCGCCGCCCTGATCGAGGCCCAGGGTCTGCGCCGCGTGGTCACCGGCCATGCCACCGCCTGGCTCGACCTCGCACGCAGCCGGGAACAGCTGTTGGCCGGAATGCACGGCAAGTGGCGCGCCGCCTTGCGCAAGGCCGAACGTGAAGGCCTCGAGGTCTGCGAAGACCTCAAGCCGCGTCAGCGACAGGCCTCGCTGCTGCTCTACGAAGCCTTCCGCCGCAAGAAGCGCTTTGTCGGTCCCACCGGCGACTTCCTCGCCGCCGTCGACGCGGCCGACAAGGACGCGCTGCTCTCGCTCACGGCGCGGCGCGGCGGCGAACTGCTGGCCGGCGTGATGCTGCTGCGCCATGGGGCGAGCGCCACCTACACGGCCTCGTGGACCAGCGCGGGCGGCCGTGAGGGCCAGGCCCACAACCTGCTGCTCTGGCGCGCCATCGAGCGGCTCAAGGACGGCGGCACCCGCTGGCTCGACCTCGGCGGTCTCAACACGGAAAGCCAGCAGGGCCTCGCCCGCTTCAAGCTCGGCCTCGGCGGCGAGGTCTCCGTCCTCACCGGCAGCTATCTGTAGGGACAGGGCGGACGCAGAGGGCGCCGGGCCGCGCGCCTCAGCCGGTGGCATCCTGGGTGCCGTAGATCGCGTAGGCGCCGGCCAGGTAGAGCTTGCGCAGGAACGGCAGCGGGAAGTCCGGCAGGGGGTTGCGTACCACCGCCGGCAGGGCTTCCGCGCCCTGCGCCCCGGCCACCTGGGCCGCCAGCGCCCGGCCGGCCCAGGCGGTGAAGGAGACCCCGTTGCCGTGGTAGGCGACCGAAGCGTAGAGCCCCTCTTCCAGCCGGCCGACGAAGGGCACCAGCGGCTTGGTCAGGCAGACCAGGCCGCGCCAGAAGAACTCGGTCTCGACATGGCGCCAGGCCGGGAAGTGACGCTCGAAGGACTGGCGCAGGTGACGCTCCGCCCGGCGACCGGCCGCCGGCGAGCCGGAGATGCCGCCGCGGCCGCCCCAGAGGAAGCGGCCGTCCGGCAGCAGGCGGAAGTAGTGCAGCAGGCGCCGGGTGTCGGCACAGGTGACGGTAGAGGTCCAGCCCTGGGCGGCACGCTCGGCCTCGCTCAGCGGGCGCGTGACGATGATGCTCGACTGCGCCGGCATGAGCTTGCCGGCCAGCTGCGGCAGGCGCTCGTCCTCGGTGTAGCCGTTGGTGGCGATGATGACCTTGTCGGCGGTAAGGGACCCCTGGGGCGTCGCCAGCACGAAACGGCCGCCCTCTCGCCGGATGGCTGAAACCGGCGAGCCGCCGTGCACCGTCACACCGGCATCGATGGCCGCGCGCGCGAGGCCGCGCAGGTACTTCAGCGGGTGCAGGCCGACGCCGAGCGGCAGCTCGAGTCCGCCATGAAAGTTGTCGGCGGCGAGGCCGCGCTCGGCAAGCGCCTCGTTGTCGAGGTAAGTGCAGTCGAGACCGACCAGCTCGTACACCTCCTTCCGCTCGTCGCGCAGGACGGCCGCGCGCCCGGCCCGGTGGGCGAGCAGAACCTCGCCGCCGCCAGTGATGTCGGCGTCGATGTCGCGGGCGCGGCAGGTTTCCTTCACAAGGTCGATGGCCTCCATCTGCACCGCGAAGAAGCGGCGCATCTCCTCGACGCCGTAGCGCGCCGCGATGGTGTCGTAGCCCAGCTTGGCGCCGCCGAGGCAGCAGAAGCCGCCGTTGCGCCCGGAGGCGCCCCAGCCCGGTGTGCCGGCCTCCAGCACCGTGACACCGGTGCCGTGCTGCTCGACCAGGGTAAGCGCCGCGGTCAACCCGGTGTAGCCGGCACCGATCACCGCCACCTCGCAGGTCGCCGCGCCCTCCAGGGGTGGGGTCTCGCGGCCGAGCGGCGGGGCCGAGGCCTCCCAGTAGCTGCCGACGGGCGCTTCGCGGTCGTAGAGGACGGGGTGATAGAGGCTGCTCAAGACGGTCTCCTGCTGGGCATGGCACTGCGCTAACGACGCGCGTCCAGGATAGATCACAGGAAGCGGTAGGAAGAAAGCCTTCCGCGCGCTACCCTGAGGCCGTCATTCTGGCATGGAATCCACGTCGCGGAGGATTGGACATGGGCCTCTTCAGCAAGCTTTTCGGCGGCGGCGGAGCGTCCGGCGGCAGTACCAGCGAAGGCGAGGCGGTCGAGTACAACGGCTACCGAATCCACCCGGCCGCGCAGTCCCAGAACGGCCAATGGCTGACCGCGGGCATCATCCGCAAGGAGGTCGCCGGCGAGACCCGGGAGCACCGCTTCCTGCGCGCCGACACCCACGCCTCGGCGGAGGCCGCGAACGCCTTCGCCGTCGTCAAGGGCCGCCAGATCATCGACGAGCAGGGCGATCGGATCTTCGAGGACTAAGCCGATGGACCTCGAGCGCTTCCGCGCCAGCCTCGGCGACCCGGCGCCACCCGAGGGGCTGCCGCCGCTGCTGCGGGCGCTGTGGCACGCCGGCCGCGACGACTGGGACACCGCCCACCGGATCGCCCAGGAGGACGATACCGCCGAAGGCGCCTGGGTGCATGCCCACCTGCACCGGGTCGAGGGCGACGAAAGCAACGCCGGCTACTGGTACCGCCGCGCCGGCAGGCCGCACAGCGCGGCAACTCTCGAAGCGGAGTGGACCGAGATCGTCCAGGCTCTTCTTTAGGCCGGCGCTGGTGTAACGGCGCGGCGCTGTCGCGGCACGCCGATGCGCGGCACCGCGTCGAGCAGAGCCCGGGTGTAGGGGTGCTGCGGCGCGCGGAACACGGCCTCCGTCGCGCCCTCCTCCACGATGCTGCCCTCGCGCATCACCATGACGCGGTCGGCCACCTGGCGCACCACGGCGAGGTCATGGCTGATGAAGAGGTAGCTGAGGCCCAGCCGCTCGCGCAGGTCCATGAAGAGGTTCAGCACCTGCGCCTGCACCGAGACGTCCAGGGCCGAGACCGGCTCGTCGGCGACGATGATGTCGGGCCGGGTGATCAGCGCGCGGGCGATGGCGATGCGCTGGCGCTGGCCGCCGGAGAACTCGTGCGGGAAGCGGTCGGCGTCGGTGGGCCTGAGGCCGACCGACTGCAGAACCTCGGCAATGCGCGCGCGGCGGTCCACGGCGTCGACCCCCCGCTCCAGGGCGTCGAGCGGCTCGGCGACGATCCAGCCGACCTTGCGCCGGGGGTCGAGCGAGCCATAGGGATCCTGGAACACCATCTGGACGTGGCGGCGCAGGCCGCGCAGTTCGCCCGGCGGCAGCGCGAAGAGATCGCGGCCGAGCAGCAGGACGCGGCCGGCGCTCGGCCGTTCCAGCGCCAGAATCGTGCGGGCGAGCGTCGACTTGCCGCTGCCCGACTCGCCGACCACGGCCAAGCTCTCACCGCGCGCCAGCGTCAGGCTGACGCCGTCGAGGGCGCGGTGGCGCGGCGCCCGGGCGAAGAGTCGGCGCCGCGGCAGCGCATAGTCCAGGGTCAGGTTCTCCACTTGCAGCAGGGGCGCGGCGCTCATGCCGGAGCCTCCTGCAGATGCGGGTGCAGGCAGGCAACGCCGTGGTCGCCTTCGATGCGCCGCTCGCCCGGCGGCGCCGGCAGGCAGTCGTCCCGCACCCGCGGGCAACGCCCGGCGAAGACGCAGCCGGCCGGCCGATGCAGCGGATCGGGGACCTGCCCCGGAATCGTGGCGAGGCGACTGCCCTGCGCCCGAACTGTTTCGGTGGCCGCGTCGAGCGCCCCCGGCGAGGCGGCGAAGAGGCCGCGGGTGTAGGGATGCGCCATGCGGTCGAAGACCGCAGCCGTTGCGCCGCGTTCCACCACGCGGCCGGCATACATCACCAGCATGGTGCGGGTGTTCTGCCAGACCACAGCGAGGTCGTGGGTGATCAGCAGCAGCGCCAATCCAGCGTCCGCAGTCACCTCGGCGATGAGGTCGAGGATCGCCGCCTGGCTGGTGACGTCGAGCGCCGTGGTCGGCTCGTCGGCGATCAGCAGCGCCGGGTCGCAGGCCAGCGCCATGGCGATGACCACGCGCTGGCGCTGGCCGCCGGAAAGCTGATGCGGGTAGAGGCCCGGAGCGAAGCGCGGCTGCGGCAGGCCGACGCGGTCGAGCAGCTTCACCGCCCGCGCCTCGGCCTCGGCCCTCCCCAGACCAAGATGCCAGCGCAGACCCTCGGCGACCTGGACGCCGATGGTCTTCACCGGGTTGAGGGCGGTCATGGGTTCCTGGAACACCATGGCGAGGCGGCGGCCGCGGATTCGGCAGAGCTCGCGTTCCGACAGGGCCAGGAGGTCGCGGCCCTCGAAGATCGCCGTTCCCTGCACCCGCGCCTGCGCCGGCAGCAGTCCCATGAGGGCCAGCGCGGTCATCGACTTGCCGCAGCCCGATTCGCCGACGATGCCGAGGCTGCCGCCGGCCGCGAGGTCGAAGCCGACGTCCTCGAGAACGCGCGCCGGCCCCTCGGGCGTGTCGAGGGTGACCGTGAGGCCGGAGACGGTGAGCAGCGTCATCGCTCTCTCCGGAGGCGCGGGTCGAGCAGGTCGCGCAGCCCGTCGCCCAGCAGGTTGAGGCCGAGTACGGTGATCACGATCGCCAGGCCCGGAAAAACCGCCAGCAGGGGCGCCTGATACATCAGTGTCTGCGCCTCGTTCAGCATCTTGCCCCAGCTCGGGTCCGGCGGCTGGGTGCCGAGGCCGAGGTAGCTGAGCCCTGCCTCGGCGAGGATGCCCAGGGCAAACTGGATGGTCATCTGCACAATCAGCAGGCTGGAGATGTTGGGCAGGATGTGTTCGACGGTGATGCGCGTGTGTCCCTTGCCGGCGACGCGTGCCGCCAGCACGAAATCGCGCTTCCACAGCGGCAGCGCGGCGCCGCGGGTGAGGCGCGCGAAGACCGGGATGTTGAAGATGCCGATGGCGATGATGGAGTTCACTGCGCCGGGCCCCAGGATGGCGGTGATCATCACCGCCGAGAGCAGGGCCGGAAAGGCAAAGGTGAAGTCGTTGAAGCGCATCACCACTTCCTCGACCAGGCCGCGCCGGGCCGCGGCCAGCGCGCCCAGCGGCACGCCGATGCCGGCGCCGATGCCGACGGCCACCAGGGAAACCGCAAGCGAGTTCACCGTCCCCGCCATGAGGCGCGACAGCAGGTCGCGGCCGAACTGGTCGGTGCCCAGCCAGTGCGCCGCCGAGGGCGGCTGCAGCCGGGCGGGGATGTCCATGACGTTCACCGGATAGGGCGTCCAGACCAGGGACGCGAGCGCCACAACGACCAGCAGCGCGGTCACCGCGAGACCGATGACGAAGCCGGCGCTGCGCCGGCCGCGCGACCAGTATTCGCGCCACGGCCCCGGCGGCGCCACCGTCGGCAGCGGGTCAGTCGACATGGCCGCCTTCGCGCAGGCGCGGGTCGAGCACCGCGTAGAGCAGGTCGACCACGAAGTTCACCACCACCACCGACGCGGCGAGCAGGATCACCAGGTCCTTCACCACGATGAGATCGCGCTGGGCGATGGCCTGGAAGATGAGACGCCCGAGGCCCGGCAGGTAGAAGACGTTCTCGATGATGATGGTGCCGGCCAGCAGGAAGGAGAACTGCAGGCCCATGATGGTGACGACGGGGATGAGGGCATTGCGCACGGCGTGGCGCCACAGCGCCGCGCGGCGCGTCAGGCCCTTGGCCCGCGCCGTGCGGACGTAGTCTTCGCCCAGGGTCTCGAGCACCGAGGAGCGGGTGATGCGGGCGAGGATCGCCGCCTGCGGCAGCGCCAGCGCCACCGCCGGCAGCAGCAGCGACCGCAGCGCCGGCCACAAGCCGGCATCCCAGCCGGCAAAGCCGCCCGCCGGCAGCAGCTGCCAATGCACGGCGAACAGCAGGATCAGCAGGATGGCGAACCAGAAGTTCGGCACCGCGATGCCGAGCTGGGCGAAGCCCATGACGCCGACGTCGGCCGCCCGGTTGCGCTTCGCCGCCGCCAACACGCCGAGCGGAATGGCGATCGCGGTGGACAGGCAGATGGCGATCAGCGCCAGCGGCAGGCTGAGCCCGATGCGCTCGCGCACCAGTTCCCAGACCGGAACCCCGTAGGTGTAGCTGGTCCCCAGCTCGCCGACGATGAGTCCGCCGACCCAGACGAGGTAGCGCTGCAGCGCCGGCCGGTCCAGGCCCATTTCGCCGCGCAGCGCGGCCAGGGTGTCCTCGCGGGCGCCGACCCCCAGCATGATCGCGGCCGGGTCGCCGGGCAGCACCTCCATCACCAGGAAGACGACCAGCGAGGCCACCAGCAGGGTGACGAGAAAAGCGATCAGGCGCTGCAGCAGGAAGACGGCCATGATCCCGGCGCCGGCGCGCCGCCTACTTCCAATGAACCTCGGTCAGGTCGTTGGCCTGGATCGGGCTGTTCTGCCAGAGGCCGACGATGTCCCTGTTCCACACGCCGTGCTTGGCGAGCTGGAAAAGAAAGACGTTCACCGAGTCCTCGGCCAGCGTTTCCTGTGCCTCGCCGAGGATCGCATAGCGGGCCGACTCGTCCACGGTGGCGTCGAGCCGCTCCATCAGCGCCTTGAAGCCGGCATCCCGGTAGTCGAAGTAGTAGTCGTCCCGGGCATAGATATCGATATCCATCGGCTCGGTATGCGAGACGATGGTGAGATCGTAGTCCTTGCCCCGGAACACCTGCTCCAGCCACTGCGCCCATTCGACCTGGGTGATCTCGGTCTTCACGCCGACGGCGGCGAGCTGGGCGGCGATAACCTCGCCGCCGCGCCGCGCGTAGCTCGGCGGCGGCAGCTTGAGGCTGAGGGTCAGGCCGTCCCCGTAGCCCGCTTCGGCCAGCAGCGCTTTCGCCCGGTCGGGGTCATGGGGATAGCGGCCGGTCAGATCGACGTAGGCCGGATGGTGGGGAGCGAAGTGCGAGCCGATCGGCGTGCCGTAGCCGAACATTGCCCCCTCGACCACCGCGTTCCGGTCGACCGCGTGCGCCAGCGCCCGGCGCACGCGGATATCGCCGAGGGCGTCGCGCCCGTTGTTGATGGCGAGGATCGTCTCGCCTTCCGTGCTGCCGATGAAGACCTCGAAGCGCGGGTCGTTCTCGAACTGCACCAGCGCCTCGGGTGCCGGGAAGTTGGCGAAGGCGTCGACGTCACCGGCGAGCAGCGCCGCCGTTGCCGCCGCCGGATCGGGAATGATCTTGATGACGGCGCGCGCCAGCTTGGCCGGCTCGCCCCAATAGGCCGGATTGCGCGACATCTCGATGCGGTCGCCCTTGACCCAGCGGTCGAACCTGAATGGTCCGGTGCCGATGGGTGTGTTCTTGTTTTCCGCGGCGCTTTCCGGCGCGACGATCACCGCGTCGCCCCAGCCCAGGTTGAAAAGAAAATTGCCGGCGGGCTGCTTCAGGGCGATGACCACGGTCGCGGCATCTGGCGTCGCGACCGAGGCGATAGGCGCGAAGAGGCCCTTCTGCGCGTTGGTGCTGTCCTCCGCCATGGCGCGATCGAGGGAGAACTTCACGTCGCCGGAATCGAAGTCCGTGCCGTCGTGGAATTTCACGCCCCGATGCAGCCTGAAGGTATAGGTGAGGCCGTCGTCGCTGACCGTCCAGCTCTCGGCCAGCGCCGGCTTCACTTCGCCGTTACGGTCGATGCGCGTCAGGCCCTCGAAGATGTTGGCGTAGACCACCTCGTCGATGGCCGCGGCGGCCCCGGCGGTGGGGTCGAGGTGCGGCGGCTCCAGCACCGTGCCGAGCGTCAGGCTGTCCCTGGCGGCCGCCACACCGGCGGAGACGCCTGAGAGGAGACCGAAGGCGACCAGGCCGGCGGTGAAGGCGGACGTGACGCGGTCTTTCATGGCTCTGCTCTGCCTCCGTTTTGCTGCGGTCCGGCCAAGAGACCGGCTGACCGGCGGTGCTTCGGCGGAAGTCTAGCGGGCGGGAGCGCCCCCCAAAAGCGCCAAAGTCGCGGCCGCCATGACCTTGGCGGACGCCACCATGTCGTCGATGCCGACGTACTCGTCCGGCTGGTGGGCGAGATCGAGAATGCCGGGGCCGTAGGCGATGCAGTCTTCCAATTGGCCAACCCGCACGATGTGCTTCTGGTCGTAGGTGCCGGGCGAGACAACCTGGCGCGCCGGCCTGCCGAGCACCTCCTCGATCGCCGCCGAGACGGCGCGTACCACCGGCGCCTCGGGATCGGTCATGGTCGGCTGGAAGGCGAGCACCTCGCGCAGGGCGTAGTCGAACCCCTGGCGGCTGTCCTTCAGGCCCTCGAGCAGGCGCACCACTTCCCGCCTTACCTCCTCGGGGTTTTCCTCGATGAGGTAGCGGCGATCGAGCACCATGCGGCAGGAATCCGGCACCAGCGGCGCCGGCAGCCCCTCGCGGTCCTCTGCAAGGCCGCCGTGGATGGAATTGATGTTGAGGGTCGACTGGCGCGCGCCCTCCGGCACCACCGGCATCTCGGTGCGCTTTCTGGCCAGCGCCGGATAGAGTTCGCTTTCCAGCTTCTGCAGGAAAGCGCCCATGTGGCGTACCGCGCAGTCGCCGAGAAAGGGCATGGAGCCGTGGGCGATATGGCCCTTGGTCTCGACCTCGGCCCACCAGACGCCGCGATGGCCGATGCAGACGCGGTCGACGTTGAGCGGCTCGGGAATGATGACGTGGTCGACGCGCGGCCGCGAGAAGAACCCCTTCCCGGCGAGATAGCCGACACCGCCGTAGCCGCCGGACTCCTCGTCGACGGTGCCGGAGACCTCGAGCGCGCCCGGCAGATCGCCGAATTCCTCGAGCAGCGCCTCGACGGCGATCACCGCGGCGGCCAGGCCGCCTTCATGTCGCAGGCGCCGCGGCCGTAGACCCTGCCGTCGCGCACCAAGCCCTCGAAGGGCTCGACCGTCCAGCCGTGGCCGGCCTCCACCACGTCGATGTGCCCGTTGAAGTGGACGCAAGGGCCCGGCCGCCGGCCTTCGATGCGCGCGACCACGTTGGTGCGCGGGTAGCGCGCCGAATCGCCGGCCTCGCCCTCGGCGCGGTGATAGCCGACCGCGAAGCCCCGTGCCTTCAGCCGCCCACCCAGGAACTCGGCGCAGGGCGTGTACGCCTCGCCCGGCGGGTTGACCGTGGGAAAGCGGATCAGATCGCGGGTCAGCGCCACCAGGTCGTCGCGCTTGGCCTCGATGCGGCGGAACAGGGCGTCGTGCATGGCTTCAACTAGCACCACCACCCGCCGTCAGGCCAAGGAAAACTTGGGTGTCCGGCGGCCTCCGACGGGCGCCGGTCCGGCGGCGGCCGCCGGCGCGACCGGGAGGCATCCCTCGGAAGCCCGTAAGCCTTGTGTGGCCTAAATGGTAGCGATACCAAATTCATGTTGTCGCGGCCTTCGGAATTCCATAGGCTCCCCTCTGAAGGCGCGGGAATCAGCGCCGATACCGTGCGGCATCGGGCCGCGCGGACCGCCAAGAAATAGGGAGGAACATATGAAAGTCCTGAAAATCGCCGCCGTGGCGGCGACCACTTCCGTGCTCGGCCTGTCCGCGTGGGGCCCGACCCCGGCGGAGGCCGCCGAATACACCCTGCGATTCCAGACCCACTACTCGCCGGAGCAGACCTCCGGCAAGCTGGCAGCTCAGTTCGTCGATGACGTGGAGACCATGTCGGGCGGCCGCATCGACATCGAGCTGTTCTACTCTTCATCGGTGGTGAAATCGGTCGAGGGCTTCGACGCGGCGGCCAGCGGCATTCTGGATGGCGAAATGCACGGTGGCGCCTATCTGACCGGCAAGAACC
Source organism: Kiloniellaceae bacterium (assembly GCA_050330205.1). Classification (GTDB taxonomy): domain Bacteria; phylum Pseudomonadota; class Alphaproteobacteria; order Kiloniellales; family Kiloniellaceae; genus Pelagibius. Next base: position 87,173 of record JBHJOA010000047.1, read on the forward strand.
CTGCCTTCCAGTTCGTCGGCGACATCATGGGCGGCTACGACACGCCCTGGCAACAGTATGCCTGGCTGTACTACGGCGACGGCTACGAAGCGGCCAACAACCTGTATAACGAATTCGGCATGCAGCTGATCGGCTGGTGGATCTTCGGCCAGGAGGCGCTGTCGTCGTCGACGCCGATCGCCGGGCCGGCAGATCTCAAGGATTGGAAGTTCCGCTCGCCCCCAGGCATGGAAACCGAGATCTTTGCCGCACTGGGCGCTTCTCCGATCGTCATGGACTTTGCCGAAGTTCCCACCGCCCTGGAGACGGGCATTATCGAGGGCACCGACTACTCCACCATCGGCAACAACGTCTCCATCGGTCTCTACGACATCGTGAACCACGCCACCTATCCCGGCTTCCACTCCATGCCGTCGGATCACGTGACCATCCGCAAGGATGTCTGGGACTCCCTGCCCGAGGACCTGAAGCGTATCATCGATGTCGCCACGCAGAAGCTGGCCTTCCAGACCGCTCTCGCCGGTGAGGCGCAGAGCAACAAGTACGCAGCCGAGCTGCGTGCAAAGGGCGTGAACCTCTACGACTGGTCCGCGGAGGACCGCGCCGTCTTCCGCGCCGCGGCACAGGCCTCTTGGAAGGTCTGGGCCGAGAAGACCCCCGAGGCCAAGGCCTTGGTAGAGAGCCACATCGCCTTCATGAAAGACCTGGGCCTGGTGGAGTAATCGCCGCCGCAGGAGCTTCAGCAGACGATCCGGCCGCACCCCATTCCGGGGTCGCGGCCGGAACGGTCGCGAAAAGGGAGTTCCCCGGCGCGTCCGTTTGGCTTCGGTATGCCTGCCCAAAGAGTAGGATACCTTGCGGACCTGACGACAGAGAGCCAGCAGCCCAATGGTCGAGCACCAGCCTGAAAGCCTGATTGACCGCATCAGCATCGCGATCAGTCGCGTCGCGATGTTCCTGATCGCCTGGATCGTGGCGATCATGTTCTACGAAGTCGTCATGCGCTACGTCTTCAAGAAGCCTACGCTCTGGGTAAACGAAATGTCGCTGTGGACCGCCGGTGCGGTCTACCTGCTGGCCGGACTCTATGTCATGCAGCAACGCGGCCATATCCGCATTTTCATGCTCTATGACATGGTTTCGCGCAACTGGCAGCGGGCTTTCGATGTGATTTCAACAGCGTTGATCATACTCTTCGCCGCCGCCGTGATCTGGGGAGGATTCAACGAGGCCTATGCGAAGCTGATGCGTTGGGAGACTTTCGGTACTGCCTGGGATCCGCCCATTCCCGCCACCATGAAGCCGCTAGTGCTGATAACCGTGGTGCTGATCGCCATTCAGGCGGTGACGAACCTCGTCATCGACTGGAACAAGGAAAAGCAGGTTCACGACCTCGTCGAGGAAGTGAAAGAAGAACTCGTCGACTGACGAAGTTAAGGAACAAGGCCGAACTCAAGGCCGTGCTGGGGGGATAGCAACTTCATGGATATCGGAACGATCTCGCTGATTCTGCTGATCGGGATCTTCGTTCTGCTGGCCATCGGCATGCCGCTGGGCTTTGCCTCCGGCTTCCTGGCCGTCGCGGTGCTGATGATGAAGTTCGGGCCGGATCTGCTTTTCCGCTCCTTCGGTACCGGGCCGTTGAACATCCTTGCCCAACGAATGTACGGGCTGATGACGGACTACGTCCTGATATCCGTCCCGCTGTTCATCTTCATGGCTTGCTTGATGGAGAGATCGGGCATCGCGCGAACCATGTTCGACAGCCTGAACGTCTGGCTGAGCCGCACACGCGGCGGCATCGCCATCGTGACGGCCATCATGGCTATCATCATGGCTGCCATGTCCGGAATCATCGGCGGCGAGGTCGTGCTGCTGGGTCTTATCGCGCTGCCCAACATGTTGCGCCTCGGCTACAACCAGAACCTTGCCATCGGCACCATCTGCGCCTCAGGCAGTTTGGGCACCATGATCCCGCCCTCCATCGTGCTGATCATCTACGGCCTGACCACCGATACCTCGATCCACGCCCTGTTCAAGGCCGCCTTCGTGCCGGGCTTCATTATGGGTGGCCTCTACATCGTTTACATCATCATCCGTACCCGGCTGAATCCCGAGCTGGCGCCGCTGCCGGAGGGCGGCGACAACGTCACCATGGCCGACAAGCTGCGTGCTCTGCCGGGCCTCATCGCACCGCTCTTCGTGGTCGCCGTTGTTCTTGGCTCGATCTACGGTGGATTCACGGGCATCACCGAGGCGGCCGGCATGGGCGTGGTCGCGGTGCTGGTTATCATCACCCTGCGCGGAGAGATGTCGTGGGCTCTCTTCAAGGAGGCCCTGATGCGGACATGGAAGTCTACCGGCACCATCCTGTGGATCACATTCGGCGCCACGGCGCTGGCCGGCGCCTACACCATCGCTGGCGGCCCCACCTACGTGGCCAACCTGATCATCGGCACCGAGTTGCCGACTTTCGGGATCCTCCTGCTGATGATGGTGATCTTCCTGATCCTCGGCGCCCTTATGGACTGGGTCGGCATCGTGCTGCTGGTGATGCCGGTCTTCCTGCCCATCATCCTCAAGCTGCCGATCGAGGAAATTGGCCTCACAGGCGCGCTGGTTGCCGCGCCGAGTTTTGTCGCCGTCTGGTTCGGCATCCTGTTCTGCGTCAACATGCAGGTGAGCTTCCTGAGCCCACCCTTCGGGCCTGCGGCCTTCTACCTGAAGTCCGTCGCGCCGCCGCACATCACGTTGCCCGACATCTTTCGCGGATTCCTGCCCTTCATCGCCATTCAGCTCATCGTGCTGATGCTGGTCCTGTTGTTCCCCGAGGTGACAATGATCTTCGCGCCACGCTAGTCGCGCGGCGCGTCCAGCTTGCCGCGCGCCTCACCGGCAAGGCGCACCAGCAGAGGCCGCAGATCCCCGGCCGCGGCGAGCGGCGCGTCGAACCACAGCCGCTCCACCCGGTCTCCGAGCACCAGGTCGAGACCTTCCGGGTCAATCCCGGCCAGCCGCCAGGGGCCCGGCCCGGCATCGCAGAACGCGCGGGCATAGAGTTCGACCGCATCGGCATGGTCGGCATTCATATGCGCAACGGCGCCACCCTCCACGTCGGGCAATTCCTCCAAGCCGCTAATCTCCGTCAGCAGGTCGGCGGCCGTCATCGCATAGGCACGCCCGAAGCCGCCGTTGAGGTTGCCGCGCTGCACCGCCAGGCGCCAGAAACTGAAGTCGGGGAAGTCGACGTAGAGTTCGGCCTTGGGGTGACGCGCGAGATAGCGCCGCTTGAGGCGCTCGCGCGTGTCGCCCTCGCCGACGCGCTCCGCCCGGCCGACCACGGTGAGGCGTGGATGGGCCAGCGGATCGCCCTTGCCCGGCTCGCCCAACAGCAGCGAGCAGCGCGGGTCCGCGAGCAGCGCCCGGGTATGCGCCGACAGCGTGGAGGTCAGGAACACCGGCGCGCCGTTCATGTCCGATGCGAGACCGGTGCGCGTCGCCAGGGGCTCGCCGGTTTCCGGGTCGAGCGTCGCCAGGGCGCCGTGGCGGGCCCGGCGAAGCAGGTCGCGGGCCTGGCGTCTTGCCGCCGCATCGACCGGCAGCATCGGACCCTTCATTGTCACGGGATTGTCGGCTGCCTTGCTCATAGCGCCAGTATAGATTTGCGCCGTCCTACCGCAACCGGCTGAAGTTTAGGTGTCCACCGCGTTGTAGGTTATACTGCCGGAAACGGTCGAAGGGGGACCCGATGCGCCCGACGAAGCGCGACGAACTTGTCGGCAAAGCCCTGCAAGCCTTCTACGCCAACGGCTTTCATGCCACCGGCATGGACCGCCTGGTGCAGGTGACCGGCATTTCCAAGACCTCGATGTATAAGCACTTCCGCAGCAAGGACGAACTCATCCTGGCGGTCTTGAGGCTGCGCGACGCGCAGTTCCGCGACTGGCTGTTTCATCGCATGGCCGAGCTCGGCAAGACCCCGCGCGGACAGCTGCTGGCCGTGTTCGATGCCCTGGCGGAGTGGTGCAACGATCCGGGTTTCCGCGGTTGTCTGTTCGTGAAGGCGGCCTGCGAGTATCAGGAGGCGAGCGATCCGATCCATATCCAGGCGGCCGCCCATAAAGCGCTGCTGTTCCATCGCTTCCGCGACCTCGCGGCGAGCGCCGGCGCTGCGGATCCGGAGCTTCTCGCGCGCCAACTGCTGATTCTGAAGGAAGGCGCCATCGTCGCGGCCCAGGTCGAGGGCTGCCGGGAAGCGGCCGCTCTGGCCAAGACCGCGGCGGCAACCCTGTTGGACAACGCCCTCGCCCACTGAGTGCCCGAAGCGCCGGCCGCCGGCCGGTCAGCTGCCGGCCGCCGCCTTGGCCAGCTGTGCTTCGATGGCCCGGGTCACCTTGGGGGCGGTCGGCGCCGTGGTGGTGGCGAACCAGTCGGCCAGCTCGCCCTCCGGTCCGATGAGATACTTGTGGAAGTTCCAGCGCGGCTTGGCGGCGAAGCCGAGGGATTCCGCCGCCCAGCGATAGAAGGGATGGGCGTCGTCACCGACAACGTGCTCCTTGGTGGTCAGCGGGAAGTCGACGTTGAAGTTCACCTCGCAGAACTGCTTTATCTCCGCCTCGCTGCCCGGTTCCTGGCCGCCGAAGTCGTTGGAAGGCACACCGAGCACCACCAGCCCGCGCTCGCGGTAACGTTCCCAGACCTCCTGCAGGTCCGCGTACTGCGGCGTGAAACCGCACTGCGAGGCCGTGTTCACCAGCAGCACGACCTTGCCCCGGTACTGCGCCAGCGGCAGGGCGCCGCCCTCGATGGCCGTGAAACTGAAGTCGTGAGCCGAGGTCGCCGGGTCGGCGGCGGCGGCCGGGCCTGCAATCAAGGTCATCAAAGCGAACAGCATCGAGCGCTTCCTGAATCCGGCCTTGGCAGAAGGCATGTCTTCCTCCGTCCGGGACTGAAAGATGGCTCTCATCAGCCTCTAACGTAGAGTGATCGTCGAACCGATCAATCGCCGCGCCGCAAGGCTATGCGTCTGCGACAGCGGCCAGAGATGCTAGATACCGGGCTCGAGGGCAATCTTGGCCGCCGCAACTTCGCCGCGGTCGAGGGCCTGGAAGGCGGCGTGCCCCTCGGCCAGGGGGCGCCGCTCCACCCAGCCGAGGCGCCCCAGGCGTCCGCCAGCCAGCGCCGCCAGGGCATTGGCGAAGTCGGTCATGGTGTAGGTGTAGGTGCCGATGAAGGTGACCTCCTGCAGGGTCGCCTTGCGGACGTCGAGCCCGCCGTCGTTGTCCCCGAGGCCGATGTGCAGGACGACGCCGCCGGGGCGTACCCACTGCGATGCCATCCGCCGGGTCGCCGCAAGGCCGACCGCGTCCATCACCAGTTCGGCGGCTGACTCTCCCGGCGTTTCTTCGGTCGGCGCTTCGCGGGGGTCGAAGACGGTGAAGCCCTCGGCGGCGACGGTTTCCCGGCGCAGCGGATTGGTCTCGGCCACCCGGATCTCGGCGCAGCCGAAGGCACGCAGGGTGAGCGCCGAAAGCAGGCCGATGGCGCCGCCGCCGATCACCAGCGCGCGCGACTCGGCCAGGGGGCGGTGCAGCGCCCGGGCCGCCACCACCACGCCGTGCCAGGCAGTGGCCGCCGGTTCGGTCAAGGCGGCATGGACGGAAGAGAGGCCGTCCGGCACCTCCAGCATGTTTCCGTCCGGCGCCGTCACCAGATCGGCGAAACTGCCGGGCCGGTTCATCGACATCATCTGGCGACGGCCGCAGAGGTTGCCGCGGCCTTCGCGGCAGTAGCCGCAGCTGCCGCAGGACACCAGCGGGTTGATCACCACGCGGCGACCGGCGTCTGCGCCGGCGATCACGGTACCGACGGCTTCGTGGCCGAGGATCAGCGGCGGCCGGCGTCTTTCGTCCCTGCCGTGGAAGGCATGCATGTCGGAACCGCAGATGCAGCAGGCTTCGACCTTCAGCAGGGATTCGCCCGGACCGGGTCGTGGGTCGGCGACCTCGCGGTAATCGAGCACGCCGGGCGCGGCATAGACCAGCGCTTTCATTTCGCCGTGAAACCTCCATCCACGTAGATGACCTGGCCGGTGATATAGGCCGACGCCGGCGCGGCCAGGAACACGGCGATGCCGTCGAGATCGTCCAGACGGCCGTTGCGCCCGATGGCGGTCTGAGCCGCCAGCGCGGCCACCCTGGCCTCGTCCTCGAAGACCGGACCTGTAAGCCCAGTCGGGAAGAAGCCCGGCGCAATCGCGTTGGCGGTGATCCCGTCGCCGGACCAGGCCTCCGCCATGGCGCGGGTCAGCTGGGCGACACCACCCTTGGAGGCGCCGTAGGCCATGCCGCCGGCAAAGGCGCGCGAGGACTGCAGCGAGGCGATGTTGACGATGCGCCCGCCGCCCTTCTGCCGCATGCCGGCGACGCAGGCGCGCGCCAGGAAGAACGGGACGGCGAGATTGATATTGAGCGTGCGCTGCCAGGACTCCGGGGTGATTTCCTCCGGCGCCTCGCGCAGGTTGATGCCGGCGGCGTTCACCAGGATGTCGGGCGCGCCGAAGGCCTCGGCGGCAGCTTCCGCCACCGCGTCCACCGCCGCCGGATCTCCGAGGTCGCGGTCGAGCCCGGCCGCCGCGCCGCCTTCCGCCTTGATCGACGCCACGGCATCGGCGAGCTGCGGCGCGCGGCGCGCGACCAGGACCACCGCGGCGCCCGCCCGAGCCAGGGCCAGGCCGATACGGCGGCCGATGCCGCTGGAGCCGCCGGTGACCAGAGCCACCCGGCCCGAGAGGTCGAACAACGCCGCCGCCTGCACCGTCATGCCGCGGCGGTATCGAAGTCCTCGCCCGGGAAGTACTTGGCGAGGCGGTCGTCGCCGGTGCGGGCGTGAGCCTCCATGCCTTCCAGGCGGGATATGCGCGCCGTCACCTGCGCCACCTCGCGGTTCGCCTCGCGGGTCATGCGCTGATAGGTGACGGTCTTGATGAACTTGTGCACCGAGAGGCCGCCGGTATAGCGCCCGGCACCCTTGGTAGGAAGGATGTGATTGGTGCCGGAGCACTTGTCGCCGAAGGCCACGGTGGTCTCCTCGCCGAGAAACAGCGAACCGTAGTTGGCGAGCTTCCGCAGCCACCAGTCGCGATCCCCGGCCTGCACCTCCAGGTGCTCGGGCGCATAGCGATCGGAAACCTCCACCGCCTCCTCCCGGGTGTCGCAGAGGACCACCTCGCCGTAGTCGCGCCAGGCCGCGGCGGCGGCGTTGCGCTGGGTGTCCGGCAGCTTGCCGATCAGGCCGGGGAGTTCCGCCATCACGTCCTCCGCCAGCCGGCGGTCGAGGGCGACCAGCCAGGCCGGCGAGTCGGGCCCGTGTTCGGCCTGTCCGACCAGGTCGGAGGCGACGATGCGCGGGTCGGCCGAGCTGTCGGCGATCACCAGGATCTCCGTCGGCCCGGCGAAGAGGTCGATGCCGACCTGTCCGAACAGCATGCGCTTGGCCTCGGCGACGAAGCGATTGCCGGGGCCGACCAGGATGTCGGCCGGATGGCCGGTAAAGAGGCCGTAGGCCATGGCGGCGATGCCCTGCACGCCGCCGAGATTGAGGATGTGGTCGGCGCCGCAGAGGTCCATGGTGTAGAGAATGCCGGGATGGATGCCGCCGTGCTCGCGCGTCGGCACCGAGCAGGCGACGATGTTGTCCACGCCGGCCACCTTGGCGGTGGCGATCGACATGATGGCCGAGGCGACGTGGGCGTAGCGCCCGCCGGGGACATAGCAGCCGGCCGTCTTCACCGGAATCAGGCGCTGGCCGGCGAAGAGGCCGGGCGAGAGTTCGACCTCGAACTCGCGCACCGATTCGCGCTGGCGCTCGGCAAAGTCGCGCACGCGGCGGTAGGCGAAGTCGATGTCCTGCTTCAGCCTGGCCGGCACCTTGGCGGCGGCGGCTGCGATGGCGTCACGGCCGACCAGGATATCGCCGTCCCAGCCGTCGAGGTCGGCGGCGTAGCGGCGCACGCGCGGCTCGCCGCCCTCGCGGATGTTCTCCAGGATTTCGCCAACGATGCGCCGGGTGTCGGCCTCGCCGCTGGTCGGCTGCCGCTCGGCCTTCTTGAGGAATTCGATCGCCATCTTGGATGTCCGGCACTCTCTTTCAGGTTATGTAAACGCTTACAAAATGCAGGTCGATAATGGATCGTTTAGAAGATTTTTCAAGAAGAATCCCATATGTAATCGCTTCCTAAACCACCGCGCTCAGGTGACGGCCCAAAGCGACAGCGTCGGCACGAAGGCCAGCAGCAGCACCACCGCCAGCATGGCGAAGACGTAGGGTATGGCCCGTCTGGCGATGCCCATGACCGGCTCCCCCGTCAGCCCCGCCAGCACGAAAAGGTTGAGCCCCAGGGGCGGCGTGACGAAGCCGACCCCCAGGGCCGTCACCATGAAGATGCAGAAGTGAATGTCGTTCATGCCGATGTTCTCGGCCAGCGGCAGCATGATCGGCGCCAGGATCACGATGTTGGGGGTCGTCTCCATGACGCAGCCGGCGAGGATGAAGATCCCGAGCATGAGCAGGATGATCAGCGTCGGATCCTCGGTCACGGTGTTGATGGCCTGGACGAAGGTCTGCGGCACTTCCAGCGCGGCCAGCACCTGGGCCAGCGGCAGGGCGAAGGCGATGATCGGCACGATGACGCCGTTCACCTTCGCCGAGCTGAGCAGCATCTTCGGGAAATCGTCGAGGGTCAGGGTGCCCTGCAGCAGGCCAATGGCGATGGTGGTGACTACGGCGACCGCCGCCGCCTCGGTCGGCGTGAAGACGCCGGAGTAGATGCCGCCCAGGATGATGACGGGAATGGTGAGGGCGTATTTGCCGACCCAGACCGCCTTCAGCCAGCGCCGGAAGGAGAAGGCGAGGTCCGACGTCTCGTAGCCGCGGCGCCGGTTGATGACCACGTTGGTCAGCATGATGGAGATCATGATCATGACGCCCGGAATCGCCGCCGCCAGGAACAACGTCGAGGCGGAGATCCCGAGAACCAGGCCGATGATGATGTAGGCGATCGATGGCGGGATCAGGATGCCGGTGCAGGCGCCGGAGGCGACCAGGGCGCAGGCATAGGGCTTCGGGTAGCCGGCCTGCACCAGGCGCGCGTAGGTGATGCGCCCGACCGCCGCCGCGCCGGCGGCGTCGGAGCCGGAAATGCAGGCGAAGAATCCGCAGCCGAGGATGGTGGAGGTCCCGAAGCCGCTCTTCAGGCTGCCCATGGTCGCCTCGGCCACGTCGAGGAGCTTGTCGGAAAGCCCGGAACGCACCAGCACGTCGCCGGTCAGGATGAACAGCGGGATGGCGATGAGGGCAAAGGTGTCGATGCCGGAGAACAGCGCCTCGCCGAACAATGTGAGCGGCAGCACCTCGGTCATCAGCAGGAGGCCGATGGCACCGAATCCGAGGGCGACCCAGACCGGTACCGCCAGGCACAGAAGAACGACGATGGCGAGCAGGGGCAGGCCGACGGCCCAGCCCAGTTCGGTGGAGGCTTCGGGAATGCCGTAGAGTTGGTACATCGTTCTCCGCCCTACCTAGTCGAAGAGCCTGCGGCCGGTGAAATGCGCCCGGCCCGCGCGCAGATCGGCGATGTCGCGCCGGATCGACTGCGCCAGGCGCAGCAGCATGATGGCGAACCCGAAGGGCACCGCGATGAGGAACCACACGCGGATGATGCGCAGTCCGTCGGTCACGTTGCCGAACTTCCACGACACCAGCACCGGGTCGAGCGACCAGTAGATGGCGAAACAAGCCAGGGCGACCGCCAGCAGGTCGCCCAGCAGGAGCACCAGCGCCGCGCCGCGCGGCGGCAGCAGGTGCGTGATGACGTCGATGCGGATGTGGGCGCGGTCGCGCACCGCGACGGCGGCACCGATCCACACCAGGTAGATGAAGGCGTAGCGCGCAGTCTCCTCGCCCCAGACCGAGGAGTACATCAGCACGAAGCGCCGGATGACCTCAATGGCGATGACCAGAACGATGAAGCTGTAGAGAAACAGGAGCATCCAGCGCTCCGCGTTCTCGTCCAGCCACCTCAAAGCTTCACGCATGCCGACTCCGGCAGTTCGTCACGGTCGAGACAGGACGGCATGGGGGCGGTGCCGGGCACCGCCCCCTTGCCTCGGACGGCTCCCTGCCGTCCTAGACATCGTGGACGAAGTAGGGGCTGGCGGTGTTGGCCGCCTCGAGCAGCTTGTTGAAGGTCTCGGTGGAACCGGCGAGTTCCTTCTTCCAGCTGTCCCATTCCGGACGCTGGTGACCGCAGGCTTCCGCCCAGGCGGCGATCTCATCGGCCGTCGGGACATAGAACTGCACGCCGGACTTGGCCATCTCGGCCATGGCGTAGGCGCGCGAGGCCGGCACCTGGGCAAGGTTCTGAAGGAAGGTGATGTGACTGGCGTGGGCGATCGCCTCGCGCAGGTCGCCGGAGAGCCCCTGCAGCCACTGGGTGTTGGCGGCGTAGACCTGGCTGTCGGGCACCGGCGCGCTGAAGGTGACCCAGGAGAGGATGTCCTTGAAGCCGAAGGCATAGAGCGCCTCGACCGAGGGATCGAGGGCGTCGGCGACTCCCTGCTTGATCGCCGCCGGGGTCTCGCCCCAGGCGACCGGTGTCGGGTTGGCACCGGCAAGCTGGTAGAACTGCTGCAGAATCTTGGATCCTGGAACACGGACCTTCATGCCCTTGAGGTCGTCAGGGGTCTTGATCGGCCCCTTGACGCCGTGGCGGATCGCCATGGTGCGCGGATCGATGCAGAAGTAGAACAGCGGTGTAAAGCCCTTGGCCTCGACGCGGCTGTCCACCTCGCTCTTCCAAGCCTCGGAGGTCACCAGGTTCACGAACTTCTGGTTGGGGCCGACCCAGTAGGGGATGTTGATGAGGTCGACCGCCGGCGCGAAGGGCGAGAAGTTGGAGAGCGAGAACTGACCGGCCTGGACGGTGCCCGCCTGTACCTTCTCCGCCAGCTTGGTGCCGATGCCGAGCTGTCCGCCCGGGGCCAGCTTCACGTAGATCTGGCCGTTGCTGACGTTCTGGATGTTCTCCTTCACGTTCAACTGCATCATCGGATAGGAGCGGGTGGTGCCGATCCGGTATTCGGTGGCGAGGGTCATGGTTTCCTTGGCCGAGGACTGCCGCTCCCTCTCCTCCTCGGCGGTCTGCGCAAGCGCGGCATCGCTCAGCAGGGTATTGGCGCCGAGGGCGACCAGTGCCGTTGTGGTGCCGTAACGCTTGGCCGCGCGGAAGAAGGCGCGGCGCTCGGGCATCGCGACCGACCTGTCCTTGCTCTTCTCACTCATCTCGTTTCCTCCCTGTTGGTGTTTCAGATTGTTTGACTTCGGTAGGGTCCGCCCTAGCCGCCGCTGCTGCCGTCGCGCGAGCCCACGGCCTTCTCCCGCGCCAGCGCGGCCAGCGTGAAGAACAGCGCCGAGAGCAGCAGCAGAAGGAACTCCGAGACGTCGGACAGCAGAAACCCGACATCGAGGCCAAAGCTGCTGCGCGCCTTGCCGAGCAGCACGTTGAGGCAGAACAGCGAAAAGAGCAGCAGGCTGGCCGCCATCAGCAGGCGGGCGCGACGCGCGCTCGGCAGGTCGACAACCGGCTTGGCAGGTGCTCGTCCCGGCATTTCCCGTTCCCGTCGGATGTCGCCCCCGAAAATGTCCCGCAGGACCCTCGGCGGGCGCAGCCTTCCCCTTGCGGCCCACCTTCAACAGCCACAAGGCATTAAGAGGTAAGCGCTTACATTATTGATGGCAAGTGTAACGAATTTCCGCCCTGTGTTGTCAACCGCGAATCGCGCGCCGCCTTGCTTCAGCCCGGTTGACCGGCCCAAACCGATAGGAAAAGATAGGCACAACCATAAGCGTCGACGACAGGCAGAAGGGTCGAGCGCAAGGCCTCCGGCCGCAGACAGGGACAGTCCGTGAGCAAGCGCTTACAAAAACGCAGCCGCCGCAACGACCGTCCGACGGCCACGCTGAAGGACGTTGCGCTGCGCGCCGGGGTTTCCACGGCGACGGTCAGCCGGGTGCTGAACGCCCAGGGCAAGGTCAACCGGGAGACCGAGGCGCGCGTCACCGAGGCCGTGGCGGCGCTCGGCTATGTCCCCCATGCGGCAGCGCGGGCGCTGGCGTCGCGCCGCTCGCGAACCATCGGCGCCGTCACCGCGGCGCTCGACAATCCGATCTTCGCCAAAGGCATCCAGGCCCTGGAGCATCGCCTCGAACTCTCCGGCTACGGCCTGCTCGTCGCCTCCTCCAACTACGAGCCACCGCGCGAACTGAAGCAAGTGCGCACGATGGTGGAGCGCGGCATCGACGCCATCATGCTGCAGGGCGACAGTCATCTGCCGGAGGTCTATGCCCTGCTGCAGCGCAAGGGCATTCCCTACATCAATACCTGGGTCTACGACGCCACGGCCGTGCATCCCTGCTGCGGCTTCGACAACGAGATGGCCGGCCGCAACCTCGCCGACTACCTGCTCGACCTCGGCCACCGCGAGATCGCCATGGTGGCCGGCGTCACCGCCGGCAACGACCGGGCACTGAACCGCATCAAGGGCGTGACCGCCGCGCTGCGCGCGCGCGGCCTCGACCTGCCGCCGACGCGCGTCGTCGAGCGCCCCTACACGCTGAGCGACGGGCGTGACGGCCTGCGCCGGATCCTGGCCGCGCCGGGCCCGCGCCCGACGGCGGTCATCGGCGGCAACGACCTGCTGGCCATCGGCGTCATGCTGGAGGCCCAGCAGTCCGGCCTGAAGGTGCCTGACGATCTCTCGGTCGCCGGTTTCGACGATATCGAACTGGCCGCCAACATCGCCCCGGCGCTGACCACCGTCCATGTGCCGGTCGAGGAGATCTGCAGCCTGGCCGGCGACCATCTGGTCGCCCGCATCGAAGGCCGCCCGGCGCGCGACCATATCTCCCTCGAGGCTCGTCTCGTCGTCCGCCAGAGCACCGCGCGCCCCGGCGGCCGGGCCTGATGGAAATCCGGGAAGCCACGCCCGCCGACCTGCCGGATGTGTCGCACATCCATCGCCTTGCCTTTGGCCAGGACGAAGAGGCTGAGCTGGTACACGCGATTCTGGCCGACCCGAGCGCGCGGCCGACGCTGTCTCTCATCGCCCGCGGCCGGGACGACGAGGCGCTGGGCCACGTCCTGTTCTCCCGGGCGCGCCTGGCGGAGTCCGACGCGGTCGTTGGCTGCGCCCTTCTCGCCCCGCTCGCCGTGGTCCCGCAAGCGCAGGGCAGGGGTGCCGGAGGCCAGCTGATCGCCGCCGGATTGAGGCACCTGGAAATGGCTGGGATCGATCTCGTCTTCGTGCTCGGCGACCCGGCTTACTATCGCCGGCACGGCTTCGAGGCGGCCGGGCGGCAGGGGCTCGAGGCGCCTTACCCGATTGCCGATGAACATGCGGACGCCTGGATGGTGCAGGCCCTGCGCCCCGGCCTCCTGGGCAAGCTTCACGGCAAGGTCATCTGTTGCGACGCGCTCGCCCGCCCGGAACTCTGGCGGGAATAGGCCCTCCGATGCGTTGCGGGCCAATGCGTTGCGGACCAACGCATTGCGGAGAGTTTACTGCGCGGCCAGCTGGTAGGGCTGCTCCTCCTTGGCATCGCCCGCACCATCTTTCGGCAGCAGCAATGACAGCAGCGGCGGGATAATGGCCAGGGTGAGCAGTGCCGAGAGGCTGAGCCCGCCGATGACCACGCTGCCCAGCCCGCGGTAGAGCTCCGAGCCGGCCCCGGGGAACACCGCCAGCGGCAACAGGCCGCAGATCGAAGTGGTGGTCGACATGAAGATCGGCCGGATGCGATTGCGGGTCGCCTGCAGGATGGCCTCCGAAGAGGTCATGCCGGCGCGGCTGTTCTGCAGCGCCTGGTCGACCAGCAGAATGGCATTGTTCACGACGATGCCGATGAGGATGACGAAACCCAGCATGGTCAGCATGTCGAGCGGCTGCGCCACATAGGTGTTCAGCACGGCGAGGCCGAGCAGACCGCCGGCGGTGGCCAGCGGCACAGAGAGCATGATGATCGCCGGGAAGATCAGGCTCTCGTAGAGGACGGAGATCACCAGGTAGACGACGATCAGCGCGACGATGAGGTTGAGCTGCAGCGCGCCCCAGGTTTTGGAGAGGTCGTCGGCGGCACCGCTGAGGCCGAGCTTGACGCCCGGCGCCAGGTCGGCCTCCAGCGTTCCCACCACCTCGTTCTGGACCAGTTCGATGGCGTCCTGCAGCGGAATCGAGCGCGGGGGGCTGATGGTGATGGAGATGGCCCGCTCGCGGTCGACGTGGAGAATCTCGGTCGGTCCGCTGGTCAGCTCGATATCGGCCAGGGAATCGGCCGGCAGCACCAGGCCGGTACCGGTGACGATGGGCAGCGCGTTGATGCCCTGGGTGTTGGTCACCAGACCGTCCGGGCCCATCAGGGTGAGGTCGATGCGGCGGCTGCCGAGATTGATCTCGTCGACCCTGGCGCCGTCGTTCATGACGTCGATACTGACGGCAAAGTCGCGCGCCGAGAGGCCGGCATTGGCGAGGCGCCTGAGATCGGGCGTGACGCGAATCTCCGGTGCCCCGAGGTCGAGCCCCGGCTCGGTGCGGATCTGGGCGCTGTCGTCGGCGAAGGTCTGCCCCAGCAGGCGGTCGGCGCGGCGCGCCACCTCCAGCAGGTCGGTCATGTCCGGGCCGGTGACGTTCAGCGTGATCGCCCGCGAGCCCCCAACCGATCGCCCAAAGATCGAGGACTGGAAGACGAAGCCCCGGGTGCCGGGGTCGCCCTGGGCGATCGCCTGGCGCAGCAACGGCACAAGTTCGCCGGCACGCTCGATGTCGGAGCTGCTGGCACCGGTGAACATGATGTCGCGCAGCGCCACGAAGAAAAAATTCTCGATCTTGGGCGGCGCGGCCGGATCCGCCACTTCGGGCGCATTGGCGGCCCACATCGGCTTGGTTGCGGTCTCGATGCGCTCGGCGATCTCGAAGGTCGTGTCGAGGTTGTAGCCCGGCGGAGGCTGGATGCGCGCGAACACGAAGTTCCGGTTGCCGTCCGGCAGATAGTCGAGCCGCGGCATGAAGATATAGGTCGCCGCCGCCGCGCCGCCGCAGATCGCAAGGACCAGCAGGAACGATGCTACGCGACTGGCGATGACGCCGCGCAGCAAGCCCATCACGCCGCGCACGAACAGCCCGGCCAGGCTGTCCAGTCCTGGAATGCGCAGCCGCTTGCTGAAGTCGAGCTTCTGCCGTCCGAGCAGCTTGTTCGAGAGTGTCGGAATGACCGTGATGGCGACCAGCAGCGACAGCAGCACGGCTACCGAGATGGCCACCGCGATGTCGCGGAACAGCTGACCGGCCGGCAGTTCCAGCAACAGGATCGGCAGGAACACCACCACCGTGGTGAGGGCGGAGGCGAGAATCGCGCCCCAGACCTGCTTTGCACCTTCGCGCGCGGCCGCCGCCGAGGGTGCGCCGCCCTGGCGCAGACGGAAGATGTTCTCCAACACCACGATGGCGGCGTCGACGACCATGCCGACGGCGAAAGCGATGCCGGCCAGCGAAATGACGTTCAGCGACCGCCCGACCAGCGACATGGCGACGAAGGTGGCGATGATGGAGATCGGGATCGCGATCACCACGATCAGGGTGGCTCGCCAGGAGCGCAGGAACAGCATGAGGATCGTCGCCGCGAGCGCGCCGCCGACGAAAATGTTCTGCTGCACCAGCTCGATGGCCGAGTTGATATAGAGCGTCTCGTCGTAGTACATCACCAGTTCGAGCTGCTCGAAGCGCAGCGGCCCTTCGTTCAGCTCGCGTATCGCCTCGCGCAGGCCATCCATGGTCTCGATGACGTTGGCACCGCTTTCGCGCACCACGTTGAGACTGATCATCGGTTCGCCGTTGAAACGGCGATTGCTGGTCGGCTTCTTGTAGTCGAGGCGCACCTCGGCGATCTCGCCCACGGTGAGATCGGCAAGTCGGCTGCCGCCCGGCCCGCCGCCGGGAATGTACGAGGTCTGCAGCACGACCGAGCGCACCTTCTCGACGGTGGCGGTCTCCGAATCGGTGCGCACGATGTAGCGCCGCTTGCCCTCGTCCACCGCCCCCGCGGTCGACGAAACGTTGGCGGCGCGCAGCGCCTGCAGCACCTGCGGCACGGTGAGGCCGTAGCCCGCCAGCACCGCGGGTTCGACGATCACCTGCAGCTCGCGCCGGCTGCCGCCGGAATAGTCGACCTGGGAGACCCCCGACACCCGCTGCAGGCGGTCGGCGATCACATCCTCGATCAGGTCGCCGTAGATCTCGATGTTACGGTCGTTGCCGGGCAACCGACGCATTGCCAGGCGGGCGATCGGCACGTCGTCGGAGCCGGAGGTCCGGATCGAGGGCTCGTTGGCCTCGTCGGGAAGGTTGGAAACGTTGCCGAGCCGGTTGGACACCAGCATGAAGGCCCGGTCCATGTTCTGCCCGATGTCGAATTCCAGCGTGATCCGGCTGCGACCCAGGGAGGAATCGCTCGTCATCTCGGCGAGGCCCTCGATGCCGGTCAGCTCCTGCTCAATCCTGTTGGTGATTTCGCGCTCGATCTCGAGCGGCGAGGTGCCGGACCACGAGGTGGTGATCTGCAGCACCGGCCGGCGCACGTCAGGGGTAAGCTGAATCGGAATCGTCTGCAGGGCGACGAGCCCCAGGGCGAGGACGATCATCACCACAGCGGCAACCGCCGTCGGCCGCCTGATCGCGAATCCGATGAGATCCATCCAGTTACACCCGCTGTGGCCTGGCACCCGAAAAGCCAGCGGGTGCGATTATGGCGCTACCAGCGGAACTAGCGCAATGACTTCCTGTGGCAAGCCTGGGAGAGCAAAAGGCCTGAAAAACCGCGGACTTGCGAACGGATTCACGCCGCCGGAACAGCCGCTTCCGGCAGCCATCCGGCCGCCACCGGGCCATCGCCTTGAGGCGGGGTTTCGGGGCAGGTGTGAAGTCCGCGGCCTTCGGCTCCGCTGCCCGCCAGCCGGCGGCCGCCCTCAGGCGCGGTCGC
This sequence comes from Kiloniellaceae bacterium, assembly GCA_050330205.1. GTDB lineage: Bacteria > Pseudomonadota > Alphaproteobacteria > Kiloniellales > Kiloniellaceae > Pelagibius. The sequence continues at coordinate 104,261 of JBHJOA010000047.1, forward strand.
GCAGCCGCCCTTCGCCGTTCTGCCCGGCGCAGTGCGCGCAGCAGAAGATCGCGCCGTCGGCCTCGACACCGTGTCCGACGATACGTATGTCGCAGCGGGTGCAGCGCGGCGCCAGCTTGCTGATCGCGCATTCGAAGCTGTCGAAGGTATGGCTGCGGCCGTCGATCGTTACTTCGAAGGTCTTGTCATAGCTGTTGCCGCAGGTGTCGCAGGTCGCCATGGAGATGCTCCTTCTCGGCACAGACGCCTCGTCGGGAGAGCCGGCGTTCACGACACCGGCTCCGAGATCGACCGCAGCGCCTCGCCGGCTTCGCGGGTGGCGCCGTTCGACGACAGGTCGCCGAGCGAGACGATGCCCACCAGCCGCTTCTCCCGGTTCAGCACCGGCAGACGCCGCACTTGGTTGTCGCCCATGTTGGCCGCGACCTCCTCAGTGGGCTGGTCGTCGAAGCAGTAGAGCAGCTTGTCGGACATCGCCTCGCGCACCGGGGTAGTTTCGGGTTGCCTGCCCGCCGCCAGGGCGCGCACCACGATGTCTCGGTCGGTCACCATGCCGACCAGCCGCTCGCCCTCGCCCACCGGCAGCGCGCCGACATCGTCGTCGCGCATCGTGCGGGCCGCATCGGCGATCTTCGTGGCGGGGTCGATGAGGCGAACCTCCGAAGTCATCACGTCCTTGATCTGCATGATCCGGTCTCCTTTCGTTGATGGTGGTTCGACGGAACAGGCGCGACCGCCGGGCGGTGTCGCGCGCTGTCCTGCTGCCGAGTCAACGCGAGGGGCGGCGCAGGTTTCCTGCCGACGGCAAAATTTTTTGGAAAGATGCCACGATGCCCTGGTCCGCACGATGCGGCGGGCCGTCAGGTGGCGGGCCGAGGGAGCTGGTCGCGAAGCGGTCTCGACGCCCGACCGGCACTCTCAGGCATTGAGATCTGTCAGCTCTTGAAACAGTGCTCGCGGTGCCACTCGAGAAAACGCGGATGCGGTCGATCCGATATGCGAAGTGGGGGCGACGCACGACCGCTTTTATTGATGAAAGACCGCACGCTATCTATATTGTTTACCTGCCGTGAGATTAGGATCTCGAGATCGTCCGACAAGCTAACCAACCCACGGTCGAACATCCAGTGTGCGGTACCCGACAGCGCGATTCCGTTGTGAACGGTGTCCGGACCATTGTGCTCCACCGGCTTGATGTGCGCGGCGTCGACTTCGGCCCGTCCGCCTCCGTTAATCAGTTTGAGACCTGTGAAAGCACAACGCTCGTCATAGGCGCGAAGCACAACGCGCCGGAAGGCTCGGTCGCGTACCGGCCGGCTTACAAAGCGCTCGACACGCTGACGTTCCGTCTCGAACATGAAGGAGAGACGGTCCTCTTCAAAGCCAGGGGCTGGCTGTCGGATGTCCAGACGCGGCAGCACAGGATCGACCGATTCCAGCCCTCTCTCAAGAATGCGCAGGAAATCGCCGGGTGATATCGGCCTCACCGCGGCTTGAGCCCGACCAGACAGCTTGCCGTGTTCGTTGAGGAGCCCACGCTCAGCAGGGCCATTGCCATCGTTGAAGGCTACGGGGTTGGAAAATTCCAAATAGCTTCCGGGTTCGATCAGCGCAAGGAAGCGTCCCGGAGCCATTTCGTCAGGGACAATCTTCTTGACCCTCGCAATGGCGAAGTAGCCGCGAGTCTCCCGGACCTTCGCCGGTTCCAGGTAAACGATCCAGTCACCTGCCGAGTCTTTCGCACGGTCCAGATACTGTTTGGGAAACTGATATCTCTCAGAAGGGATGTCGTCGTAGATTGAGTCGGGGCGCAGCATGAAAACGCAATAACCCATGCTACAATTCCACTCTGCTCACGTTCTGACCCGTTGCGGTCCCCGTGGTGCGATCGACACCATGTCGACGGACTCCGCATCATATCAACCAAACGTGTCGGCTGCATATCACCTTGAGACAAGCGACCCGCAAACGCGCGTAGGCCGACCGTTCTGCAGAAAACAGTCAAGAATATTCTGAAAATGGCGGAGGGGGAGGGATTCGAACCCTCGGTACTGTCGCCAGTACAACGGTTTTCGAGACCGCCCCGTTCGACCACTCCGGCACCCCTCCGCTGAAATGGGGCGCGGCGGGCCTCGGACTGAGACCGGCCGCAAACGGCGCGCCCTTACTAGCCCAAGGGCCGCGGCCCTTGCAAGCGCGGGCTGATTGCCCGGGCCGGCGCGGCGAAGGCTGGCGCCAGCGGCCTCGAGACCCGATATAATGGCGGCCATGCCGAAGCCCGCGCCCGAACCGCCGCGTCAGACCACGGCCCAGCCCGCCGCCCTGCCCGCCATCCCGCTGCATCTGGTGGCGCAGCCGCACGACCTGTTGCACCTGGAGCCTGCACGCCTGGCGGCCCTGCTGGCCGCCGCCGAGCGCCGCTACCCCTCCCTCGGCATCGCCCTCGCCGACCGCCTGTCGCGGCGCTGGCTGGTGGCCAGCGCCAATCCCTACCTGGCCGAGATCGAGGCCGTCGCCACGGCGCTCGGGCGGCCCGGTGCCCACTTCCTCAACCTCAGCTACGAATGGGCCTGCACCTGCAGCGTCGGCCCGGCGCCCGGCGGGCGTGGCGGGCGCCTCACCCGGGTGCTCGACTGGCCCTTCGACGGCCTCGGCTCCGAGGTCGTGGCGGCCGGTCACGACGGCCCGGCGGGGCGCTGGATCAACCTCACCTGGCCGGGCTTCGCCGGCTGCATCCAGGGCCACGCGCCGGGCCGCTTCTCGGCCGCCTTCAACCAGGCGCCGCTGCGCCGGCGCAGCCCCTTCATGGCGATCGACTGGGCACTCGACCGCCACGGCCTGTGGAAATCGCGCGCCCTGCCGCCCGGTCACCTGCTGCGCCGGGTCTTCGACAGCGCCCGCGACTTCACCGCGGCCAGAGACATGCTGGCGCACACGCCCCTCGCGCTGCCGGCGATCTTCTCGCTGGTCGGGCCGGGTCCCGGCGAACAGGCGGTGATCGAGCGCCTGGAGGACCGCGCCGCGGTGCACCAGGGCCCTCAGGTGGCGGCCAACCACTGGGCCGGCCCGGATCTGCCGGCGGCCCGTTCACGGGGCACCGCCTCCGACCGCCGCGCCGAGGTGATGCGCGAAGAGGCTGCCGACGCCGGACCCGACCTCGCCTGGCTGAAGCCGCCGGTCCTGAACCCCACCACGCGCCTTGCCCTCTACGCCGAACCGGCCAGCGGCCTGCTGGTCGCCCAGGGCTTCGAGGCGGCGGGGCCGAACCACGCCGTCGCGGCGACGGCAGTGACCGAGATCGTCGCCGCGGAGGCCGCCGAAGGGGTCCTTGGCGAGGCCCGCTGAAACCGCGGAAATGCGGGGCGCAGCGCCCCGGAAATGCCGCCCAGAATCGCGTTGACAGGCCGGACCCGAGGGCTATAGTGCGCGCCCATCAACCGCGGCTCGGTGGGCCGCGGTGCTTCATGTTGGCCTTCCCGGCAGCTGAAGATCGCGCTGGAAGACCTTGAAAAAGCCGAAGAATTGGGCGGACCCGCACCATGTTTGCAGTGATCAAAACCGGCGGCAAGCAGTACAAAGTCGCCAAGGATGACGTCATCGTCGTCGAAAAGCTGAACGGCGAGGCCGGCGAGGTCGTCGCCTTCGAGTCCGTGCTGATGGTCGGCGAGGGTGCCGAGACCAAGGCCGGCGCGCCCTTCGTCGAGGGTGTCTGCGTGGCCGGCGAGGTCGTCGAGCAGACCCGCGGCGACAAGATCCTGGTGTTCAAGAAGAAGCGCCGCCAGAACTACCGCCGCACCAACGGCCATCGCCAGGACCTGACGGTGGTCCGCATCACCGACATCCTGACCGACGGCAAGAAGCCGGAGGCCCGGAAGAGCGCGGCGCCGAAGAAGGCTGCCGCCCCCAAGATTGAGGACGACGGCAAGGCCAAGGCGAAGAAGGCACCCGCTAAGAAGGCCCCGGCCAAGAAGGCGACCGCCAAGAAGACCACAGCGAAGAAGGCGCCGGCTAAAAAGGCGGCTGCCAAGAAGACCGCGAAGAAGAAGGACGACTAAGCCATGGCACACAAAAAGGCAGGCGGTTCCTCGCGCAACGGGCGCGATTCCGCCGGACGCCGCCTCGGCGTCAAGAAGTTCGGCGGCGAAGCCGTGCTGCCGGGCAATATCCTGGTGCGCCAGCGCGGCACCAAGTTCCATCCGGGCCGCAACGTCGGCCTCGGCAAGGATCACACCATCTTCGCCAAGATCGAGGGCGCGGTCTCCTTCGAGACCAAGCGCGGCGGCCGCACCTACGTGTCGGTCGATGCCGCGGAACAGCCGTCGCCGAGCGCCGCTGAATAACGCCGGTGGGTGTCCGCCGGGCGCCCATCTGCTGCAGCCGACTGAAGAGGAGGGAGATGGGTCGCCATCTCCCTTTTTCTATGCCCTCCTGCCGTCGGCAGATCGAGTGTTGGTTCGATGACGATCAGACTGGAAACCCGCCGCCTCGTGCTCCGGCCCCTCACGGATGACGATGCCGAGGCCGTGCAGGACTACGCCGCCCGCTGGGAGATCGCGCGCATGACCACGCGCATCGCCCATCCCTACCCCGAAGGCGCCGCCGCGGCGTGGATCGCCGGGCAGGCGGCCGCGCGCGACGACGGCAGCGAGCACACCTTCGCCATCACGCCCGCTCAAGCGCCGGGGCCCGAGGCGCGGCCGATCGGGGTCGTCAGCCTGCGTCGCGTCGAGCCGGGCAACCTGGAGCTCGGCTACTGGCTGGCGCCGGAGCACTGGGGCCAGGGTCTCGCCACCGAGGCCGCCCAGGCCATGGTGGTCTACGGCTTCGAAAAGCTGGGCGCCGAGGCGCTGCAGTCCGGCCACTTCGCCGACAACCTCGCCTCCGGCCGGGTGCTGGAGAAGGCCGGCTTCCGCGCCAACGGCATCGCCCGCCAGTGGAGCGAGGCGCGCCGGGGCTTCGTCGAGTCCCGCCGCTTCCTGCTGACCCGCCAGTCCTGGCAGCTGGCCCGCAAGGCGTCGGAGAGCGCGGCATGAAGTTCCTCGACGAAGCCAAGGTGTTCCTGAAGAGCGGCGACGGCGGCAACGGCTGCGTGTCCTTCCGCCGCGAGAAGTTCGTCGAGTTCGGCGGGCCCAACGGCGGCGACGGCGGACGCGGCGGCGACGTGATCTTCGAGGCCGTCGACAGCCTCAACACCCTCATCGACTTCCGCTACCGCCAGCACTTCAAGGCCCGGCGCGGCGACGATGGCAAGGGCAAGAACATGACCGGCGCCGCCGGCGCGCCTTTGGTCATCAAGGTGCCCGCCGGCACCCAGGTGCTGAGCGAGGACAAGGAGACGGTGCTGGCCGACCTGACCGAGACGGGCCAGCGCTTCGTGTTCCTGAAAGGCGGCGACGGCGGCTTCGGCAACACCCGTTTCAAGTCCTCCACCAACCAGGCGCCGCGCCGCGCCGATCCCGGCTGGCCGGGCGAGGAGATGTGGGTCTGGCTGCGCCTGAAGCTGATTGCCGATGCCGGGCTGGTCGGCCTGCCCAACGCCGGCAAGTCGACCTTCCTGGCCGCCGTCTCCCGCGCGCGCCCGAAAATCGGCGACTACCCCTTCACCACCCTGCATCCCAATCTCGGCGTGGTCAGTCTCGGCGAGAACGAGTTCATCGTCGCCGACATCCCCGGTCTCATCGAAGGCGCCCACGAGGGCAGCGGCCTCGGCGACCGCTTCCTCGGCCACATCGAGCGCTGCGGCGTGCTGCTGCACCTGATCGACGGCACCCAGGAGGACGTGGTCGGCGCCTATCGCACCATCCGCGCCGAGCTGGCGGCCTACGACGACGAACTGGCGGCGAAGACCGAGGTGGTCGGCCTCAACAAGATCGATGCCCTGGACGACGACGAGCGGCGGCAAAAGCAGGCCGCCCTGGAAGCCGCCTCCGGCGCCGAGGTGCTCTGCCTGTCCGGCGTCTCAGGCCAAGGTGTCGAGGCGGTGGTCGCCCGTCTCTGGCGCCACATCGAGGCCGAACGCCGGCGCGCCAAGGAGGCCACGGCTGACGACGCGGGATTCCGGCCATGACCGGCCTGTCTGCAGAAGGCGCCCACAGCGGGCTCGCCGGCGCCCGGCGCCTGGTGGTGAAGATCGGCTCCGCCCTGCTGGTCGACGAGGCCCGCGGCACCATCCGCCGCGAGTGGCTGGACGCCCTGGCCGACGACGTCGCCGCCCTGATGCGCCGCGGCACCGAGGTACTGCTGGTCTCCTCCGGCGCCATCGCCGTCGGCCGCCGCCATCTCGGCCTCACCCAGCAGGCCCTGCGCCTGGAGGAGAAGCAGGCCGCCGCCGCCACCGGGCAGATCCGCCTCGCCCACGCCTACCAGGAATCGCTCGCCCGCCACGACATCACGGTGGCGCAGATCCTGCTGACCCTGGAGGACACCGAGGAGCGCCGCCGCCACCTCAACGCCCGCGCCACCCTCACGACGCTGCTGCGCCTGGGGACCCTGCCGGTAATCAACGAGAACGACACCGTCGCCACCACCGAGATCCGGGTCGGCGACAACGACCGCCTGGCCGCCCGCGTCGCCGCCATGCTGGGCTGCGACACCCTGGTGCTGCTGTCGGACGTCGACGGGCTCTACAGGGAGGATCCGCGCCGCAATCCCGCCGCCGAGTTCGTTGCGGAGGTCGCCGAGATCACCCCGGCGGTCGAGGCCATGGCCGGGGTGGCGCCGACCGGCTATTCCTCCGGCGGCATGGTCACCAAGCTGACGGCGGGCAAGATCGCCACCGGTGCCGGCTGCCGCATGGCCATCGCCAACGGCCATGTGCTGCACCCGCTACGGGCCGTCGAGGAGGGCGCCCGCTGCACCTGGTTCCTGGCCGCGGTCGAGCCGCGCACCGCCCGCAAGCGCTGGATCGCCGGCAGCCTGAAGCCGGCCGGCCGGCTGCTGGTCGACGCCGGCGCGCTTAAAGCCCTGAAAAGCGGCAAGTCGCTGCTGCCTGCCGGCGTCACCGCCGTCGAGGGGCAGTTCGAGCGCGGCGATGCCGTGGTCGTCTGCGATGCCTCGGGCCGGGAAGTGGCGCGCGGCCTGGCCGCCTACTCGGCCGCCGACGCCGGTCGCATCAAGGGCCACAAGAGCCGTGAAATCGAAGCCATTCTCGGCTACCGTGGCCGCGAGGAACTGATCCACCGCGACGACCTGGTGGTGTCCTAGGGAGAGCCGGAGCCATGTCCGCCGAAGCGGCACCCCTCATGGGGAATCAGGAGGACCTGCAGGGCGCGATGACCGCGCTCGGACGGGCGGCCCGTGCCGCTGCCGCCGTGCTGGCCCTGGCCGATCCGGAAACCAAGAACCGGGCCCTCCATGCCGCGGCCCGGGCAATCCGCACCCAGGCCGAGACCATCGCCGCCGCCAACGCCAGGGACATGGCCGCCGCCCGTGCCAAGGGCGTGACGCCCGCCCTGCTCGACCGCCTGGAGCTGACCCCCGAGCGCATCGAGGCCATGGCCCGGGGCGTCGAGGAAGTCGCCGCCCTGCCCGATCCGGTCGGCCGCACCCTGGCCGAGTGGGACCGCCCCAACGGCCTGAAGATCGCCCGGGTGTCGGTGCCGCTGGGGGTTGTCGGCATCATCTACGAGAGCCGGCCCAACGTCACCGCCGACGCCGGCGCGCTCTGCCTCAAGGCCGGCAACGCGGCCATCCTGCGCGGTGGCTCGGAGAGCTTCCATTCGGCCGGCGCCATCCTGGACTGCCTGCAGGCGGGCCTGAAGGCGGCCGGCCTGCCCGAGACCGCCGTCCAGCGGATCCCCACCACCGACCGCGCCGCCGTCGGCATCCTGCTGACCATGACCGATTTCGTCGACGTTATCGTGCCGCGCGGCGGACGCGGCCTCATCGAGCGGGTGCAGCGCGAGAGCCGGATTCCCGTGTTCTCCCACCTCGACGGCATGGTCCACAGCTACGTCCACGAAGCCGCCGACCCGGAGATGGCGCGCGCGGTGGTGGTCAATGCCAAGATGCGGCGTACCGGCATCTGCGGGGCGACCGAGACCCTGCTGGTCGACCGCGCCCTGGCCGACAGCCTGCTCCCAGCCCTGTTGAATGACCTTGCCGCGGCAGGCTGCGCGGTCCGCGGCGACGCGACCGTGCGCCGGGCCATGCCGGGGGCCGAGGCGGCGACGGAGGCGGACTGGGAAACCGAATACCTCGCGCCGATCATCGCCGTGAAGGTGGTCGCCGGCCTCGACGAAGCCATCGACCACATCAATCGCCACGGATCCCACCACACCGAGGCGATCATCACCGAGGACAGCACGGCGGCAGCGCGCTTCCTCGACGAGGTCGACGCCGGCATCGTCATGCATAATGCCTCGACCCAGTTCGCCGACGGCGGCGAGTTCGGCATGGGGGCGGAGATCGGCATCTCCACCGGAAAGCTGCATGCCCGCGGCCCGGTCGGCGCCGAGCAGCTTACCAGTTACAAGTACAAGGTGCGCGGCCAGGGCCAGACCCGGCCCTAGGACAACCGCGGAATCGCTGAGTTTTTTTTTGGGGCGGAACCGGTACGGAGGCCGGTCCCGGCGCGGCGCCCGGCAGTATGTTCGTTGACATACAATCTTCGCGCTATATAGCTTGCAAAACCGAATGCGGCGCGATATCGCGCCCTCAGCCGCATCAAGTCAGCAAATTTTCCAACGACTTCCGCAGGGAGTTTCATCCATGAACAAGAAGCTTTTAACCGCGGTGCTCGGCGTGCTGGTGCTCGCCGTCGCGGTATTCGTGTGGCTGCAGGCAGCAGACGAGCCTTCCCAAAGTGACCAGCAGGTCGCCGAGGCAAAGACCCTGGTCTTCTGCTCGGAAGGCAGTCCTGAAGGGTTCAACCCCTCGCTGTATACGGCCGGCACCACATTCGATGCCTCGTCGCGCCAGATCTTCAACAAGCTGGTCGAGTTCACCATCGGCACCACCAACATCGAGCCGGCCCTGGCCGAGTCCTGGGAAGTCTCCGACGACGGCCTGGAGTACACCTTCAACCTGCGCCGCGGCGTCACCTGGCAGACCACTCAGGACTTCACGCCGAGCCGCGAGTTCAACGCCGACGACGTCGTGTATTCCTTCATGCGCCAGTGGGACAAGGACCACCCCTATCACGGGGTTTCCGGCGGCTCTTACGAGTACTTCAACGGCATGTCGATGCCCGAACTGATCAAGGCGATCGAGAAGGTCGACGACTACACCGTGAAGTTCGTGCTCAATCGCCCCGAGGCGCCGATGATCGCCAACCTGGCGATGGACTTCGCCTCCATTCTCTCGGCCGAGTATGCCGACAAGATGATGGAAGCCGGCACGCCCGAGAAGGTCGACCTGGAGCCGGTCGGCACCGGTCCGTTCCAACTGGTCGCCTACCAGAAGGACGCGGTGATCCGCTACCGGGCGCACCCCGACTACTGGCAAGGCAAGGCGGCGATCGACAACCTGACCTTCGCGATCACGCCGGACGCCAGCGTGCGCTACCAGAAGCTCAAGGCCGGTGAGTGCCACGTGATGCCCTACCCGAACCCGGCCGACCTGCAAGCCATGGCGTCGGACCCGGACATCAACCTGCTGGAGCAGGAGGGCCTCAACGTCGGCTACCTGGGCTACAACACGCAGCAACCGCCGTTCGACAATCCGACGGTGCGCAAGGCGCTGAACATGGCGATCAACAAGGAAGCCATCATCGACGGCGTCTTCCAGGGCGCCGGCAAGGTCGCCAAGAACCCGATCCCGCCGACGATCTGGTCGTACAACGACGAGACGGTCGACGACCCCTACGATCCGGACGCGGCAAAGGCCATGTTGGCCGAGGCCGGGGTCAGCGACCTCAAGGCCAAGATCTGGGCCATGCCGGTGCAGCGGCCCTACAACCCCAACGCCCGCCGCATGGCCGAACTGATCCAGTCCGACTGGGCCAAGATCGGCGTCGAGGCGGAGATCGTCACCTTCGAGTGGGGCGAGTACCTGGAGCGCTCCAAGGACGTCAACCGCGACGGTGCCATCCTGCTCGGCTGGACCGGCGACAACGGCGACCCGGACAACTTCCTGGCCGTCCTGCTGGGCTGCGATGCGGTCGGCGGCGCCAACCGCGCACAGTGGTGCCACAAGCCCTTCGACGACCTGATCAAGCAGGCCAAGACGGTCAGCGACAACGACAAGCGGACCGAGCTCTACAAGCAGGCTCAGATCGTCTTCAAGGAACAGGCGCCCTGGGCGACTATCGCGCATTCGGTGGTGTTCAAGCCGGTGCGCAAGGAAGTGAAGAACTTCAAGATCGACCCCTTCGGCGGACACGTGTTCTACGGCGTGGACATCGAGGCATCAGCGCCGACCTCGTGAAGCGCATGACGGGCGGGAGGAGCCGCAAGCTCCTCCCGCCCGCACTTCCGCAGCAAGGCGGCCGCCCCCACCATGCTCCGCTTCTTCATCACCCGGCTCGGTTACCTGATTCCGACCTTCTTCGGAATCACCGTGCTGGCCTTCGCCTTCATCCGGCTGCTGCCCGGCGACCCGGTCACGCTGCTGGCCGGCGAGCGCGGCGTCACGCCGGAACGCCACGCCCAGCTCATGGTGCAGTACGGCTTCGATAAGCCGGCCTGGCAGCAGTACTTCTACTACGTCGCCGACGTCCTGCAGGGCGACCTCGGCAGGTCGGTGGTCACCCGCGAGCCGGTGCTGGAGGAATTCTTCACGCTGTTTCCGGCAACGCTCGAGCTTTCGATCTGCGCCATCGTCCTGGCGGTGGTCATCGGACTGCCGGCCGGCATCATCGCAGCGGTGAAGCGCGGGTCGTGGTTCGATCACACCCTGATGGGCGTCGCCCTGACCGGCTATTCGATGCCGATCTTCTGGTGGGCGCTGATTCTCATCATCCTGTTCTCGACCCCGCCGCTGTCCTGGACACCGGTGTCCGGGCGCATCGACATTCTCTATTATTTCGACACGCCGACCGGCTTCATGCTGATCGACAGCCTGCTGTCGGGCCAGAGGGGGGCCTTCACCTCGGCGTTGCGCCACCTGATCCTGCCCTCCATCGCGCTGGGGACCATCCCGCTGGCGGTAATCGCGCGGCAGACTCGTTCGGCCATGCTGGAAGTCCTGGGCGAGGACTACGTGCGCACGGCGCGGGCCAAGGGCCTGTCGCCCTGGCGGGTCGTCGGTCTGCATGCCCTGCGCAACGCCCTGATCCCCGTCGTCACGGTCATCGGCCTGTCGATCGGCGTTCTGCTGGCCGGCGCCATCCTCACCGAAACGATCTTCGCCTGGCCGGGCATCGGCAAGTGGATGGTCGACTCGATCTTCCGCCGTGACTATCCCTCGGTGCAGGGCGGCCTGCTGCTGATCGCCGGCATCGTGATGATCGTCAATCTCACGGTGGACCTGCTCTACGGCCTCATCAACCCGCGCATCCGGCACCAGCGCTAGGATGGAACGCATGGCGAGCAGCGACCAGACCGTCACGGCCCCGGCCCTCAAGCGCAACATCCGCGCCGAGCGCCTGCGCGAGTTCTGGCACTACTTCTCCGACAATACCGGCGCCGTGGCCGGCCTCTGCGTCATCGTGGTGCTGGTGTTGCTGGCGATCTTCGCCGACGTGGTGGCGCCACATTCGCCGGTGGAGCAGTACCGCGGCAATTTCCTGCGCCCGCCGGTGTGGATGGACGGCGGTTCCTGGCAGTTCGTGCTCGGCACCGACGCCGTCGGCCGCGACATCCTCTCGCGCCTCATTCACGGCGCGCGCTATTCGCTCTACGTCGGCGCCGTTGTCATTTCGATCGCCTTCAGCTTCGGCATCACCCTGGGGCTCATCGCCGGTTTCTTCCGCGGCTTCGTCGAGACCATGATCATGCGCTGCATGGACATCATTCTCGCCTTCCCCTCCATCCTGCTCGCACTGGTGCTGGTCACCCTCCTCGGTCCCAGCCTGACCAACGCCATGATCGCCGTATCCGTGGTCGTACTGCCGCACTTCGTGCGCCTGACCCGCGCCTCGGTGATCTCCGAAAGCACGCGCGACTACGTGACCTCCGCCAGGGTCGCCGGCGCAGGCCTGCCGCGGCTGATGTTCGTGACCGTGCTGCCCAACTGCATGGCGCCCCTGATCGTCCAGGCGACGCTCAGCTTTTCCACCGCCATTCTCGATGCCGCCGCGCTCGGCTTCCTCGGCCAGGGCGCGCAGCCGCCGACGCCGGAGTGGGGCGCGATGCTGGCCGACGCCCGCGAGTTCATCACCCGCGCCTGGTGGGTGGTCACCTTCCCCGGACTGGCGATCCTCGTCACCGTGCTGGCCATCAACCTCTTCGGCGACGGGCTGCGCGATGCGCTGGACCCGAAGATGAAGCGCTCATGAGCCTGCTCGAGATTCGCAACCTCTCGGTCGACTTCCAGACCGCCCACGGAGACTTCCGCGCGGTCGACGGCGTTCACCTCGACGTCGACGAGGGCGACTTCGTCGCCATCGTCGGCGAGTCAGGGTCCGGCAAGTCCGTCTCCATGCTGGCGCTGATGGGCCTCTTGCCCTGGACCGCCAAGGTGACCGCGGACCGGCTCACCTTCGGCGGCCGCGACCTCCTGACACTCGATCCCCGGGCGCGGCGCCGGATCATCGGCAAGGAGATGTCGATGATCTTTCAGGAGCCGATGACCTCGCTCAACCCCTGCTTCACCGTCGGCTTCCAGATCACCGAAACGCTGAAGACGCACATCGGCGGTTCGCGGGCGGAGCATCGCCGCCGCGCCATCGAACTGCTCGACCTGGTCGGCATCCCGGCGCCCGACACCCGGCTCTCGGCGTTCCCGCACCAGATGTCGGGCGGCATGAACCAGCGCGTGATGATCGCCATGGCGATCGCCTGCAATCCGCGTCTGCTGATCGCCGACGAGCCGACGACCGCCCTCGACGTCACCATCCAGGCGCAGATCCTGGAGCTGCTCACCGATCTGCAGCGCGAGCGCGGCATGGCACTGGTCCTGATCACGCACGACATGGGTGTGGTCGCGGAAACCGCCCAGCGCGTGACGGTGCAGTACGCCGGCCAGCAGGTCGAGATGCAGGCGGTCGAGAGCCTTTTCGCCGATCCGCACCACCCCTACACCGCCGCCCTGCTGGCTGCCCTGCCGGAGCGCGCGACGACGAAGCGGCTGCCGTCGATTCCGGGCGTGGTGCCGGGCCAGTTCGACCGGCCCCAGGGCTGCCTGTTCAATCCGCGCTGCCGCTTCGCCACCGAGCGTTGCCGGCAGGAAGCGCCGACGCTCGACGGGCCTCCCCTGCCGGGAGTGCGCTGTCACTACGCGCTCAGCCGCGGTGTGCCGCAAGGCCACCCCGAGACCCTGGAGCAGACGGTATGAGCGCGCGCCAGGTTCTCGAGGCAAGGGACCTCACCCGCTATTACCAGGTCGGCGGCGGTCTGTTCGCGCGCGCCGCCACGGTGAAGGCGGTCGACGGCGCGAGCTTCTCGCTGAGCGCCGGCAAGACCCTGGCCGTGGTCGGCGAGTCGGGCTGCGGCAAGTCGACCCTGGCGCGGATGGTCACGCTGATCGAGAAGCCAACCGCCGGCAGCCTGATACTCAACGGCATCGACGTCACCGAGGCCTCGGGGGAAGCCCAGCGCAAGCTGCGCCAGTCGGTGCAGATCGTGTTCCAGGACCCCTACGGCTCGCTCAACCCGCGCCAGAAAATCGGCACGATTCTGGAGGAGCCGCTGCTGATCAACCGCCGCATGTCGGCGGCCGAGCGGCGCGCGGCGGCGGAAGCCATGATGGCGAGGGTCGGCCTCAGGCCGGAGCACTACGAGCGCTATCCGCACATGTTCTCCGGCGGCCAGCGCCAGCGCATCGCCATCGCCAGGGCGCTGATGCTGAACCCCGACGTGGTGGTGCTCGACGAGCCGGTCTCGGCGCTCGACGTGTCGATCCAGGCGCAGGTGCTGAATCTGCTGGCCGAGCTGCAGCAGGAATTCGACCTCGCCTATCTGTTCATCTCGCACGACCTCAGCGTGGTGCGCCACATCGCCGACGAGGTTATCGTCATGTACCTCGGCCACCCGGTGGAACAGGGCCCGCGCGACACCATCTTCGCCAATCCGCAGCACCCCTATACCCAGGCGCTGCTGTCGGCCACACCCAAGGCCGATCCGACCCGGCGCCGCCAGCGCATCAGGCTGAGCGGCGAACTGCCCTCGCCGCTGAATCCGCCCGGCGGCTGCACCTTCCATCCGCGCTGCCCCTATGCCGACGAGCGCTGCCGCCGCGAGCCGCCCGCGCTGCTTCCCTCCCAGGGCAGCCGCGTGGCCTGCCACGCGGTGGAGGAAGGCCGGCTGCCGCGCGAAAGTGCGGCTTAGGACATGGGTGCACGCCCGCCGAGCCTGACACCGGCCGCCCTGGGTGCGGCCCTGGGCGGCCAGGTACCGCCGCCTGGCCAGCGCGTCGGCCTGCTCGGCGGCTCGTTCAATCCCGCCCACGACGGCCACCGGGAGATCACCGAGGCGGCGCTGCAGCGCCTCGACATCGACCGCGTGTGGTGGCTGGTGTCACCGCAGAACCCTCTGAAATCGGCCGCCGACATGGCGCCGCTGGCCGCCCGCATGGACAGTGCCCGCCGCATGGCGAACGACCGTCGGATCGTCGTCACCGCGGTCGAGAGCGAGCTCGGCAGCACCTACACTGCCGACACCCTGAGGGCCCTGACCCACCTGCTGCCGCGGGTGCGCTTCGTGTGGCTCATGGGGGCAGATAACTTGATTCAAGTTCATCAATGGCAGGACTGGCCACAAATCTTTAATACCCTGCCCGTTGCGGTTTTCGACCGCCCCTCCTATTCTTTAAGGGCGCTGTCCGGTCAGGCAGCGCGCGCCTTTGCCCGGCACCGGCTGAAAGAGCGTTCGGCCCGGCACCTGGCGGAGGCGAGGCCGCCGGCCTGGGTGTTCATCCGCAGCCGCTTGAATCCCCAGTCTGCGACCGCGATCCGGACCCGCAAGCCGGCGCAGGAAGGCGCCGCCTGACGGGCATCGAGGCAGCAACAGACAGGAGACTTAGGGTCATACTGCAAGAGACCAAGGCCCGCAGGGCCGAACAGCAGGACGTCCTTGCCGAGAGCCGGCGCCTGCTCGCCGACATCCAGTCGTCCCTCGAGGACGACAAGGCGGACGACATCGTCGTCATCGAACTCGCCGACAAATCCAGCATCGCAGATTTCATGGTCATCGCCTCCGGCCGCTCGGCTCGGCAGGTCGGCGCCATGGCCGACCATCTGCGCGAGAAGCTGAAAGTCGATGGACTCCACGGCGTTTCCGCCGAGGGCATGGAGCGCTGCGACTGGGTGCTGATCGACGCCGGCGACGTCATCGTCCACCTGTTCCGCCCGGAAGTGCGCCAGTTCTACAATCTGGAAAAGATGTGGGGCGTGAACCTGGTGCCGGTCGGCCCAGAGGCGACCGGCGACACGGAACAGGGCGCAACCTCCGCCTGACGGCCCCTTGATCGGGGCCGGCCGGGCCTTGCCGTCTGAAGGCGGCCTGCGGGTGGACGCATGCGAATAACGCTGGTGGCCGTCGGCCGCCTGAAGGCCGGCGCCGCCCGGGCGCTCTACGAGCACTATGCCGCGCGGCTGCGCTGGCGCCTCGCCGCGAAGGAGGTCGAGGAACGCCGCAGCCTGCCGCCGGAGGCTCTGAAGGAACAGGAAGCAGGGCTGCTGCTGGCCGCCTTGCCGCGCGGGGCGCGGGTGGTCGCCCTCGACGAGGCCGGCCGGGAGATGAGCAGCCGCGAGTTCGCCGAACTGCTGGGCCGCTGGCAGGACGAGGGAGTTCAGGATCTGGCCTTCCTGATCGGCGGCGCCGACGGCCTGGCGGACAGGGCCCGCGAGGCCGCCGACCTCACTCTTTCCTTGGGGCCCATGACCTGGCCCCATATGTTGGTGAGGGGCCTCCTGGCCGAGCAGCTGTTCCGCGCCGAGAGCATCCTCGCCGGGCACCCCTACCACCGCGATTGAACGACCTGGACGCAAGAACGCCACGATGACCAAGGACACCGCCCATCCCGATGCCCCCCGCCCCGTGGTGCTCTGCATCCTCGACGGCTGGGGCCACCGCGAGGCTTGCGAGAACAACGCCATCTGCCAGGCGGCGACGCCGAACCTGGACCGCCTCTTCGCCGCCTCGCCGCATGCCCTGGTCGACGCCTCCGAGGGCGAGGTGGGGCTGCCGAGCGGACAGATGGGCAACTCCGAGGTCGGCCACATGAACCTCGGCGCCGGCCGCGTGGTGATGCAGGACCTGCCGCGCATCGACGCCGCCATCGCCGACGGCAGCTTCGCCGCCAACCCGGTGCTGCGCGACGCCATAGCCGCCTTGAAGGCGTCCGGCGGCACCGCCCACGTCATGGGCCTGATGTCACCGGGCGGCGTGCACTCGCACCAGGACCAGATCGCCGCCCTGGCGGAGGTTCTGGCCGCGGCCGGCATCCCGGTCGCCGTGCACGCCTTCCTCGACGGCCGCGACACGCCGCCGCGCAGCGCCCTCGGCTATCTCGAAGGCTTCCTGCACAAGGCACCCAGCGCCGCCATCGCCACGGTGTCCGGGCGCTACTACGCCATGGACCGCGACAAGCGCTGGGCCCGCGTCGAAAAGGCCTACTGCGCCCTGGTGCAGGGCGAGGGCGAGCGGGCGGACAACGCCCTCGCCGCCGTCGAGCAGGGCTATGCCGCCGGCACCAACGACGAGTTCCTGCTGCCCACGGTAATCGGCGGTTACGCCGGCATGCGGGACGGCGACGGCCTCTTCATGGCCAATTTCCGCGCCGACCGCGCCCGCGAGATCCTGACGGCGCTGCTGGACCCCGGCTTCGACGGCTTCGAACGGCAGCAGCGCCCGGGCTTTGCCGCGGCGGTGGGCATGGTGGAGTACTCCGGCGAGCTCAACGCCTTCCTGGCGACGCTGTTCCCGCCGGAAGACCTGCGCGAGACCCTGGGCGAGGTGGTGGCCGAAGCCGGCAAGCGCCAGTTGCGCATCGCCGAGACGGAGAAGTACGCCCATGTCACCTTCTTCTTCAACGGCGGCCGTGAAGAGGTCTTCGACGGCGAGGAGCGCATCCTGGTGCCGTCGCCCGACGTCGCCACCTACGACCTGAAGCCGGAGATGTCGGCGCCGGAGGTGACCGACAAGCTGGTCGCTGCCATCGAGTCCGGGAAATTCGACCTCGTGGTCTGCAACTACGCCAACGGCGACATGGTCGGCCATACCGGCGATCTCGCCGCGGCCATCAAGGCCGTCGAAACCGTCGATACCTGCGTCGGCCGGCTCGCCGCGGCGGTGGAGGAAACCGGCGGCTGCATTCTGCTGACCGCCGACCACGGCAACGCCGAGCAGATGAGCGATGCGCAGACCGGCCAGGCACACACCGCGCACACCATGAACAAAGTGCCCCTGTTGCTGATCAATGGCCCCGAGCGGGTCGCCGCCCTCAGCGACGGCCGGCTCGCCGACATCGCGCCGACGCTGCTCGATCTCATGGCCCTGCCGCGTCCGGCGGCGATGACCGGCCACAGCCTGCTCGAGCCGGCGGCGGCGCGGGGCGAAGCGGCGGCGGAATAGATTTGGCGGCATTCCTCCAGCGGCGCGATCTCGGCCGGCGGTGCGCCGCGGCGCTTGGCCTGCTGATCGGCCTGACGCTGGCAATGCCCCTGGCTGCCCAGCAGGCGGACCTCGAACGGTTGCAGCGCGAACTCGCCGACGACCAGGCCCGAGCCGAGCAACTGCAGGCTGCCGCCGCCGCGCTCGGCGCCGAGATCGAGGAGCTGCGGGCCAGGTCGATCGCCACCGCCCGCCGGGCCCAGGACATCGAGAGCGAGATGACCGCCGTCGAGCAGACGCTGAGCGCCCTGGCGGCCGAGGAAGCGGCCAAGACCGCCGACCTCGCCGCGCGCCGGAGCCAGCTTGGCTATACCCTCGGCGCCCTGCAGCGCCTCGCCCTGCAGCCGCCGGAGGCCGCCCTGGCGCGCAGCGAGCGGCCGATCGACTCCGCGCGCGCCGCCCTGCTGCTGCGGGTGGCGATCCCCGAACTGGAGGCGCGGGCGGGGAGCCTGCGCGACGAACTGGGCGACCTCGCCGTGCTGCGCGCGCGCATCGGCATCGAGCGCAGCGACCTCGCCGCCGCCGCGGCCGCCCTCAACATCGAGCGCGACCGGCTGGCGGCCCTCCTGGCCCGCAAGGCCGAACTCCACCAAACCACCGAGAGCGAGCACAAGGCAGCGGCAGATCGCGTGGCCCGCCTGGCCGCCGAAGCCCGGGACCTGCAGGACCTGACCGAGCGTCTGGAAGCCGAACGCCGGGAAGCCGAAGCCCGGGAAGCCGCCGCGCGCGAGGCCGCGGCCCAGGCCGCCGCGGCGGCCGAGGCGGAGGCCACCCGCGAGGTGGCCGAGGCGGCGGCCGCCCCGGCCTCACGTGAAGTTGAACAAGAAGCCATGCAAATCGCGCGGCTGACGCCTCCCGCCTCCCTGCGCCCCTTCCCGGAAACCGCCGCCAGCCTCGCCATGCCGGTGCGCGGACCGGTCGTCCGGGCCTACGGTCAGGAAAGCGAGACGCCGGGAACCACCACCAAGGGCATCTCGATCCGCGCGCGGGCCCAGGCCCAGGTGGTGGCGCCTTTCGACGGCAAGATCGCCTATGCCGGCCCGTTCCGCGGTTATGGGCTTATCTTGATCATCGACCATGGCGAGCGATATCATACGATATTGGCCGGTTTCGATCGGATCGACGCCGTGGTCGGGCAGTGGGTGCTGGCTGGGGAGCCGGTAGCGCGGATGGGAGATTCCGCCGGCGGCGCGCCAGAGCTTTATTTCGAACTCCGCCGGACAGGGCAGGCCATCAATCCGCTCCCCTGGTTGGCTACAACGGACGACAAGGTGCGAGGTTAATGCGCAAGTTCCAGATCGCGGCCGTCATCGCCGCCCTCCTCATCGCCGTGCCGCAGTTCTCTCCGGCACAGGAAAACTCCTCCGACACCTACCGGCAGCTGAAGCTGTTCAGCGAGGTCTTCGAACGGGTGCGCGCCTCCTACGTGGAGGAGGTGAGCGACGAGCAACTCATCGAGTACGCCATCCAGGGCATGCTCTCCACGCTGGATCCTCATTCCAGCTACCTCAACGCCGAGTCCTTTGGCGACATGCGCGTGCAGACCCGCGGCGAATTCGGCGGCCTCGGCATCGAGGTCACCATGGAGAACGGCTTCGTCAAGGTGGTGTCGCCGATCGACGACACGCCGGCCTTCCACGCGGGCGTGCAGCCAGGCGACTTCATCACCCATCTCGACGGCGAGGCGATCCTCGGCCTGTCGCTGAATGAGGCGGTGGAGAAGATGCGCGGACCCGTCGGCACCGACCTGACGGTGACGATCCGCCGCGAGGACTCCGAGCCCTTCGACCTCACGATCACCCGCGACGTCATCAAGATCCAGTCCGTGCGCAACCGTGTCGAGGACAATGTCGGCTACATCCGCATCACCACCTTCAACCAGCAGACCATGCCGGGGCTGAGGCAGGCGATCCAGGAGGTCAAGGCGGAAGCGGGCGGCGATCTGCGCGGCTATGTCGTCGATCTGCGCAACAACCCGGGCGGCCTGCTCGACCAGGCCGTCGAGGTGTCCGACGCCTTCATCGAGCAGGGCGAGATCGTGTCGACCCGCGGGCGCGAGGTGGACGACGCCCAGCGCTTCAACGCGACGCCCGGCGATCTCGCCGACGGCCTGCCGGTCATCGTGCTGATCAACGGCGGCTCGGCCTCCGCCTCGGAGATCGTCGCCGGGGCTCTGCAGGACCACCGGCGGGCGATCGTCATGGGTACCCGCTCGTTCGGCAAGGGGTCCGTGCAGACCGTCATTCCGCTCGGTCTCGATGGCGCCATGCGCCTGACCACGGCACGCTATTTCACTCCCTCGGGCCGCTCAATCCAGGCGCTCGGCATCGATCCCGACATCGTCGTCGAACAGGCCACCGTGGAGCAGGCGGCGGCAGCCCGCCCGGGTCGCCGCGAGTCCGACCTGCGCGGGGCGCTGACCAACCCGAACGGGTCGAACGGCGTCGACACCGAGACTCCCGACGCGGAAGTGGACCAGCACGTCCTCTCCGAGGCGACCGAGCAGGATTACCAGCTCGCCCGTGCCATCGACCTGCTGCGCGGCCTTGCTCTTTATAATCAGCGGGTGGTGAACTAAAAGAAGGGTTCTGTCTCCCCAGGACGGCGCGGAGTCGCGCCGATAAGAGGGCCGAACCTGTTCATGACGACCTGTCGTCGACCCCATCCGCGCTGGGACTCCGGTCGCGCCCGTCGCCTCGGTGCTCGGCGCGCGGCCGGAGCCCCGACGGACCTTGGGTAGCCTTCTGGCCAGCCGCAGCGTGCTTGCCGCGGCCTGGATCGTCGTCCTCGCGGTCCTGGCGGGCGCTCTCGTTCTCGCCTTCCTGCAACCGCCGCCGCCGCCACGAGGCGAAGCTCTGACCATCGCCATCGTGCTGCCCGGGGCGCCGGCAGCGGACTCCAGTCCGGGCGAGGCCGCTCCTGCACCTCCTGCACCTCCTGAAGATCCGGCGGAAGCGGAGTCGGCGGCGGATTCCGGCACCGCGAGCCCAGCCGAGCCGGACGCGACACCGGAGCCGCCCGCAGCGGCCGAAGCAGCGGCGGAACCTGAATCGGCGGGTCAGGAGGCCCCCGCGGCAGTCGCTTCCCTGCCTCTGCCCAAGCCACTGGTGCCGGCTTCCCAAGCGCAGGCGCCGGAAGGCGGCCCGCCGGCAGACGATGTCGCCGCGCCGGAGGCCGAAGTGTTGGTCGCGATCCCGGCGATCCCGCCGGCGATCGAGCAGCTGCCCTATTGGGAGCGCTATCGCCAGCCGTTCAACATGGACGACAAGCGCCCGCGAATTGCCGTGGTGCTGAGCGGCCTCGGCCTCTCCGACGGCGCCACCGAAGCCGCCATCAATCAACTGCCGGCGGCCGTCACCCTCTCCTTCAGCCCCTACGCCCGCAACCTCGAGCGCTGGATCGCGCTCGCCCGGGCACGCGGCCATGAGGTCATGCTCGACCTGCCGATGGAGCCGGCGAGCTTCCCCAACGAGGATCCGGGGCCGCAAGGCCTGCTGACGAGCCTCAGCCCCGAGGCCAATCTCGACCGCCTCGATTGGGTGCTGAGCCGTGGCAGCGCCTACGTCGGCCTGGCCGGCAGCATGGGCTCACGCTTCACCGCGTCGCGCGAGGCCCTGGAGCCGGTCCTGCGCGAGGTCGGGGAGCGCGGACTGATTTTCCTCGATCGGCGCACCACCGAGGACTCCCTCGTCGCCTCGCTTTCCGAGGAGATCGGCCTGCCGCATGCCGTCAACAGCCGCTCGGTGGACGAGCGTCAGGCCAGCCGCGTCGCCATCGACGCGCGGCTCGCCCAGATCGAACGCATCGCCCTCACCGAGGGATTTGCCGTGGCCATGGCCCAGCCCTACCCGGTGACGCTCGAGCGCCTCGCCGAGTGGACGACGGAACTGACGTCGCGCGGTTTCGCCCTCGCGCCGATCTCGGCGCTGGCCGGCCGGCAGGACCGGCCCTGAGCGCCATGGCGACCCGGGAGGAGATCGACCGGCTGCCCTACCGACCTTGCGTCGGCCTGCTGCTGACGAACGCCGACGGCAGGGTCTTCGTCGGCCGCCGCATCGACACCGCCAAAGAAGGCGACAACATCTGGCAGATGCCGCAGGGCGGCATCGACGATGGCGAAACGCCGGCCGCGGCGGCGCTGCGCGAGCTGCGCGAGGAGATCGGCACCGACAAGGCGGAGATCCTCGCCGAGAGCCGCCATTGGCTGCACTACGACCTGCCGGACGACCTGGTGGGCAAGGTATGGCGCGGACGCTATCGCGGCCAGAAGCAGCGCTGGTTCGCCCTGCGCTTTCTCGGCGAGGACTCCGACATCGACCTCGCCACCGAGCATCCCGAGTTCGACGCCTGGCGCTGGGTCGACCTGGAGGAGGTTCCCGGACTGGTGATCCCCTTCAAGCGCGACACCTACCGCGCCGTGGTCTCGGAGTTCCGGCAGTTGCTGGGCAGAGTCTGAAACCCGGCACTCAGGCCGCGATCATGCGGCCACGCAGGCGGATGAATCCGAAGGCCGCGCGCGCCGTCCAGGCGGCAAAGCGGCTCTGCGGATCGAGGCCGGCAGCCTTGAAGATCATCGCCACGGCACGCTGGACCTGCGGCAGCCGATAGCAGGCGAAGGCGCGCTTCATGTAGGCCCGCCCATGCGCCTTGCGGCTGTAGGGTGTTTCCCGGTTCTCGTTGGCGACATAGAAGGCATAGGCCAGCTCGTCGTCCTCGCTCTCGCCGATGCGCCCGAGGGCCACCGCCAGGCGCTTCCACCGGCCGATGCCTTCGTGCTCCAGGTAGCGGCGGAGGTGGCTGTAGAACAGCCGGTAGTGGCGGAGTTCGTCGGCGGCGATGCGGCGGCAGATCTCGCGCAGCACCGGCTCCTCGGCGGTGGCACCGATGGACGCGTAGTACGACGAGGTGCCGACCTCGACGATGCAGCGGGCCACCAGCTCGCCGGATCGCGAACCGCGGATCGAATCCGATGCCTCCACCGGAATCCGATAGCCGCTGCGGAAGCGATCGAAGCTGCCGTCAAAATCGAAGCTGTCGTCGGCCAGCTTCGCCCAGCGCGCCAGGGCGGCGCCGTGCTGCACCTCTTCCTTCGCCCAGGATCGCGCCGCTCCCTGAAAGTCGGCATCGTCGGGAAAGACATTGCAAAGATAGGCCGCGTAGTCACCGCCGTTATACTCGACCATGCTGGCGGCCTTGACGATCTTGACCAGTTCGGGGTCCACCTTGGTGGGGTCGAAACGCTCCCAGGGGATGTCGTCCAGGCTCCAGTGACCGCTGGTCATCGGTTACGCTCCGTCAACCTGTGGCGGCGAAAGCGCGCCGCTAATACAGACAGTGGCCCCACAAACCGCCCAGGTGACGGTTTCATGAAGGCGGCAGCCTAGCCAGAAGGCTAAGCGCAATCAATGGGTTCCCCCGACGTATGGTGTATGGCCTTGTATGACAAGGCCTTTCGGGCATCCGCCCGCGAGAGCGGGATCGCTGGAGTATGGGCCGACTCGGGCGGGCGACTCGGGCGGGCGACTCCGGCGGCTCAACCGGCCGCCTTCACCAATTCCTCGGCAATCTTGATCTGCCGCTCCGCCGCCTTCTTCTGGCCGTCGTCCTTGGCGTCCAGGAGATCGTCCTTGGCGTTGCTGAGGCGCTGCTCCGCCGCCGCGCGGTCGATCTCGCCAACCGGCACGGCCTCCTCCGCCAACACGGTGCAGCGCTCCGGCGTGACCTCGGCGAAGCCGCCGGCGACGAAGATCCGCTGGGTGACGCTGCCGCCCTCGTGCACCTTGATGACGCCGGGGCGCACGGTCGAGATCAACGGCGCGTGGCGGACCAGCACGCCGAAATCGCCTTCCTCGCCCGGCACCTCGACCATATCGACCTCTGCGGAGAGCAGCAGGCGCTCCGGAGAGACGAGCTCGAATGCGACTTTACCTTCGGCCATAGCAGCGGCGTCCGTTCCTTGTTGTCAGCTCCGGCGACCGCCTCAGGCGGCTTCCGCCGCCAGCTTGCGGGCCTTCTCGACGGCCTGCTCGATCGCGCCGACCATGTAGAAGGCAGCCTCCGGCAGGTGGTCGTACTCGCCCTCGCAGATGCCCTTGAAGCCGCGCACGGTATCCTCGATGGACACCTGCACGCCGGGCGTGCCGGTGAACACCTGGGCGACGTCGAAGGGCTGCGACATGAAGCGCTGGATCTTGCGCGCCCGGGCCACGGTGAGCTTGTCCTCCTCCGACAGCTCGTCCATGCCGAGAATGGCGATGATGTCCTGCAGCGCCTTGTAGCTCTGCAGGATGCGCTGCACTTCGCGGGCGACCAGGTAGTGTTCCTCGCCGACCACCTGGGGGTCCAGAATGCGGCTGGTGGAGTCGAGCGGATCGACCGCCGGGTAGATGCCGAGCTCGGCGATCTGGCGCGACAGCACCGTGGTCGCGTCGAGGTGCGAGAAGGACGTCGCCGGCGCCGGGTCGGTGAGGTCGTCGGCCGGCACGTAGATGGCCTGCACCGAGGTGATCGAGCCCTTCTTGGTGGTGGTGATGCGCTCCTGCAGGGTACCCATGTCGGTGGCCAGGGTCGGCTGGTAGCCCACCGCCGAGGGAATGCGGCCCAGCAGCGCCGAGACCTCGGAGCCCGCCTGGGTGAAGCGGAAGATGTTGTCGACAAAGAACAGCACGTCCTGGCCTTCCTCGTCGCGGAAGTACTCGGCCTGGGACAGGCCGGTCAGGGCCACACGCGCGCGCGCGCCCGGCGGCTCGTTCATCTGGCCGAACACCAGCGCCACCTTGGAATCGCCGTCCAGATTGATAACGCCGGACTCGATCATCTCGTGATAGAGGTCGTTGCCCTCGCGGGTCCGCTCGCCGACACCGGCAAAGACCGAATAGCCGCCGTGGGTCTTGGCGACGTTGTTGATCAGTTCCTGGATCAGCACCGTCTTGCCGACGCCGGCGCCGCCGAACAGGCCGATCTTGCCGCCGCGGGCATAGGGCGCCAGCAAGTCGACGACCTTGATGCCGGTGACCAGCATCTCGGCTTCGGTCGACTGCTCGGCGAACTCCGGTGCCGAGCGGTGAATCGGTGCCGTGTGCGAGGTCTTGACAGGACCGCGCTCGTCGATCGGCTCGCCGATGACGTTGATGATGCGGCCGAGCATCTCCGGGCCGACCGGCACGTTGATCGGGCTGCCGGTATCGGTCACCTCCTGGCCGCGCACGAGACCTTCCGTGGCGTCCATGGCAATGGCGCGCACCACGCTCTCGCCAAGGTGCTGGGCCACCTCGAAGACGAGACGCTTGCCGTCGTTGGTGGTTTCGAGCGCGTTCAAGATCGGCGGCAGGTCGCCGGTGAACTGAACGTCCACCACCGGGCCCATCACCTGGGAAATCTTGCCGACGAGATTAGCTGCCATCTTCTTGCTCCTTGGTGCCAGCCGTCCCGCAGGGGGTACGGCCTGCAATCCGCCGTTACATTGCTTCCTTAGCGGAAATAATTTCGATCAGTTCGCCGGTGATCGCGGCCTGGCGCGTGCGGTTGTAAACCAGCGTCAGGCGGTTGATCATATCGCCGGCGTTGCGCGTCGCGTTGTCCATCGCGGTCATCCGCGCGCCGTGTTCGCTGGCCGCGTTCTCCAGCAGGGCCTTGAAGACCTGCACGGAGATGTTGGTCGGCAGCAGGGCGCTGAGGATCTCCTCCTCGCCCGGCTCGTACTCGTACACTGCGCCATCGAGACCGCCGTTCGTGCCGGCCCCGGCCGCCGCCTCCTCTTCGCCTTCCTTCTTCTTGGCCTTAGGGGGCGCGAAGGGGATCAACTGCTGCGGCGTGACGATCTGCGAGATCGCCGAGCGGAACTCCGCATAGATCAGGGTGCAGACGTTGAACTCGCCGGCCTCGAACATAGCGACGATACGATCGCCGATCGCCGAGGCCTTGTCGAAAGTCAGTGCCGGCTTCGCCACGTCCTCGACGGTATCGACGATCAGCGAGGCGTAGTCGCGGCGCAGCTGGTCGCGCCCCTTGCGGCCGACGCAGAGGATCTTCACCGTTTTGCCGTCGCCGATAAGGCTGCGGACGAGGCGCCGGGCTTCGCGGACGATGGAGGAGTTGAAACCACCGCAGAGGCCGCGGTCGGCGGTCGCCACGACGATCAGGTGAGTGTCGTCGTTGCCGGTGCCGGCCAGAAGCTTCGGCGCCCCGGCCTGCCCGGCGGCCGCGGCGGCGAGCGAGCCGAGCATGCGTTCCATGCGCTGCGCGTAGGGGCGCGACGCCTCGGCCTGCTCCTGCGCGCGGCGCAGCTTGGCCGCGGCCACCATCTTCATGGCGGAGGTGATCTTCCGCGTCGACTTGACGCTGTCGATCCGCACCTTGAGATCTTTGAGATTCGGCATCCGCCGTGCCCCGCTCCGACTCTTTTTCTACTGGCTCTGCTGGGTCGTCAGTGTTTTCGGGTCAGGCCGCGAAGGTCTTGGTGAAGCCGTCGAGGAAGGTCTTGAGCTTGCCCTCGGTGGCCTCGGAGATGGCCTGTTCGTTGCGGATCGCCGCCAGGATCTCGGCACCCTCGGCGCGCAGCTTGGCGAGCAACTGCTTCTCGAAAGCCGTCACCTGGTTGACCGCGATCCGGTCGAGATAGCCGCGCACGCCGGCGAAGATCACCGCCACCTGCTCCTCGACCGCAAGCGGCGAATACTGCGACTGCTTCAGCAGCTCGGTGAGGCGCGAGCCGCGCGCCAGCAGACGCTGGGTCGCCGCGTCGAGGTCGGAGGCGAACTGCGAGAAGGCCTCCATCTCGCGATACTGTGCGAGTTCCAGCTTGATGGTGCCGGCGACCTGCTTCATCGCCTTGATCTGAGCGGCCGAGCCGACGCGGCTGACCGACAGGCCGACGTTGAGCGCCGGGCGGACACCCTTATAGAACAGGCCGGTTTCCAGGAAGATCTGCCCGTCGGTGATGGAGATCACGTTGGTCGGGATGTAGGCAGAGACGTCGCCGGCCTGGGTCTCGATGACCGGCAGGGCGGTCAGGCTGCCGTTGCCGGCGTCGTCGCCCATCTTGGCGGCGCGCTCGAGCAGGCGGGAGTGCAGGTAGAAGACGTCGCCGGGATAGGCTTCGCGGCCCGGCGGGCGGCGCAGCAGCAGCGACATCTGGCGGTAGGCGACGGCCTGCTTGGAAAGGTCGTCGTAGATGATCACGGCATGGGCGCCGTTGTCGCGGAAGAACTCGCCCATGGTGCAGCCGGTGTAGGGCGCCAGGAACTGCATCGGCGCCGGCTCCGAGGCGGTGGCGGCCACCACGATGGAGTATTCGAGGGCGCCGTGGTCCTCCAGGATCTTCACGAAATTGGCGACGCTGGAACGCTTCTGGCCGATGGCGACGTAGATGCAGTAGAGCTTCTTCGAGTCGTCGTCGCCCTGGTTGATCGGCTTCTGGTTGATGATGGTGTCGAGGGCGATGGCGGTCTTGCCGGTCTGGCGGTCGCCGATGATCAGCTCGCGCTGGCCGCGGCCGATGGGGATCAGCGCGTCGATCGCCTTGAGGCCCGTCTGCATCGGCTCGTGCACGGACTTGCGCGGGATGATGCCGGGCGCCTTGACCTCGACGCGGCGGCGCTCGGCGCCCTCGATCGGGCCCTTGCCGTCGATCGGGTTGCCGAGGGCATCGACCACGCGGCCGAGCAGGCCGCGGCCGACCGGCACGTCGACGATTTCGCCGGTGCGCTTGACGGTGTCGCCTTCCTTGATGCCGCGGTCCTCGCCGAAGATCACGACACCGACGTTGTCGACCTCGAGGTTCAGCGCCATGCCCTTGATGCCGCCCGGAAACTCGACCATCTCGCCGGCCTGGACGTTGTCGAGGCCGTGGATGCGGGCCACGCCGTCGCCGACCGACAGCACCCGCCCGACCTCGGCGACATCCGCCTCGTTGCCGAAGTTTTCGATCTGGTCCTTGAGAATGGCGGAAATTTCCGCGGCGCGGATGTCCATCATCCGACCCCTTTCATGGCGAGTTGAAGTCGTTGAAGTTTGCTGCGCAGCGAGGAATCGATCATGCGGCTGCCGACCTTGACGACGAGGCCGCCGATCAGGGCCGCATCGACCTTGAGATCCAGCTGCACCTTGCCCCCGACGGCGCTGCGCAGCGCCTCCAAGAGGGCGGACTGCTGGGCGTCCGACAGCGAACGGGCGGAGGTCACCTCGGCGGTGATCTCGCCGCGCCGGCGCGCCAGCTCGGAAAGATAGCCCTCGATCATCGCCGGCAGGGCGAAAAGGCGGTGATTCCGCGCCACGACCAGCACGAAACGCCGGGTCAGGTCGCCGAGCCCGGCCTTGTCCATCAGGGCGGACATGGCCTTGCTCTGTTCGTCGCGCGTGATCACCGGGCTGTTCAGCATGCGCCGCAGATCGGCGCTCTCGGCAATCATCGACCGCAGGGTCAGCAGATCGCCGGAAACCTGGTCCAGCGCCTTCTGTTCGTCGGCCAGATCGAGCAACGCGGCGGCATAGCGTCCCGCCAGGTCGCTCAAGCTCGTGTTGTCACCAGCCAAGCCCGATGTCCTCGATGTCCTTAGTTTACGCCTGGGTCACCCCTGCCCGCGCGCTGGCCCGTTATCCTGAAATCCGGCAATGCCGAGCCTTGCACAGAGCGGGGGAGCCCGCCCACGAGCGCGCGTTTGGTATCATAGCCGGCAGGGCGTTGCAAGGCGCCTCGGGCGGCCTTTTTCCGCAGTTTCCGGGGCCTGGAATTCCCACCCGGGCGAGGCGGAAAACTGCCGCTTATTTCATCATCCGGAGCGGCGGCCTCACAGGAAGCTGTAGGGGTCGACATCCACCTGGAGGCGGACGGCGGACGGCAGTTTCGCCTGCCCCAGCCAGGCCCGCAGCAGGGGTTGCAGCCGGAAGCCGCGCGGCGCCTTGACCAGGAAGCGGCGGCGGTGGCGCCCGCGCAGCACCGCCAGCGGCGCCGGCGCCGGGCCGAGGACAGTCACCCCCTCGGCCCGCGGCGCCGTCCGCGCCAGGCTGCGGCAAGCCTCGTCGAGCAGGCGCGCGTCATGGCTGGAAAGCACCAGGGCGGCGAGACGTCCGAAGGGCGGCAGCCCGGCACCTTCTCGGGCAGCCGCCTCGGCGGCGAAGAAGCGGTCGCGGTCTCCTGCCGCCAGGGCCTGCATGACCGGGTGGTCCGGCTCGGCGGTCTGCAGCAGCACGCGGCCGGGGTGTTCGGCCCGGCCGGCCCGGCCGGCCACCTGGTGCAGCAACTGGTAGGTGCGCTCGGCGGCGCGCAGGTCGCCGCCGTAGAGGCCGAGATCGGCATCCACCACCCCGACCAGGGTGAGGTGGGGGAAGTGGTGGCCCTTGGCGACGATCTGGGTGCCGATCAGCAGGTCGATATCGCGCCCCTGCACGGCCTGCACCAGGGCCGCCGCGGTATCGGGCCCGGTCAGGGTATCGCTGGTCATGGTCGCCTGGCGCGCCTGCGGGAACAGCACCCGCGCCTCCTCGGCCAGGCGTTCGACCCCCGGCCCGCAGGCGGTGAGGCTGCCCTCGGCGCCGCAGTCCGGACAGCTCGACGGCAGCCGCGCGGCATAGCCGCAGTGATGGCACTGCAGGCGCCCGGCGAGGCGGTGCTCGACCAGCCAGGCGGTACAGTTGGGGCACTGCAGGCGGTGGCCGCAGGCGCGGCAGAGCGTGAGCGGCGCATAGCCGCGGCGGTTGAGGAACAGCAGCACCTGCTCCCCGGCCGCCAGCGTCTCGCCGATGGCCTTGCGCAGGGCCTCCGACAGCCAGCCGGGCCCGAGTCCCTCCAGCTTCGGCGGCCGGTCCTGGCGCAGGTCCACCAGCGTGACCGTCGGCAGCGCCGCGTCGCCGTGGCGCTCCGGCAGATGCAGTGCCCGGTAGCGGCCGCCGCGCAGGTTGTTGAGCGTCTCGAGCGACGGCGTGGCGGACACCAGCACCGCCGGGAAGCCGCCCAGCTGCGCGCGCACCACCGCCATGTCGCGGGCATGGTAGGTGACGCCGTCCTCTTGCTTGAAGGCGCTTTCGTGCTCCTCGTCCACCACGATCAGGCCGAGGTCGGGATAGGGCAGGAAGAGCGCCGAGCGGGCGCCGACCACCACCGCTGCGCGGCCGAGCGCGACGGCACGCCAGGTGGCGCGGCGCTGCGCCGAGGTGAGGTCGGAGTGCCACAGCGCCGGCGCCACGCCGAAGCGCCGCTCGAAGCGCTCGAGCCACTGCGCCGACAGGGCGATCTCCGGCAGCATCACCAGCGCCTGGCGGCCGGCGGCAACGGCCTCGGCGATGGCTTCGAAGTAGACCTCGGTCTTGCCGGAGCCGGTCACGCCGTCGAGCAGGGTGACCGAGAAAGCCCCCGCCGCGCCGGCCGCCGCGGCCTCGCGCACCGCGCCGCGCAGCGACTCCGCCGCCGCCGCCTGGCGGTCGGAGAGCACCCGCGCCGGCGCCGCCGGGTCGGGGGGGTCGAAGCGCGGCTCCTGCACCACCTCGACTGCTTCCAGGACACCGGCCTGCACCAGGCCCTTGACCACGGCGGTGCCGACACCGGCCGCCTGCGCCAGGTCGGCTAGGCTGCGGGCGGGTCCCGACTCCAGTTCCGCCAGCACGCGCCGGCGCGCCGGCGTGAGGCGCAGGCCCTCCGCGGACCCGCCGCCACGACATCGATAGAGAACCGCCGGCTTCGGAGTCTCCAGCGCCGCGGGCGAGGAGAGCGCCATGCGCAGCACCGCGCCGGGCGCCGCCAGGGTGTAGTCGGACACCCAGGCCAGGAAGCGGCGCGCCACCGCCGTCAGCGGCGGTACCGGCAGCACCTCGAGAACCGGCCGCAGGCGCTCCATCGGCAGCTCCTTGTCGTCCGCCGGCGCCGACTCCAGCGGCTCGTCCCAGATCGCGCCGATCAGTTCGCGCTGCGCCAGCGGCACGCGCACGACGCTGCCCGGCCCGACCTCGAGTTCGGGCGGCACCAGGTAGTCGTAGGGGCCGGTGAGCGGCAGCGGCAGCAGCACCGCGACGCGGCGCGCACCGGTAAGGTCGGCGTCGGGAGGCCGGGTGGCAGTGCTGGTATGGCGGTCTGGCATCCGCTACACTCTAGCCGAGGCCGGAAGCGGGGGCCAACGCCGGCAGGAAGGACACATCTGGCAGTATGAAATTCTTCATCGACACCGCCGACATCGCGGAGATCCGCGATCTTGCCGCCACCGGCCTGGTCGACGGCATCACCACCAATCCCTCCCTGGTCGCCAAGAGCGGCCGCGACTTCTTCGACGTGCTGAAGGAGATCTGCGATGTGGTGCCCGGTCCGGTCAGCGCGGAAGTGACCGCCACCGATTTCGAGGGCATGCTGAGCGAAGGCCATACCCTGGCGAAGCTGGCCGACAACATCGTCGTCAAGGCGCCGCTCACGGTCGACGGCCTGAAAGCCTGCAAGGCGCTGAGCGACGACGGCATCAAGGTCAACGTGACGCTCTGCTTCTCGGCCGCCCAGGCGATTCTCGCCGCCAAGGCCGGCGCCGCCTACATCTCCCCCTTCGTCGGGCGACTCGACGACACCGGCGCCGACGGGCTGCAGCTGATCGGCGAGATCGTCGAGATCTATAACGCCTACCCGGATTTCACGACAGAGGTGCTGGTCGCCTCGGTGCGCCACGTCGGCCATGTCATCGAGTCCGCCAAGATGGGGGCCGACGTCGCCACCATCCCGCCGGCGGTGCTGCGCGCGATGTACAAGCATCCGCTGACGGACAAGGGCCTGGAAGCCTTCCTCGCCGACTGGGCGAAGACCGGGCAGAGCATCCTGAGCGCCGGCGACAAGGACTCGCGCCGCAGTGCCTGAGCGCGACATGCCCGAGAGCGGGCCGGCGAAGAAGGTCGCGGCCGCGACCGGCGCCGCCCTCAAGCCGGCCGACGCGCTGGCCGCCGCAATCTCCGCCGACCAGGTGGCGGCTTACCTGCAGCGTCACCCCGATTTCCTGACCGAGCATCCGGAACTGCTGGATGTCCTGACCCCGCCGGGGCGCGCCCGCGGCGACGGCGTGGTCGACCTGCAGCAGTTCATGGTCGAGCGCCTGCGCCGCGAGGTCGCCGAGATGACGGAGCTGCGCGACGACCTGGTCGCCACCGGGCGAAGCAACCTCGCCATCCAGAGCCGCGTCCAAGAGGCCATCCTGGCGCTGCTGCGCGCCTCCAGCTTCGAGGAGTTCGTCGAGACCATCACCACCGACCTGGCGGTGATCCTCGACCTCGACGTGGTGACCATCGGCGTCGAGCAGGCCGCCGAGGGCGCCGCCTGGAAGCCCGTCGCCGGCGTCTACTGCCTGAAGGCGGGCAGCATCGACACTTTGCTCGGAAGTAGCGGCAACCTGCTGCTGCGCGAGGACATCGCCGGCGATCCGGCAATTTTCGACGGCGCCGCCGGCCTGGTGCGTTCCGACGCGCTGATCCGCCTCACCATCGCCAAGACCACGCCGCCGGCCCTGCTGGCGCTGGGCTCGCGTCAGCCCGGCGCCTTCCATGCCGGCCAGGGCACCGAACTGTTGTCGTTCCTGTCGCAGGTCCTGGAGGTCACCTTCCGCGCATGGCTGCACCTGCCCAAGGCGCGTTAAGGGCCGCGAGTGCCCGCGACGCGGAAACCCTGATCGCCGCCGCACCGGACCTGGCGGCGGCGGTCGCCGACTGGCAGGCCTGGCTCACGGAAGAAAAGCGCGCCTCGCCGCACACCTGCCAGGCCTACCGGCGCGACCTCGCCCATTTTCTCGCGTTCCTCACCGGTCATCTCGGACAGCATCCCGCGCTGGGAGACCTCGCTGCCTTAAGAACTGCCGACTTCCGCGCCTGGCTGGCCGCGCGCGCCGGCGGCGGCCTGCAGCGCAGCTCCACCGCCCGCGCGCTCTCCACCCTGCGCGGCTTCTTCCGCTGGCTGAAGCGCCGCGGCCTTGCCGACAACGCAGCGCTCGCCAGCCTGCGCACCCCGAAAGTACCGAAGGCGGTGCCCAAGGCGCTGACCGCCGCCGAAGCCGAAGAGGTCGTCGACACGGTTGCCGAGTTGAGCGACGACGACTGGATCGGCAAGCGCGACTGCGCCGTCCTGCTGCTGCTCTACGGCTGCGGATTGCGCATCGGCGAGGCGCTCGACCTGACCCGGGGCATGGCGCCGAAGCCGGGGCAGGACTCGCTGCTGGTCACCGGCAAGGGCAACAAGCAGCGCATGGTGCCGCTGCTGCCGGTGGTGGCCGTGGCGATCGCCGATTACCTGGCCGCCTGTCCCTTCGCACAGCCGCAGGACGGGCCGCTGTTCCTGGGCAAGCGTGGCGGCCCCCTGACCGCGCGGCGCGTGCAGGAACGCCTCCAGGAGCTGCGCAACCTGCTCGGCCTGCCGGAGAGTGCCACCCCCCATGCCCTCAGGCATTCCTTTGCCACGCACCTGCTGGCCGGCGGCGGTGACCTGCGCGCCATCCAGGAACTGCTTGGCCACGCCTCCCTCGCCTCCACCCAGCGCTACACCGAGGTCGACGTGGCCGGCCTGTTGGAGGTCTACGACCGGGCCCACCCCCGCGCACGCCAGGCGTGAAACGCCGACGGGGACGATTCCACCGCCCGAACCGTATAGACTGTTCAGCCGACAATCGGACTGTCCGTGACAGAGACTGGAGCGACGTCCCATGATTCGCATTTTAGCAGCCGCCCTCGCCCTGATCCTGGCCGCCTCTGCGCCGGCGCTGGCCGACCAGGGCAAGGGCAAGGGAAACGCCAGGGGAGGCAATCCGAACGACGATTCCACCTCTGCCGTCGTCGAAGGCGTCACGGCGGGCGTCCTCGGCGCGGTTCTCGACGATGACGAGAAGCGTATCATCCACCGCTACTTCGGCGAGCACCGCGACTCCGTCGGCAAGGTCAAGGAACTGCCGCCCGGCATCCGCAAGAAGCTGGCGCGCGGCGGGGCCATGCCGCCGGGCATCGCCCGCCAGGTCCTGCCGGACGGGCTGCATCGCCAACTGCCGCCGCGCAATGGCCAGCACTACGAGGTCGTCGGCACCGACGTGGTCCTGGTCGAAACCGCGACGCGCGTCATCGTCGACGTGCTGAAGGATGTGCTGCGCGGAAGCTGAAGAGGTCCACCAGCCAGATTGAACCTGGCGGGCAGGCCACAGCCTGCCCGCGGACTTGTGTGCGCCGCCGGGCCGCGACACTGTGCCGGAAGCCATTGGGCACAATCGCGGAGGCGGCCCCGTTGACCGTGGATTTCTCGGACCCCGGATTTCTCGAAGACCACATCCGCCATACCCTGGCGTTCTACCGGCCTCATGCCCGCGACCCGCGGGGCGGCTTCTTCCATCATTTCCGCGACGACGGCAGCGTCTACGACCGGGAAACCCGGCACCTGGTGTCGAGCGCCCGCTTCGTTTTCAACTACGCCATGGCGGCCCGCCATTTCGGTGAGACCGAATACCTCGATTGGGCGGCCCATGGGCTCGACTACCTGGAGCGACGCCATCGCCAGCCGTCGGGCGGCTATGCCTGGGTGCTTGACGGCGGCGGCGTCAAGGATGCCACCAACCACTGCTACGGCCTGGCCTTCGTGATGCTGGCCGGCGCCACGGCGCTGCTGGCCGGACTGCCGCAGGGGCGGGCGACCCTCGACCATGCCTGGGATCTCATGGAAGCGCACTTCTGGGATGCCGCCCACGGCCTCTACAGGGACGAGGCCAGCGCGGACTTCGCCGAGGTCAGCCCCTACCGCGGCCAGAACGCCAACATGCACGCCTGCGAGGCCCTGCTCTGGGCCTACGAGGCGACCGGCGAGCGCCGCTTTCTCGACCGTGCGGCCCTCATCGCCGACAAGGTGACGCGGCGCCAGGCCGACCTCGCCGGCGGCCTGGTGTGGGAGCACTACCGCGCGGACTGGTCCGTCGACTGGGACTATAACCGCGACGACCCCGGGCACCTCTTCCGGCCCTGGGGCTTCCAGCCCGGCCACCAGACCGAGTGGGCGAAGCTGCTGCTGATCCTGGACCGCCATGCGCCGCAGCCCTGGCACCTGCCCACCGCCCGCAGGCTGTTCGACCGCGCGCTGGAGATCGCCTGGGACGAAGAGCACGGCGGCATCTGCTACGGCTTCGACGCGGAGGGGCGGATCTGCGACGGCGACAAGTATTTCTGGGTGCAGGCGGAGAGCTTCGCCGCGGCCAGGCTGCTGTATCTGGCGACCGGCGACGCCCGCTACGGCGAATGGTACCAACGCATCTGGCAGTACGCCTGGGACCACATGGTCGACCATCGCCACGGCGCCTGGTTCCGCATCCTGACGCGCGACAACCGCAAGTACGACGACCTGAAGTCGCCGGCGGGCAAGACCGACTACCACACCATGGGCGCCTGCTACGAAATGCTGCGCGCCCTGCGCCAGCTGCCGGAATAAGACCCACCCGGGCGGGCCCGCCTGCTATACTCGGCGCCATGACTCCCGCACTTGTGATCTTCGATTGCGACGGCGTGCTGGTGGACAGCGAAGCCATCGCCAACCGCATCATGGCCGAGACCATCACCGCCAGCGGCATTCCCATCACCTACGAGGACTGCCGCGCCCGCTTCGTCGGCGGCACCCTGCAGCGGGTGATGGACACCGTCGAGCAGTGGCTCGGCCGGCCGCTGCCGCCGGGCTGGAAGGAGGACTTCGAAGCCCGCCGCGACGAAGCCTTCCGCCGCGAGCTGCACCCGGTGCCGGGCGTGGCCGCCGCCATCGAGGCGATCCGCGCCGGCGGCGCGGAGGTCTGCGTCGCCTCGTCCGGCAGCCCGGAGAAGATGGAACTGACCCTGGGTCTCACCGGCCTCAGGCATCACTTCGGCGAGCGGCTGTTCTCGGCCAACATGGTCGCGCAGGGCAAGCCGGAGCCGGATATCTTCCTCCACGCCGCCGAGCGCATGGGCTGTCTGCCGGAGACCTGCGTCGTGGTGGAGGACAGCCTGCTCGGCGTCACCGCCGGCGTGGCCGCCGGCATGCGGGTGCTGGCCTATGCCGCCGAGTCCGACCCCGCGATTCTCAAGGCCGCCGGCGGCCACCCTTTCGCCGACATGACCGAACTGCCCGGCCTGCTCGGCATCGGCGGCGCCGCCAGCCTCGCAGGCTGAACCGTCAGGCGCGCGTCGCCATCGCAATGCTGGATGCACCGTCCGCACCAGGTCTGGGACGCGGCGGCGCAGGGCAAGGCAGCCGCTGCCGCAGGGAACCCGTTTACAGCGCCTGGCGTTGATTGTCCGACCGCAACAACGGAGCGACCGTCATGCCTGCGACATCGAAAGCACAGCAGAAGGCCGCCGGTGCGGCGCTGGCCGCCAAGCGCGGCGAGATGAAGAAGAGCGAACTGCAAGGCGCCTCGAAGGAAATGTACGACTCGATGACCGAGCAGGAGCTCGAGGACTTCGCCGAAACCAAGCACAAGGGCCTGCCGGAGAAAAAGTCCTCCGGCTGACCCCGTCTGGCACCGCGATGACCTAGATGTGGATGGCGCGCCCACCGGCGGCCATTGCCGCCTCCTTCACCGACTCGCCCATCGAGGGGTGCGAATGGCAGGTGCGCACGATGTCCTCGGCGGTGCCGCCAAACTCCATCACCGTGACGCACTCGGCCACCGAAGCCGGCGCGGCGAGGATGGCCTGTACGGCGTCTTCTTCGGAGCAATCCGAATCGCCAACATTGACCCGACGACCTGAGAAAGGGAGAACTTCAATCTGTCAGCTATGTCCCCGAACACCTGTCAACCATGGCTCCGGGACGAACACGCCGGCGGGAGATGAGGCGGGGTCGGAGAGTGGGCAGGAGAGCAGCGCCTGTCAGGCGAATACTCTACCTGTACATCATGGTCATCCATAGCCCAGAGGAAACCAAATTCCCCTCTTCAATACCGACCCCATATTTGGAACGACATGATTTGTATCAAGCGTAGCGATATCGACGTCCTGAATGATCTTCTTTGTTAGGGGACATTCTTCGCTGTGAAATATATGCGACTTCACTAAACCAATTGCATCATATAGGTCATATGCTGTCACACCGCACCCCATCCGAACTCCCAATGGTGAGTTGTCTTCGATTGAAAGCTCGAACTCCAGCCAAAATCGTCGCAATGGCATTGTGGAACTCCGGGAATAGCACTCGGGCGCTCGCCCGGCGCAAAACTGATTCCACGTCCCATGTGTGGACTGTGAGTGCCTGGAATTACTCCAGATTTTGGGTCGTTCCCGACTGTCAGATTGACCTGCTTTCCCGCCGCCGACCGAAACTTGTGGCGACTGCAACGCCACCCACGGACAGAAGCGCAAACCTGCCACAAGGCGATCTGAGGAACGGCGCTTGACACCTACACCCGATTACAGAAGCCGATTACCCAAGCTGTGCACCATGATCTGATTCCTATGCGAACCCCACCAGGGGCAGGGTCAGACACGACAAGGCATCAACTCTGCCAACTTACCTTTGGCGGGGATAGCGACAGAATGTCGACGCAAGTGTCTGGCGTGTATATGGCATAGTGTTGAATTGGATCCGACTCTCTCACGCCAAGCGTCTGATCGATGAACCAATCGAGAAATTCGGAGTGCGCCACAATGAAAAGTGTCGCCCCTACCATGCTCGGGCCGATGGTCTTTAGTAAGTCCCCTTCGTCTGCCCTTCTATAGGCTAAAAAGTTGTCGAAGTTCAGGTAAAGCCTCCGCAGTGGCGGTCCTGGCGGAGCAAGCTGCAAATGAAGCCCTTCCGAGTCCTCGCGAAGCTCTTCGATATAGAGTTTAGCTTCGAGATTCTCCACCGGCATCCATCGAGAAAATATTTGTTTGGAACGCTCTGACATTGGAGATTTCCTTCACTCAGTACCTGAAATTCGTTCTGCCGCTACCTCCCCGTTGAATCTCATTGGTGGGTTCGCCGGTCTCAGTAGAGCCGGGCCGGCTGAATCCGGGTCCGCCGGTTCTCTCAGATGTGGATGGCGCGCCCGCCGGCGGCCATTGCCGCCTCTTTCACCGACTCGCCCATCGAGGGATGCGAATGGCAGGTGCGCGCGATGTCCTCGGCGGTGCCGCCGAACTCCATCACCGTGACGCACTCGGCCAGGATGTCGCCGGCCAGAGGACCGAGGATGTGCACCCCCAGCACCTTGTCGCTGCGCGCGTCGGTCAGCACCTTCACCACGCCGTCGGTATCGCCCACGGCGCGCGCGCGGCTGTTGGCGGTGAAGGGGAATTTGCCGACCTTGTAGTCGATGCCGGCCTCCTTCAGCTGCTCCTCGGTCTTGCCGACGCCGGCGACCTCCGGCCAGGTGTAGACCACGCCGGGCACCAGGTTGTAGTCGATGTGGGACTTCTGCCCGGACATGCGCTCGACGGCGATGATGCCGTCCTCCTCGGCCTTGTGGGCCAGCATCGGGCCGGGCACGCAGTCGCCGATGGCGTAGATGCCCTTGACCGAGGTCTCGAAGTTCTCGTCGACCTGGATGACGCCGCGGTTGTCCGTGGCCACCCCCAGTTCCTTGAGGCCCAGCCCTTCCGTGAAGGGCCGCCGGCCGATGGCGACCAGCACCACGTCGCTCCGCAGCTCTTCGGCGTCGCCGCCCTTGGCCGGCTCGAGGGTCAGCGTCACCCCGTCCTTCCCCGCCTTGGCCCCGGTCACCTTGGTGCCGAGCCTGAACTTCAGGCCCTGCTTGCCGAGCACGCGCTGGGTCTGCTTGGCGATCTCCCCGTCCATGCCGGGCAGGATGCGGTCGAGGAACTCCACCACCGTGACCTCGGCGCCGAGGCGCGACCACACCGAGCCCATTTCCAGGCCGATGACGCCGGCGCCGATCACCACCATCTTGCCCGGCAGCTTCTCCAGCGCCAGGGCGCCGGTCGAGGTCACGACCCGCTTCTCGTCGGTCTCGACCCCCGGCAGCGGTGTCGA
Organism: Kiloniellaceae bacterium; assembly: GCA_050330205.1. Classification (GTDB taxonomy): domain Bacteria; phylum Pseudomonadota; class Alphaproteobacteria; order Kiloniellales; family Kiloniellaceae; genus Pelagibius. The sequence continues at coordinate 142,832 of JBHJOA010000047.1, forward strand.
CTCCGAGCCGGTGGCGATGAGGATGCGCTTGGCCGACAGCGTCTCCTCGCCGCCGGCCTCCAGCTTCACCTTCACGCTGCCGACGGCCGGGATCGAACCCCAGCCCTTGAGGTAGTCGATCTTGTTCTTCTTGAAGAGAAACTCGATTCCGGTGGTGAGGTCCTTCACCACCTTGTCCTTGCGCGCCATCATGGCCGCGAGGTCGAGGGAGAGGTCGCCGACCTTGATGCCGTGGTCGGCAAAATGCTTCGCGGCATCGGCGTACTTCTCCGACGACTGCAGCAGCGCCTTGGAGGGAATGCAGCCGACGTTGAGGCAGGTGCCGCCAAGGGCGCCGCGGCCCTCGACGCAGGCCGTCTTCAGGCCGAGCTGCGCGGCGCGGATCGCCGCCACGTAGCCGCCGGGGCCGCCGCCGATGACCACCAGGTCGTACTGCTTGTCGCTCATGGTCCGCATTTCCCTCGAAAATACTGGGAGAGGATGGGTTTGCGGTCCAACATGCCGCAGCGGCGGCGGACGGACAAGGGCGCTTGGGCAGCCGCCGGACTTCAGCCTGCCGAGGGACCGTCCTGCGGTTCTGGACCTTCCCGGCCGGCCGGCAGGGTGAGGTTGAAGCCGGCCCCATGCGAAGGGTCGAGCGGGGCCAGCGTGGCGACGAGGCCGCGGCGTTTCAGGTCGAGGAGGTGACGGCCGAGACGCCCGAAGAGGGTCTCGCCGCTGTCGGGCGTGGCCGCATCGATGCGGACGACGACGGAGCGGCCGACGTCGCGGAAGCGCTGGCGCTCCACCATGCGGTCGACCGAGGCGACGGCATGGGCGAGGTCGAGGCCGGTGAGGTCGAGTTCGTAATCCGCTTCGCCACGGCGGTCGAGCAGGCGCTCCAAGCGCCGGCCCTCCGACCCGCTGAGGCCGTCGTCCGCCATGCGGGGCCTACATCCCGATCAGCAGGCGCTGCGGATCCTCGATGGCTTCCTTCACGCGCACCAGGAAGGTGACCGCCTCGCGGCCGTCGATGATGCGGTGGTCGTAGGACAGCGCCAGGTACATCATCGGGCGGATCTCGACCTTGCCGTTCACCGCCACCGGGCGTTCCTGGATCTTGTGCAGGCCGAGGATCGCCGACTGCGGCATGTTGAGGATCGGCGTCGACATCATCGAGCCGAAGACGCCGCCGTTGGTGATGGTGAAGGTGCCGCCGCTCATCTCGTCCATCGACAGCTTGCCGTCGCGGCCCTTGGCGGCGAGTTCGCCCAGCGCCTTCTCGATCTCGGCGAAAGACTTCTTGTCGCAGTCGCGCAGGACCGGAACCATCAGGCCGTTCGGTGTCGAGACCGCCATGCCGACGTTGTAGAAATGGTGGTAGACGATCTCGTCGCCGTCGATGCGCGCGTTGACCGCCGGCAGTTCCTGCAGCGCGCCGACCACCGCCTTGGTGAAAAAGGACGAGAAGCCGAGCTTCACGCCGTGCTTCTTCTCGAAGGCGTCCTTGTACTGCTGGCGCAGGGCCATCACCGCGCTCATGTCGCACTCGTTGAAGGTGGTGAGCATGGCCGCGGTGTTCTGCGCTTCCTTCAGGCGGCGCGCGATGGTCTGGCGCAGCTTGGTCATGCGCACGCGCTCCTCGCGGGCGCCGCCCTCCGTGGCCGGCGCGGAGGGCGCCGGCGCCTTCGCCTGGGCGGGCGCCTCGGCAGCCGCCGGCGCGGCCGGCTCTGCCGTCCCGCCTTCGAGGTAGCCCAGCACGTCTTCCTTGGTGATCCGCCCGCCCTTGCCGGTCGCCGGGATGACCGCCGGGTCGAGCCCCTTTTCCTCCACCAGTTTGCGCACCGCCGGGCCGAGGTCGCCGACCGCCTGGCTCTCCAGGAACGCCATGAGGTCGGACTTGGTGATCTTGCCGCCGGTGCGGCGTGCCGCCGCGGGGTCGAGCTTCTTGCCGTCTGCGGCAGCGGGTGGCGCCGGAGCAGCCGATGGCGCAGCCGATGGCGCCGGCGCCTCGGCTTTCGCCGATTTCGCCGCCGGGGCCTTGGCGGGAGCCGCCGCGCCCGCGCCGGCTGCGAAAACGCCGAGCAGGGCGCCGACCTCGACGGTGGCGCCCTCTTCCGCCGCGATGGACTTCAGCGCCCCCGCGGCCGGCGCGTTGACCTCCAGGGTCACCTTGTCGGTTTCCAGCTCGACCAGCGGCTCGTCGGCGGCCGCCGCCTCGCCGGGCTGCTTCAGCCACTTGGCGACGGTCGCCTCGCTGACCGACTCGCCCAGGGTGGGCACCGTGATGTCCATAGCCTCGCCGGCGGCCTCGCCGGCGGCTTCGCCGGACGGCGCGGCCTCGGGTGCCGGCTCTTCCTTGGGCGTCGGCTTCGACTCCGGCTTCGACTCGGGCTTGGCCTCCGACTTCGCTTCGGGCTTGGGCTCGGATTTGGGCTTGGGTTCGGGCTTCGCCGCCGCGCCGTCGCCCTCGCCGATGCGCCCGAGCAGGGCGCCGACCTCGACGTTGTCGCCCTCGGCGGCCACCACTTCCGACAGCACGCCGGCGACCGAGGCGTTCACCTCCAGGGTCACCTTGTCGGTTTCCAGTTCGACCACCGGCTCGTCGACGGCGACCGCGTCGCCGGGCTGCTTCAGCCACTGCGCGACCGTCGCCTCGCTGACCGACTCGCCCAGGGTGGGCACCGTGATGTCTGTTGCCATCTCCGCTCTCGTTCTATCGGCCGATCCTGGCGCCGCCGTACCGTTTCATGACCGGACCGCCTGCCGCCGCGGGGTCACTCCGCCGCCTGGCCCTTGCCGGCCGCTTTCTGCCGCGCCTCGCTATGGGCACGGCGCGATTCGATGCGGCCCATGCGCTTCTTACCCAGCGTGAGGGCGTCGTCAAGCAGGCTCGCCTGTTCCACGACGTGGCGCTTGTGGGACCCGGTGGCCGGCGAGGCCGCGGACGGGCGGCCCGCGTAGCGCGGACGCGGCCTGTCGAAGCCGACTTCTTCGGCCACCTCCTCGATGAAGGTGGACACGAAGCTCCAGGCCCCCATGTTGCGCGGCTCCTCCTGGCACCATACCAGGTCGCAGTGTTTGTAGGCCTGCAGTTCCTGCGACAGGGCATCGACCGGGAAGGGATAGAGCTGCTCCAGGCGCAGGAAGTGGATATCGGTGATGCCGCGCTTCTCGCGCTCCTCCAGCAGGTCGTAGTAGACCTTGCCGGAGCACAGCACCACCTGCTTGGCCTCTTTGGGATCGCTCGGCACCTGGTCGCAGTAAAGCACCCGGTGGAAGCAGCTGCCGGGGCCGAAGGATTCCAGGTCGGAGACGCAGCGCTTGTGGCGCAGCAGCGACTTCGGCGTGAAGACGATCAGCGGCTTGCGGAACTCGCGGTGGAGCTGCCGGCGCAGCACATGGAAGTAATTCGCCGGCGTGGTGCAGTTGACGACCTGCAGGTTGTCCTCGGCGCAGAGCTGCAGGTAGCGCTCGATCCTGGCCGAGGAGTGTTCCGGCCCCTGCCCCTCGTAGCCGTGCGGCAGCAGCATCACCAGGCCGCAGAGGCGCAGCCACTTCGACTCGCCGGAAGCGATGAACTGATCGATGATGATCTGCGCGCCGTTGGAGAAGTCGCCGAACTGCGCCTCCCAGGCCACCAGCGCGCGCGGCTCCGCCAGGGAAAAGCCATACTCGAAACCGAGCACGGCCAGTTCGCTGAGCGGCGAGTCGACGATCTCCAGGCGCGCCTGGTCGTCACGCAGGTGCGCCAGCGGCTTGTAGGTCTCCTCCGTCTGCTGATCGACCAGCGCGGCATGGCGCTGCGAGAAGGTGCCGCGGTTGCTGTCCTGGCCGGACAGCCGCACCGGATGGCCCTCGATCAGCAGGGTGCCGAAGGCGAGCGCCTCGGCGGTCGCCCAGTCGATATCCTTGCCGCTCTCGATCATCTTGCGCTTGGCGTCGAGCTGGCGCGCCACCTTGCGGTTGAGGTTGAAATCGGCCGGCACCTTGGTGAGCGCGATGCCGATCTCCTTGAGGGTCTCCAGCGGCACCGCGGTCTTGCCGCGGCGCGGATCGAATCCCCGGGCGACGTCGAGACCGGACCAGGCACCTTCGAGCCAGTCCGCCTTGTTGGGCTTGTAGTTCTTGGCAACCTGGAAGTCCTGGTCCAGGCGATCGGTCCACTCCTGCAGCATGCCCTCGACTTCGCCTTCGGTGCAGGTGCTCTCGGCGACCAGTTTCTCGGCGTAGATCCTGCGGACCGTCGGGTGACTGCCGATCGCCTTGTACATCAGCGGCTGGGTGAACGCAGGCTCGTCGCCCTCGTTGTGGCCGAAGCGGCGATAGCAGAACATGTCGATGATGACGTCCTTGTGGAACGTCTGCCGGAACTCCGTGGCGATGCGCGCCACGTGGGTCACCGCCTCCGGATCGTCGCCGTTCACGTGGAAGATCGGCGCCTGGATGATCTTCGCCACGTCGGAGCAATAGGGGCCCGAGCGCGAATTGATCGGGTTCGTGGTGAAGCCGATCTGGTTGTTCACGATGAAGTGGATGGTGCCGCCGATGCGGTAGCCCTTCAGTTCCGAGAGGTCGAGGGTCTCCGGCACCAGGCCCTGGCCGGCGAAGGCGGCATCGCCGTGCATCAGCAGGGCCATGACCTCGCTGCGGTCTTTGTACTTGCCCTGCTCCTGCTTGGCCCGGACCTTGCCGACCACCACGGGATTGACCGCTTCCAGGTGCGAAGGATTGGCGGTCAGCGAGAGGTGGATCGAATTGCCGTCGAACTCGCGGTCGGAGGAGGTGCCGAGATGGTACTTCACGTCGCCCGAGCCGCCGACGTCCTCCGGGTGGGCGGCGCCACCCTCGAACTCAGAGAAGATCGCCGTGAAGGGCTTGCTCATGAAATTGGCGAGCACGTTGAGGCGGCCGCGGTGCGGCATGCCGATCACCACCTCCTTGAGGCCAAGCTGGCCGCCGCGCTTGAGGATCTGCTCCAGGGCCGGGATCATCGACTCGCCGCCGTCGAGGCCGAAGCGCTTGGTGCCGGTGTACTTCTTGTTGAGGAATTGCTCGAAAGTCTCGGCGGCGGTCAGTCGCTCCAGGATGGCGCGCTTGCCGTTGACCGTAAAGTCCGGCTGGTTGCGGATCGACTCGATGCGCTCCTGGATCCAGGCCTTCTGGGCCGGGTCCTGGATGTGCATGAATTCGACGCCGATCGACCCGCAGTAGGTGGCGCGCACCACCTCGACGATCTTGCGCAGCGAGGCGGTCTCGAGGCCCAGGACCTTGTCGATGAAGATCGGGCGGTCCATGTCCGCGTCGGTGAAGCCGTAGCTGCGCGGATCCAGCTCCGGATGCGGATCGATCGGCTTCAGGCCGAGAGGATCGAGGTTGGCCTCCAGGTGACCGCGCACCCGGTAGGCGCGGATCAGCATTAGGGCGCGGATGGAATCGAGGGTGGCGGCCCGCACCGCGGGATCGTCGACGCTGGCCCGCTCGCCGAGTCGGGGAGTGGGAGAGACGCCGGCAACGGCGGCGGCGGCGCCGGAAGCGCCGCCGTTCAGCTTTTCGATGACTGCCCTGGCTTCGTCGTCCAGGTCCGCGAAGAAGGTCCTCCAGTCGTCGTTCACGGACCCGGGGTCGCGGACGAACTTGTGGTAGAGGTCCGTCAGCATCGCCGCTTGGGACTGAGAGTAGGTCGTCATGCTCGTTCCCGGCCCGGGCCGGGCAACCCCGACCCCAGGCCGCCTTCCGCGTTTGGTGCCGCTAGCCGCCCATGGCTTGCAGCATGGTCGATCCCAGACTGGCCGGCGAGTCCGCCATCAGGAACCCGGCCGATTTCAGTGCCTCGATCTTGTCGCCCGCACCGCCCTTGCCGCCGGCGATAATCGCCCCGGCATGGCCCATGCGGCGTCCCGGCGGCGCCGTGACGCCGGCGATGAAACCACAAATAGGTTTCTTTACCTTTGACGCTCGGTAGAACTCCGCCGCCTCTTCCTCCGCCGTGCCGCCGATCTCGCCGATCATGATGATACCCTCGGTCTTGGGATCGGCAAGGAAGGCGTCGAGGCAGTCGATGAAGTCAGTGCCGTTGACCGGGTCGCCGCCGATGCCGATGCAGGTGGTCTGCCCGAGGCCCGCGGCGGTGGTCTGGGCCACGGCCTCGTAGGTCAGCGTGCCCGAGCGCGATACCACGCCGATCCTGCCGGCCGAGTGGATGTGGCCCGGCATGATGCCGATCTTGCACTCGTCGGGGGTGATGATGCCCGGGCAGTTCGGCCCGATGAGGCGCGACGGCGAGCCGGCGAGAGCGCGCTTCACCTTCACCATGTCGAGCACGGGGATGCCTTCGGTGATGCAGACGATGAGCTCAACCTCGGCGTCGATGGCCTCCAGGATGGCGTCGGCCGCAAACGGCGGCGGCACATAGATGACGCTAGCATTTGCACCGGTCTTTTCAAAAGCCTCCGCGACGGTATTGAACACCGGCAGATCCAGGTGCGTGGTGCCGCCCTTGCCCGGCGTGACGCCGCCGACCATCCTGGTGCCATAGGCGATCGCCTGCTCGGAGTGGAAGGTCCCCTGCGCGCCGGTGAAGCCCTGGCAGATGACCTTGGTGTTCTTGTCGACCAGCACGGACATCAGGCTGCCTCCTTCACCGCCTTGACCACCTTCTCGGCGGCGTCGGCCAGGTTGTCGGCAGAGACGATCGGCAGGCCGGAGTCGGCGAGGATCCTCTTGCCCAATTCCACGTTGGTTCCTTCCAGGCGCACCACCAGCGGCACGTGCAGCTCCACCTCGCGGGCGGCGGCCACCACGCCCTCGGCGATAACGTCGCAGCGCATGATGCCGCCGAAGATGTTGACCAGGATGCCTTCCACGTTGGGGTCGGAGAGGATGATCTTGAAGGCGGCGGTGACGCGCTCCTTGGTGGCGCCGCCGCCGACGTCGAGGAAGTTCGCCGGTTCGCCGCCGTAGAGCTTGATGATGTCCATGGTCGCCATGGCGAGGCCGGCGCCGTTCACCATGCAGCCGACCTGGCCGTCGAGCTTGATGTAGTTCAGCTCGTGCCTGGCGGCCTCCAGCTCCATGGCGTCTTCTTCGTCCTCGTCGCGCATCTCGGCCACGTCCTTGTGGCGGAACAGCGCGTTGTCGTCGAAGTTCATCTTGGCGTCGAGGGCGATCACCTCGCCGGCGCCGGTGACCACCAGCGGATTGATCTCCACGATCGAGGCGTCGAGCGCGAGGAAGGCGTTGTACATGGCGGCCATGAATTTCACAGCCGCGCCGACCTGCTTACCCTCCAGGCCCAGGCCGAAAGCGATCTTGCGGCCGTGGTAGGGCATGAAGCCGGTGGCCGGATCGATGACCAGCTTGAGGATCTTCTCGGGATGCGCCGCCGCGACCTCTTCGATCTCCATGCCGCCCTCGGTGGAGGCCATGAGGGTGACGCAACTGGTCGCCCGGTCGACCAGCATGCCCAGGTAAAGCTCGCGGGCGATGTCGCAACCTTCCTCGACGTAGAGGCGCTTGACCTCCTTGCCGGCGGGACCGGTCTGCTTGGTGACCAGCACGTGGCCCAGCATCTGGCCGGCGTTGGACTTGACCTCCTCGACCGACTTGACGACCCGCACGCCGCCCTTGCCGTCGGGATCGTCCTGGAACCGCCCGGCGCCGCGCCCGCCGGCGTGGATCTGCGATTTCACGACCCAGACGGGTCCGCCCAGATCGCGTGCCGCGCTCTCGGCCTCCTCCGGCGTAAAGGCGACCGCCCCCCGGGGCACCGCCACGCCGTACTTCGCCAGCAGGCTCTTGGCCTGATACTCATGGATGTTCATTGACTGCCGCTTTTGTTTGGTTGGAGAAGTTCAGGCATCCAGGACTGGGACTTTCCCACGGTTGATCGGTCTGCTGCGCTTCGCTCAAGTGAAACCCGCAACGGCACCCGTGTTCCCCCTGGTATTGTTCGGGACCGCCCGTGTTCCAGCACTGTCCGGGACCCGCGATACCTTAACACTCCATCCTCGCAGCGCAACCTGGCGAAGCCCCGGATTCTGGCGGTTTTCGGTCCAAATTTCGGCCCAATTCCGGGCTTTATTTCGGTCCAATCGCGCTCTTCCGCCACTCTTCTCCTTACTTCTTCGCCGTTGCTTTGGAAGTGGTCTTTTTAGTTGACGACTTCTTGCCGGCGGGTGCGGCCTTCATCAAGCCCTTGCAGGTCTCGACCAGCCCGGCCACCGCGCCGACCGACTTGCCGAGCATCGCCTTCTCGCCCTTGGTGAGCTCCAGTTCGACGATGCGCTCGACGCCCTTGGCGCCGATCACCACCGGCACGCCGACATAGAGGTTCTTCACCCCGTACTGGCCGCTCAGGTGGGCCGCGCAGGGCAGCACGCGCTTCTTGTCCTTGAGGTAGGACTCGGCCATGAGAATCGCCGAGGAAGCCGGCGCATAGAAGGCCGAGCCGGTCTTCAGCAGGCCGACGATCTCGGCCCCGCCGTCGCGGGTGCGCTGCACGATCGCGTCCAGGCGCTGCTTGGAGAGCCAGCCCATCTTGATGAGATCCGGCAGGGGAATGCCGGCGACGGTGGAGTGGCGCACCATCGGCACCATGGTATCGCCATGGCCGCCGAGCACGAAGGCGCTGACGTCCTCCACCGAGACGCTCAGTTCCTCGGCGAGGAAGTAGCGGAAGCGCGCCGAATCCAGCACGCCGGCCATGCCGACCACCATGTGGGCCGGCAGGCCGCTGGCCTGCTGCAGCACCCAGACCATGGCGTCCAGCGGGTTGGTGATGCAGATCACAAAGGCCTTGGGGCAGTTCTTCTTGATGCCCTCGCCGACCGCGTTCATCACCTTGATGTTGATGGCCAGCAGGTCGTCGCGGCTCATGCCCGGCTTGCGGGCGACGCCGGCGGTGACGATGACCACGTCGGCACCCTTGATCGCCTTGTAGTCGCTGGCACCGGCGAACTTGGCGTCGTAACCCTCGACCGGGGTCGACTGGGCGAGATCCAGGGCCTTGCCCTGCGGCACGCCGTCGACGATGTCGAAGAGGACCACGTCCCCCAGTTCCTTCAACCCGGCGAGCAGCGCCAGGGTGCCGCCGATGTTGCCGGCGCCGACCAGCGCGATCTTGTTGCGAGCCATTTCCTTTGAATCCTCGATCGATGTGAGCGGTCACGAACGCGAGCCACGGGTGCCGCCAGACCTCCCGTCAGGTTGCACTGCGGCATTGCCGCGTTTCCTAGCGCGATTCAGCAGCCGGAGCAAGGCGCCCGCGGCGCAAACCGCCCCGGCGGCGGCGAGATTTACGTCATGTGCGCCTTGGCGATGTAGTCCGCCGAGCGCATCTCCTGCAGCCGGCTGACCGTGCGCTGGAACTCGACGGCGCCATCGCCCGAGGGATAGAGCCGCTCCGGCGGCGCCGCCGCCGAAACCACCAGTTTCACCCGGTGCTCGTAGAGTGCGTCGATCAGGGTCATGAAGCGGCGCGCTTCGTTGCGGTTCTCGGCCGAGAGGCTGGGCACTCCGGACAGCACCACCGTGTGGTAGAGGCCGGCGATGGCCAGGTAGTCGCCCGGCCCCAGGGGCCGTTCGCAGAGATCGGCGAAGGAGAATCGCGCGACCCCGCGAGCGGCCAGGGGCACTTCGATCACCCGGCCCTTGTAGTGCAGGCTGTCGGGCCCGGCCTGCGCCCCCTCCGTGAGTTCGGCGAAGGCCTTGTCGAGCGCCGCCTCGGCGCGCGGTCCGAGCGGGGCATGGTAGACCGTGATGTCCTTGATCCGCTGCAGGCGGTAGTCGACGCCGCTGTCGAGTTCCAGCACGTCGAGGCGCTGTTTCACCAGCGCGACGAAGGGCAGAAAGCGCTCGCGCTGCAGGCCACCCTCGTAGAGCCGGTCCGGCGGCCAGTTGGAGGTCGCCACCACCACCACGCCGCGCGCGAAAAGCGTCTCGAAGAGGCGCCCGAGGATCATCGCGTCGGCGATGTTGACGACATGGAACTCGTCGAAGCAGAGCAGCCAGGTTTCGCCGGCCAGGGCCTCGGCGATGTCCGGCAGCGGGTCCGCCCTGTCCTTGTTGGCGGGGTCCTGGCGCCAGGCGTGCAGGCGTTCCTGGATCTCCTGCATGAAGGCATGGAAATGCACCCGGCGCTTCCGCTCGACCGGCGCGCTGGCGAAGAACAGGTCCATCAGCATCGACTTGCCGGTGCCGACTCCGCCGAAGATGTAAAGGCCCTGGGGCGGCTCGTCGCGACGCCGTGCCAGGCCCAGCCGCGCCTTCCAGCCGCCGCCGTTGCCGGCGGGCGTATAGCCGCGCAGGGCGTTGTGCAGGGACTGCAGCTTCTCGGCGGCCAGTTCCTGGCCGGGGTCGTGGCGCAGGCCGGCCTCGCGCTTCAGCGCCCGGTAGGCCGCCAGCGGGCCTGCCGGGGTGTGCGAATCCGCCTGCGGTTCCTGCCCCATGGCGCGGTGTCATAAGGCAAAGCCGGCGGCAGGGGAAGGGTCCGCCTCAGCGCCCCCCGGCGACCCGCAGGACGGCGCCGGTGGTGTAGGAGGCCGCGTCGGAGAGCAGCCAGAGCACGGCCTCGGCGATCTCCTCGGGCTCGGCGGCGCGGCCGATCGGCATGGTCGGCGCCACCTTCTCCAGGCGTTCCGGCAGGCCCGAGGCGGCGTGGATCTCGGTCCGCACGAAGCCCGGCGCCACCGCATTCACGCGGATACCCTCGCCGGCGTTCTCCTTGGCGAGGCCGAGGGTGAGACTGTCAACGGCGCCCTTGGAGGCGGCATACCAGACATACTCGCCGGGGCTGCCGAGGGTGGCCGCGCCGGAGGAGATGTTGACGATGGCGCCGCCGGCCCCGCCGTAGCGCCGCGCCATGCGCCGCACCGCCGCCCGGGCGCACCAGATGCTGCCCAGCAGGTTCAGGTCGACGACGTCACGAATGGTTTCCGGCGATGCCTCTTCCAGGCGGGCGACCCGCCCGGTGACTCCGGCGTTGTTCACCAGGGCGGTGAGCGGCGGCAGTTCGGCATCGACGGCGTGGAACAGCCGCTCGACCTCCTCCTCCCGCGCGACGTCGGCCGGCAGCGCCAGGGCGCGGCCGCCGGCCCGCTCGATCTCCGCCACCACCGCCTCGGCGGCTACCGCGTCGCTGCGATAGTTGACGCAGACCGCATAGCCGCGGGCAGCCCCCAGCCGCGCCACCGCCGCGCCGATCCCGCGGCCGCCGCCGGTCACCAGCAAGGTTCTTCCGGACAAGCGCCCCTCCTTTCCTTATTGCGCCGCCACCGGCGGCCGTTCGCGCCGGCCCGACAGGAGTACCAGCAGGTTTCCGGACAGGACCAGCGCAACGCCGAGCAGCGCCGCCGGCGTCCAGAGGTAGCCCTCCACCACCGTGGAGATCGCCAGTGCCACCAGCGGGAAGAGCACGGTGGCGTAGGCGGCGCGGTCCGCGCCGATGCGGCCGAGCAGTGTCAGGTAGGCGCCGAAGGCGATGACCGAGCCGCAGACCGCGAGGTAGAGCAGCGCAATCGCGTAGCTGGGTGCCGGGTCGAAGGTGAAGGGGGCACCGCTGGCCAGCGCTAGCGCGATCATGGCGGCGGCGCCGTAGGCCATGCCCCAGGCGTTGCAGGACAGCACCGGCAGACCGAACATCTGGGCGCGGGCCGAAGCGATGTTGCCGAGGGAAAAACAAAGAGTCCCGGCCAGCGACAACAGCAGGCCGACGGCACCGGCATCGTCGAGGCCGAAACGGCTCACCTCCGGCCAGAACAGCGCCGCGATGCCGGCCAGGCCGAGGCCGGCGGCAACCAGGGTCCGCGGCGCCGCGCGGCGCCCCAGCAGCAGGCGGCCGTTGATGATGTTCAGCACCACGGTCATCGAGAACACCACCGCCAGCAGGCCCGAGGTCAGGAACTCGGCGGCCCGGTAGAAGAAGTAGAAATTGAAGGAGAACATGCAAAGGCCCATCGCCGCGAACAGCAGGTGGCTGCGCCAGGCAAAGCGCAGGCGCTGGCCCACCAGCAGCGCCCAGGCGAAGACCAGCACCGCGGCGATGGCGAAGCGGTAGCCGACGGAGAGTTCCGCCGCCACCGGGCCGACCTGGTACTTCATCGCGATCCAGGTGGTGCCCCAGATGAGTACCGTCAGGCCATAGAGCCCGGCATTGAACAGGGGGGAGGCGGACATCGGAGCGGCGCCTCCCATTGGCGGGCGTTGATCGGGGAAAGGGTTCCGGCGCCGGTCGGCGGCCGGAGATCCGGCCGAAGATAGCTTGCCCGCCGAAGCCGCGACAACTACGGCATTGTCTGCAGACAATGCCTCGGCCACCATGCCTTCCTCGCGGCCGGCAGCAAAAAAAGGCGCACTCCATGTCCCTGGTTCTCTACGAGCGGCTCTGCGCCGACGACCGGCGTCCCAGCCCGTTCTGCTGGCGCGCGCGCCTGGCGCTGGCGCACAAGGGCCTGACACCGGAGATCCGCGCGATCAAGTTCGGCGAGGGCGACAAGGTCGCCTTCAGCGGCCAGATCAAGGTGCCGGTACTGGTGGACGGCCAGAGTGTCGTTCACGACAGCTGGACCATCGCCTGCCATCTGGAAGACAGCTATCCCGCTGCGCCCTCGCTGTTCGGCGGCCCGGGCGGCCGCGCGGTGACGCGGCTCGTCAACCATTGGGTGGATCAGAGTCTGGAGAAAGCCCTGGCGCCGATCCTCATCCCCTACCTCCTGGCCGTGGCCTGCCCGGAGGATCGCGCCTACTACCGCCAGACCCGCGAGGCCAGGTTCGGCCTCACCATCGAGCAGATGACGGTGCGCCGCCAAACCTACGTCGAGGCCCTGCAGCCGGTGCTCGAGCCGCTGCGCCAGCGCCTCGCGGAAACCCCCTTCCTCTGCGGCGAGCGTCCGGGCTACGCCGACTATCTGGTGTTCGCGGATTTCCAGTGGGCCCGCTCGGTCTGCGACCGCGACGTCCTAGCGCCTGAAGACAAGGAACTGCGCACTTGGCGCAGCACGATGCTGGACCTCTTCGGCGGCCTCGCCCGCTCGGTCGAGGCCTTCGAGACAGCCGACTGACAGGCGCCTGACAGGCGGGCTAGACGCGCGGGTCCTCGGCGATCTGGACCGGCGCACTGTGCCAGCCGTCGCCGGAACTGACCAGACAGGTCGGGCCGTTCGGCACGGTCACGACAATGGTCCAGCTGCCTTCGGGGCTTGCCAGGACTTCCAGCAGGCTGCCGGTGGCGGTCACGCCGATGCTCACCGGCCGCTCGTCGTATTTGTCGGAGAGGCGCTCGAGTACCGCTTCGCGCGCGCCGCATTGTGGTGCCTGGGCCTGGACCTGTGAGGCCGCGGGAAGAGCGCTCATCGTCAGCGCACCAGCGAGCATGAGGCTACCTGCCGGCACGGCGGCGAGATGTCGCCAAGATGGGCGGTACTGCGGGAAACTCGAGATGATGCGCATGGTTGCGGCTCCTATTCCACGGCTCCGATGCCGCAGGGGACACGCTTTCCAAACATCGGAGCAGTTCGGTTGGTTCCGAACAGGCACCAGTCTCCCATCGTTGCGGCTGAGCCGCGGTGGGTTTTGCCACAGGTCAAGACATTCAAAGGAGCAGCCAAAGGCGCAGCGAGTCTAACCCCTTAGAAGCGCAACGGGGCGCCCGAGACAGGGATATGTTCCCTATTCGGCGGCCTGTTCGACCGCGCCGGCAAAGCGCCGTTCCATGTCACGGCGCGTCGCCACTGTGTCATTGGCGGGATCGACGGCCACATCGTCCCAAGTCAGGCCCTGGCCCTTGGCGACCGGCCGCGTCAGCTTCACGCCCTGGGCGAGGCCGAGCGGCAGGGAGCCGGCGGCCAGCGACCCGGCGGCGGGACAGAGCCTGCCCCAGACGGTGTAGCCGCCCTCGCCGTCGAGGATCTCGCCCGCCTTCAGGTCGCGCTTGGCGGTCGCCACCACGTCGCCGCGCCAGCCGCGCGCGGTGCCGGTCGGCTGGCCGAGCAGCGCCGCATGGGCCACCGAGATGCCGAGTTCCAGGCCGATCAGGTGATAGGGCTTGTACATCGCCGCATAGCGCCCGCTGCTGTCGGTGGCGAGGCCGTATTCGCGGAAGCAGCGGCGGGCGTAGTCGGTCGGCGCCTCGAAGACCACGTAGACGCCCCAGCGCAGGTCGCGGTCGACCGCGCGGCCGTCGCGCTGCAGGCTGGAGATCACCTCGACCTGCCCCTTGCGCGCGAGCACACCGCCCTCGGCGCGCGGCCGCAGCAACTCCGCGAGCTCGTCGCAGCCGACCGGCGGGAACTCGAGGCCGCCCGGCGCCGGCGCGAGATCGCAGGCGTTCGCCACGGCCGCCATCTCGATAGCCGACTTGGTGCCGTCCATGAAGGAGTTGAACATCTGCGCGTTCATGCCGCCCTTGGCGGCCTCCTCGGCGGTGATGCCGTAGTGGTCCCAGACGTCGTCGGGCGTCAGCTCATGATAGGACGGCAGGTACTTGGTGCCCTTGCCGGCGGCCACCACCGGAAAGCCGCAGCTGCGCGCCCAGTCGACCATCTCGGCGATGAGCGCCGGCTGGTCACCGTAGGCGAGGCTGTAGACGAGCCCGGCCTCGGCCGCCTCCGCCGCCAGCAGCGGGCCGGCCAGGGCGTCGGCCTCGACGTTCACCATCACCATGTGCTTGCCGCTCTGCCGCGCCAGGCGGGCGTGGCGGATGCCGGCGGGCGGATGGCCGGTGGCGTCGATCACCACCTCGATCGCCTCGGCCTGGAAGATCGCCGCGCTGTCGTCGGTCACCCAGGTGGTGCCGCGCTTCAGCGCCGCGTCGAGATCGCGCGCGGCGAACTGCTCGGCCGGCCAGCCGGTGGTGGCCAGCGACTCGCGCGCCTTGGCGACATCGAGGTCGGCGACGACGGCAACATGGAAACCCGGCGTCAGGCGCGCCTGGGCCAGGAACATGGAACCGAACTTGCCGGCGCCGATCAGCGCGATGCGGACCGGACGGTTCTCGCCGGCGCGCGCCAGCAACAGGTGATGCAGGTTCATGATCTTTCCTATCCGGCCTATCCGGCCTATCCAGCCTACTCGGCGGCCCGGCCGGTGGCGGCCAGCTCGCTGAGGCAGTCGTCGGCCAGCGGCTGGATCGGCGTGAAGTCGCGGTGCGCCACCCACTCCGGCCGCTTGAAGCGACGGATGTGATTGTCCACGTGGCAAAGGCTCAGGTAGACGATGGTGCGCCCCCAGGGGCTGATGTTGGGCGGGCTGGCATGCACCAGGTTGCAGTGGAACATCAGCACCGAGCCGGCCGGGCCGGTGGGCGCGACGATACCGCCCTCCTCGGCCAGGCGCTTCACCGTCGCGCGGTCGAGCGTCCACAGCGGGTAGGAGGTGGTCTCGAGATCGTGGCCGGCCTCCTGCACGCCTTCCTTGTGGCTGCGCGGGATGAACATCAGCGGGCCGTTCACCGGCGTCACCTCGTCCAGGAACAGGGCGATGTTCATGGCGCGCGGCGCCGGCATCTCGTCGTCGCGCGCCCAGGTGCCGTAGTCCTGGTGCCACTGCCAGACCTCGCCGTCGAAGGCCGCCTTGGCGTTCACCTTGTACTGGTGCAGGTAGACGGGGCCGTCCAGCAGTTGCATCACCGGCTCGATCAGGCGCGGATGCCGTCCGAGGCGGCGGAACGGTTCGCTGTAGGTCTGCGCGGCGAAAGCGGTGCGCGGCGCGCCGGAGCTTTCGCGCCATACCTCCTCGCGCTCGAGGCCGTAGACCCGCGTCGCCTCCTCGCGCAGCAGCGCGGCTTCCTCTGGCGAGAAGACCTCCGGCAGGAAGAGGTAGCCCTCGCGGTCGAAGGTCTCCAACTGTTCCGGGGTGAGCTTCATGGCGCGTCCTCCTGATTGCCGACGTTGGTCGTCTCGCGGCCGGGCTTTGGCTCCAGCTTTTCGCAGTCGCGCCCGCTTGGCAAGGCTTCGCCTCCAGGTGGAACGGCGCCCCATTTCTCTTGGCCCCGGGCGGGCGGGCAGCTATCTAGGGGGAAACCCCGTATCAGAGGAGACCCGGGCAGATGGACGAAGAAATCTTCAACATGGAGCTGCGCAAGTTCCTGAAGAAAGTCGGCGTGACCTCCCAGCGCGAGATCGAGACCGCCGTGCGCGACGCCCTCGACAGCGGCAAGCTGAAGGGCTCCGAGACTCTGAAAGTGAAGGCGGTGCTCACCATCGAGGGCGTCGGCCTCAGCCACGACATCGACGGCGAGATCAAGCTGGGCTGACGCTCACCACAGTTCCGGCTTCGCAACCATCAGCACGATCACCACGGCGAGGCTGCCGAAACCGACCCACCCGAGCTGCACCCAGAGCCGGAAGCGGCGGAGGAAGGTGTCCGGCAGCGCCGTCCGGCTTCGCAGCGCGAGCGCGGCGAGGCGCTCCATGTCGATCTGCAGCGCCACCACCACCAGCCAGGCCGCCCCGGCGACGCCATAGAGCAGATAGCTGGCGACCAGCCAGGACTCGCCATAGCCGTAACCGGAAAGATGCACGAGCCAGAGTCCGGTGACCGGCTGGGCCACCGCCGCCGGCGTGGTGAACAGCCAGTCCGCCTGCACCGTCTGGCGGGCCACCCGGGCGATGCCGGCAACGTCGCCGCTGCGGCAGGCAGCGTGCATCTGATAGGCGGTGCCGAGGCCGGTGCCGAACAGCACGATGGCGCTGACGATGTGCAAGCCGCGCGCCAGCAGATACGCCTCCATCAGCGCTCCTCCGCCAGGACCATCTGGACCAGCACCAGGACCAGGATCGGAATATTCTTCAGCAACGGCCCGAAGGGGTCGGCCCAGAGCACCGGTGCCGTCCAGGTAAGGGCCACCGTGTAGGCGGCAATGATCGTCAACTGCAATACGCCGGTCGCACGCGGCCGCCAGTTCAGCGCCAGGAACCCGGCAACGAGGAGATCGAGGAGCGACGCCCCGACAGCAAGGCTCGTCGCCACCGCCGCAGGAAACCCCGCCCCCGTGAGCAGCGGGACCGCGAAACTTTCCAGGGATGCCAGGCCGAGCAGACCGGAGACGGCCCACAGTACGACCAGAGACAAGCGCACCAGCGGACGCAGCATAAAGAGCCGAGCGTGCCAGAGATCCTGGGTCTGCGCCGGGCGCGCCCGAAGACGCCGCGCCAGGGTCGCCGGTTCAAAGCCGATGACCTCGGCAAAGCCGGACTCGCGGCCGGCGTTGCCGTACTCAAGCTGCGCCAGCGCGTTCGACGATAGCGGCCCGCGCCCGAGAAGGTCGCCGAGCCGGCACAGCAGGCGTACGAGCGCGTGCGGAACCGGCAGCGGCCGCGCCGGCGGGCGGCCCAGCCAGGCCCGGTACTGCGCGACGATGGATTTCATGGTTTCGATCTTCGGGCCGGACGGTTCCAGAACCCGGCGGGCGAGGTCAGGGCGGGTCAGGCATTCCAACACCGTGCGCGCGAGATCCTCGACATGCAGCGGGCGAAAGACCTGCTCGCCGCCGCCGACCAGGGGCGTCACCCAGGGAAAGGCCGCCAGCGCGCGCAGCATCGCCGTGCCGCCATAGGCGCCCTCGCCGTACACCAGCGAGGGCCGCAGCACCACCCAGTCGAGGTCGAGCCCCTTCAGATGATCGTCTGCGCGCATCTTGGAGAGCGCGTAGTCGGTACCCGCTTCGGCATCGGCGCTGATGGCGGAAATCTGGATGACGCGTTTCTCGCCCGCCTCGCGGCAGGCGTCGAAGAGCGCCGCCGGCGCCAGGTGGTGGATCGCCTGCATGTCCTGGCCGCGGCCGCCCTGCAGCACGCCGGCGCAGTTGATCACGGCATCGACGCCCGAAAGGCGCGGCAGCCAGGATTCCACCGAGGTGTCGCGGTTCATGTCCGCGGCGATGGCCTCGATGCCGGGAAAGCGCTCCGCCAGCGCCCGGGGATTGCGCACCGCCGCCACAACCTGATGGCCGGCGGCTAGCAGCGCGGCGGTCAACTGAGCGCCGATGAAACCATTGGCGCCGGTGAGCAGTACGCGCATGAAACGGGCCTCGACCGGGACAACCTGCGCGTCAGTCTAGCCCGATATCATTCGCCGGGAAATGCGGGCGGCAGCGGCAGCCCCTTCTGCGCCATCACGTCGCGGGCACGGTCGGGATAGTCGGTGATGATGCCGTCGACGCCGAGGTCGATCAGCGAGGCCATGTCGGCCGGGTCGTTCACCGTCCACACCACGACCTTGAGGCCGAGGCGCTGCGCCTCCCGCAGGTCTGCTTCCTGCAGGTCGCGATAGTAGGGCGACCACACGGCGCCGCCGGCGCGGTGGACCGCCTGCGGCGGCGTCACCTCCGCCCAGTCGATCTCCAGCCCGCCGAGCCAGGGCGAAGGCTGCGCGTCTCCGCGCCTCAGGTTGTCGAGCCAGTCCCGTTCCGCCGTCAGGTAGACCGTGGCGATCTCCGGCGCGTCGCGCTGCACCCTCTGCAGGCTGCGCCAGTCGAACGACTGTACCGTCGCGCGCCCGGCCACGCCGGCCTCCCGGATCGCCGCGACCAGCGCCGCTGCAAAGGCCGCGGGGTCGGCAGAGTCTTCGGGCGATTCCGGCGAGAGCTTGGTCTCGATGTTGTAGCGGACGGCACCGCCGGAGCGGTCCTCGGCACGCGCCAGCACCTGCACCAGGGTCGGGATGCCGACCCCGTCGAGCCCGGCCTGCTCCGGCCAGCGCTGGGCGTAGCCGCTGTTCGGCCTGGCGCGGCCGATGTCGTAGGCCGCCAGCTCGCCGGCCGTGAGATCGACAATCGCCGGCGGGTTTCCTTCCGCGATCCAGGCGCCGGCGGCGTCCCGCGTGATCTCCGGCGCGAGGCGGCGGTCGTGATGCACCACCACCACGCCGTCGGCGGTCAGCACGGTATCGAGTTCCAGGGTGGTGACCCCGAGGGCGAGCGCCGCTTCAAAGGCCGGCAGCGAGTTTTCCGGCATCAGCCCGCGGGCGCCGCGGTGTCCCTGGAGATCGAATTCGGGCAGGTCGAACATGCCTGCGGCGGCCTGCGGCGCCGGCGGATCCTCGGCCGGCCAGAGGGCCGTCCACAGTCCGACGGCGACCAGCAGGAGCGTGAACGCGAGCCAGAACCGCGAGCCGCCGGAGAGCCGTGGTCGCCTTTCGGTCCTGCGCTCCGGCGTTTCGTCCATGCCTCAGGCAGTCTCCCGGTTCTTCGCCTCGAGGGCGCGCCGCATCCAGGCGCCGGTCTCGCGCGCCAGGGGCGCCTCGGCCCGCTCCAGCACTGCCGTGGCGGCGCCCAACTGTGCCGTGGTCTTATTCTGGCTGAGCTTGGCCTTGGCTTCCAGCCGGGCGACCGGGATGCGGAAGGCCACCAGCCCGCGCAGCATGCCTTCCATGTACCTGTCCGTGAGGCCGGCGGTCGACCAGGGCCGCGTCAGGCCCGCTTCCTGCGTCGCCACCATGCGGTCGAGCAGTGCGCGCACCTGCGCTGCCTCCTCGATCACCTGCGGCAGGCCGTAAGCATGCACGGCGACGTAGTTCCAGGTCGGCACGTTGGGCTGCTCGGAGGCATACCATGTCGGCGAGACGTAGCTGTGCGGGCCCTGGAACACCACCAGCGCCTCGCCGCCGTTCTCCTCCATAACGGCGAAGTCGCGCCACTGCGGATTGGCGCGCGCCATGTGGGCGTAGAGCGTGCCCTCCGGGCCTTCGCCCGGAAGATTCCGTGGAGGCTCGTAGAGGAACGGCAGGTGGCTCGCCTGCGGGACGCCATCCGGCGCCGTCACCAGAAGGGCGAAATCGAAGGCGCGCATGACCGCGGCCACAGCTTCGCGGTCGTCCAGGCGGAAAGCCTCGGGCACATACATGGCAAATCATCCGGAACTGTCATGCGACGGCGCCGACCCTAGGGCGTCGCGGCCGCGCGGAAAAGGGCCAGTCGGCCGCGCGGCGCCAGGTCCACTGGGCCATGGCGCCGCTTCGGCGGGCTGCCGCGCCGGCGCCTCAGCCCTTGCGCTCGACCATCAGCTTCTTGATCTCGGCGATGGCCTTGGCCGGATTGAGGCCCTTGGGACAGGTCTTGGTGCAGTTCATGATGGTGTGGCAGCGGTACAGCCGGAAGGGATCTTCCAGCTGGTCGAGGCGCTCGCCGGTCGCCTCGTCGCGGCTGTCGGCGATCCAGCGGTAGGCCTGCAGCAGCACCGCAGGGCCGAGGTAGCGGTCGCCGTTCCACCAGTAGCTGGGGCAGGAGGTGGTGCAGCAGAAGCAGAGGATGCACTCCCACAGCCCGTCCAGCCTGTCGCGTTCCTCCGGGCTCTGCGGGCGCTCGCTCTCCGGCGCCGGCGTGTCGGCCTTCAGCCAGGGCTCGATGGAGGCATACTGCGCGTAGATCTGCGTCAGGTCGGGGACCAGGTCCTTCACCACCGGCATGTGCGGCAGCGGGTAGACCTTCACCGCGTCCTTCACGTCGCTGATGTACTTGGTGCAGGCCAGGGTGTTGGTGCCGTCGATGTTCATGGCGCAGGAGCCGCAGACGCCCTCGCGGCAGGAACGCCGGAAGGTCAGCGTCGGGTCGATCTCGTTCTTGATCTTGATGAGGGCGTCGAGAACCATCGGCCCGCAGCTCTCGGTGTCGATCTCGAAGGTGTCGATGCGCGGGTTCTCGCCGTCGTCGGGATTCCAGCGGTAGACGCGGAAGGTCTTGGTGGACTTCGCGTCGGCCGGCTTCGGCCAGGACTTGCCGGTGCCGATCTTGGAATTGGCGGGGAGGGCGAACTCGACCATCGAAATCTTTCTCTAGGGCTCAGCTGCTCGACAGGATCTCAGTAGACGCGGGCCTTGGGCGGGAAGGCCTGTACCTCATTGGTCAGGGTGTTGAGGCTGACCGGGCGCTCGCCGAAGCGCACCCTGCCGTCCTCGCCGCACCAGGCGAGGGTGTGCTTCATCCAGTTGGCGTCGTCGCGGTCCGGATGGTCCTCGCGCGCGTGGGCGCCGCGGCTCTCGGTGCGGTTGCCCGCCGACTCCATGGTGACCTTGGCCTGGAACATCAGGTTGTCCAGCTCCAGGGTTTCGACCAGATCGGAGTTCCAGATCAGCGTACGGTCGGTGACCTTCACGTCGCCGCGCTTGGCCCAGGTGGCGTTCAGCTTGTCGATGCCCTCGGCGAGCGACTCGCCGGTGCGGAACACCGCGGCGTGGCCCTGCATGGCGCGCTGCATCTCGTCGCGCAGCGCCGCCGTCGGAATATCGCCGTCGGCGTGGCGCAGGCGGTCGAAGCGGTCGAGCGCGGCGTCGCCGGCATCGACCCGCATCGGCGGCTGCTTCTCGCCGGGCGTCAGGATCGCGGCGCAGCGCTTGGCGGCGGAGCGGCCGAAGACCACGAGGTCGAGCAGCGAGTTGGAGCCGAGGCGGTTGGCGCCGTGCACCGACACGCAGGCCGCTTCGCCGATCGCCATCAGGCCCGGCACGACGGTGCTGGGGTCTCCCTCCGTCGAGGTCACCACCTCGCCGCTCCACAGGGCCGGGATGCCGCCCATGTTGTAGTGGCAGGTGGGAATGACGGGGATCGGCTCCTTGGTCACGTCGACGCCGGCGAAGATGCGCGCCGATTCGGAGATGCCCGGCAGGCGCTGGTGCAGCAGTTCCGGCGAGAGGTGCTCGAGGTGCAGGTGGATGTGATCCTTCTCGGCGCCGACGCCGCGGCCCTCGCGGATCTCCATGGTCATGGCGCGGCTCACCACGTCTCTGCTCGCCAGGTCCTTGGCTGAAGGGGCATAGCGCTCCATGAAGCGCTCGCCCTCGGAGTTGGTGAGGTAGCCGCCTTCGCCGCGCGCGCCTTCGGTGATCAGGCAGCCGGCACCGTAGATTCCCGTCGGGTGGAACTGCACGAACTCCATGTCCTGCAGCGGCAGGCCGGCGCGCAGCACCATGGCGTTGCCGTCGCCGGTCTGGGTATGGGCGCCGGTGCAGGAGAAGTAGACCCTGCCGTAGCCGCCGGTGGCGATGATCACCATCTGCGAGCGGAAACGATGGACGGTGCCGTCGTCCAGGTTCCAGGCCATGATGCCGCGGCAGACGCCCTCTTCCATGATGAGGTCGAGGGCGAAGTATTCGATGTAGAACTCGGCGTGCTGGCGCAGCGACTGCTGGTAGAGGGTGTGCAGCATGGCATGGCCGGTGCGGTCGGCCGCCGCGCAGGTGCGCTGGGCGATGCCCTCGCCGAAGTGGGTGGTCATGCCGCCGAAGGGGCGCTGGTAGATCTTGCCGTCCTCGGTGCGGCTGAACGGCATGCCGTAGTGTTCGAGCTCGAGGATCGCCGGCACCGCCTCGCGCACCATGTACTCGATGGCGTCCTGGTCGCCGAGCCAGTCGGAGCCCTTGACGGTGTCGTACATGTGCCAACGCCAGTCGTCCTCACCCATGTTGCCGAGCGAGGCCGAGACGCCGCCCTGCGCCGCCACGGTATGGCTGCGGGTCGGAAACACCTTGGTCACGCAGGCGGTCTTGAGACCGGCCTCGGCCAGCCCGAGAGTCGCGCGCAGGCCGGCGCCGCCGGCGCCGACCACCACCACGTCGTAGGTGTGATCGATTACCTCGTAGGACTTGGTCATCTTGGGCACTCGGTCATCTTTGGTCCTCGAATTGCGCCCCGGAGAGTCGACTGCCTAGGCGCGGGCGAAGAGCAGCGTCAGCACCGAGAGAACGCCCGCCAGCGCCAGCACCAGCGAGGCCGCCTTGACGACGAGCAGCAGCGCCAGCTTGGACATCTCGTGATGGACGTAGTCCTCGATCACCACCTGCAGGCCGAGGGCGCCGTGGTAGAAGGTCGCGACGATCAGCAGGATCAGTAGGCCGGCGACCAGCGGCGAACCGGCCCAGGCGGCCACGGTCGCGTAGCCGGCGCCGGACATGGCGATCACCGAGATGCAGAACCACACCGTCAGCGGGATCAGGGCCAGAGCTGTCAGGCGCTGGGCCCACCAGTGGGCGGTGCCGTCCTTGGCGGAGCCGAGGCCGCGCACGCGGCCGAGCGGGGAACGCAGGCTGGGGCGCAGGCTCATGGGTTCAGGCCCCGCCCATCGCCAGGTAGCCGGCGATCCAGCTGAGCAGGGTCAGCGCCGCCGAGGCGCCCACCACGATCCAGCCAGAGAGCGTCGCCGTCTCGATCTCGAAGCCGTGGCCGGCGTCCCAGACCAGATGCCGGATGCCGTTGCAGAGGTGGTAGAACAGCGCGAAGCTCCAGCCGAACAGCAGCAGGCGGCCGACCCAGGAGCCGATCAGGTTCTGGGCATCGGCGAAGGCCGCCGGTCCCGAGGCGGCGGCGATCAGCCAGTAGGTGAGCAGCAAGGTGCCGAAGGCCAGCGCGACGCCGGTCAGCCGGTGCAGGATCGACAGCACGGAAGTGATCTGCGGCCGGTAGACCTGCAGGTGCGGCGACAGGGGCCGATTGGAGGTGGTCATGCTTCGGCTGCCTTCCGGCTCGGTGCCACGGCGCGGCACCTTCGTCTGGAGCCGCAGTTTACGCGTGAAAGTCTCAAGGGACTCTTCGTTCTGTCAGTCGCTGTGATTTAGACCGCAGCGCAACATAAGTCAACGCGAGGCCCCGCCCGCCAGGCGTCGCGCAGGCCGCCTGTGGACAGAACTGTGGGCAAGATGTGAAGCAATTGTGCAGTTCTCGCGAAACTATACACAAGATTTGGACGCCGTTCGGCAATTTTGCATTGTCCGCTTCGGCAATTCGCGAGAGCATCTTCTTGCACGTGAAAGCGCCGGATATCGGCGGGTGCGGCCCTCTCCCGAGAACTTCGGTTCGACGGAGAAGCGGTTCCAAGGACCGGGAGCCTTCGGGTTTCCGTTCCGGAAGAAGCGCAGCGGTCTTGAGGGGACTCCGGTTCCCTCCGGCCTTGCCGGCTCGGCCTTCGGGCTTGGCCCCAGCAAGGTGCAGCGGCCCTCGGGCCGGAGACCGGCCCGGTTCCTCGGGTTCCTTCGGGAGCTTCGCTGGCCGGGCGGTTCGCCAGCCGCGATCCGGGGACGGAAAGCCTCTTCGGGGGCCGACCGTCCGGCACCGGAAGCCGGGTTGCCCTGCAGTTCCTGGCATTCGGTGGGAAGGCATCGGTCGATCTTCGACCCTGGCCTTTCCGGCAGAGGCCACTTCCCTTCCTCGTGTCGGGAAGCCGGCCGATCCGGGACCGCGCAGGTTCCGCAAGGAAACTGCGCCAAGGTTTCGCCGGCCAAGGAAGGTTCCCGCAAGGGCGCCGACCGCGGCCCGAAGAGCCACCGCGCAAGCGGCGACGCTTCGGAAACCTTGAACGATGGAAGGTGTGCCTCGCGCAGCTTTCCATCCGGACGGGATCCTTCGGGACCCCGCCCGCGCCCCGGGGCGAACCCTACGCCCTCGCAGCGGCTCTGCCGCCAGCAGGGACGCCGGGATCCGATGCCGGAAAGTGGGACGGAGGGATGATAGGTCCGACCCGGTGAGTTCGCTCCCCTCGGGGAGGTCGGCGATCTCGCTGCGCACTATCGGTCACGCCAGGCCCGGTGTTCGCGCGCGAAAGCTGATCAAGAACCCACAACGCCGCTGCCTTTGCGTTGAGCTGGATCCAGCTCTTGAGGCGTCGGGTCAGTGCCCTCTCTTCCGGGGCACGCCGCAGTGGGGGGCCACCCGCGCTGCACCCGACGCCTCACTCATTACCGCAGCCGATTCCCCGATTCAACTAAATTTTGTGGGTGCGCTCCAGAATTTGCACCACATATCGGTGTCACCGCGGCAGCAGCACGGTGTAGTCGAGATCGAGGACGACGGCCGGGTGATAGCCGTCGCGGCCCTCGTCCGACGTCTCCCGGTAGGGAAAGGCCGCACAGTCGAGGTCCTTGACCGCCACGCTGCGCAGGCGCAGGGCGCCGAGGTCGCTGCGGCCCGGAACCTCCATGCGCTCGAGCACCTCCGACCAGGCATAGATGGTGTCGCCGGCGAAGCTCGGCGCGGCATGGCTGCCGCCGTTGATGGCGGCGATCTTCACGGCGGCGCCGAGGCCGTTGAACGACAGCGCGCGCGCCAGCGAGATCACGTGGCCGCCGTAGACGATGCGCCGGCCGAAACGGCCCCGGCTCTCGACGTGCTGGTTGAAGTGCACCCGCGCGGTGTTCTGGTAGAGGCGCGTCGCCAGCTGGTGCTCGGCCTCCTCGATGGTCATGGCGTCGCCGTGATCGATCTTCTCGCCGACCGCGTAGTCGCCCCAGCGGTGCGCGCTGCCGGCCGCGGCGGCGTCAAAGCGGGAGAAGTCGAGTCCCTCGGGCACATGCAGCCGGTCGGCGGGCACCGCGTCCGGCAGCTTCGGCAGCACCGGCTCGGGCGCCGGCGCGCCCGCGTCGCCTTTGCGCACCATGACCCAACGCGTGTACTCCACCACGACCTCGCCGCGCTGGTTGCTGCCGCGGCTGCGCACGTAGACCACGCCGGTCTTGCCGTTGGAGTTCTCCTTGAGGCCGACGACCTCGCTTTCCGCCGACAGAGTGTCGCCCGGGAAGACCGGCGCCAGGAAGCGGCCATCGGCGTAGCCGAGGTTGGCCACGGCGTTCAGCGAGATGTCCGGCACCGTCTTGCCGAAGACCACGTGAAAGGCGAGCAGGTCGTCGACCGGCGCCGCCGGCAGGCCGCAGGCCCTGGCGAATTCGTCGGAGGACTGCAGCGCGAAGCGCGATCCGTAGAGCGCGGTGTAGAGCGCCTGGTCGCCCGCCGTCACCGTACGCGGGGTCGCGTGGCGGATCGCCTGTCCGAGGCGGAAGTCTTCGAAGAAGTTGCCGGGATTGTGCTTCGACATGCCGGGCCCGCCGCTCACGCCGCCGATTCGAGGGCGCCGATGGCCTCGGCGAGGGCCACCAGGCGCCTGGCGTTTTCCACGTGCAGGTTCTCGATGAGCTTGCCGTCGACCACCACCACGCCCTTGCCGGCCGCCGTCGCCTCGGCATGGGCGGCGATGATCCTGTGCGACCACTCGATCTCGTCCTCAGAGGGCGCGAAGACCTCGTTGGCCTTGGCGATGGTCTTGGGATGGATCAGGGTCTTGCCGTCGAAGCCCAGTTCCTTGCCCTGCTGGCAGTGGGCGGCGAAGCCCGCCTCGTCGGAGAGGTCGAGGTGGACGCCGTCGACGATGGCGATGCCGTAGGCGCGCGCCGCCAGGATGCAGAGGCCGAGGCTGGTCAGCACCGGCAAGCGCTCGGGCGTGTGGGCGGCCTGCAGGTCCTTCACGAGGTCGGAGGTGCCCATCACCAGGCAGGTGATGCGCTGGGAGGCGCCCGCCACCTCCTGGGCGTTCAGCATGCCGAGCGGGGTTTCCATCATGCAGTGGATGCCCATGGACGGCGGCGCGCCGGCGGCGTCCATCAGCCGCTCCAATTCGTGGACCATGGCTGCCGTCTCGACCTTGGGCAGCAGCAGGGCGTCGGCGCCGGAGGCCGCCATGGCCTTCACGTCGTCCTTGCCCCAGGGCGAGTCCAGCGGGTTCACCCGCACGGCGATCTCGCGCCGGCCGTAGCCGCCCTCCTTCAGGGCCGCCAGGATCTGATCGCGGGCCGTCGCCTTCTGGTCCGGCGCCACCGCGTCCTCGAGGTCGAGGATGAGGCCGTCGGCCGGCAGGCCGCGCCCCTTTTCCAGGGCGCGCACGTTGGAGCCGGGCATGTAGAGGACGGAGCGGCGCGGGCGGGCGCTGGCGGACATCGTCGGGAACTCCCTAACCTGTTCTCGGGACCTGTTCTCGGAACCCGTTGCTGGGGGCAGGCGATTCGCCTTCGGCGGAGCGGTTCTACCGCACCTGCGAAGGCGCCGGCGACTATAAAGCATGGCCCGCCTGTGGCAAGCTGCCGGCGCCCGAGGCCCCCGCCGTACCGCCGGATTTCCCCGATGCCGGACTTCCCCAGATGCCGGATTCCCCAGATGCCGGATTCCCATATGAACGTGATCTCGATCCAGTCCCATGTCGCCTACGGCCACGTCGGCAACTCGGCGGCCGTCTTCGCGCTGCAGCGCCTGGGCGTCGAGGTCTGGCCGGTGCACACGGTGCAGTTCTCCAACCACACCGGCTACCCCGACTGGCAGGGACAGGCCTTCGGCGCCGACCACATCGCCGCGGTGATCGACGGGCTGGCGGCGCGCGGAGCGCTGGCGCGCTGCGATGCGCTGCTGACCGGCTACATCGGCGATCCCGCCCTCGGCGCCGTGGTGGCCGACACCGCCCGGCGCCTGCGCGCCGCCAACCCGCGCGCGCTCTGGGTCTGCGACCCGGTGATGGGCGACCACGGCAAGGGTCTGTTCGTCCGCGAAGGCGTGCCCGAGTTCATGACCGGAACCGCCCTGCCGGGGGCCGACATCCTGACGCCCAACCTCTTCGAACTGGAACTCCTCACGAAGACAGAGATGAAGGGGCCGGAAGAGGTGGTGGCGGCGGCGCGCCGGCTGCTGGAACAGGGGCCGCAGGTGGTGCTGGTCACCAGCCTGGCGCAGCAGGGGAACGCGGCCGGCGAGATGGAGATGCTGGCGGTGTCGGCCTCCGGGGCCGAAGGGGGCGCCTGGCGCGTCGCCTTCCCGCGGCTGCCGATGGCGCCGAACGGCGCCGGCGACGCGGTGGCCGCGCTTTTCCTCGGTTTCTACCTGAAGACCCGCTCGCTGCCGGAGGCGCTGGGCGCCGCCGCCTCGGCGATTTTCGAAATCCTCGCGACCACGCTGGAGTCCGGCGAGGAGGAACTCCAACTCGTCGCCGCCCAGGACCGCCTGGAAGCGCCGCGCCGCGTGTTCGCCGCGGCGCCGCTGTAGGTGAGACAAAATCGGTAACGGGTCCCGGCAACAAGCGCCGGGACGACATGGGAGTGTGATGCTCACCTATCGCCGCATGACCGTCGACGATGTGCCCGCCGTGCTGGAAGTGCGCTTCGCGACCGTCGAGAACGCCATCACGCTCGAGGAACTGGACGCGGACTACGGCATCACCCCGCAGACCATGGCCGCCTCCCTGCAGGCGGACGTCCGCGGCTGGCTCTGCCGGCACGGCGACAGGGCGGTAGGTTTCGCCATGGCCGATCGCGCCAACGGCGAGGTCCAGGTCGTCGCCGTCTTGCCGGACTACGAAGGCCGCGGCATCGGCAGGACACTGCTCGAACAGGCCTGTGATTGGCTCTTCGCCGAAGGGCATGACGAGATCTGGCTCAGCGCCAACCCCGACCCCGACGTTCGCGCATCCGGCTTCTACCGCAGGCTCGGCTGGCGGCGCAGCGGCGTCATGAAGGGCGACGACGAAGTCCTGAGGCTTTCGGCGCGTCCGCTCGCGGATTGAACGCTTCCTCCACGGTCTTCACAAATGCGCTGGGCGCCGACTATACTGCCCGCCTCTCCACATCGGAAAGCGTGCCACTTTGCCTTTGTAATCGCCGGTCTCACTGCTTCCACCGATGAACGCGACGGCCCCTTGGGCCGTCGATCCGTTGTGCATGAGTTCGTGACGGTGGCGGTTCGAGACCGGCATGGCGCCTCTGGACCGCGACCGCACCCGCGCCGGATTATCTCCGAAGCCACCCATTCAAGAGCCCTTGCCGTGCCCGGCCACCGGGCCCCTCACTACCGCCGCCGTGACGGACTTCCCGAAGGGAAGAGCCGGCCGGTATGGACAAGAGTCTCCGTGTCCTTTGGACGATCATATCGCAAGACACCCCGCGCGCCCTGCGCCACTGCAGCCACTGTGGCAGCGAACAGCGTTTCCGCAGCAGCGGCAGGTTCAGATTGAACGCCAATGGCCGCCGCATTTGCGCTTGGCTCATCTACAAGTGTGCGGCCTGCGACCATACCTGGAACCGCCCCTTGTTGGAACGGCGCCCTCTCGCCGGCCTGGCTCCGGCCCTGCTGGACGCCCTGCGCCGCAACGATTCCGACCTGGCGTCGCGTGTGGCTTTCGATGTCACCTCTTTGCGTCGCCATTGCAAAGACGTCGAGCAAGCGTCCGACACCACCGTGCATAAGTTGGTGGTGTCGCGAGTCTCAGGGGCTGTGCAGCGGCTGGAGATCCGGCTTGCGGTCCCGCAGGCAACGGCCTTGCGTCTGGACCGTCTTCTGAACAGGGAACTCGGCCTGTCACGGAAGCGGCTTCAGGCGCTCTGCACGGAAATGCGCCTCATCTTGGCGCCGGAGGGTTCCCGCGCACTGAGACGCGCCGTGCGCGACGGCGGTAGCGTCATCCTCGATCTATCGCGGGAGGCCGACGCTGCCGCCCTGGCCGTGGCGGCCGGCGATGATCAATGATCCGAGCGGTGCAGGACCCGGTCGGCGAGGCCGGTGTCGTAGGCCAGCGCCGCCGCCGTCAGCATCGCCCCCATGGGATGCAGGGACCGCAGCAAACCCTTGCGCTCCAGGATCGCGAAGACATTGGGGTTGCCGAGGCCGCTGGCGTCGCTGGCCAGCACCACGGCATCGCCGACATGGAAGTGGTTACCGTGCGCCGAGGGGAAGTTGGAGACGAAGACGCTGCCGTCCTCGTCGCCCGGCTGGGCGTGGTTGGGGCTGCGCGCCATCTGCTGCAGGATCGCCAGGGTCTTCAGCTGCAGGGCGTTCAGCTTGAGGGGGTTCTTCTTGGCCATGACCCAAGGCATAGCGCCTGGGCGGCCGTCCGCCAAGAGGGAGCGTGACGGGGGGCGCCGGGCGGGCAGCCTGCCCCGCCCGGCGCCACCGGCCATGGAATGGCGGCTACAGGTAGTCCTTCGCCAGGGTCTCGCCGATCTGCACGGCGTTCAGCGCCGCGCCCTTGCGCAGGTTGTCGGAGACCACCCAGATCGACAGACCGTTCTCGATGGTCGGGTCCGTGCGGATGCGGCTGACGTAGACCGCGTCCTCGCCGGCGCACTCCTGCGGCGTCACGTAGCCTTCGTTGGCGCGGTGGTCGACGACGATACAGCCGGCCTGCGCCGAGAGCGCCTTGCGCGCCTCGTCCTCGGTGATCGGCTTCTCGAACTCGATGTTGATCGCCTCGGCGTGGCCGACGAAAACCGGCACGCGCACGCAGGTCGCCGTCAGCTTGATGGCCGGGTCGAGGATCTTCTTGGTCTCGACCATCATCTTCCACTCTTCCTTGGTGTAGCCGTCGTCCATGAAGACGTCGATGTGCGGAATGACGTTGAAGGCGATCTGCTTGGTGAACTCCTCGGGCCTGACCGGCTCGTTCACGTAGATGCCGCGGGTCTGGTTGAACAGCTCGTCCATGCCGTCCTTGCCGGCGCCCGACACCGACTGGTAGGTCGCCACCACCACGCGCTTGATCTTCGCCAGATCGTGCAGCGGCTTCAGCGCCACCAGCATCTGGATGGTCGAACAGTTCGGATTGGCGACGATGTTCTTCTTGCCGTAATCCTTCAGCGCCTGCGGGTTGACCTCCGGCACAACCAGCGGCACGTCCGGGTCCATGCGGAACTGCGAGGTGTTGTCGATCACCACCGCGCCGGCCTTGCCCGCCTTCGGCGAAAACTCCGCCGAGACCTTGGCGCCGGGCGATGAGAACACCAGGTCGGTGCCCTTGAAGTCGAAGGTCGCGAGGTTCTGCACCTTCACCACGTCGTCCTCGCCGAAGGAAATCTCGCTGCCGACCGAACGCTCCGAGGCCAGCGCCACGATGTCGTCGATCGGGAACGCCCGCTCGGCCAGCGTCTTCATCATCTCGCGGCCGACGGCGCCCGTCGCGCCGACCACTGCTACCTTGTATCCCATTGTCTTCTACCTATGCGCCTTTCAGCTCTGCTGTTTG
Organism: Kiloniellaceae bacterium; assembly: GCA_050330205.1. Taxonomy (GTDB): domain Bacteria; phylum Pseudomonadota; class Alphaproteobacteria; order Kiloniellales; family Kiloniellaceae; genus Pelagibius. The sequence continues at coordinate 173,557 of JBHJOA010000047.1, forward strand.
CCTGGCCATCTCGAAGGCCGCAAGCCGCGATCGCGGCGGCAGCCACGCTGCGGCCGCCCTGCGATCGGCTCTGTCTTTGTCCTGTTGTCCCGGGAGATCGGCCCCCAACGAGAAAGGCCGCCCAGAGGGACGGCCTTTCGTAACGTCCATGGGGTTCCGTGCCTAGTTCTGGGCAGTCTCGGTGGTGGTGGTGACCGGAGTCGACTGCCCGGCGTCGCTGCTGACGACCGGTTTGGAGATCTGAGCAGTGTGGAAGCTGCAGTCAGCGAAGGCCACGCCTGCGAAGCCGACGACACCTGCCGCAACCGTAAGCGCGGTAAGGGTCTTCTTCATTGAACAATCTCCCAGTGGAGCTTTCGGATGGTCGGACTTTAGTCCGGCCGCCGCCTCGCGTCAATTGACGCCTTTGTGACCGCCGCCACCGGGGAAACCCCCGATTGATCCCGCCGTCGGCGGGGTCGCCTCAGGCCGCCCGCTTGTCGAGGGCGGCCAGCAGGGCGTCGCCCATCTGGCTGGTGGAGACCGTGGCCTGGCCCGGCCCGGCAATGTCGCCGGTGCGCTTGCCCGCCGCCAGGACGTCCTGCACCGCCTGTTCGATGAGGTCGGCATCCTCCGTCAGGTCGAAGGAGTAGCGCAGCATCATGGCGAAGCTGAGCAGCGTCGCCAGCGGGTTGGCCTTGTCCTGGCCGGCGATGTCCGGTGCCGAGCCGTGCACCGGCTCGTAGAGGGCGGCGCGGCGGCCGGACGCGTCGGCCGCGCCCAGCGAGGCCGAGGGCAGCATGCCGAGCGAACCGGTCAGCATGGCGGCGGCATCGGAGAGGATGTCGCCGAAGAGGTTATCGGTGACGATGACGTCGAACTGCTTGGGGTTGCGCACCAGCTGCATGGCGCAGTTGTCGGCATACATATGGCTCAGCTCGACGTCGGGGTACTCGGCGGCGTGCAGCTTGGTGACCTCTTCGCGCCACAGCACGCCGGATTCCATCACGTTGGCCTTCTCCACCGAGCACAGGCGGTTGCCGCGCTTCCTGGCGAGGTCGAAGGCGACGCGGGCGACGCGCTGGATCTCGCCGGTGGTGTAGACCTGGGTGTTGATGCCGCGCCGGCTGCCGTCAGGCAGGGTTTCGATGCCGCGCGGCTCGCCGAAATAGATGCCGCCGGTCAGTTCGCGCACGATCATTATGTCGAGGCCGGCGACCAGCTCCGGCTTCAAAGTCGAAGCGTCGACCAGGGCGTCGAAGCACAGCGCCGGCCTGAGGTTGGCGAACAGCACCATCTCCTTGCGCAGGCGCAGCAGGCCGCGCTCCGGCTTCATGGCGAAGGGCAGGTCGTCCCATTTCGGCCCGCCGACGGCGCCCAGCAGCACCGCGTCGGCGTTCATCGCCTTGTCCATCGTGGCATCGGAAATCGGCGCCCCTTCGGCGTCGATGGCGGCACCGCCCACCAGGCCCTCGTCGAGGTCGAAAGCGACCGCGCGGCGCTTGTCCATCCAGTCGATGACCCGGCGCACCTGGGCCATCACCTCGGGGCCGATGCCGTCACCCGGCAGGACGAGCAGCTTCTTGTTGGCGGCCATGGAACGCTTTCCTTCCTGAATTCACTGAGTCTCGTGGTTTGGCGGGCTTGGCTAACCCAAAGCCCGATCCGCGGCAAGCGCCAGCGCCTCGCGGGCCGCGCGCTCGCCGCTCATGAAGGCGCCGTGGGCACTGGCGCAGAACTCCGGCGAGGTCGCCTCACCGGCGAAAAACAGGCGGCCGTTCAAGGGCTTGGCGAGGATGCCGCGGGCATCGGCGGCGCCCGGCCGGGCGTAGGAGTAGGCCCCGCCGGCCAGCGGGTCGGCCATCCAGGCGCTGGCGGCCAAAGGCGTGAAGCATCCCCGGATTCCTTCGCCGAAGCTGAAGGCGAGCTCGCCCTCGGCGAAATCGGCCATCGCCGCGGTCCCGGCGGCCTCCAGCTCCCGCGCCAGGTCGCCGCCGAAGTAGCAGGCGACGACCGGCCGCCCGAAGGGCCGCAGGTTGATGTGGCTGCTCTCGGGCCGGTCGAAGCGGGTGTGGATCTGCCGGTCGCTCAACTCGCCGAAGGGCCGGCCCTCGACCGCGAGGAACAGCTTCAGGTCGGCGCCCAGCGGCAGGTCGTGGGCGGACTGCAGCTTCTCCGCCGGCAGGGCGGGGGCAAAGTCGACGGCGCCGGAAGCGATGACGTTGCTCGGCAGGGTGACGATGACCCGGCGCGCGGTGAGCCGGCCCGCCGGCGTCTCCACGATGACGTCGGCGCCCGACCAGTCGACGCGGGCGACCGGCGTGGAGAGTTTCACCGGCAGGCCCTCGGCCAGCTTACCGATAAGGGCACCGTAGCCGCCCGGCAGGCGCCAGTTCCTGTCGGTCTCGGCGGCGCGGCCGAGGTCGACGGCGGAAACCTGGTCGAGGCGGCCGCCGGTGACCCAGCCACAGATGGCCTCGATCGGGCCGCGCCAGGGCGTGTCCGCCGGCAGCAGTTCGGCCAGCGCGACGTCGGGCCCGCCGGCCGCGGCCAGCGCCCCGGCGCCCTCGAAAAGGGCGTCGAGGGTCCCGCGGAAGTCGGCGTAGTCTGCGGCGCCGAGCCTTTCCCTGCTCCACTCGGTGGACCAGACCGCGGCGTGCTCGTCGACCTCGACGCCGTTGGCGCGCGCCAGCTCGACCAGGGGATTGATCTCGGCCGAGTGCAGCCACTCGCAGCCGAGATCGACGGGAAACCCGCGGCCGGTGTCGAGGGTCCAGGCGCGCCCGCCGACGCGGTCGCGGGCCTCCAGGATGACGAAGCGGCTGCCCGCCGCCGCCAGCGCGCGCCCGGCACCGACGCCGGCCGCGCCGGCGCCGATGACCACGACGTCGAAGTCGGCGGAGCTGGTCATGGGATGCGGGAGGACGGAAAGGGCGTCAGACCCACGGCTGGCTGGTCTTGCGGGTCGCCTCGAAGGCAGCGATCTTGTCCGCCTTCTCCAGCGTCAGGCCGATGTCGTCGAGCCCGTTCAGCAGGCAGTGCTTGCGGAAGGGTTCGATGTCGAACCTGATGGTGCCGCCGTCGGGGCCGGTGATCTCCTGCTTCTCCAGGTCGATGCTGACCACGGCGTTGGCGCCGCGAGCGGCGTCGTCCATCAGCAGGTCGACCTGCGCCTGCGGCAGCACGATGGGCAGGATGCCGTTCTTGAAGCAGTTGTTGTAGAAGATGTCCGCGAAGCTCGGCGCGATGATGCAGCGGATGCCGGCGTCGAGCAGCGCCCAGGGCGCGTGCTCGCGGCTGGAGCCGCAGCCGAAGTTCTCCCCGGCCACCAGAATGCTGGCGTTCCGGTAGGCGGGCTGGTCGAGGACGAAGTCGTCGTTCGGCTTGCCGTTCTCGTCGAAGCGCATCTCGTAGAACAGCCCCTTGGACAGGCCGGTGCGCTGCACGGTCTTCAAGAACTGCTTGGGGATGATCATGTCGGTGTCGACGTTGACCAGCGGCAGGGGCGCGGCGACCCCGGTCAGGGTGGTGAACTTTTCCATGTCTCGGCGGAACCTCCTTGGCGGCAACCGGGGGCGGCGACCGGGGGCGGCGACCGGGCCGCGCTGTCCGCGGCCGGCGCCGGAGGCGGATCATAGGAAATCCCGCGCAAAGGTCAAAACCTTGCTGCAACGGCATGCAGCAAGGTTTTGACGTGGTCTGCAAGAAAGACCGGGGCGGATCCGGCCGGCCGGAGAGTCAGGCTCTAAGTCCTAGAGTGGATTCACCTAGTTGGATGGATCGCCGATGCGATTCCATCCGCCATGATCTGCTCTAGGAGCCCCACTGCCGCACGCGGCCGGTGTCGACGTGAACGAAGCCGGACTTGCTGTAGAGACCGACGCCGCCGGCCTGCAGCGACAGCGCCGCCTTGTGGACCGCCTTCAGGTCGCGCTCCGGCAGACGGATGTCCGTGGCCCTGCCCTGCATGTGCAGGGAGCGCTTGGCGACGCCGCCGCTGTTGGCGGCGAGGCCGGCATTGGTCTGCGGCGAGCGATAGCCGGAGATCAGCTCGAAAGGCTGCTTGCTGTCCAGGCGGCTCCGCAAAGCGTAGAGCAGGTCGAAAAGTTGCGGGTCCATCTCCCAGACCTCGCCGCTGCGCCAGTCGCGCAGCAGGTGGTTCAAGGCCTGCAGGCCGTCGGGCTGCAGAATGCCGTCGCGCAGGTAGGTGGCCGCCATCTCTTCACCGGTGTGCAGCGATCGGAAAGCGAGGCTGCGCGTCGCCGGCAGCGCCTTGGCGGCCAGCGCGAAGCCGGGCATCAGGACGGTAGTCGCAACGGCCGCGATGCCGGTGGCGCCGGCGGCCAGGAACCGACGGCGCGAAGGCGCCGCTGCCAGGAAAGGATGTGCCTTCTGGTCCATACGGTCTCGGGTCCTCTTCTCAAGCGGGTCCGGTTCGTGAATCCGTTCGAATCTGCGCCCCCAATTGCGAACGGAAGGTTAAGATTTACACGGATCGACTAATCCGGGCAACGAGGGACGGCGGAAGCGGGTGACGAAGCAGGTCAACGCAGGCTGCCTGCCCGGGCGCCGAGCAGGGCCCTGGCGAGAGCGGCATCTCGGTCATAGACGTCGTTGCGGAAATGCACGCTGCCGTCCTTGTTCACCCAGGACGTCAGGTAGGTGATATGCACCGGCAGCGGCTCGCTGAGCGTCACGATGGTGCGCTCGCCCGAAGCGATCGCCGCCTCGATGCGCGCGCGGTCCCAGCCTTCGTTCTCCGCCAGCACATACTCCGCCAGCAGATCGGGGTCCTTCACGCGGATACAGCCGTGGCTGAAGGCGCGTTCCGGACGGTTGAACAGGGACTTCGCCGGGGTGTCGTGGAGGTAGATGTTGAAGCGGTTGGGAAACATGAACTTGACCCGCCCCAGCGCGTTGCCGTCGCCTGAATCCTGGCGCAGCTTGTAGGGAAAGCTGGCCTTGGAGACCCGCGACCAGTCGATGGTCTGCGGATCGACCTCTTGGGCGGCACTGCTCCAGTCGCTGAACACCACGAAGTTGTTCTCGGCCAGGTAGCTGACGTCCTGTTTGATCTTCGGCAGCAGTTCGTCACGGGCGATCGACGGCGGCACGTTCCAATAGGGGTTGATCTCCACGTAGGTCATGACGTGGCTGAAGATCGGCGTGCGGTGGTAGGGCTTGCCGACCACCACCGGCAGGTCGAGCAGCGTCCGCGGCTCGTCGACCAGCTTCAGCAGCTGGTCGGCCAGGTTGACGAAGATGTGCCGCCGGCCCAGGTCGTCCGGCATCCAGCGCCGGCGCTCCAGGTTGAGGATCATCTGCTCGATTCGCACTTCGACCGGCACGTTGAGCTGCGCCAGAGTCCTGTTGCCGACGGCGCCATCCTGCGCCAGGCCATGGCGGTACTGCATCCACCTGACCGCCGGCTCCATCTTCTCGTCGTAAAAGTCGGGGTCGCCGCCGCTCTCGGCCAGATCGTCCCCGGGCTTGAGATCGCCGACCAGCCGCAGCCGCTGTCGCAGCAGGCCCACGCGCGGGTCGGTCATCCCCGGCTTGAGGGTCTCGCCCTCGGGGATCGGCTGCCAGCCGCCCTGCAGCGCCAGCGCCCGGTACTCGGCCAGCGCCACCTTCTGGCGGTCGTAGCGCTCGGTCTGCGGGCGGTAACCGTCGATGAAGCTGTCGAGATCGGCGGCCTGCGCCGCGGCATCGAGGACGTGGTCCCTGCGCACGTCCTCGCGGAACACGAAGAGCTCGGGATCGGCGACGTGCGGGGTGGTGCGGCCCTGGCCGAGGTCGGCGGCGTAGCGCACCAGCCCCAGGCTCAGCAGCACTTCCAGCCGCGCCAGGTCCTCCGGCGATCCGGCGTCCAGGAGACCGGCGATCTGACCGGCGCGGTAGTCTTCGGGATCGAGGCCGTGGAGGTCGGCGGCGACCAGCAGTTGGGAGAGCTTCTCGGCGCGCGGGCCGGCGGCGGTTTCCAGCACCCAGAGCGGACGATGGCCGCGCGTCCGGTAGAACCGTTCCAGCAGGGTGAGGGTCTGGACCTCGTCGTCGTTGCCGGCCGCCGCGACGCCGGCGGTCAACTCCATGGCCAGGGCCAGCGGAAGCGCCTCGGCCAGGACCGGGCGCGCCGGCACGCCCAGCAGCAGGATCGCGACGCAGACGACCCTCAGAACATTGCGCAACATGATCGCCGGCTCTCCCACCTGTGTCGCTCTGCTAATAGGACCACAGCGCCGGCGGCCGTGCCAGCCTGTCGGCCGCAACCAAAGGGAGTACCGGCCACCGCAAGGCGGCGCTTCGGGAGGTGCTCTGCCGCCGTGACTAGAGGTCGCGCACGTCGGTGAGGTGGCCGGAGACCGCTGCCGCCGCCGCCATGCCCGGGCTCACCAGGTGGGTGCGGCCGCCGCGGCCCTGGCGGCCCTCGAAGTTGCGGTTCGAGGTCGAGGCGCAGCGCTCGCCCGGCTGCAGGCGGTCGGCGTTCATGGCCAGGCACATGGAGCAGCCCGGCTCGCGCCACTCGAAGCCGGCTTCGAGGAAGATGCGGTCGAGGCCCTCGGCCTCCGCCTGCTCCTTCACCAGGCCGGAGCCCGGCACGATCATCGCCTGCACGCCGTCGGCCACCCTGCGGCCCTCGGCCACCTTGGCCACCTCGCGCAGATCCTCGATGCGCCCGTTGGTGCAGGAGCCAATGAAAACCTTGTCGACCGCGATCTCGGTCATCGGCGTGTCGGCCTCGAGGCCCATGTAGTCGAGGGCGCGGAGCATCGCCTGGCGCTTGGCCGCGTCGCGCGCCGAGTCGGGGTTCGGCACCCGCCCGGTGATCGGTACCACGTCTTCCGGACTGGTGCCCCAGGTCACCTGGGGGGCGATCTCCGCGGTCGACAGCGTGACCTCCTTGTCGTAGCGCGCGCCCTCGTCGGACGGCAGCCTGCGCCAATGGGTCACCGCCTGTTCCCAGGTGCCGGCCTTGGGCGCCATGGGACGGCCCTTGATGTACTCGTAGGTCGTCTCGTCCGGCGCGATCAGCCCGGCGCGCGCGCCGCCCTCGATCGACATGTTGCAGATCGTCATGCGGCCCTCCATGGAGAGGTCGCGGATCGCCTGGCCGGCGTACTCGATGACGTGGCCGGTGCCCCCGGCGGTGCCGATCTTGCCGATGATGGCGAGGATGAGGTCCTTTGCCGTCACCCCGACCGGCAGCGCGCCGTCGACGGTGATGCGCAGGTTCTTCGCCGGCGTCTGGATCAGCGTCTGCGTCGCCAGGACGTGCTCCACCTCCGAGGTGCCGATGCCGAAGGCCAGCGCGCCGAAGGCACCATGGGTGGCGGTGTGGCTGTCGCCGCAGACGATGGTCATGCCCGGCAGGGTGAAGCCCTGCTCCGGGCCGATGATGTGCACGATGCCCTGGCGCGGATCGTTCATGCCGAAGATCGGCACGCCGAACTCGGCGCAGTTCTTTTCCAGCGTCTCGACCTGGATCCGGCTTTCCTCGTCGGCGATGCCCTTGGCGCGGTCGGTGGTCGGCACGTTGTGGTCCGGCACCGCCAGCGTCGCCTCGGGGTGGCGCAGCTTGCGGCCGGCCAGCCGCAGCCCTTCGAAAGCCTGGGGCGAGGTCACCTCGTGCACGAGGTGGCGGTCGATGTAGATCAGGCAGGTGCCGTCGTCCTGACGGTCGACCAGGTGACTGTCCCAGATCTTGTCAAAAAGCGTACGCGGCGCGGACATCTCTCGGGATCCTCAATTTTCTCGACTTCGGGCCGGCCGGCCCGTCATTTCGCGGCGGCAAAGCGGGGCCGGAGGATAGCGCCACGGCCCCGGCCGGGAAAGGGCCAGCGGGGCAGCGCGCCGACGAAAAAGGGCCCGCGGGCGGCCTCACGAGGCCGGCCGGCGGGCCCTTGACCCTCGGACGATCGCGGCCGGCGCTGAGGGCGCCGGCGCCGCAGGCCTCAGCCTTTGGCCTTCGCGGCCTTGTCCTTCTTGGCCTGGGCGACCTCTTGCTTGGCCGCGGCCTCCAGCTTGCCGCTGTGGCCGGTGGTCTGCTCGCGGATGCGCGCCGCCTTGCCGGTACGGCCGCGCAGGTAATAGAGCTTGGCGCGGCGCACGTCGCCGCGGCGCACCACCTCGATGGAGTCGATGCGCGGGCTGTACAGCGGGAAGACGCGCTCGACGCCCTCGCCGTACGACAGCTTGCGCACGGTGAAGGAGGAATTCAGGCCGCGGTTGCGGCGGGCGATGCAGACGCCCTCGAAAGCCTGGATGCGCTCGCGCGTGCCTTCGACGACCTTCACGTTGACGCGCAGGGTATCGCCGGGGGCGAAAGCCGGCGGATTGCCTTCGGCGGTCAGCTTGCCGACCTGCTCGTTCTCGATCTGCTCGATGACGTTCATGACTCTAATCCTCAAAACCCGGCAGCGCCCGCGCTGCATGCTCAGTTCCGGGTGGCGCTAGCGCCTGCCCTTGGTGTAGCGCGCCCAGAGGTCCGGGCGGCGCGTCCTGGTAATCTCCTCCGCCTCGGCCCGGCGCCACCGGCGGATCTTCTCGTGGTGCCCGGAGCACAGCACCTCTGGCACCTCGCGGCCCTGCCACACGGCGGGCCGCGTATAGAGGGGATACTCCAGCAGCCCCTCGAAACCTTCCGCCCCGAACGATTCCTCGTCCGGGCTGACCACGTTGCCCATCACGCCGGGCAGCAGGCGGACCACCGCGTCCATCAGCACCAGCGCCGCCGGTTCCCCGCCCGACAGAATGTAGTCGCCGACGGAAACCTCGAGGACGTCGCGGGCCTCCAGCACCCGTTGGTCGACCCCCTCGTAGCGGCCGCACAGCAGGGTCATCCCCGGCCCCGCCGCCAGATCCCGCACCAGGTCCTGCGTCAGCAGGCGCCCCCGGGGCGAGAGGTAGATCACCGGAGCCTCATGCCCCTGGCCGTTCTCCCGGTCCTGCCGCCAGGCTCCGGCGGCCGCGGAGAGGGCCGCATCCACCACGTCCGGGCGCATGACCATGCCGGCGCCACCGCCGAAGGGGGTGTCGTCGACGCCGCGGTGTTTATCGCGCGCGAAATCCCGGATGTCCAGGACGTCGAGCGCCCAGAGCCCGCGCTCCAGGGCCTTGCCGGCCAGGCTGTGCCCCAACGGCCCCGGGAACATCTCCGGAAAGATCGTCAGGACCAGCGATCGCCATGCCGCCATGGCAGTCTCCCAACAGGCCTTCCGGAGCCGAGTGCCACCGAAGCGGCGCTTTATGACTGCACCGGGGAGGTTTGTCCAGCCCCCCGCGGGGGGCCTCCCGGCATTTTGGCGGCGCCCGGTGCGGGCAAGGTAAATTAATCTATTTTCGGTTCACCGTCTGCGTCGCCGGCCTTTCCCGGCGATACTTCGATCTCGGCGGGCGGCGCCGCCACCAGGCGGCCGCCGGCGATGTCGACCACCGGCACCGCCGCCCGGGTGAAGGCCAGCAGCCGGCTCTCGCCCGCCGGGCCCTCGATCTCCAGGAAGTCGCCGGCCCCGTAGTTCTCCACCGCCTTGACGGTGCCGAGCGGCCGCCCCTCTTGGTCCTCGACCCTCAGGCCGATGAGATCGGCGTGGTAGAAGGTCTCTTCCTCCGCCGGCGCCGGCAGCGCCGCCCGCGGCACGTAGAGCCGGGTGCCGTGCAGCGCCTGGGCCGCGTCGCGGTCCGCCACCCCCTCCACGCGGGCCAGCAGCACATCCGATGACTTGCCCGGTGCCGGGCCGGTCACCTCGAGGCGCCAGCGCCGCTGTCCGCCCTCGTCGCTGACCGGGCCGTAGGCCGCCACGTCGGCGGGATCCTCGGTGAAGGACTTCACCTTCACCAGGCCGCGCACCCCGTGGGCGCCGACCATGATCCCGAGACAGACGCGCTGCTCCGCCATCCGCCGGCGTCTCCGCCGCGGCTACTCGGCCTTGCTTTCCTCGCCCGCAACCTCATCGGAGGGGGCCTCTTCAGTGGGGGTCTCCTCGGCGGGCGCCGCGGCGGCTTCCTCGGCCGCCTTCCTGGCCTCCTCGGCCGCCTGCGCGCGCTCCTGCGCCTTCTGCCCGGGCAGGTGAGCCTTGGTCTGGCGCGGGATGCGGCGCGCCGGCATCAGGTCGGCGGCGGCCAGGAAGCGGCTCACGCGGTCGCTCGGCGTGGCGCCGACCGACAGCCAGTGCTTGGCGCGCTCGGCGTCCAGCGTCAGGCGCTCCGGGTGGTCGCGCGGGACCATCGGGTTGTAGGAGCCGATGCGCTCGATGAAGCGGCCGTCGCGCGGGCTGCGCGAGTCGGCGACGACGATGCGGTAGTAGGGGCGCTTCTTGGCGCCGCCACGGGACAAACGGATCTTCAGGGACATCTGCTACTCTCTTTCCATGTCACTCTAAGGTGTCGGTTCGAATTTCCGGGACGAGGGGGTTCAGCCGAACGGGTTTCCGCCGCCCATGAGGCCGCCGAGGCCGCCGCGCATCATTCCCTTCTTGCCCATCTTCTGGACCCGCTTCATGACGCGGGTCGCATCCTTGTGCTGCTTCAGCAGCTTGTTCACGTCCTGCACCGTGGTGCCGGAGCCGGCGGCGATACGCTGCTTGCGTGAGGCCTTGATGACCTCGGGCTTCCTGCGCTCGGCCGGCGTCATGGAGGACAGCATGGCCAGCTGGCGCTTCACCACGCTGTCGTCGAGCTTGGCCTTCTTCAGCTGCTGCATCTGCGCGCCGGACATGCCGGGCAGCATGCCCATGAGGCTGGAAAGCCCGCCCATCTTCTGCATCTGCTGCAGCTGCTTGGCGAAGTCGTCGAGGTCGAAGGTGCCCTTCTGCAGCTTCTTGGCGAGCTTCTCGGCCTCTTCCGCCTCGATGGTCTCGGCCGCCTTCTCGACCAGCGAAACCACGTCGCCCATGCCGAGGATGCGCGAGGCCACGCGGTCCGGGTGGAAGCCCTCCAGGGCGTCCAGCTTCTCGCCGACGCCGATCAGCTTGATCGGGCAGCCGGTGACCGCGCGCATGGACAAGGCCGCGCCACCGCGGGCGTCGCCGTCGACGCGGGTCAGGACGATGCCGGTGAGGCCGACGCGATCCTTGAAGGCGCTGGCGACGTTCACCGCGTCCTGGCCGGTCATGGCGTCGGCAACCAGCAGGCTCTCGTGCGGTTTGGCGGCATCGCGCACCGCCACCACCTCGGCCATCAGTTCCTCGTCGATGGCGAGGCGCCCGGCGGTATCCAGCAGGACGACGTCGTAGCCTTCCAGGGCGCCGGACTGCATGGCCCGCCTGGCGATGGCGACCGGCGGCTCGCCGGGGACCACCGGCAGGGTCGCCACGCCGGCCTGCAGGCCGAGCACCTTCAGCTGCTCCTGGGCGGCCGGACGGCGCACGTCCAGCGAGGCCATCAGGACCTTCTTCTTCTCGCGCTCCTGCAGGCGCTTGGCGATCTTGGCGCAGCTCGTGGTCTTGCCGGAGCCCTGCAGGCCGACCAGCATGATGCCGACCGGTGCCGTCGCCCGCAGGTCGAGGCCGACGCTCTCCCGGCCCAGGGTCTCGATCAGGTGGTCGTGGACGATCTTGACCACCATCTGGCCCGGGGTGACCGAGCGCAGAACTTCCTGGCCGACGGCCTTCTCGCGCACGCCCTCGACGAAGTCCTTCACCACCGGCAGGGCGACGTCGGCCTCCAGCAGCGCCACGCGCACCTCGCGCAGCGCGGCGCCCACGTCCGCCTCGCTGAGCGCGCCGCGGCGCGTCAGCTTGTCGAAGACGCCGGAAAGCCGTTCCTGAAGGCTGTCGAACATGCGTTCTGTCGGTCCTGATCGTGTCTGCCGTCGGCCAAACGCAATTCGCGCCAGTGCGCGAAACTCGCGGACTGGCGGGGCCGCCCCGATGATCTCAGGGCATTGAGCCGGTCAAGTCGCCTTGGCCTGAACGGCGCGAAACTTAGGGGGCCGCAGCGGTCCCGTCAAGCGCCGGCGGCGAAGGCCGGCGAACATAGCGGGCGGCGAAGGCCGCCATACGAAAACGGCCGCCCTTCCTGGCCCCGGCGGCGCAGGCCGCCATACGAAAACGGCCGCCCTTCCTGGGCGGCCGGATCGAAAAGCTTTTCGGTCTTTTCGTACTAGGACTGTCGGCCTTGGAGCTCAGCCGGCAGCCTGGAGGTTCACCGCCTTGGGGCCGCGCGGGTCGGCCTGGACTTCGAAGCTCACCTTCTGGCCTTCAACGAGCGGGGGCATGCCCGAACGCTCGACGGCTGAGATGTGGACGAACACGTCCTTGGAGCCGTCTTCAGGTGCAATGAACCCGAAGCCCTTGGTGGTGTTAAAGAATTTCACGGTTCCCGTGATCATGTCTGGGTCTTCCTTCGAACTTCAACGTAGTGCGTCCCGGGGCATTCCCGCCCGGGCCGGGTGAAAGCACATCGATGTCGGAGAGATCCCAGGGACGGGGGGGCATCATTCAAAGGCCTGAGCCTGAAGCGATGTTACCGAGCCTGCGGCTTCTGACCTCAACGTCCGTCACCGCCAATACACCTATTCTGAGAAGCGTTGAAAAGCAAGATGATTCACGCGACATTTTTCCGCTAATCCAAAAGGATAAGGCCCCTTTTTTGCCCCTTGGCAGAGCCTCGGGGCCGATTCCGCCGCGAATCGCGTGCGTGGAATAGCGCCGGAACCCGACAACCTTAGGGATTCATATTTCCGTGAGCCGGGGTCGCCGACGGGGCCTCCCGGCGCTCGGCGAGGGCAAGGCGCAGCTCGCGGACCATGCCCTCGACCTCGCCGGCCAGCACCGCCACGGCGCGCGCCTCGGCCTCGGCAAGGGCCGAGCGGTGGGCATCGCGGCTGTCGCCGACGGTGGTGAGCCGGTGGCTCGGCTTTTCGGCCACCGCCGAGGCGGTGCCGTAGGTGTAGCCGTTGCGCACGTCGACCAGCACCGCCTGAGCGAAGCCCTCGGCCGCCACGTTCTCGGTCGGCAGGAAAAAGCCGATCAGCGCCAGCTTGGTCACCGCCAAGGGGTTGCTGCTTTCCTCGGAACTGCCGAAGGCCTCGTAGATCAGCACCGCGTCCAGGTGCTGGCGCGCCGCGCCGAGGCGTACCTGACGCACGACCCGGTCCAGGCGAACCTTCGGCGCCTCAAAACAACGCACCGCCTTGCAGGTGACCACTTGGGCATCGCTTTCCGGCGTCGCCAGCGCGGCGACCAGCGGCGACACCGGCACGAACTCGCCGTAGCCGCTGCCCAGGCGCCCGGCCAGGCCGCGCCAGGCCTCCGCCTCCGCCGCCGGCACCGCGGCGAGGCCGTCGGGGCCGATCCGCGCGAGCCCGATCCGGGCCGGAAAGCGCAGCTGCGGCTCCACATTGGCGGCGGCCACGATCTCGGCATCGGTCGCGGCCCCTTCGCCGGCCCCATTATCGTAGGCGGCGAGATATTGCGAGCCCGAGGTGGTCTGCACGGAGCGGTCGCAGGCCGCGAGCAGGCCCGCGGCCAGGACCAGTGCGGCAAGGCGTATCGAGATCATGCTGTCCCCCTGTGGCTGCGGCGCCGGGCCTGCCCATGACAGCCGGCCCTGCGCGCGATGCGGTCATTCTGGCGGCGGATATCCGCGCAAAGAGGGCGAGAACATGGCCATCGTGGGGCAGCAGGGCGCTGCGGCTAGCGCCCACCATGATTTACGGACGGCAGGCCGAGCATGGCGTCGCGGACGGCACCTTCGCTGGCATCGAAGCGCTCGATGACCTCGCGGCAGTAAGGATTGAAGCGGAAGACCTCCTCGAAGAGCTGGCCGTCGTGGCGCACGGAATCCACCGCGTCCATCAGGTAACCGAACGAGAGGGTGTCGATCTCGGTGCGCTCGAAACCGCCGCGCGCGACGATCTGGCCGATGTAGTGGGTGAGGAACAGCGTCTCGGCGAGCTCGCGGTCGTGGGTCTCCGCCGTCTTCTCGACCACGGAGAAGCCGACTGCGTCCAGCTTCGCGCGGACCGCCGCGTAGAGCTCCGGCGCCAGACGGTGCCCGGTGAGCACGATGCGCAGTCCCGCCACCTCGCCGCCACGCTTGGCATAGCTCTCCGGCCCGAACATGGGGTGCATGGCCAGGAAGGGCCGCCCTGGCCCGAGCGCCTCCACGAGTGCCATTGTGTGCTGCTTCACCGTCGCCACGTCGACCACAACGGTCGCGGGCCCCAGGTGCGGCGCGATGCGCTGCAGAGTCTCCCCGTAGGCGCTGATCGGCACGGCGAGGACGACGGCATCGCAGGCCGCGACCTCCTCGAGCGGGAAGAACAGCAGACCGTCGGGCTGGCGCCGGCCCGAGTGGATCTTCAGCGTCGCCTCCGGCAGGTAGCGCTCAGCCAGGGTGTGCAGGAAGGCGCCGAAGTGACCGTAGCCGATGAGGCCGAGGGAGAGAGACATGAAAGCCGGGGTGCCGTGATGTGAAGGTCGGCCCTTCCCATACAGGCGCAGGGCGCAGGGCTCAAGCTCCCCGACTTCCCTGGACTTTCCGGGCCCTGCGGCCATATAAACCGGCCATGAGCGGTCGCCCCTTCATCAAGATGCACGGGCTGGGCAACGACTTCGTGGTCGTGGATGCCCGCGCCGAGCCCTTCCCGCTGACGGACGCCCTGGCCAAGGCCATCGCCGACCGCCGCGAGGGCGTCGGCTGCGACCAGCTCCTCATCCTGGAGCCGCCGGCCAACGGCGCCGCCGACGTCTTCCTGCGCATCCGCAACCACGACGGCGGCGAGGTCGGCGCCTGCGGCAACGGCACCCGCTGCGTCGCCGCCCTGGTGATGGGCGAACTGGACCGCGAGGCCATTGTCATCGAGACGGCGGCCGGCCTGCTGCGCGCCAAGGCTGCCGGGCCGGACCGGATTACCGTCGACATGGGCGAGGCCCGCCTCGGCTGGCGCGACATCCCGCTGTCGGAAGAGCGCGACACCCTCCACCTCGGTATCGGCAGCGGCCCGCTGCAGGACCCCGTCGGCGTCAACATGGGCAACCCCCACGCCGTGTTCTTCGTCGACAACGTGGAGAGCCTGCCGCTGGCCGAGCTCGGCCCGCCGCTGGAGCACCACCCCCTCTTCCCCGAGCGCGCCAACATCGGTGCCGCCCAGGTCATCGGCGAGGACCGGCTGCGCCTGCGCGTGTGGGAGCGCGGCGCCGGCCTGACGCGCGCCTGCGGCAGCGGCGCCTGCGCCGCCGCCGTCGCC
>JBHJOA010000048.1:0-138571 GCA_050330205.1 Kiloniellaceae bacterium
GCGTCCTCGTGCACGATGGCCTGCATCTGCTTGTAGAGCTCGGCCCGCTCGTCCTGGTCGGTGCTGCGCCGCGCCGCCTCCAGCAGCCGGTCGACCTCGGCATTCGAGTAGTAGCCGGAGTTGAAGCCGCCCTTGTCGGGCCAGGCTTCGCTGCGCAGGGCGAGGTACGGCAGGGTGTCCGGATCGTTGGTCATCCAGGCCATCTGCGCCATGTCGGCCTCGCCCTCGAGACCCGGGTTCACCTTGCCGAGGAAGGTGTTCCACTCGTAGGTCTCGATCTCGACCTTGAGGCCAACCTTGGCGAGGTCGGCCTGGATCGCCGCGCCCATCGGCACCGGGTCGAGCATGCCGGAGCCGCCTTCGGTGACGTAGAAGGTGAGTTCCGCGCCCTCATGGCCGGCCTCCTTGATGAGGGCCATGGCCTTTTCCGGATCGTAGGGATAGGGGTCGAGCGCATCGTTGTGGGCCCAGGCGAAGGCCGGCGGCGTCGGGCCGGCGGCGACCTCGGCGGTGCCCTGCAGCACGTTCTCCACCAGCGCCTTCTTGTCGATGGCGTAGTTCACCGCCTGGCGCACCTTCTTGTCGGCCAGCGGGCCTTCCTTGGCGTTCAGGATCAGGAACCAGAGATGCGGACCGGCCTGCTCGTGCATCGCGTAGCTGCCGTCGCCGGCGAAGGTGGCGACGGAATCCGGCGGCACCTCGACCATCAGGTCGATACCGCCAGACAGCATCTCGGCGACGCGGGTGTTGGCGTCGGTGATCGGCCGGAAAACCACGGCCTCCAGCGCCGGCGCGCCTTCCCAGTAGTCGTCGTTGCGCACCACCACGACCTTGGCGTTGCTCTCCCACTCGGCGAAGCGGAAGGCACCGGTGCCCGAGGGATTACGGCCGAAGTCCTGCCCATGTTCCTGCACCGCGGCCGGCGAGACGATGAGGCCGGTCGGATAGGCGAGATTGGAGAGGAAGGGCGCATAGGGCTCCTTCAGCGTGAACACCACGGTGTCGGCGTCCTCGGCGGTGACGCTGTCGATGGCGCTGAAGAAGAACGACAGCGGGAACGGCCCGGTGTCGTGGAAGGGATGGTTCTCGTCGAGCATGCGGTCGAAGTTGAACTTCACCGCCTCGGCGGTCAGCGGGCTGCCGTCGTGGAAGGTGACGCCGTCGCGCAGGTCGAAGGTGTAGACGGTGCCGTCGTCGCTGATGGTCCAGGACTCGGCCAGCGCCGGCTCGACCTCCAGGGTGCCGTCCTTATAGCGGACGAGGCCGTCGTAGACGTTCATCAGGATGCGGAAGTCGTTCACCGCGGTGACGGCATGGGGGTCGAGCGACTTCGGTTCGGCGATCTGGCCGACGATGAGGACGCCCGGCGGCGTCTGCGCGAGCGCCGTCCCGGCCGTGAAAACGGCTGCCGTCACGGCCGCCGCATGGAAGAGTTTTCTCATTACCGCCTCCCTGCTGGATCGGTGGTGCGCTTACGAAGGCGCGTTTACAGGGTCAATTTAGCATGATAATTTCCCAGTTCGCAATTTTTTTCATGATAAATTACCCTCCAGAGAGGAAGCCTCCTCCCGCATGACCTTCACCATCATCGCCCGCGACCCGGACTCCGGGGCCATCGGCGTCGGCACCGCCACCGGCAGCATCGCCGTCGGTGCCCAGGTGCCGCACTGCCGCTTCGGCGCCGGCGCGGTCGCCACCCAGGGCTACTCGACCAACGTGCTGTTCGCCCGGCGCGGCCTGCCGCTGCTGGCCGAGGGCCGCCCGGCGGCGGAGACGGTGCGGGCCCTGACCGCCGCGGACGAGGGCCGCGACTATCGCCAGCTCGCGGTGATGGACGCGGCCGGCGGCACCGCCGGCTGGACCGGCCCTGCCAACACGGACTTCAAGGGCCACCTGTCGGAGGCCGGCATGATCGTCGCCGGAAACATGCTGACCGGGCCGGAGGTGCTGGAAGCGATGGCCACCGCCTTCCGGGAAGCCGAAGGCGGCGACCTGGCGACGCGGCTGCTGGCGGCGCTGGCCGCCGGGTCGGCGGCCGGCGGCGACAACCGCGGCACGCGCTCGGCGGCGCTGCTGGTCGACAGCGGCCGCGGCGCCGCGCTCAACCTGCGCGTCGACTACGACGGCGATCCGGTAGCCGCGCTGGCGGCCCTGCACGAGCACTCCAAGGACCGGGAATACCGGGACTTCCTGCTGCGCCTGCCCGACGAGCAGAATCCCAGCCGCTACTGAACCAGGGCCGTTACTGAACCGGGGCCGTTGCCGAACCGGGGCCGCTAGCGAACCGGGTCCGTTTCGACGTCGCGCGACGCCGCCTGCAGGACGGCGGCCAGGGAACAGCGCAGGCGCCCCTCCTCCGTCCTGGTGCAGGATTCTCCGGCGCGGCCGGCCAGCGGCGTCTCCTCGCCCTTCGCCACCGGCGGCATTTCAGGCGCGACCGGTTCCGGCGTGAAGGGGTCGGGCGTGAAGGGACCGGGCGCGACCAGTTCCGGCTCGGGGTGGAGCGACGGTGCCCGGTCCAACATCGGCTGCAGGATCGGCGCGAGGGAGGTCAGCAACTGCGTCGGCAGGGCGCTGGTGAAGCCGTAGGCGGCGGCGTCCGAACCGGCGACGTGCGCGGAGACCACGCCGAAGTGGCGCTCGCCCAGAAAGAACACGAAGGTCGCGGTGCGGTTCATCACCGTCGAGCCGATGACGTCGCCGCCGCGCCCGACGCGCTTGTAGCGGTGATCCCCGGTGCCGGTCTTGCCGCCGACGACGAGTGGCGCGCCGTCCTGCCCCCGGAACGCGCCGTTGACGCGCCGGGCGGTACCGTTTTCCACGGTGTCGACCAGGGCGACCCGGAGCGTCCGCGCCACCTCCGGCCGCATCACCCGCTCCCCGGTCATCTCCTCCAGCGTCATCACCGTCTCGAAGGGCGTGCCCTCGGCGAACCTGAAGCGCTCGAAGCGGCCGGTCGGCAGCCGCATGCCGTCATTGACGATGATGCCGATGAGGTCGGCGAGCGCGGCCGGGCGGTCCCCCGAACTGCCGATCGAAGAGGCGTAGGAGGGCACCAGCCAGTCGAAGGGATAGCCGACACGCTGCCAGGAGGCGGCGATCCGGCGGAAGGCCTCTTCCTCCAGCAAGGTGCGGATGCGCCGGTTCTGCGCCGCCTTGCGGCCGGGCTTGAACAGCCAGGCATAGGCCTCCTGGCGGGCCTCGGCGCCGGCGTCGGCGACTTCGCCGAAGGCGGCGTGGGGAGCCTCGCTAAGGTACTCGGCCAGCCAGAGTTCCAGCGGATGCAGCCGGGCGAGGTAGCCGCGGTCGTTCAGGGAGTAGCGCTCCCTGGCATAAGCGTCGAACAGCTTGCGCGCCTCCGCGGCGCCCAGTGCCCGGCCCGGAAGGACATCGCGGATGAATTCGGCCATCGACTCGACCCCCGCGCCCGGATGCAGGGACCGGTAGACGACCGCCAGCGCCGCCGGGGTGCGGCGCGCGCGGCCGGCGGCCTCGGCGAGGATCTGCGCGCGGTCGAGATCGCGGTAGCGCCGGTAGAAGCCGAGCAGGAACTCCCTGCCCTCGCGGTCGGCGAAGCGCGCGAGGTATTCCTGGCGCCGCGGCGAAGCGGCGTCGAGGGGATTGCCGCCCGCCGCCGCGACCTCCGCCACGTGGTAGGCGACGATGTCGCGCATCAGGCGGATGAAGACAAGGTTCACCGAGTTGCGGAACGCCTCGGCGACGGAGATCACCTTGCCGTCGTCGAGCTTGTCGAAGTTGGCGAAGCGATGGCTGCCGCCGCCGGTGAAGAAGCGCTCGTGAGGGCTGGCGGAATAGCGCCGCCGCATCGCCGCTTCCAGCAGCGCCGGCAGGTCGAGGCCGGCCTCGGCGGCAAGCGAGGCGGCGACCCAGCGCGACAGCGGATCGGCCGCGGCGGCGGTGGCCCGCAGGTCCTCCGGCGACAGGCCGCGCAGGCGGTCGTAGAGATCGGCCACGACCTGCAGATAGGTGACCAGGGTGCGCAGCTTGGCGGTCGAGCCGAGATCGAGCTTGGTGCCCTCGTTGATGTCGAAGGGGCCGTCGAAGTTGTCGGCCTGGAGGCGCAGGTGGTTGCGGTCGCCGCCGCTTTCGTAGAGCACCAGGCTGTAGATCACCTTCTCCGGCGCGCCGCGGTCGAGCAGCCGCGGCGCCGCGAGGCCCCTGGCCCGCAGTGCGTCAGGATCCGACAGGCTCCGCAGGACTTCGGTCACGCGCTCCTGGACCTCCTTGTCCAGGGCGGTCTCGACCGTCAGGTCCAGGCGGTCGAGATCGTAGGAGGATTCCAGCCGCAGCTGGCCGAGCAGGCGGGCGCGCAGGGTGGTCGCCGCCTTCCACGACAGCGGCGCGGCCGGCGGCGCCGCGGCCGGGGCGCTGTCGGCGAAACGCGGCGGCTGCGCCAGGGCCGCGTCGCGCAGCGCCGTGTCGATGATGCCGGCCTCGGCCAGCAGGCGCAGGTAGCTGTCGACCAGCCGGTGCAGCGCCGGGCGGTTCGTAAGCAGGAAGTCGGAAGGCCGCCGCTGGGCGACCAGGAGGCTGAGCAGCTGGCGATAGGCCAGGGCGCGGCGCTGCAGATCCTCGCCGCCGGCCGCCGGCGCCGCGAGGCTGCGGTTCACGTCGTCGAAGTCGGCGGCGAACCACGCCCAGAGGCCGTCGCCGACACCAATGATCTCGCCGAAGCCCGCGCGCGCCGCGAGCGGCGTGGAGTTCAGGTAGTCGACGACGATCCGCTGCCGCGCCGCCCGGGTGTCCTGGCCCTGGAGATAGCTGCGCATGCTGGCCGACACCATCTGGCGCAGCTTCTCGGCGACGTCGGCGGTGCGGCCGTCGGGCGAATGGCGGAACTTCTCCATCTGCGTGGCCAGCGTGCTGCCGCCGGGGCCGTTGCCTTCGCGCAGGATCTGCCGGCGCAGGAGGTCGGCCGAGACCGCCGCCAGGCGGTCCCACTCGACGGCCGGATTGACCCGCGGCGAGGACGCGTGCAGCAGTTCCCGGTTCTCGATGAAGAGCAGGCTCTCGACGACGAGCGGCGGCACCGCGTCGAAGCCGGCGTAGGCGCGCTGAGGGTGCCGCGACTCGAAGATCGCGAGGCCGTCGCGGCCGAGGATGGTGAGCCCGGCCTGCGACTTGGCGAGATAGGGCGCGATGCCGGTCTGCCTGAAGTAGCGCACGAAGGGCTCGGCGACCCGGGCCTGGGTCTCGACCCGGTAACCGTCGTCACGCAGCGCGGCCGCGAAGCCCGGCAGATCGACATAGCCCAGCCGGCGGTCGTAGGGGCCGTCCTCGGGGAACAGGATCGCTTCGCTGGGACCGCCTTCGACCCGGAAGGTCATCTCCCGCGCCGCGCGGGAGAAGAATTCCGACTGCAGCGCCGAGGTCTTCGCCTCCAGGATCGCGAGGCTTGCGGCCGCCACCAGGAACAGCAGCGCCGAACCGCCACCGGCGACGAAGCGCCAGCGCGGACCGAACGGCTCGCGCCGTCGCGGCCGGCGGGAGGCTACCCGCAATGCCGTCCGACGCGGCACCACCGACGAATGCTCTTCCATCGCCCGGCTTCCCTCGCAAGGGGCTCCCTTCGTTCTGAAGGAAACCATCGATTCCGATCCTGCCGTCAGTCGAACTACGCGAAATGGTTAATCAACTCGTCCGCGCCATCTTGCGCCTTGGCGAGGATTTTCTCAACAATTCTAATTGGTTAATTTAAAAATCGTTGGAATGCCGCGGCGACGCGTCGGCCCGGGCGGCGGCGCGGGCCTCACTCGGCCGCCTGACGGCGGGGGTCGGCGGCGGCGGTGGTGCCCAATACCTGGCGGCCGTGGCGCTGCTCGAGGGCGAAGCCGACCAGGGCGACGATGCGGTAGAAGCCGTGGATGAACTTGCCGTAGGGCATGCAGAGGAACAGCGCCATCACCACGCCGAGGTGGACGATCAGCAGCAGGCCGAGCCACTCGGTGCCGCGCAGGGCGGTCAGCAGCAGGCCGGTCAGGCTGGTGAGGAACAGCAGCACCAGCAGCGCGACGTCGAGCTGGCCGGCGGCGGCGCCGTTCACAGGGAAAGGCGCGGCGCGGCGCTTCAGGTACAAGAGGCCGGCCGGCCCGGCCAGCAGGCCGAGGCCGCCGAGGCTGCCGAGCAGGCTCGGCAGGCTGAGGTAGCCGTAGGGCGCGATCCAGCCGAAGCCGTAGTGATAGACGGTGCCCACGGAGGTCGCCGCGAAGCACAGCAGGAAGCCGTAGAAGGTCAGGTGGTGGAAGATCCGCCGAAGCTTCGAGGGCGCCTCCTCGGGATAGGTGCAGCCGAGGTCGGCGCCGCCGCCGAGATACTTCAGCGTGAAGGCGTCGTGCAGCGCGCGCGCGATCTCGCGCAGGCCCACCTCGCGCAGCGGCGGCGCGGCGACCAGGCGCCAGAAGCGGACGATGCCCATCGCAAAGGCGGCCAGCACGAAGAGCGACACCAAGCCGAAGACGGTCACCATGCTGTCGTGCGACATCACCTGGTAGAAATCGCCCGAGGTGGTGCCGAACAGCGTCGCGCCGTCGATGAAGACGACGGCGGCCAGCAGGAAGACGCAGACGGCCAGCGCCGTCACCACGGCGCTCCAGAATCCGTTGTTGCGGAAGCAGCGGCCGAGGAAGGCGGGCCAGGCCGCGGCCTCGTAGGTCTCCAGGCGCAGGTCCGACATCGCCCTGGGCACGTTGACGTCGAACTCGTGGGGATCGGCGTACTGGCAGTGATGGTAGCAGGAGCCGCAGTTGTGGCAGAGGTTGGCGAAGTAGCCGAGGTCGGCGGGCGAGAACTCCAGCCGCAGGGTCATCGCCGGGAACACCGCGCAGTGGCCCTCGCAGTAGCGGCAGGCGTTGCAGATCGTCATGATGCGCTCGGCCTCGGCGGCCGAGGCGCTGTCAAGCAGCGTTCGAAGCATGATGCGCGGCCTCCTCTCCGGCGATGCGTCCGAAGACCCCGCCAATGGTCATGCCAATGCCGGCCAGATAACCCTCGCCCAGGACGTTGCCGGCCATGATCTCGCCGGCGGCGAACATGTTGGCCGAAGGACGCCCGTCGGCCATGAGGACGCGCGCCCGCGCGTCGACGGCGACGCCGAGGTAGGTGAAGGTGATGCCGGGCCGCAGGGTGTAGGCGTAGTAGGGCGGCGTATCGAGGCGCCGGGCCCAGTGGGTCTTCGGCGGCGCCAGCCCCTCGGTATGGCAGTCGTCCAGTTCGGTGTGGTCGAAGCTGCCGTCGCGCACCGCCGCGTTGTAGCCGGCCACGGTCCGCGCCAGCGCCGCCGCGTCGAGGCCGATGCGGCCGGCCAGTTCCTCAATGCTGTCCGCCTTCACTGCCGGGAACACCGGCGGCATGAAGAGGCCGATGGCCTTGTGGTCGATGAGGACGTGGCCGACCTGGTCCGGCTGGGCGGCGACCAGGCGGCCCCAGATGGCATAGCGCTTGGGCCAGAAGTCCTCGCCCTCGTCGTAGAAGCGCTCGGCCTTCGCGTTGACGACGATGCCGAGCGAGACGCAGTCGACGCGGGTGCAGATGCCGCCGTCGTACTTCGGCGCGCGGCCGTCGATGGCGACGGCGTGGCACTGCTGCGGATCGCCGACCTGGGCGACGCCCTGGTCGAGCAGCTGCTTCAGCACCGCGCCCCTGTTGTAGGGAGTGCCGCGAATGAGGAAGTTGTCGGCGGCGTCGCCCCAGGACTCCTTCAGCCAGGGGATGTTGGCCTGGAAGCCGCCGGCGGCGAAGACGACGCTGCGTGCGGTGAAGTCGCGCCGGCCATCCGCCAGGCGGGCGGTGACGCCGCGGCAGAAGCCGTCCTCCAGCAGCACCCGCTCGACCTCGGCGTCGTAGTGCACGACCACGCCCAGGCTCTCGGCGTGGCGGAACAGCGCGTTCACCAGTGCCCGGCCGCCGCCGAGGAAGAAGGCATTGGTGCGCCCCAGGTGCAGGGTGCCCGAGAGCGCCTTCTGGAAGCGCACGCCGCGCGCCCGCAGCCAGTCGACGGAGTCCCGCGAGCCGCGGATGGCGAGACGGGCCAGGGCCTCGGTGGTCCTGCCCTTGGTCACCCGCAGCAGATCCTCGTAATACTCCTCCTCGTCGTAGGCCTCGGTCAGCACCGGGGTCGGCGCCTCGTGCATGGCCCGAAGATTGCGGGTGTGGCGGCTGTTGCCGCCGCGGTAGAAGCGCGGCGCCCCCTCCAGGATGCAGACGCGGCAGCCCGCCTCGGCGGCCATGATGGCGGCGCTGAGACCGGCGTTGCCGCCGCCGATCACCAGCACGTCGAAATCTCCCTGGGAATCCCTATCGACCATGAATCGCCGCCCCGGCGCCTGAGCTTCTTGTCGACATTTGTATACAATGCCATACTCGCAGGCTCAACGCGAATCCCGGAGGCCGCCACGGTGTCGACCAGCCTTGCCGAGCGGGCCTATGAAGGCCTGCTGGCCGCCATAGCGGAAGGGCGCCTCACGCCCGGCCAGGCGGTGCGCGAGACGGCGCTGGCCGCGCAGCTCGGCATCAGCCGCACGCCGATCCGCGAGGCCCTGCAGCGGCTCGCCCGCGACGGCCTGGTGCGGCTCGACGCGCGCAACGGCGCCCGGGTCGCCGAACTCTCCCTGGAGGCGATCCAGGAGCTCTACGACCTGCGCGAGATCCTGGAGGGCAGCGCCGCGCGCCTGGCCGCCCTCGGCGCCAAGGCCAACCACCTGCAGCGCCTGAACGCCATCCTGGAGAAGGAGGCGGCGCAGCTGGACGACCCGGCGGCCCTGGCCAGGCTCAACAAGCTCTATCACCGCACGCTCTGCGAGGCCGCCAACAACCGCTACCTGACCAGCGCGGTGGCGACCTTCTCCACCACCCTGCTGCTGCTCGGGCCGACCACGCTGGCGGCCGACCGCCGTGCCGGCGAATCCCACGCCGAGCACCGGGCCATCGTCGAGGCGGTCGCGGCCGGCGACGGCGCGCGCGCGGAAGCGCTGATGCGCGGACATATCGGCCGCGCCCGGGAGATCCGCATTGCCATGATGCTGGAGGCCGGACTCGCCGGGTGACAGCCTGGCCTTCTGACAGCACAGGGCGACCCCCAACGGTCACGGGACAATGCCGGCCCGGCGGGTTAAGAAGGCCGCGTGTAGAACCTCCCGGGAGCCCCGCGCAGCATGACGCAGCCGACACGGCAGGAGCACGCCGTCTTGCCAGCAACGACAGTCCGCACCGCGCCGATCGAGGGACAGAAGCCGGGCACATCGGGCCTGCGCCAGCAGACCCGCGTGTTCATGCAACCCGGCTACCTGGAGAACTACCTGCAGTCGATCTTCGATGCCGTGGGCGGCGTCGCCGGCAAGACCCTGACGCTCGGCGGCGACGGGCGCTACTTCAACACGGCGGCGATCCAGACCATCCTGAAGATGGCCGCAGCCAACGGCGCGGCCAGGGTGCTGGTCGGCCGCGACGGCATCCTCTCGACGCCGGCGGCCTCGGCGGTGATCCGCGCCCGAAAAACCGACGGCGGCCTCATCCTCTCGGCCAGCCATAACCCGGCCGGGCCGGAGGGCGACTTCGGCTTGAAGTACAACGTCCCGGCCGGCGGACCGGCGCCGGAGGCCGTCACCGACGCCATCCATCGCCGCACCCAGGAGATCCGCGAGTACCGCAAGCTGGAGGCGGACGACGTCGATCTCTCCGCCTGCGGCGAGACGGCGCTCGGCGGCATGGCCGTCGAGATCATCGACCCGGTGGCGGTCTACGCCGAGCTGCTGCGCTCGCGCCTCGACTTCGCGGCGATCCGCGACCTCTTCGCCTCCGGCTTCACCCTGCGCTTCGACGCCATGCACGCAGTGACCGGGCCCTACGCCAAGGCGATCCTGGAGGACGAACTGGGCGCGCCGCCCGGCAGCGTGGTGAACGCGACGCCGCTGCCGGACTTCGGCGGCGGTCATCCCGATCCCAACCCGATCCACGCGAAGCCGCTGCTCGACCTGATGATGGGCCCGGACGGGACGGGTGCGGGGGCACCGGACTTCGCCGCCGCCTCCGACGGCGACGGCGACCGCAACATGATCCTCGGGCGCGGCATCTACGTGACGCCTTCGGACAGCCTCGCGGTGCTGGCCGCCAACGCCCAGCTCGCGCCCGGCTATGCCGGCGGCACCAAGGGCGTGGCGCGCTCCATGCCGACCAGCCGCGCCGCCGACCGCGTCGCCCGGCGCCTCGGCGTCAACGCCTTCGAGACGCCGACCGGCTGGAAGTTCTTCGGCAACCTGCTCGACGCCGGCCTCGTCACCCTCTGCGGCGAGGAGAGCGCCGGCACCGGCTCCGACCACGTCCGCGAGAAGGACGGCCTCTGGGCGGTGCTGCTGTGGCTGAACATCCTGGCGCGGCGGCGCGACTCGGTCGCCGGCATCCTGCGGGCGCACTGGGCCGACTACGGGCGCGACTACTACACGCGCCACGACTACGAAGGGGTCGACAAGGCGGCCGCCGAGGCGCTGATCGAGGACCTGCGCGCCCGCCTGCCGGAGCTGCCGGGCCGCCGCTTCGCCGGCCTGACGGTGAGCGCGGCCGACGACTTCGCCTACACCGACCCGGTCGACGGCTCTACCGCCGAGCACCAGGGCCTGCGCATCTTCTTCGAGGAGAATGCCCGCGCAGTGTTCCGGCTGTCCGGCACCGGCACCGTCGGGGCGACGCTGCGCGTCTACCTGGAACGCTACGTGGACGATCCGCAGCGGCTGGACCACGATCCGCAGGCGGCACTGGCCGAGGTCATCGCCGCCGCCGGGGAGATCGCCGGCATCGCCGAGCGCCTCGGCCGCGGGGCGCCTGACGTGCGCACCTGACAAGCTGCTGAAAAACCGTTCGAGCGTCTTGCCTCGCCCTTCGAGACGGGCCTGACGGCCCTCCTCAGGGTGAGGCAATACTAAGACCTCATGGTGAGGAGGCGCGAAGCGCCGTCTCGAACCATGCGGAGCCCGCGATAACGGGCATCTCGAATTAGGAGGGCCATCACGCAGCCGTGCCGCTTTTCCGCAGCCCGCTAACCGCCGACGACGATGCGGTTGGCGAAGGCCGGGCGGGCGGCGCAGCGGCGGTACCAGGCCGCGACCGCCGGCCAGGCGGCGAGGTCGCGCCCGAGGAACAGCCAGCGGCTGAGCGAGACGGCGGCGGGGATGTCGCCGATGCCGAAGCCCGCGCCGCCGACATAGTCGCGGTCCGCCAGCAGCCCGTCGAGAATCGCCAGCGGCGCCTCCACCTCGTTCAGCGCCTCCTGGACTTCCGGGGCCTCGCGCGCCAGGCCGCGCCGCTCGACCGCCTGGTAGGCGACGCGCAGCGGCGGCCAGAGGGTGGTGACGTTCCAGTCCAGCAGCATGTCGCTGCGCGCGGCGCCGGCGGCATCGCCGGGCAGCAGGCCGGCGGCGGGATGGCTCCGCGCGTAGTGGCGCAGGATGGCGTGGGATTCCCAGAGCACGAGGTCGCCGTCGACCACCGTCGGCACCAGGCCGTTGGGATTGAGCGCGCGGTAGTCGGGATCGTCGAGGCCGCCGAACCGACCGCCGCGGTCGATACGCTGGCAGGCAAGGCCCAGTTCATCGAGCAGCCAGAGCACCTTCTGCACGTTGGAGGAATTGGCCCTGCCGTGCACCACGATCATCGCCGGTGTCCCTCTTCAGCCGCCTTGCCGCATCGGTGCCGTGCGTCCTTCGAGACGCACACCCGGGCCGAAGCCCGGCCGTGCTCATCAGGATAAGGAAAACCGAGTATGGCACGAAGAACGTCCTCATGCTGAGGAGCGCCGACAGGCGCGTCTCGAAGCACGCACCTCGGCTGTGCCGCGCCGCGCAGGCCTATTGTCGCCAAGTCAGCCGCTCCAGCAGTACGCCGGCGTCGGGCAGGCTGTCGCAGGCCCAGATGTCGCCCAGCACGGCGTCGACCCGCGCCGCGTCCAGCAGGCCGGCGGCGCAGTCGCGGAACTTGGCCTCCACCTCGCCGTCGCTCAAGGGGTTGTGCGGGCTGCCACGATAGTTCTCGTCGGCCCAGCGCTCGAAGCGCCGGCCATCGCGGGTCTCGACCACGACCCTGGAGCGGATGCGCTCCCAGCCCATGTCCTCGATCTCCTGGTCGAAGGCGGTCTCCACGCGCTGCTGCATGGCCTGGCACGCCGGCGAGGCGACAAACGCGTCGGTGAACTCCGCCTTGCCGCAGCGCCCGCGCAGGACGATCGCCGCCAGCAGGAAGGCGAAGGAGAACTTGCCCTCCAGCTCGGTCTTGGCGATGCGGTAGCGGATCGGCCCCAGCACGTTGCGACCGGCGCGCAGGGTGACCCGTTCGATGTCCCCGGCACCGAGCCCCTCGTCGCGCAGCAGGAACAGGAGCGCGTCCATCGACGGATGGGTGAGCACGCCGGAGGGATAGGGCTTAATCGAGACGCCGGGGCTGACCATGGTGAAGGGCGCGCCGAAGCGCTCGCGCACCAGGGCCGGCTCGCCCCCGGGGCCGGCGACGGCGAGGTAGCCCCACTTGCCGTCGAGGGCTTCCTCGTTGGCGGTGAAGCCGCCGCGTACCAGCAGCGCGGCGGTCACGCCGTTCTCCGCCGCGCGGCCGACATGCAGCGGCTTGGTCATGGTGCCGAAGCCGGCGCGGATGCCGGCGGCCATGGAGGCGGCCACGCCGAGCGCGCGGGCGATGCCGCCGGCATCGAGCCCCATCAGCTTTGCGGCAGTGGTCGCCGCGGCGAAGGTGCCGATGGTGCCGGAGGTGTGGAAGCCGCGCATGTAGTGGTCGGGGTCGATCGCCTCGGCGATCTTGCAGGCGACCTCGAAGCCGGCGTTGAAGGCGGCGAGGAAGCGCTTGCCGTCGACCGGGCGGCCCTCGTCCGCCGCCACCAGGTCCGAAACGGCGAGCGCCGCGGCCAGCGGCGGCACCGTCGGGTGCATGAGCAGGCCGTAGGGACGGCGGGGCCCCTCCGCGAGCTGGGTATCGTCCCAGTCCATGGCGTGGCCGGCGGTGCCGGCCCAGAGCGCCGCGCGGGTCGCCGGCACGCGCCGCGCCGCCATGCCGAGCAGGCGGCTCTGCGCGGCGCCGCCCTCCGCCGCGATGAATGACTCCAGCGCCGCCATGCCGGGCTGCTCGCTGCCGGCCAGCATGACCCCGAGGCCGTCGATGAGGCAGCGCTTGGAGAGCCGCAGCAGCTCGGCGTCGAGATCGGCGAAAGCGAGCCGGGCCGCAAAGGCCGAGGCCGCCGCCGTCAGGCCGGAGAGGTCCTCGCCCGGCGCCGTCGCGTGAACGTCCTGGCTGCCGCTTGCCGCCGTTACCATCCTCGACTCCTCCTTTGTGGCACGCGCAGCGGGAACGGCCCGCCGGTGGCGGACCGCCCGGCCGGGCGGAAAATTTCAGTTGTGAAAGCCGAGCGCCGCCGCGAAACGGCGCCCGTCAGGCCGATTGCGCGGGTACCGCCTCGAGGGCGGCCAGCAGGCGGGCCTTGGCGCGCTCGACATGGCGCCAGTGGGTGGCATGGGCGCGCTCGACGTCGCCCGAGGCGAGGGCATCGACCATCTCGCGGTGCTCGCGGTTGGAAACCGCCAGGCCGCCGCCCTGCACCAGGCTCTTGGCGCGGAACAGGTGCATCTTCTTCACGAACCGCTGGTACTCGGCGAACAGCGTCTTGTTGCCGGCGGACTCGACGATGGTGCGATGGAATTCCAGGTTCAGCGGGTAGTAGGTGTCGAAGTCGGACTTCGCCGCCGCCGCCTCCATGGCGTCGAGATAGCCGTTCAACTTGGTCAGCAGGCCGTCGTCCATCTTCTGCGCCAGCAGCCGGCCGGCCAGGCCGAAGAGCGCCGCGCGGACGTCGTAGACCTCCAGCGCCTCCTCGACGCTCAACAACCGCACGAAGACACCGCGGTTGCGGATGACCTCGACGAAGCCCTTGGCCTCGAGGCTGCGCGTCGCCTCGCGCAGGGGACCGCGACTGGTCCCGAAGCGGGAGGCCAGCTGGATTTCGTTCAGGCGCTCGCCGGGCGCCAACTCCCCTTCCACGATCAGCCGTTCGATCTGCTTTTCGAGGGCGTTGGTCAGCGACACGGTCTTGACGACGGTGAGGTCGTCGAGCGGCGGCGCCATGTTGTCTTCCATCGGGATCACGCGCAGTCTCTGTGATAACTGTAAACAATCTACCAGCCCGCTCCGCTCAGGCAAAGCACTACAGAGAGTTCCCGACGGCCCCTGAAACCATAGGTTTTCCGGGGCATGCCCCGTTTTATCCCCGTCCCGTCCGGCCCCGGGTCAGGCGGCGAGCGCCGCCAGCATCGCCCGTGTCACCTCCGCGCTGCCGGCCTGGCCGCCGAGATCCGGGGTGCGCGGGCCGTCCTCGGTCACCTTTTCGATGGCCGACATCAGGCGCGCGGCGGCCGTCGTCTCGCCGAGATGCTCCAGCATCATGGCGCCGGTCCAGAAGGCGCCGACCGGATTGGCCACGCCCTTGCCGACGATGTCGAAGGCCGAGCCGTGGATCGGCTCGAACATCGACGGCGCGTCGCCGGCCGGATTGATGTTGGCGGTGGCACCGTTGCCGAGGCTGCCGGTCAGCGCCGAGGCGAGATCGGAGAGGATGTCGGCGTGCAGGTTGGTGGCCACCACGGTGTCGATGGCCTCCGGCCGGGTCACCATCAGCGCCGCCATGGCGTCGACCAGCTTGAAGTCGACGTCGAGATCGGGGAAGTCGGCCAGCACGTCGCGGCAGACCGCATCCCAGAACACCATGCCGTGGCGCTGGGCATTCGACTTGGTGACCACAGTGAGGCGCCTGCGCGGACGGCTCATGGCCAGTTCGCAGGCGAAGCGGCAGATGCGCTCGACACCCTTGCGGGTGAAGACCGAGACGTCGATGCCGGTTTCCAGCGGCAGGCCGCCATGCACCCGCCCGCCGACGCCGGCGTATTCGCCTTCCGAGTTCTCGCGCACGATGACCCAGTCGATTTTCCTGCCGAGCTCGGGCTTGAGCGGGCCGGTCATGCCCGGCATCAGCCGCGTCGGCCGCAGGTTGGCGTACTGGTCGAGCCCCTGGCAGATCGCCAGCCGCAGCTCCCAGAGGGTGATGTGGTCGGGGATCTGCGGATCGCCGACGGCACCGAAGTAGATGGCGTCGAAGCCGCGCAGGGTCTCGACGCCGTCCTCCGGCATCATCTGTCCGAGCCTGCGGTAGCGGTCCGAGCCCCAGTCGAAGCTCTCGGCCTCGAGGCCGAAGCCGCCGTCGAGCCGGGCGACAGCCTGCAGTACCTCCATGCCGGCGGCGATGACCTCCGGCCCGATGCCGTCGCCGGGAACGACGGCGATCCTATGCTTTCGCATGCGCTTTGATTTCCGTGTCGGCCCCGAGCGCGCTCAGGATGCCCTGGGTCATGCCTTCGAGGTCGGCGGTGCCGGCGATGTCGCGGGTGCGGGTCGCCGGGTCGGCCAGCGCCCGGTCCATCGCCCGGCGCATCGCCGCCGCCGCCTCGACCGCGGGCGCCACGCCCTGGGCGCGGCCGAGCCAGTCGAGCAGCATGCGCGTCGACTCGATCATGGCGTAGGGGTTGGCGATGCCCTTGCCGGCGATGTCCGGCGCCGAGCCGTGGGTCGCCTGCGCCATGGCCAGCTTGCCGCGGCCGATGCAGAGGCCGGGCGCCATGCCGAGACCGCCGACCAGCCCCGCCGCCTCGTCGGTCAGGATGTCGCCGAACATGTTGGTGGTGACGACGGTGTCGAAGCTCTGCGGCTCGCGCACCAGCTTCATGGCGAAGGTATCGACGATGCACTCGTCGACGGTCACCTCGGGATAGTCCTTCGCCACCTCGTAGCAGGAGTCGACGAACATGCCGCAGCCCAGCTTGAACACCGTGTTCTTGTGCACCAGAGTCAGGTGCCGGCGCCGCGCCTTGGCGAGCTCGAAGGCGGCGCGGGCGACCTTGCGGCTGCCTTCGCGGGTGATCACGCGCACCGAGATGGTGACGTCCTCGGTCGGGCGGAACTCACCGGAGCCCATGACCACGTTGCGGTCGGGCTGGAAGCCCTCGTTGTTCTCGCGCACGATGACCAGGTCGATGTCGTCGTAAAGGCAGCCGATGCCGGGATAGGAGCGCGTCGGCCGCACGTTGGCGAAGAGATCGAAGTGTTTGCGCAGGATCGGGTGCGGGTTGATCGCCTGCGGCACCTTGGGATAGTCGCGGTGGCCGATCGGGCCGAGGATCCAGCCGTCGAGCCCGGCCAGGGTCTCCAGCGTGCCCTCCGGCATGGTGCTGCCGTGGCTATCGAGGGCGCGGCGGCCGATCGGCACCTGGGTCCAGTCGATGACGAGCCCGGAGCGGGCCGCCGCCGCCCCGGCGATGCGCACCGCGGCGGGCACGATCTCGTGGCCGATGTCGTCGCCTTCCAGCACGCCAAGATGCAGGCGGTTCGCGGTCATGGCGTTTCCTTGTCGAGAGAAAGAATCATGTGGCTCCTATGCGGTCACACCGCGGACTTGCGGATCTTCCTCTCCGGCACCGAGGCGTCGGCCACCGCCGCCGCCCGGTCGAGATCCTCGATGGTCCAGGCGAGGTCGAGCAGGGCGCGCGAAGCGGCCTCGCCGATCACCAGCATCGCCTGGTTCATGAACTTGGTTTCGAGCTGCTCGTTGGTCAGCGGCCGGTCGCGGCTGCCGATGGCGCGCTCGATGTGCTTCGTCAGCATCGAGCCGTCCTTGAAGGTCACCTCGATGGTGACCGACGCTTCATGGCACTTGGGGTCGCCCTCGGCCGTCACACGGTCGCGCAGATCGACGATCTCCGCCAGGTTCACCACCTCGTCGGTGAAGGCCGTGGGCGCGCCGTCGCCGCGCAGCAGGGCGCAGGCGGCGGCGTGGTAGACGCTGAACTTGCCTTCCAGGCCGGTCCGGGGGGCGCGCTTGCCGGTCAGCTCGAGGACCAGCGGGTGGGTGGTCAGCTTCACCTTGGCGATGTCGTTCACCCGCTGGCCGACCTCCTCGCGGATCTGCTGGCAGCCGTCGATGGTCGGGTGGATGACTATGCCGCAGGCAAAGGGCTTGTAGCTGTTGAGGGCCGACTCCCAGCGGCTGCCGAGCTCGCCCAGAATCTCCGCGTAGTCCTGCTTCTCGGAGAGCACGTTGGCGAAACCGCGCGGGGCCTCGATGGCCTGCTCCGAGGAGTCGTAGCCTGCCTCCGCCAGGAAGGCCGCCATGGCGCCGTTCTGCGCCGCCCGGCCCGGATGGAACGACTTGGTCATGGTGCCGAACATCTCGCGCAGGCCGGAGGCCTGGGTGGCGGCGAGGCCGAGGGCCCAGCGCATCTTCTCCGCGTCGAGGCCGATGGCGCGGCCGACGGCGGCAGCGGCGCCGAACACGCCGGCCGTGCCGGTGATGTGCCAGCCGCGGTCGTAGTGGTCGGGATAGACCGCGTTGCCGATGCGGCACTCGGCCTCGATGCCGATGATGAGGGCGGTCAGCAGGTCGCGGCCGGACAGCGGGCGGACCTCCGACAGCGCCAGCAGCGCCGAGGCGACCGGGCCGGCCGGGTGGATGATGGTCTTCAAGTGGGTGTCGTCGTAGTCCAGCACGTGGGAGGTGATGCCGTTCAGGAGGGCGGCGTGCAGCGCGTCGAGCTTCTCGCCGCGCCCCAGCACCGTCGCCTTGCGCGGACCGGAAAAGGGATCGACCGCCGCGAGCGCGCGGTCGGCGGTCTCGTGACGGGCGCCGCCGACGGCGCAGCCGACCCAGTTGACGAAGGTCCTGACCCCCTCTTCGCGGACCTCGGCAGGGATGGCGGAAGCCTGCTGCCCGACGATCCACTCGGCCAGTTCTGCTGTCACTTTCTTCGCGGTCATTTTCTTCGTTCCTTTCTTACAGCAGACCGCGGGCGATGCCGCCGTCCACGTTCACCGCCTGTCCCGTCACGTAGCTGGCGCGCGGGCTCGCGAGCCAGACCACCATGGCCGCGACCTCCTCGGGCCGCCCGAAGCGCTGCAGCGGAATGTCGCGGGAGAATTCCTCCAGCACGCTTTCCTCGCTGCTGCCGCGCTCGGCCGCCATCCGGGCGGCACGGTTGGTCCACAGCGGCGTCAGGGTGCGTCCCGGCGCCACGCAGTTGACGCGGATGCCCTTCTCCGCCAGTTCGCCGGCGAGGGTCTTGGTCAGGCCGAGCAATCCGGCCTTGTGGACGTTGGAGACCACCTGCTGGGCGTAGGGCATCTTCGAGGCCGCCGCCCCGAGAGTCACGATCGCCGGCTCGTCGCCCTGCTCCAGCGCGCCGAGAAGCCCGCGGATCGCGCGCACCGTCGACAGCACGTTGAAGGTGTAGTTGCCGATCCAGTCGTCGTCGCTGAGCTCGGCGAAGGCCGAGCGGATGCTGCCGCCGACGGCGGTTACCAGCACGTCGAGGCCCTGCCAGCGATCCGCCACGGCGGCGGCGAGCCGCTCGCCGGCGCCGGCCTCGGTGACGTCGGCGACCAGGGTCTCCGGCCGATGGCCGGTCGTCCGCTCGATGGCGTCGGCGGCCTCGTCGAGGTTGCCGGCGGAGCGCGAGGCGATCATCACCTCGGCGCCCTCCTCGGCGAAGAGTTCGGCGCTGGCCCGGCCGATGCCGTAGCTGCCGCCGACGACCAGCACGCGCCTGCCGTCAAGTCCGAGATCCATAGAGCGCTCCCGTGAGGTGGCAATAAAACTTGAACACCAGCAGCACCGTCGAGCAGACGATGGCGATGCGCATGACGTGAAACGCGGTGACGATCTCCGCGTCGAGATGCATGACCTTCGCGGTGATCACCATTTCGGTGACCGCCGCCGGCGCCAGCGAGAGGAACGAGGTGGTCACCGGCAGGCCGGTCGCCGCGGTCAGGACGAAAGCGCCGAGCGCCGCCGCGGCGATCATGAAGAGGGATACCGCGAAGCCGGCGGCGGCGACACGCGGCACCGCCAGCAGCACGTCGCGGCGGAACTGGCAGCCCAGCCAGGTGCCGATGGCGACCTGCGCGACGACGATGAGCAGCGGCGGCACGGCGACGTTCATCAGCCCCGAAGCCCCGAGACCGAGGCCGAGGAAGATCGGCCCGACCAGCCAGGGATTGGGCAGCGGCGTCGGCTTCAGCAACCGGGCGACGATATAGGCCAGCACCAGGGCGATGCCGAGCAGCAGGAAATCCTGGGCCGCGCCCGCCGTCATGTCCGGCGCCGTGCCCGGCGACCCGAAGGCGATCACCAGCACCGGCACGATGGCGACGACGCTGGACACCCGGAGGGCATGGACGATGGCGACGGCGCTGGGATCGCCGCCGCGGGCCTTGGCGACGATCGCCATGTCGGCG
Source organism: Kiloniellaceae bacterium (assembly GCA_050330205.1). Taxonomy (GTDB): domain Bacteria; phylum Pseudomonadota; class Alphaproteobacteria; order Kiloniellales; family Kiloniellaceae; genus Pelagibius. The sequence continues at coordinate 19,342 of JBHJOA010000048.1, forward strand.
ACGCCGCCGGCCGCCGTCGCGAAGAAGGCGGTGACGCGGTCGACGCCGGCCAGCGGCCGGAAGATCAGCGCCGCGATGAAGGTGAAGACGATGATGTAGAGGGTCGACGCCACCATCGCCGGCAGCAGGCTGACCGTCGCCGCCAGGGTCGCCGGCGTAAAGCGCAGCCCGACGGCGAGCCCGACCGCCATCTGCCCCAGCTCGCGTCCCATCGGCAGGAAGGCGAGGCGCACGCCCAGCACGGCGAGGGCGCCACAGAGGAAGAAGGGACCGAGCATCCACGGCAGCGGCACCGAAAGCAGCTCGGCGACATAGCCGCCCGCCACGGCGAGCGCGTAGGTCAGGAGGCAGCGAAGCCCCCGGGGCAGCCACTGCGAGGGGTCCGCCCAGGGCGATCCGGCCGGTGCTTCCCGCCGGTCGGCCTCGTCATCCTTGTGTGTCCCGCCCGCCGTCATGCCCGGGCCCCTTCCGGCGCCTCAGTCCCGCCGCAGGGCGCCCATGAGGCGATCGAGCGACGGCAGCGAGTCGAAGTCGCGCACCATGGACACCACCTCGTCCGCCTTGGCCCTGCTCCAGCCGGCGAACTCGGCGCACTCGTGGAACTTCGTCGCCACCTCCTCGAAGCTCATCGGATTGGCGGGACTGCCCTTGCCGAAATCGGCCATGCCGGAGATTTTGCGGCCGTCCTTCAGGGTGATGTCGATGTAGGTGGTCATCTTGTGATAGCCCGCCGCCTCGGCGCGCTCGTCGATCACGAAATCGACCTTCTCGATCATCGCCTTGACGTCGGGGCGGTTGATCACCTCGTCGACGAACTCGTTCAAGCCGGCCCGGCCCTCGATCAGCAGGATCGCCATGCAGAATTCCATGGAGAACTTGCCCTGCAACTCGTTCGTCGGCCGGTGGTGGATGAGGGCGTTGGGCATGTTCGAATTGGTGCCGACACGCACCTGCTCGACGTCGGCCGCCTGGATGCCGTGCTCGCGGATCAGCCGCAGCATCTCGGTCATGCCGGGGTGGGTGAGCGAGCCGGAGGGATGCGGCTTGATGGAGACGCCGGGCGACTCGAAGGTCCAGGGCGCCCCCAGCTTGCCGGAGATGGAGTTCAGATCGTAGCCGCCGCCGGCGGCGCTGAAGAAGCCGCGCGGGGCCTCGAGAATCTTGTCGGTCGCGGTCCAGCCGTAGGAAGCGAACTGCGCCGCGGCGACCCCGCTCTCCGACGAACGGCCGGCATGGAAGGGCTTGGTCATGGTGCCGAAGTTCTCGCGCAGACCGGCCGACTGGCTGCCGGCGATGGAGAGCGCGCGCCGCAGCGCCTCGCGGTCGAGCCCCATGAGGCGTCCGGCCGCCGAGGCGGCGGCGAAGGTGCCGCAGGTCGCCGTCGAGTGGAAACCGGTCTGGTAGTGGCGCGGCGCGATCGCCTCGGAGATCTTGCACTCCACCTCGACGCCGATGTGGTAGGCCAGCATGACGTCCGCGCCCGAGGCGCCCTTGGCCTCGCCCATGGCCAGCGCCGCCGGCAGCGCCGGCGCGGTCGGGTGGGTGAGCAGGCCGTAGACGCGGTCCTTGGCAACCGCCAGCTGGGTGTCGTCGTAGTCGTCGGCGTGAATGCCGACGCCGTTGGCGAAGGCGGCAAAGCGCGGCGCCACCTTCAGCGACGAACCGATCACCGTCGCCGGACCGCTGCCGAGGTTGAGGTCGCCCAGGTGGCGGCGCACGAGTTCGCCGGACTTGGCGACCGAACCGGACAGCGCCAGCCCAAAGCCGTCGAGGATCGACTTCTTGCCGTTGTCGACCACAACCTGAGGCAGATCGCCGGGGCCGGCGTCAGCAACGAAGTCGGCGACGTAGTGCGTCAGGCCCTCGCCCTCGGCCGCCGCCGCGCCTGCAGTCTTGGCATTGCTCAACACCGCCGTCATATCCGATTCCTCACCCCTTTGAGTTGTCTCTGATTTTTGCGGGCCAAGCCCCAAGACCCACAGGGGGGCCTTCGACAGGCGTTGCCGGCATGCGGCGTCGCGGCCCAGCAGCCTGTCGACAGAGGTAAGAAACAAACCTGTCGATTGTCAACATTTATCGGCCACGCCACGGATCGGTTGCCTTACGGCCATCGCTTGGCGCGGCGGAACCAGATCCGGCGGGTCCGACCCTGTCCCGGCGGGTCGTGGCGGCGTCGATCCTCCATTATTGTTGACAGTTGACGGCATTCTTCATAGCGTCAGGCCAATGGCCGTCCCGCTGCGTGCAAGGCACCCGTGCGCTGCGGCAGGCGAGCCGATCAAGTCACACACTGCGCCGCAAGCCAGACGGCCTGTGTCGTGTTGCCCTAGGCATCTGGGAGGAAAACAGAATGGCTCAAAAATTTACTCGCCGCACAGCCCTGAAGCTCGGCGCTGGCGGCCTCACGGTGGCGGCCCTCGGCGCGCCCGCGATCGTCCGCGCCCAATCCTATCCTGAGCGCCCCATCAGCGTGGTGGTGCCGTTCGACACCGGCGGCTACAACGACCGCCTGGCCCGCGCCTTCGCCCCCTTCCTGCAGGAAACGATCGGCCAGCCGCTGGTCATCGTGAACCGCGGCGGCGCAGGCGCGCTGCTCGGGCACAGCTACTTCATCCAGCAGCCCGACGACGGCTACACCATCCTCTGCACCTCGGCGGCACCCTACCTGCCGCTGAACATCCTGACGCAGGACGCGCCCTTCAAGCTCGAAGACTTCCACATGATCAACCTGCCGTCGCAGGACTACACGCTGATGGCATCGGCGTCCGACGGCGGCATCAAGTCCGTGCAGGAAGTGGTCACGCGCCTGAAGGAGGACGCCGGCAGCCTGTCCATCGGCATCCAGCCGTCTTCGGCCGACCTGGTGAACATGATGCTGTTCGCCGACGCCAACGGCATCGACCGCGAGGGCCTGCGCCTGGTGACCTACGACGGCGGCGGGCCGACCCGCAATGCCACGGCCGGCGGTGTCGTCGACATCGGCCTCGTCGGCGGCCAGGGCTTCCTGCCGCTGGCCGAGAAGATCACGCCGCTCTGCGTGTTCGACGAAACCAAGCGCGACGGCTGGGACTGCCCGCCGGTGACCGAGGTAAGCGGCGCCGACGCGCAGTACGTGGCCGGATCCCAGCGCGGCTGGGGCGTCCATGCCTCCTTTGTCGAAAAGCATGGCGACCGCTACGAGACCCTGCTGAATGCCATCGAAAGCACCAGCAAGGATCCCAAGGTCATCGAGAGTCTGACCGGCCAGAAGCTGGCGACCGACTGGTTCGGGCCGGAGACGTCCAACCGGGCGCTCCGCAATACCGCCAAGGTGATGGCCGATCATATCGACCTGCTGCAAGGCACCTGAACTTCGTCCTGCGGGACGGTATCATTGGCAGGCGTCGGTCCCGTAGGATCGGCGCCTGCTGACTTTCAGGTGCGGGTAGGACGATACGAGGCGTGAGACACCTATGAAGAACCGCAGGATTCCGCGCGCGGTGGACTGGGGTCACCTGCTGCTCCTGCTGCTGATCTGCGGCATCGTCGTCGCCTATCTGCTGGATGCGCGCGCGACCTCCCTCAGGACAAACAACCTGCTGCTGGTCCAGCCGGCATCGATCCTGGCGCTGATCCTCGCCGCGATCGTGCTGCCCCAGTGTTTCCGGCGCAGGAAAGGGCCGGCGGAAGACGAAGCCGCCGACGACGACACGCCGGCCGCAAAGGAATCCTGGCGCGATCTCGGCAAGGTCGCCGCCATGACCGCCGCCTTCGGTGCCTTCGCACTTTCCCTCGAGACCGTCGGCTTCGACGTCGCGACCTTTATCTTCGTCGCGCTGGGCATCTACATCTGCGGCGAGCGCAGGCTGTGGCTGATCGCTGTCTTCAGCGCCGTCTTCACCGCCGCCATCGTCTACGGATACCAGTTGCTGGTGCCCTATCCCTTCCCCCTGCTGGTGCTCTGACAACCGCGATGCTCGATTTCGCCGACATCGGTGGCGCGATTTCGCTGCTCACCTCCTCCTACATCGCCTGGATCTACCTGATCCCCGGCCTGCTGATCGGCCTGCTCTTCGGCGCCATGCCCGGCATCTCCATCACCATGGCGATGGCCATCTTCCTGCCGCTGACGCTCTACATGGACATCCTGCCGGCGATCATCTTCCTGACGTCGATCTATACCGGCGCGGGATTCGGCGGCTCGGTACCGGCGGTGCTGATGAACATCCCCGGCACCTCCTCGGCGGTGGCGACCACATTCGACGGCTATCCCATGGCCCGTCAGGGCCGCCACAACCAGGCACTCGGCGTGGCGCTGGCCGCCTCGGTGCTCGGCACGCTGTCGAGCTACATCCTGCTGCTGTTCCTCATCGCGCCGGTCTCGGCCGTGGTTCTGAAGCTGGGGCCCCTGGAGATGTTCGCCGTCGCCGTCTGGGGCATGCTGCTGCTCGGCTCGCTGGCCGGCAGGTCGGTGTGGCGCGGCCTGCTCGCCGGGGTCTTCGGCGTGCTGCTGGGCACCGTCGGCATGAACACCGCCGGCTACGTGCGGGGCACCATGGGCGTGCCCTGGCTGCTCGATGGCGTCCCGACCATCCCCGCCATGATGGGGCTGCTGGCCGCCAGCCAGTTGCTGAACCTGATCAATACCCACTACCTGATCGAGGACGAGGCCGACCGCAAGATCAGCTTCACCAAGATCATCGGCGGCGTGAAGCTCGCGTTGACCTACCCGACCATCATCCTGCGCGGCGCCACCATCGGCGTCATCGTCGGCGCCATCCCGGGCGTCGGCTCGTCGATCTCCAACCTGATCTCCTATTCGGAGACCAAGCGGAACGCGCCTGATGGCGATACCTTCGGCCAGGGCAATCCCAAGGGCGTGATCGCGGCCGAGGCCGCCAACTCCAGCTCCGAGGGCGGCGCCATGGCGACCATGCTGGCGCTCGGCATCCCCGGCGGCGGCGCGACGGCGATCCTGCTCGCCGCCTTCGCCATGCACAACATCGTCGGCGGGCCGAGCTTCATCGCCAACAACAAGGATATCGTCTACGCGATCATCTTCTCGAACTTCGCCCAGGCGGTGCTGCTGCTGTTCATCGGACTGGCCTTCGTCTATGCCGCCAGCGCGGTGGTGCGGGTGCCGCTGCGCTTCCTGATCCCCAGCGTGCTCGTGGTCTCGGCCTTCGGGTCCTACGCGATCGAGGGCGCACTGTCTGGCCCCATCACTCTGGTGATCTTCTCGGTGATCGGCTGGGCCATGGTACGCTACCAGTACCCGGTGGCCGCCGTGGTGGTCGGCCTGCTGCTGGGCAACCTGCTGGAGCAGAACCTGATCCGCACCTGGCAGATCAGCCGCGGCGACATCGGCTATCTCTTCGAGCGCCCGGGCGCGATGCTCATCTTCTCGCTGATGTTCCTGTCGATCGGGCTCACCGCCGTCTCGCGCTGGCGGCGCAAGCGGCGCGCCTCAGCCCTTACCACCGAGGAAATCGGCTCCTGATCAGACGCCGACCGTATCGCTGAGCGCAAAATCGGCGCGCTCGGCGTCGTCGAGCTGCGCGATGAGGCCCTGCTCCCAGGCGAGATAGCGGCGCGAGGCCTCGAGATTGCCGTCGTGGCGGTCATGCACGAAGCGCAGGAAGTCGATGGCTTCGTGGGGCGGCGGCGCGTCCGCGCTCGCCTCGACGCCAGCGCCCGCCGTCACCAGGGCGGCGTGGCCGCCGGCGACGGCGAAGACCTGTCCGAAACCCAGCCCCGCAAGCTCCGCGGCCGCCAGCGCCGTCGCGGCCTCCGCCGCGCCGACGAGATGGACCACCCGCCCGGGGTCGAGCCCGAGACGGCCGAGTCGCGGCCGGATGCCCCAGAGAGCACCGGCGACGTGTTCCTCGCGATAGGCCGTCGAGCTCCGCAGATCGACGAGCTGGCCACGGCCCGCCTGCAGGTCCCGCAGCGCCTCGGGCGCCGGCACCGCCGCGACCTCGGGCAGTCTGGGAACCTCGCCCGCGGGCCGCAGGGCGCAGAGGGCATTGTCGAGCCGCGCGACGGCGACCTCGTAGCCGAGCTGGCGCAGCCAGAAGGCGGCGATGGCGGCGCGCAGGCCGAGGTCGTCCAGCAGCACCAGCCGGGCGTGGCGCACCCCCACCCACTGGTCGGTGGCCTGCACGAGCTGGCCCGAGAGGGCCGGGCGGAAGGCCGGTGCCGGAGCGGCAGCGATCTCCTCCGGCGTGCGCAGATCGAAAAGATAGGTGGAGCGACCGCGGTCGTCTCGCCAGGCGTCGATCCCGGCGGCATCGAGGCAGGCGATGCCGTGGCGGGCGAGGAAGGCGTCGGCGCGGGCGCGGGTGGTCGCGGCGGCCGCCGCGTCGAGCGCGGGATAGGGTGCGGCGGTGTTGCCGCGCTCCAGCGCGAAGCCGGCCAGCTGCCAGCCCTGGGTGCCGTTCTCGAGGGCGTAGACGGGTGCGTCGATGCCGGCGAGACGCAGCCCCAGCACGCCGACGATGCCGCGCGTGCGCCCGGCGCAGGTCACCACCACCGGCGCCTCTGAATCGCGAACCGCCGCCGGAAAGCGGTGCGCCAGTTCGCCGTTGGGCAGGCAGACGGCGCCGGGAACCCGCATCTTGGCGTACTCCGCCGGCGGACGGGCATCGAAGAAGCCGAACGGCCGCCCCTCGTCCTGCCAGCGCTTCAGCGTGGGCGCGTCGATGGTCGCCGGATGCCAGGCGTGCTCGGCCAGCTCGCCGAGGGTTTTCGACGGCACGTTGACGCCCTTGAAGAGGGTGTAGCCGGCGACAGCCCAGCCCGGCGTGCCGCCGGCGACGAGCAGAACGTCGCGATAACCGAGGCTTTCCAGCGCCGCCGCCGCGCGCACCGCCACGCCGTCGCCGCCGTCGATGAGCAGCACCCGGACGTCGCGGCGCGGCACCAGCTCGGCGATGCGCGCCTCCAGGGTGCTGTAGGGGCAGGGCACGGCGAACAGCGGATGGCCCTCGCCGAACTCGCCCGCCTCGCGCAGGTCGAGGAAGGCGATCTCGGCGCCGTCGTGCACCAGGGCCTTGGCTTCGGCGGCCGGTATCTCCCAGCTCACGCCTGCGGCTCCTGCGGCTCCCGGCCGGCGAAGAAGGCCTGGAAGGCGTCGAGGATCAGGTCGGGCCTCTGCTCGGCCGGATAGTGGCCGGTCGGCACCGCAAAGCCGCGCAGGTCGTCGGCCCACTCCGCCCAGGCCTCCAGCGGCTTGAAGTGCCGCCCGCAGTGGCTGTTGGAGCCCCAGATCGCCAGCACGGGACAGGTCAGCTTGCGCTTGCCGTGGTCGGCCTTGTCCATCTCGAAGTCGACGCCGACGGTGGCGCGGTAGTCCTCGCAGACCGCGTGGATCTGCGCCGGCGTGGTGCAGCGCTTGTATTCGGCCATGGCGCGCGGGTCGAAGATCGACAGCCCGACGCCTTTCTTGTTCAGCTTGTAGTCGATGTAGTAGTCGAGGTCCGCGGTCAGCAGCTTCTCCGGGAAGGGCGCCTTCTGGGCCATGAAGAACCAGTGGTAGCTCTCCAGCCCCCAGCCGAGCGAAACGTGGGTCAAGACGTGGTGGGTCGGCACGATGTCGAGGGCGGCCACGCGCTCGATGGCCTCGGGGCGGTCGAGGGCCATGCGGAAGGCGACGCGGGCGCCGCGGTCGTGCCCGGCCACGGCGAAGCGGTCGAAACCGAGCTGGCGCATCACTTCGAAGTTGTCGTCGCCCATGGCGCGGAAGGAATAGGCGGCGTGGTCGACGCCGCCCTCGGGCTTCGAGCTGTCGCCGTAGCCGCGCAGGTCCGGCGCCACCACGGTGTAGTCCCGCGCGAGGTCAGGTGCCACCCGATGCCAGCTGACATGGGTCAGCGGATTGCCGTGCAGCAGCAGCAGCGGCGGCCCCTCGCCGCCGACGGCGGCGTTGATTTCGGCCCCCGCGGTGCGGAAGCGCCGGGTCTCGAATCCGGGCAGCAGCGCCGCGCCGGCCGAAGCGTCTGCGGCCATGAAAAATCGCTCCGAGTCGTTGGTGTCGATTGTTGACAATCGTATAGGCTTCTCCGATTGTTCGGCAAGCCACAGTTTGGAGAGGCCGATGAAAATCAAGGACATCAGGGCGAGCCTGCACGGCTTTTCCATCACCATTCCGCTGCTCGAGGGCCGCGTCGAGGGCTACGGCCGGGAAGAGCAGAAGCACTTCGTGTTCTGCGAGGTGGAGACCGACGAGGGCCACGTCGGCTACGGCCTGACCGGCCACTTCCTCGCCAGGTCGGTGATCGTCGCCCTGCAGGAGCACGTGCTGCCGGTGGTCCGGGACATGGACCCGCGCGACCTCGAAGCGATCCACCAGAAGGTCTGGCGCCGCCTCAACCCGCGCGCCATGACCGGCACGGTCTCGATGGCGCTGTCCTGCCTCGATATCGCCCTCTGGGACATCATCGGCAAGGCCGAGGGCCGCTCCATCGCCGCGCTGCTGGGCAACGCCCGCCAGAAGGTGCCGGCCTACTGCACCTTCGGCTTCCCGCAGTACGACCGCGACATGCTGGGCGAGGCCGCCCGCCTGCACGTGAAGAACGGCTTCACCGCGCTGAAGTCGGTGGTCGCTGTCGACAAGGGCGGCTGGCGCGAGGATGCGCGGCGCGTGCGCGCCATCCGCGAGGCGGTCGGCGACGACATCGACCTGATGATCGATGCCAACTACCTGTTCAACCCGGTCGAGGCCAAGTACCTCTGCCGCGAGATCGAGGACTACAACCTCACCTGGTTCGAGGAGCCGCTGCAGCAGAACGACGCGCGCGCCCTCGCCGACCTGCGCCGCTCGACGAAGATTCCCCTGGCGGCTGGACAGATGGAGGGTCACCGCTGGCGCCTGCGCGAGTTCGTCGAGCACCAGGCCGTCGACATCCTGCAGCCCAACGTCACCTACTGCGGCGGCTACACCGAGGCGCGCAAGGTCGCCCACCTGGCGCAGATCTACAACCTGCCGATCGCCAACGGCGGCGGCTGGCCGCTGTTCAACATGCACCTGCTGGCCGGCATGATGAACGGCTGGATCGTCGAGTGGCACCTGGGCATGGTGGCGGTCGGCGAGACCCTCTTCACCGACGCGCCGAAGCCGGAGAACGGCTGGCTCGCCATCCCCGACCGGCCGGGCCTGGGGCTCACCCTCGACCGCGACGCCTGGCGCGAGACCCGGGTCGGCGGATAGGAGGTCGCCGTGCCGATGATGACCCCCGTGCTTCGAGACGCTTGCTTCGCAAGCTCCTCAGCATGAGGCTCATCATCTGTGTGTGCTTCAACTCGCCATGAGATCGTAAACAGAGCCTCACCCTGAGGAGGCGGCGAAGCCGCCGTCTCGAAGGGCGCCGTCTCGAAGGGCGAGGCGGGCCTATCTCACCAACCAACCTAATACCAGGACATCCATGCGCATCGTCGACATCAGAGAAACCGTCGTTCCGATTTCCTCACCCCTCCGCAACGCCTACATCGACTTCTCGAAGATGACGGCCAGCGTGGTCGCCGTGGTGACCGACGTCGAGCGCGACGGCCGGCCGATCGTCGGCTACGGCTTCAACTCCAACGGCCGCTACGCCGCCAGCGGCCTGCTGCGCGAGCGCTTCCTGCCGCGCCTGCAGGAGGCCGACCCGGACGGACTGGTGAACGATGCCGGCGACAATCTCGACCCGCGGAAAATCTGGGCGACGATGATGGCCAACGAGAAGCCCGGCGGCCACGGCGAGCGCTCGGTCGCCGTCGGCGTCGTCGACATGGCGGTCTGGGACGCCGTCGCCAAGATCGCCGGCGTGCCGCTCTACCGCTACCTCGCCGATACCGAGGGCGACGGCACGGTGGACGACAGCGTCTTCGTCTATGCCGCCGGCGGCTACTACTACCCCGGCAAGGATCACGGCGCCCTGCAGGACGAGATGCGGCGCTACCGCGGCATGGGCTACGAGGTCGTCAAGATGAAGATCGGCGGCGCGCCGCTGGACGAGGACATCGCCCGCATCGAGGCGGTTCTCGAGGTGGTCGGCGAGGGCCGCTACCTGGCGGTCGACGCCAACGGGCGCTTCGACCTGGAGACGGCGATCCGCTACGGCGAGGCGATGGCCCCCTACGAGCTGTTCTGGTACGAGGAAGCCGGCGACCCGCTGGACTATGCCCTGCAGGCAGAACTCGCCCGGCACTACGGCGGCCCCATGGCGACCGGCGAGAACCTGTTCTCGCACCAGGACGCCCGCAACCTGCTGCGCCACGGCGGTCTGCGCCCGGACCGCGACTGGCTGCAGTTCGACTGCGCCCTCAGCTACGGCCTGGTCGAGTACCTGCGCACCCTGGCGCTGCTGGGCGACTACGGCTTTTCCAGCCGCAACGTCGTCCCGCACGGCGGGCATCAGTTGTCGTTGAACATCGCCGCCGGGCTGAAGCTCGGCGGCAACGAGTCCTATCCGGAGGTCTTCGCGCCCTTCGGCGGCTTCGCCGACGCGACCAAGGTGGAGAACGGGCGCATCCCGCTGCCGGACGCGCCGGGCATCGGCTTCGAGCAGAAGTCGAACCTGATCGCCTGCCTGCGCGAGGCGACCGGCACCTGAGGTGCAGTTTGCCCGCCTCGCCCTTCGAGACGCGCTGCTGCGCAGCGCTCCTCAGGGTGAGGCTCCTTCTGGAGTATGAATTGACCTCATGCTGAGGAGCGAGCGCAAGCTCGCGTCTCGAAGCACGAGGCCAATCCGCTAGATGCCCAGGCGGGCCATCTGCTTTTCCGGATAGCGGGTGCCTTCCAGGGCGCCGGGCGGGAAGGCCTCCGAGAGTCGCTTCACTTCATCCGCCGCCAGTTTCACCTCGAGCGCCGAGAGGCTGTCCTTCAGGCTGGCGCGGCGCGAGCAGCCGGGCAGCGGCACCACGTCGTCGCCCTGCGCCAGCACCCAGGCGATCGCCACGGCGGCCTGCGAGCAGGCGTGCGCCTTCGCGGTCTCCGCCAGCACGGCGAGGCGCGCCACGTTGGCCTCGATGTTACCAGCCTTGAAGCGCGGCATGTCGTGGCGCCGGTCGCCCTCGGCGAGGTCCGCCTCGCTCTTGTAGCGCCCGGTCAGCAGACCGCGCGACAGCGGCGCGTAGGCGACGAAGCCGATGCCGAGCTTGCGGCAGGCCGGCAGGATCTCCGCCTCGACGTCGCGCGTGCCCAGGGAGTACTCGGTCTGCAGCGCGGCGATGGGGTGTGTCGCGTTGGCACGCTCGAGCGTCCTGGCTCCGGCCTCCGACAGGCCGAGGTAGCGCACCTTGCCGGCCTCCACCAGTTTCGCCATGGCGCCGACGGTGTCCTCGATCGGCACCGAAGGATCCATGCGGTGGAGATAGAAGAGGTCGATGCAGTCGACGCCGAGCCGCTTCAGCGACTTTTCGCAGGCCTCGGCCACGTAGTCCGGCTTCGCGTTGACCGTCCGCGTGCCGTCGGCCAGGCGCACGTTGCCGAACTTGGTCGCCAGCACCGCCTTGTCGCGGCGGCCCGCCAAGGCGCGTCCCACCAGCTCCTCGTTCTTGCCGCCGTTGTAGGCGTCGGCGGTGTCGATCATGGTGACACCGGCGTCGATGGCCGCATGGACGGTCCGAACCGCCTCGTCGGGGTCGGGCGTGTCGTAGAGCGGCGTCATCGCCATGCAGCCGAGCCCCAGGGCGGAGACGCTCAGCCCTTCAGTTCCCAGGCGACGGTTCTGCATGGCACCCTCCTAGTCTGGCGGCCGGGCCGGCGCCCGGCCTGGTTCAAGCGTTCATGGTTCAAGCGCGCCCGGCCCGCCCCTGTCGCCGTTTGCGCCAACCGTTGATGTAAGGCAGGGCGATGGAAATGATCAGCATGGCCCACAGCAGATTGCCCAGCTTCGAGGAGAACAGCACCATCGGATCGCCGCCGCCGATCCGCAGCGCCAGCAGGAACGACTTCTCCACCAGCGGGCCGAGGATGACGCCGATCAGGATCGCCGCCACGTGGTATCCGGTCTTGCGCGCGATGTAGCCGATGAGGCCGAAGGCCAGTGCCAGCCACATGTCGAAGAGATACTCGCGCGGCGCGAAGGCGCCGACGATGACGAAGGTGGTGATCAGCGGCGCGAGGAACCTGGTCGGCACCAGCGTGACCCGCGACATGTAGCGGGCCATGGGCAGGATCGAGGCGATCATGAAAACGTAGGCCACCACCATCGACATGAAGATGCCGTAGGCCAGCTCGGGACTTTCGATGAAGAGGCGCGGACCCAGCGGCATGCCGTGGTACTGCAGCACGATGAGCATCACCGCCGCCGTGCTGCCACCGGGGATGCCGAGCGCCAGCAGCGGCACCAGGGTGCCGGAGGTGACGCCGTTGTTGGCGGCCTCCGGCGCGACCACGCCGGCCGGGTGGCCGGTGCCGTACTTCTCCGGCGTCTTCGAGAACACCCGCGACATCTGGTAGGCGACGAAGGCGGCGATCGAGGCGCCGGCGCCGGGCGTGACGCCGATCACGAGGCCGACCACCGCCGTCCAGATCGTGTGCCACCAATATTTCAGCGCTCCGACGAAGCCGCTGACCGCCTCCGCCCAGGTCGCCTTCTGCATGCGCTCCTGACCCGTGCGGCTGAGGATGGTCTCCTGCTCGATCATCACGAAGGCTTCGGAGAGGGCGAAGAGGCCGATCAGGGCCGGGATCAGGGGAACGCCGTCGAAGAGCTCCAGGAAACCTAAGGTCCCGCGCGGCGAGTAGTAGATGTGGTCGGCCCCCATGGCGCCGAGCATCAGCCCGAAGAATCCGGCAATCAGCCCCTTCAACGTGTCCTGGGCCGCGATCACGGCGATCAGGGTGAGGCCGAACAGCATCACCACCACCATTTCGACGCTGTGCATGTAGTAGCCGACCCGCGCCAGGTAGGGCATGGCGAAGAGGGTGAGGATCGAAGTGACGAGGCCGCCGAACACCGAGGCGAAGAAACACAGCACCAGCGCCTGCTGCGCGCGGCCCTGCTGCGCCATCGGGTGGCCGTCGAGGGTGGTGGCCGCGGCGCCGCCGGTGCCGGGAATGTTCACCAGGATCGCCGGAATGCCGCCGCCGAGGTGAGAGGCGGCGTAGAGGGCGATCATGAAGGTGAGGCCGATCTCGACATCCACCACGAGGGTGAAGGGCAGCAGGATGATGATCGTGTTATGCGCGGCAAAGCCTGGGATCGCCCCCATGACGATGCCGAGGATGACGGCCGGGACGATCACCCACCAAAGGCTGAACGAGTGGCCGAAGAGATCCCAGAAGAAACTGAAGCCGATTTCCATTGCCCGGTATCTCGCCTAGAACAGCCAACGCAGCAGCCATTCGACCGGCCCATAGGGCAGGCGAGTGTCCAGTGCCACGATGAAAAAGATGTAGCCGACGGCACCGGAAGCCAGCGGGATGATCGCCAGCGGCGCGATGCTGCGCACGCCGAGCACCCACATCGCGCCGATAAGAAAGAGGAACACCGTCAGCGTGAAGCCGAGCCAGGGCATAAGCGCGATGTTGAGCGCGGTGAAGGCGATGAACAGCGCGCGCTGCACCAGCTTGTTCCGCGGCGTCGTGATCCCGGTGGCGCGCAGCGTGACCTCGCCGCGGCGCAGCCGCAATGCCGTGCGCAGGACGAGGATGGCGACCAGAATCCAGATCGCCACGGCGATGAAGGTGCCGTTGACCCTCGCTTCCCAGGGATAGCCGCTGATGGAGTAGACATAGTAGGCGGCGTAGCCGACAGCCATCATCGGCAGGATAAGGTCGGCCCCCACTCCTTTGCGGTAGTGGTGCTTTTCCTCGCTGTTCTCGTCCATGAATACCTCGATGGGGGACACCTCGACAGGCCCGGCGGGCGGGACGACCCTGCGGCCGCCCCGCCCGGGGCTGCGAACTCTTGAGGGAGACGGACGCCGGTGGCTACTTGCCGGTCAGCAGCCCTTCGTACTTGGCCGTAAGCTCGAGAGTACCCTCCGCAGCCTCCATGGCCATCTTCTGGTCGCCGAAGTCGATGAACGCCAAGGGCAGCCCGGCCTTCTGGACCGCTTCCGGATAGGCCGGATCGTCCTTCACCTTCTCCATGCTCGAGCGGATGAGCTCGAAGCGGTCGGGATATTGCTCGATGGCCTTGGTGTGCAGGCCGAAGCCGCGCGAGGACGTGAGCTCCGGCAGGCTGGTGCCAAACACCGAGTTCACCGCCGGCGCATTGCCGGTCTCCGCCGGCGCGGGGTTCCTGCCGAAGGTAGTGAGGATTCGCACCTGCTCGCCCAGCTTGATCGGATTCGCCAGCGGCAGGGCGCAGGCGTCCACCTCGCCGGTCACCGCCGCCATGGCGGAGGGGTTACCGCCGCCGTAGGGCACCAGCTGGAAGTTGGCGCCGGTCGCCTCGCCGAGCGCAAGGCAGCCGATCGAGGCCGGGTGCGGAAGGCGGCTAACGGCGATGGTGACCGCCCGCTTCTTGCCCTCGTCGACCAGCTGCTCGATGCTCTGGATCGGCGAGTTCGCCGCCACGAAGAGCGACATCACCTCGGAGGAGATCTGGTTGAAGTAGACGAAGTCCTCGCCGAGCTTAATCGACGGCTTCTGCAGCGCCTGCATGATGACTTCGGGCCCCATGTTGGCGAACAACAGGCTGTAGCAGTCCGGCTCGCGCTTGCCGCCGTAAACCTCATAGCCGACCTGGCCGCCGGCGCCGGGGAAGAACGAATACTCGAAGTTGGTGTCGATGTGGTTGCGCCACACCGAGGTGAAGATGCGGATGTCGCGATCGGCACCGCCGCCCTCGGCGGTGGGGATGACGATCTCGATGTTGCGCTCCGGATAGGCCGCCCAGGCCGAACGGCTGAAGGCACCGGTCAGCAGCGTAGCGCCCGCGACGGCGGCCGTGCCGGCCATGAAGCGGCGCCGGGTGGTCTTGATCTCAGGCATGCATTCCTCCCATTGGTTTTTTTTCGGTTGGACCCAGGAGCCAGACGCGAAGACGCCCCCAAGATCCAGGTTCGCTTAATGTTAACTGTTGACCAATTGTCGATTGGGCGCAATTGATTTTCACCAACAACGCCAAATCAATGTTTCTCAATGAGATTCCGACGGACCAATTTGCACCAATCGACCAGGCCTATCGGCCCGGCCCATCGTGCCGGTCAATTGCCGGGGACAACCCGGGGCGGCTCAGGGGGAGGGTCGATCGTCCGGGCAGGGCGCGATGACGACGGGCTCGTCGGCCTCCCGGCCGAGTTCGAAACAGCCGCCGTCGTGGCAGAGCTGCCAGGAACTCGCCGTCGCGCCGGATGCGGCCAGTACCAGTTCGGGGACCGGCGAGGCGGCCGGCTGCCAGACCCACCAGCCGTCCTGGCGCCGCGCGCCGTCGCCCGGCTCCATCCCGGCACCCGATCCCTTCACCCGGGCCTCCGTCAGCACCAGGCCGGCCGGCGTCACCGACCAGGACTCGCGCCACTCGATCCGCTCTACCGAGTGGGTCCAGGACAGCGTGAAGCCGGCAACCGCCAGGACCAGCGTCTTGCCGGCGGCAAGAACGCAGAGGGCGCTCATTTCGCCTCGGCGGCCTGTCGCGCGGCCCGGAGGGTGATCCAGTTCCAGGCGGCGAACAGCGCAACCAGCGCGAAGCCGATCCCGTCGGAAATCGGCAGGGCGGCGATCAAGGTGAATGCGGCGGCGAGGGCCAGCAGGCGCTGAGGCCAGGTCAGCGGACAGCCGAGATAGCCGATCACCGCGGCGCCCCACAGCCCGATGGCGATGACCGCCTTGGCGATGATGTAGGCGACCGCCGGGATATAGCCGTAGGCCTCCGCCAGCGGCCCGCCGTCCTGCAGCATCAGGGCCGGCGTGTAGACCGCCATGAAGGGCATGATGTATCCGGCGGCCGCCACCTTGAGGGCCTCGCCCGAGATCTTCAGGCCGCTTTCCTTGGCTATGGGGGCGGCGGCGAAGCAGGCCAAGGCGACCGGCGGCGTGAGATCCGCCAGGATCCCGAAATAGAACACGAACATGTGGCTGACGATCAGCGGCACGCCCAGTTCCAGCAGCGCCGGCCCGGCGATCGAGGAGGTGATGATGTAGTTGGGGATGGTCGGAATGCCCATGCCCAGCACGATGCAGGTGAGCATGGTCAGCACCAGCGAGAGGAACAGGCTGGTTTCCCCGACGGAGACGATGAACTGGCCGAAGGTATTGGCCGCCCCGGTGAGGGTCATGGTGCCGATGATAATGCCGACGATGGCGCAGGCGATGCCGACCGAAAGCGCGGTCTTGGCGCCCTCGGCGAGCGAATCCCGGCAGATCGCCAGGGTTTCGCGCCCGCCTTTCAAGAGCAGGTTCCACAGGATGAGGGCCAGGATCGCCGAGGCGATCACCCAGATGCCGAACTGCAGGAAGGCGGCGGAAACCACGCCGAGCCCGACCCAGAAGAGTATGCGGAGCACACCGGCCGGCATCCCCAGCGCCACCGAGCCGCCGAGGATCAGCAGCACCGTGAGCGCGAGCCCCACCGTTCCCGCGAACAGCGGCGTGTAGCCGGTGAAGAGGAGATAGATCAGGACGGCGAGCGGCAGCGTCAGGTACCAGCGGTCGCGCACCGCCCTCCAGGCCGAGGGCAGCTCCGCCTTCGGCAGACCGGTCAGGCTGCGCTTGCCCGCCTCGAGATGCACCATCCAGAAGGCCGAGGCGAAATACAGCACGGCCGGGATGATGGCTGCCTTGACCACCTCGTAGTACTGGACCCCCAGGGTCTCGGCCATGATGAAGGCGACCGCCCCCATCACCGGCGGCATGATCTGGCCGCCCATCGAGGCGGTCGACTCGACGCCGCCGGCGAAGGCGGCGCGATAGCCGAAGCGCTTCATCAGGGGAATGGTGAACTGCCCGGTGGTCACCACGTTGGCGACACCTGAACCCGAGATGGTCCCCATCAGCCCGGAGGAGATCACGGCGACCTTGGCGGCGCCGCCGCGGCGGTGGCCGACGAGGCCGAGCGAGACGTCGGTGAAAAGCCGGATCATGCCGGCCCGCTCCAGGAAGGCGCCGAAGAGGATGAAGAGGAAGATGTAGGTCGAGGACACGTAGAGCGGCACGCCGTAGATGCCCTCGGTGCCGTAGGCCATGTGGTCGATGACCTGGGCGAAATCGTAGCCGCGGTGGTTCAGCGGCGCAGGCAGGTGCTCGCCGAACAGGCAGTAGGCGAGAAACGCGCCGGAGATGATCGGCAGGGCCGGCCCCATGATCACCCAGGCGGCGGCGAAGACGGTCGCCAGGGCGATGACGCCGATGACGATGTCGCGCTGCAGCGGGTCGCCGGCCCGAATCAGCAGGTCGACGTAGTCCCACCATTGGTAGAAGGCGACCCCGACACCGGCCAGGGCGGCGACCCAGGCGAGCACCCGCCAGCGCGTGCGGCTGCC
The DNA here is from genome assembly GCA_050330205.1 of Kiloniellaceae bacterium. Classification (GTDB taxonomy): domain Bacteria; phylum Pseudomonadota; class Alphaproteobacteria; order Kiloniellales; family Kiloniellaceae; genus Pelagibius. The sequence continues at coordinate 36,736 of JBHJOA010000048.1, forward strand.
GCGGATGGCGGTGACCAGGGGGAACACCAGGAGCGTCAGGAAACCGAGATGGAAGGCGCGGACGACCTGGCTGGGGAAGTCGATGAGGTGCGCCGCCGTGGAGATCTGGAACACGGAAAAAGCGACCGCGACCCAGAACAGCAGCCGGCCTTCCCGTGTTCGCGGAAAGCTCTCGGCGAGAGGATCCTGAAGACCGAGTTCGCGGTCCTCCGCCGGCATTTCGTGCTTGTCACTGTCCCGCAGCATGCACGCCACCCTCTTCGCCCGCGTCCGGGCCGGACAGGGGCTCACCCGGGAGCGGTTGCCGCCGCCCCTGCAGGAGGGGCGGCGGCGACCGGCTTACATCATGCCCTGTTCCTTGTAGAAGCGCTCGGCGCCGGGATGCAGGGGGGCAGCCACGCCGTTCAAGGCGTTGTCGAGAGAGATCGCCCTGGCCGCGTTGTGGGCAGCGACCATGTCGGGAAGATTTTCGAAGAGCTGCTTCGTCATCTCATAGGCGAGGTCGTCGGACACGTCGGAGTGGGTGACGAGGAAGTTGACGACCGCCACGGTCGCGACGTCGCTGTCCTGGCCGGTGTAGGTGCCCGCCGGGATCGTCGCCGAGATATAGGGCGCGCCCAGCTTGGCGACGATGTCCTCCGGCACGGCGACCATCTGGACGTCGACCGAGGTCGACAGGTCCTTGATCGAGGCGACGCCGAGGCCGGCGGACTGCAGCGTAGCGTCGAGCTGGCGGTTCTTGATGAGCTCGACGGACTCGGCAAAGGGCAGGTACTCGGTCTTGCCGAGATCCTGGTAGCTCATACCGGCGGCCGTGAAGATCGCACGGGCATTCAGCTCGGTGCCGGACTTCGGCGCGCCGACCGAAAGGCTCTTGCCCTTGAGGTCGGCGAGGCTCGTGATGCCGGATTCCTTGGAAGCGACGATCTGGATGAAGTTCGGGTAGATGGCGGCGATGGTGCGCAGCTTGTCGAGCGGCGCGGCGAAGCCGACGTCGGCATTGCCTTCCCAGGCGAGCTTGACGGAATCGCCGAGCACAAAGGCGATCTCGCCCTTGCCCTGCTGCAGCAGGTTCAGGTTCTCGACCGAGGCCTTGGTCGACTGCACCTGGGTGCGGACGCCGTCGATCTTGTCGCCGTAGATCTTCGCGAGGGCCACGCCGAGGGGATAGTAGACCCCCGAAGTGCCACCGGTCAGGACATTGACGAACTCATCGGCCTGCGCGGCAACCGGCGTGAGGCTGCTGGCTACCGCCAGCGCGCCGGCCGCAACGAAACTCTTGGCAAAACGCTTCATAACTTCCTCCCTTGAACATGAGCGCGACCCCTTCACGGGATCATTCTTCGAATCAGTCCCTATAAACGCACAATGCGTGCCAGTTCGTGCAGGAACCGGGACATCAACTGCAACAGACACTTACCTGACCCGGCCCGCGACAGACTGGCGAACTTTCGCCTGCCGGACACCGGCACCTGGCAAATTCTTGCCAGGATATCGCTAGGCCTGCAAGCGATCCCGCCGCAGGCCGTGCCGAACCATCTTTTCCGCCAGGGTGCGCCGCGGGATGCCGAGGGCGGCGGCGGCGTCGGCCACGCTGCCACCGGCTTCCTCCAGCGCCTGGCGGATCAACTCGGCCTCGAAGGCGGCAACCCGCGCCGGCAGGCTGCCCTGGTCTCCGGCGCCGGGAGTCGGCGCCAGGCGCGGATAGCCCAGCACATGGCGTTCGGCCTCCGCCTTCAACTCGCGCACGTTGCCCTCCCACGCCGCGGTCAGGAGGGCGGCCGGCGCCACCCGGGAGGCCGCCGGCACCTCGACGTCGTGGCGCGCCGCCGCCGCCTTCACGAAATGGTCGAACAGCAATGGGATGTCCTGACGTCGCCGGCGCAAGGGGGGCAGGTGCAACTCGACCGTCGAGAGCCGGTAGTAGAGGTCGCTGCGGAAGCTGCCCTCGGCGGCACTGCGCTTCAGGTCCGCCTTGGTCGCCGCGATGAAACGGACGTTCACCGGCCGCAGCCGGTTGCCGCCGAGCGGCTCCACCTGCCGTTCCTGCAGCAGCCGGAGGATCTTGGCCTGCAGGGCGAGCGGCATCGACTCGATCTCGTCAAGAAACACCGTGCCGCCGTCGGCGTGCTCGATCTTGCCGATGCGCCGGCTGAGCGCGCCGGTGAAGGCGCCGCGCTCGTGGCCGAATACCTCGCTCTCGAAGATGGCCTCCGGAATGGCGCCACAGTTGATCGCGACGAAGGGCCGCTCGCAGCGCTTGCCGTAGTCGTGCAGCGCCCGCGCGACGACCTCCTTGCCGGTCCCGGTTTCCCCGACGATAAGGACGTCGGCGTCGATATCTGCCAGGTGGGCGATGCGGCGCCGCAACTCGACCATCGCGGAGTCGTTACCGATGAGGCGGGCCTCCAGCGTGCCGCCGCCGGACACCCGCTGACGCAGTTCGCGCATCGCGCCGGAAAGGCGCCGTTGCGCAACGGCGCGGTCGAGCACCGCGACCAGGTGGTCGGCGTCGTAAGGCTTCTCCAGGAAGTCGTGGGCGCCGGCCCGCATCGCCTTGACCGCCAGGGCGATGTCGCCGTGACCGGTCAGAAGCACCACCGGCGTGTCGGGGTCTAGGCGCCTGGCACCGTCGAGCACCGCCATGCCGTCGAGTCCCGGCATGCGAATGTCAGTAACCAGAACCTCCGGCCTGTCGGCAACGCCGCCGCCGAGGATCTTCAGCGCCTCGCCGCCCTGCGCCGTGCTCTCGACATCGAAGCCGGTGGCGCTCAACCACTCGCAGGTGGAGGCCAGGAGGTCGGCGTCGTCGTCGACGACCAGGATGCGCCCGCGGCTCATGCGGCGTTCCCGCGCCGCAGGCGGCCGGACGCGGCCAGCGGCAGGGAGACGACGAATTCGGCGCCGCCTTCGGCGGCGCGTCCGGCGCTCATCCGGCCGCCGAACTTCTCGACGATGGCACGGCAGATCGACAGGCCGAGGCCGAGGCCCTCGCCGGCCTGCTTGGTCGAAAAGAACGGCTCGGTAATGCGCAGCATGACGTCGTCGTCGATTCCCGGACCGTTGTCGGACACCGTCACGGTCGCGGCGTCTCCGGTGTGGGCTATGCGCACCCGCACTACCGGATCGGGCGTTCCTTCCAAGGCATCGAGCGCGTTGTTGAGGAGGTTGAGGACGATCTGCTCGACGCCGATGTCATTGGCGCTGACGAAGACCGGTTCGTAGAGCGGGTCCGTCACGATCTCGACGCAACGACTGCGGGCGCGATGGGCAACGATCTCAACGGCCGCCTCGACGCTCTTGGCGAGCGCAACCGGCCTGGTCTCGGAAACGTCCGGGCGGGCCAGGGTCTTCAGATGGCGGACGGTGCGCTGAATGCGCTCGGTGAGCGCCCGCGCCTTGCGGACGATGCGGCCGGTCTCCGCCATGTCGCCGCGTCCGGCATAGAGGCCGGCGGTCGCCAGGGTGTTCTCGATGGCCGCCAGCGGCTGGCTGACCTCGTGGGCGATGGCGGCGGACATGCGCCCGAGGGCGGCGAGGCCGGCGGCCTGGACCAGGGAATCCTGTGCCGCCCTGAGATCCGCCTCGGCGCGGCGGCGCTCCAGAACCTCCCGCGCCAGCTCCGCCGTGCGCTCGGCAACGGCCCGCTCCAGGGCATCGTGGGACTCCAGCTTGGCGCGCAGCAGCTGGCGGCGCTGGTGCAGGGTGACGGCGGCGGCGGCGGCGAACAGCAGCAGCAGGGCGGCGGCCAAGGCGACAAGGCCGGCGCCGGCCTGAATCGACGGCATGTCGGTCGCCGCGAGCAGCCGCCAGCCCTCCGGATCGATGGGCACGGTGCGGAACAGGAGATCGCCCGAGACGATGGTGGCGGATCCGGCTTCGCCGGCCGGCTCGGCGAGTCCGGCCGGCCCGGCGAACAGGGGCCTCGCCGCGGCGAGGTCGATGCCGGAATACTTGCGCGACTCGCCGAGACGGCGCAGGTCCTCCGGCTGCAGGGCGGCGATCGTCCGGTACTTCCAGTCGGCGCGCCCGGACAGGAACACCACGCCGTCGGAATCGGCCACGGCGACCAGCGGATTGGACTCCGCCCAGCTCGCCTCCAGGGGCGCCATGTCGACCTTCACCACCGCCACGCCCAGCAGGCTCTCGCCGTCGCGGATGGCCGAGGAGATGAAGTATCCGGGCTTGCCCGTGGTCACGCCGACGGCGTAGTAGCGGCCCTGGCCGAAAGCCAGCGCGTCCTGGAAATAAGGCCGGAAACGATAGTTGTGGCCGACGAAGCTGAGCGGCGCGGCGTGGTTGCTGGCGGCTACGGTGAGCCCGGTCCCGTCGAGGACAAAGACATCATCGGCCCCGGTGTCCGCCGCCACGGCCTCCAGGTAGGCGTTGGCCGCGGGCAGCGCCGGCGCGCCGGAACGCAGCACCTCGCGGATGCGGGCATCGCGGGCGATGACGGGAGCCAGCGAGCGGTACTTCTCGATCTCGCTCTCGACGGCGCGCGTGAACAGCTGGAGCCTCTGGTCCAGCGCCCGCTCGGCCTGCGAGATCCCGGTGTTGTAGGCGGTCTGCCAGACCAGGAAGGTGACGACGCCGGCCAGCACGGCGGCCACCGCAAGGACGGCGAAGCGGTTGGGCAGCAGCGGAAGGATTTTCGGGACCTGCATGCCGGCGATCTTATACCGGGAAGGCGACGGCACAGAAGCTTCGGCCGCAGCCACGGCGAAGATAAATCTATGGGTTAATATTTGGTATGATTAACTACTATTGATTGCGGACCAGAGTCACACCGCGCCTGGACAGTTCCACCGCCACCCTGTCGCCGGCCTTGGCCGCATGATCGATGTTGGAGTCGATGGCGAAGAGTTCGCCGAGCGGCGTCGCCAGGGTGTACTCCATGTGGCTGCCGAGGTAGGTCGCCTTGAGGACGTCGGCCTCGAACACGCCGGTGCTGCCGTTGCGCGCGATGCGGATCGCCTCCGGCCGGATGGCGACCCGGACCGCGCCCGGCCCGAGGCCGCGCGCCGGAAGGCGGCGCTCGACGGCACCGATCCGCACCAGCGCCTCGCCGTCGTCCAGCGACTGGATGGCGGCCTCCACAAGGTTCGCATCGCCGATGAAGTCGGCCACAAAGTTGTCGGCCGGCGACTCGTAGAGATCCCGGGGGCTGCCTTCCTGGGCGATCTCCGCGTTACGCATGACGATGATGCGGTCGGAGACGGCCAGCGCCTCCTCCTGGTCGTGGGTCACGTAGACCGAGGTCAGCCCGAGCTTCTGCTGCAGCTCGCGAATATCCTCGCGGACGCGGCGGCGCAGCTTGGCATCCAGGTTCGACAGCGGCTCGTCGAACAGCAGAACGGCCGGCTCCAGCACCAGGGCACGGGCCACCGCCACCCTCTGCTGCTGCCCGCCGGACAGTTCGCTCGGCAGGCGCCGGCCGTAGCCTTCGAGACCGACCAGGCGCAGGCCCTCCTCGCCCCGGTCGCGCACCTCGTTCTTGGGAAAGCCGCTCATGGTCAGGCCGTAGGCGACGTTCTCCGCCACCGTCATGTGCGGGAAGAGCGCATAGGACTGAAAGACCATCGACACGTCGCGGTCGGTCGCCGGCAACTGGGTGACATCCTGGTCGCCGATGAGGATGCGGCCGCCGCTGGCCATCTCGAGGCCGGCGATCATGCGCAGGGTTGTCGTCTTGCCGCAGCCGCTCGGCCCCAACAGGGTGACCAGGGTTCCCGCCTCGATGGTGAAGGAGACGCGGTTGACCGCCACCACCGAGCCGAAGCTCTTGGTCACCGAGTCGAACACCACGCGTGCCGCCTTTGAGCGAATGGTCACGTTACCGCCTCTCCTGCCGCTGCCGCCGGTTTCTGCCCCGCCACCTGCTTGCGCCCCAGGCGCCGCTGGCCGACCACCAGCTGGACCAGCGCGATCGCCGTCATCATGACCAGGATCAACACCGAAGAATAGGCGATCGCCAGGCCGTAGTCGCCGTTCTCGACGCGCCCGATGATGTACGAGGTCGCCATGTCGTAGTTGGCGCTGACCAGGAAGATCACCGCGCTGATGGCGGTAATGGCGCGCACGAAGCTGAAGACCAGCGCGGCGATGATGGCCGGGCGCAGCAGCGGCAGGATCACCCGGCGGACCGTCGTGAAGGTGTTGGCGCCCAGGGTCAGCGAGGCCTCGTCGAGGCTCCTGTCGAGCTGGCTCATGGCCGCGACGCCGGCGCGCACGCCGACCGGCATGTTGCGGAACACGAAGCAGATCACCAGGATGATGCCCGTTCCCGTCAGTTCAATGGGCGGCACGTTGAACGCCAGGATGTAGCTGATGCCGATGACCGTGCCGGGGATCGCGAAACTCAGCATGGTGCCGAATTCGAAGGTGTCGCGGCCGGCGAAACGCTGGCGCACCAGCAGATAGGCGGTCAGCAGCCCCAGGGCCGCCGTCAGCGGCGCCGCGATGGTGGCGATCGACAGCGTGGTCCAGAAGGAGTTCCAGGCGGCGCCGCTCCACACCAGCCCGAACTCGCTGCGGGTGACGGCGAAGGCGTCGATGTAGTGGCGCAGCGTGAAGCTGTGGTCGCGCCCCCAGGTCTGCACGAAGCCGCCGAACATGATCATCACGTAGATCACCGCCGTCAGGCCGGCCCAGGGCAGTGCCAGCCCGTAGGCGCCCCACTTGACGAGTTTCGGCAGCGGCGCGAAGAGCCCGGAGTCGCCCTTTCCGGTGACGGTGGTATAGGACTTGCGGCCGACCCAACGGCGCTGGGCATAGAAAGCCGCCAGCGTGAAGCTCAAGAGGACAATGGCGAGCATCGCCGCCCGTCCCTGGTCGTACTGCGAACCGACGATGGCGAAGAATATCTCGGTCGAGAGGACGCCGTAGCGCCCGCCCAGCACCAGCGGATTGCCGAAGTCGGCGAGACTCTCGATGAAGCCGAGCAGGAAGGCATTGGCGATGCCCGGGCGCATCAGCGGCAGCGACACCGTGGTGAAGGCCTTCCAGGCGTCGGCGCGCAGGGTCAGCGCCGCCTCCTCCATCGATGGACTGACGCCCTCGACGACGCCGATCATCACCAGGAAGGAGATCGGCGCGAAGGCCAGCGTCTGCGCAAACCATATGCCGGGCAGGCCATAGATCCAGCGCGATGCCGGGATGTCGAAGGTGAGCTCGAGGAACTGGGTCACCGCCCCGGCGCGCCCGAACAGCAGGATCACCGCAAGCCCGATGACGAAGGGCGGGGTGATGATGGGCAGCACCGTCAGGATGCGCAGCGAGCGCTTCATGCGGAAATTCGTGCGCGTCACGATGAGCGCGAAGGCGAGGCCCAGAATCGTCGTCGAGAACGCCGTGAGCAGCGCCAGCAACAGCGAGTTCCAGGCGACGCCGCAGGAATAGGCGCCGACCAGGCAGTCGAGGCCCCAGATCTTGCGGTCGATGAAACGGTAGACGAAGGCTCCCGGCGCGAAGGAGCCGTCGCCGGCCCTCACCGCGGAGGTCAGGATGTTGAGGACGGGGAAGAAGACGAAGACCCCCACCAGGGCGACGATGGCGCCGATCGAACTGACGACGAAGACGTCGCCCTTGACGGCACCGCGGGCCGCCAGACCCTGGGTGAAGAAGAACAGCAGCGCCGCGCCGACCAGGAGCGCACCGTAGCCGAGGCCGAACTGACGCGATTCCAGCGGCCCGAAGATCGCCTCGAGGAAGGCGAAGTCCCAGCCCCTGAGGCCGATGGCGAAAGCCTGGAGCAGCAGGTAGGCGAGCCCGCCGGCACCCGCCGCCAGCAGCACGCGGGCGAACAGCGGATCGCTTTTGCGCCGGGTGATCACGGCCAGCGGCGCCAACAGGGCGATCGCCAGGGGGGCAAGCCAGGGCTTGCCCCCCGTGAAGACCTGCAGCAGGCCCGGAGCCGAGTCGCGATCGAGCGGATAGCCCTCGAACAGCCAGTCGAAGCTCCAGAAGCCGTACTCGATGCCGTACCAGGGCAGGACGAGAAAACCGACCCAGCCCACTGCCAGCCACAGGGCCACCGTCCTGTTCACCATGCCGGCCTCGAGAACCTCAGGACTGCCGAGCCTGCAGACACCTTACCGCTTACTGCGGCAGCGAGCCGACGTCGTCGTCCCACTTCTTCAGGAGCCGGCCACGCTCCTCCGAGGAGCCGTACTTCACGAAGTCGTAGTCGATCAGCGTCAACTGGTCGAGGTCAGGTGCGCCCGGCGGCGGCGTGGCCGAAGCGTTGGACGGCACCTGGTAGGCCTGGGCTTTCTCGGCCAGCATCTGGACGTCGGCACGCAGCGCGAAGTCGTAGAACTTCTTCGCGCTCTCCAGGTTGCGGGCCCCCTTGATGATCGACATCGAGCCGATCTCGTAGCCGGTGCCCTCGCAGGGCGCGACGATCTTGACCGGGAAACCCTCGACGACCTGGGTCACCATGTCGTGCATGAAGGTGATGCCGATGGCGGTCTCCCCGCGCGCGGCCGCCTTGATCGGTGCCGAGCCGGACTTGGTGTACTGGTTGACGTTCTTGTGCAGGCCCTTCTGCCACTCGAACGCCTTGTCCTCGCCGAACAGCTGCACGATGGTGGCCAGGGTCGTGTAGGACGTACCCGAGGAGTTCGGGTTGGCAATCTGGATCTCGCCCTTGTAGGCCGGATCGGTCAGGTCGGCCCAGCACTTCGGCTCCGGCAGGTTCTTCTGCTTCAGCAGTTCTTCGTTGTAGCCAAAGCCCAGGGCGCCCGCGTAGATGCCGACGGTCTTGTAGCCGGAGGACTCCGCCTGGCTCTGGGCCCAGGGCAGCAGCTGGTCCAGCATCGGCGAACGGTATTCCTCGGTCAGGCCCTCTTCGGCCGCCTGCAGGTGCGGATCGCCGGTGCCGCCCCACCACACGTCGCCGCGCGGGTTGCTGGCCTCCGCCTTGATCTGCGCGAAGGTCTCGCCCGACGACTTGCGGGTCATGGCGACGTCGATGCCGGTCTCTTTGGTGAAGGCCTCCACCATCAGCTGGCACCACTCGATCTGCGGGCTGCAGTAAAGGGTCAGGCGCTCCGCGGCCTGTGCCGAACCGACACCCGCGGTCGCCGCGAATGCCAAACCGACAAGGGCGGTCTTGTGCCACGCACGTATCATCTCAATTCCTCCCGTCAATCGCTGCTTGGATCGTCACGGCCGACGCGCGGCCTGTCGCAGCTCTTCGTTCCGGATTCTCCTTGCGGCCGTCGGCGGCGGAGATCGACGGCGGCAGCCTTGCCGCCCCGATTCCGGGGAGTCCGGCGGCTCACGTGAGCCCATGAAACGAAAATATCATAGAATTACGATAATCGAACAGGTATTTCATTCTCGACATGAAATGGAACGCCTTGGCCACCGGCGACGCCCGCGGCCGGCGGCCCCAGGGACCCACAGGAGGCACGAATCGCTGCGATGGACAGGATATTGCCCGAAGAGCATGTCTCTATCGTGACAGGCGGCACCCAGGGCGTGGGCGCCGCCATCGCCCTGCGGCTGGCGCGGGCCGGCGCGGCGGGACTGGTCCTGGTGGGCCGCGACCAAGCCCGCGGCGAGGCCGTCTGCGCCGAGATCGAGGCCCTGGGCTGCGCCGCCCGGCTGGTCCTGGCCGACCTGGCCGAGGTCGCCGGCTGCCGGCAGGCCGTCGCGGCCTGCGGCGAGGCCTTCGGCCGCCTCGACGGCCTGGTGAACGCCGCCGGGATCACCGACCGCGGCGGCATCGACGACACCTCCCCGGAACTCTGGGACCGTCTCTTCGCCGTCAACGTGCGGGCACCGTTCTTCCTGGCGCAGGAGGCGGTCCGGCTGATGCGCCGCAATGCCGTCACGGGAACCGGCCAGGCCGGCAGCATCGTCAACATCATCACCATGTCGAGCCACGGCGGGCAGCCCAAGCTGACGGCCTACTCGGCGTCCAAGGGGGCGCTCGCCACCCTGACCCGCAACCTCGGCCATGCCCTGCGGCAGGACCGGATCCGGGTCAACGGCCTCAACATCGGCTGGACGGAGACCCCCAACGAACACAAGGTGCAGATCGCCGAGGGCCAGCCGGCGGACTGGCTGCAGCGGGCCGAGGCCGCCCAGCCCTTCGGCCGCCTGATCAAGCCGGACGACGTCGCCGAGGCAGCGCTGTTTCTGCTGGGACCGGGTTCCGGCGTCATGACCGGCTCGGTGATCGACTACGACCAGATGGTGATCGGCGCCTACGACTGACGCCACCGAGGCAACAACAGGGAATCTTACCGCAATGATCGCGCTAGCGCAGTTCGGAGCCGGACGCATCGGGCAGATCCATGCCCGCAACGTCGCCGCCACCGGAGAGGCCCGGCTGAAATACCTGGTCGACGTCAACCAAGCCGCGGCCGAGAGCCTCGCGGGCGCCGTCGGCGCCGCCGTCGCCGATCGCGACACCGCGCTCGCGGACCCGGAGGTGCGCGCCGTCGTCATCGGCTCCTCGACCGACACCCACGCCGAGATCATCGAAGCCGCCGCACGCGCCGGTAAGGCGATCTTCTGCGAAAAGCCCATCGACCTCGACCTCGGCCGCACCCGGGACTGCCTGAAGGTCGTCGAGGAGTGCGGCGTGCCGCTGTTCATCGGCTTCAACCGCCGCTTCGACCCCTCCTTCGCCGGCCTCAAGGCGGCCCTCGACTCGGGGCGCATCGGCAAGCTGGAGAACCTGACCATCACCAGCCGCGATCCGGCGCCGCCGCCGGCGGACTACGTCGCGCGCTCGGGCGGCCTGTTTCGCGACATGATGATCCACGACTTCGACATGGCGCGCTGGCTGCTGGGGGCCGAGCCCGTCCGCCTCTACGCGCGCGGCAGCGTCCTGGTCGATCCGGCGATCGGCGCGGCCGGCGACATCGACAGCGCCGTCGTGGTGCTGGAAACCGCCGAAGGCGTGCTGTGCCAGATCATCAACTCGCGGCGCGCCGTCTACGGCTACGACCAGCGTATCGAGGCCTTCGGCGCGGAAGGCCTGCTGCTGGCAGGCAACCGCGACGCCCGCTCGCTGCAGGCCTGGGACGGCGAGGGCGTTTCCGGCGAGAAGCCGCTTTACTTCTTCCTCGAACGCTATGCCGAGGCCTACCGAGCCGAGATGGCGCATTTCCTGGCCTGTCTTTCCGGACAGGAGACGCCCAGGGTGGCAGCCGCCGACGGCCTGCGCGCGCTGGAACTGGCGGAGGCGGCGAACGAGTCGCTGGCCAGCGGCCAAGCGGTGGACCTTTAGGGCCGATAGGGCGCCGGGACGGTGCGGGCCATGAGGTCGCGCAGCTTCGCCGCCACCGCCGGCGCGGCGGCGGCGCAGACATTGCCGCGGTGCAGGCCGTCATCGGCGAGGAAATCGCAGGTCCAGCCGCCCGCCTCGCGCACCAGCAGCAACCCGGCCAGTGAATCCCAGGAATTGATGTGCGGCTCGTAGTAGCCGACCAGGCGACCGACCGCGACATAAGCCAGCATGAGGGCGCCGGATCCGTTGCGCATGAACATGCCGCCTTCGCGCAGCAGGGCGTCTAGGAAGGGCACCAGGTCCTGCGGCGGCGAGCGGTGCGAAAACCCGGTACCGAAGAGTCCGTCCTCGAAGCCGGCGGCGGGCGGCATCGGCTGGCGCTGCCCGTTGAGCCAGGTACCGCCGCCGCGGCGCGCGGCATAGAGTTCGTCCACGTTGGGGTCGTAGATCACGCCGATCTCGATCTCGCCGTCGCGCACCAGGGCGATCGACACGCACCAGGTCGGCATGCCGCTGAGGAAGCAGGCAGTGCCGTCGATGGGATCGACCACCCACACGGCCTGGCCCGGGACAGCCTGACCGGGCGCGCCGGCCGCGCTGGCGCCGGTCTCCTCGCCGAGGAAGCCGTCTTCCGGGAAGCGCGCCTCCAGGCGGCCGCGGATCAGTTCCTCAACCTTCTTGTCGGCGATCGAGACCACGTCCTGCAGGCCCTTGCTTTCGATCGCCAGTTCCGCGCGGCGCTCGTAGTAGTCGTAGGCGAGTTGCCCGGCTTCGCGCGCCAGTTCCTGGACGAAGGCATAGCGGTCCTGCAGCTTGATCGAGGCGTCCATAGGAATTCAGCGTCTCCCGGGGGTTTTGACGATCCAGTCGTGGGCGGGGTCGTTCTTGAAGCACCACTGCCGCTTCGGCCCCGCCATCACGTTCAGGTAATAGAGGTCGTAGCCGTGCGGCGCGCCGACCGGGTGGTAGCCGCGCGGCACCATCACGCAGTCGCCGTCCTCCACCGTCATGGTCTGGTCGATGGCGCGGTCGTCGGTGTAGACCCGCTGGAAAGCGAAGCCCTGTTTCGGATTGAGGCGGTGATAGTAGGTCTCTTCCAGGGACGACTCCTCGGGCAGGGCGTCGCGGTCGTGCTTGTGCGGCGGATACGAGGACCAGTTGCCGCCCGGCGTGATCACCTCGACCACCAGCAGGCTGTCGGCGGGCTCGGTTTCCGGCAGGATGTTGGAAACCAGGCGCCGGTTGGTGCCCTGCCCGCGCTCCTCGAAGCTCACCTTGTCGTCGGCGATGAGGCGGGGCTTCAGCCGGCCGGGTTTGCCCGGCGCGCTGCAGAGCGCCACCTCGAGTTCGCTGTCGCCGGCCGCCGTCACGGTGAAAGGCGTGTCGGCCGGCAGATAGACCGCCTGCGGCTTGCCGTCGAAGGGCGAGACACGGCCGCCGACCCGCGCGAAGCTTTCGTCGCCGGCGTTGACCGCGGCACAGCCGGCAAGCGGCACGACGCAGACCTCGCGGTCCTCAAGCCGGCGCGTCAGGGTCTCGCCGGCCCGCAGGTGGAAGACCTCAAAGCCGACGTGACGCCAGCCGGCGCTCTCCGGCGTCACCGTCAGGACACAGCCCTCGGCGTCGCGCGGGTGGGGTTTCACCAGCAGATCGCTCATGCGCTCGCTCCTCACAGCAGTCCCGCGGCTTTCGCGTAGCCGCTGAGATTCTTGTATCCGAGCCGGGCATAGGCGGCGGGCGGCGCCTTCTCGGGGTCCTGCTCCGCCTCGACCACCAGCCAGCCGGTATAGCCCGGCAGTTCGGAGAGAACCGCCTGGAAGTCGACGTCGCCATCGCCCGGCACGGTGAAGACACCGGCCACCACAGCGTCAAGGAAGCTCCAGTCCTCCTGGCGCGCGCAGTGCATCACCGCCGTGCGGACATCCTTGCAATGGACATGGCCGATGCGATCGCAATGGCGCTGCGCAAGCGCCACCGGATCGGCGCCGGCGAAGGTTGCATGCCCGGTGTCCAGCAGCAGCTTCACCGCCGGTCCGGTGGCCGCCATCAGCGCATGAACATCCGCCGCCGTCTCGATCACCGTGCCCATGTGGTGGTGGTAGACGAGGTCGAGGCCGCGCGCGGCCACCGCCTCCGCGACCTCGGTCATGCGGTCGCCGAGGCGCGGCCAGTCGTCGTCGGCGAGGCGCGGGCGCGAGGAGATCGCACGGCTGCGGTCGCCGTGGATGGCGCCGGTGGTTTCGGCGAAGACCAGTACCCTCGCGTCCAGCGATTCGAGCAGTGCCAGATGCGGCTCCAGCGCCGCGAGTTCGGCCGCGGCGTCGCGGGTCAGCAGGCTCGAGGAGTACCAGCCGGAGACCAGGTCGAGATCGTGCGCCGCGAGCACCCGGCGCAGCGCCGGCGCCTCGCGCGGAAACTTGTGGCCCATCTCCATGCCGGCGAAGCCAGCCGCGCGCGCCTCGGTGAGGCAGGTCTCCAGCGGAATGTTCGCGCCCAGCTCGCGCAGGTCGTCGTTCGACCAGCCGATGGGATTGGCGCCAAGTCTCACGGCCATGTCGCGTTGTTCCTTCAGTCCGCCGGGCGCTGCTTGCCGCGCGCCGTATCGTAATTTTCACGGGCCTTGCGGACTTCGGCGCGCTCCGACACCTCGGGTACCGCGACGTCCCACCAGGTTCCGCCGGCCGCGGTCGACACCGCCGGGTCGGTGTCGATGACGATGACGCTGGTGCGCACCGCCGCCCGCGCCCGCGCCACCGCCGCCTCGAGCTCGGCAAGCCCGGAGACCTTTTCCGCCGACGCACCCAGGGCTGCAGCATGGGCGGCGAAGTCGATGCGCGGCGCAGATTCGACCAGAAGGTTGTTGAAACCTTCGCCGCCGGTTGCCTGCTGCAGCCGGCTGATGCAGCCGAAACCCCTGTTGTCGAGGACCACGATGGTGAGCTTCAGACCCAGCGTCACCGAGGTGGCTATTTCCGAATTCAGCATCAGGTAGCTGCCGTCGCCGACCATGACGACGACCTCCGCGTCGGGCCGGGCGAGCTTCACGCCGAGCCCGCCGGCGATCTCGTAGCCCATGCAGGAATAGCCGTATTCCAGGTGATAGCTGCCCGGTGCCCCGGCCCGCCACAGCTTGTGCAGTTCACCGGGCAGGCCGCCGGCGGCGCCGACCACCACGGCATCGGGGCCGACGGCTCGCTGCACGGCGCCGATCACCTGTGCGTCGCTCGGCGGCTCGCTGTTGCCCGCTGCCGTGACGGCCGCCGCGGCTTCCTGCCAGCCGGACCTCGCCTGCGCGGCGGCGTCGGTCCAGGCGGCCGGCGCCCGGTAGTCCCCCAGCGCCTGGTCGAGCGCCGCCAGCCCGACCGCGGCGTCGGCGACCAGCGTCGCCGCGCGGTGCTTGGCGGCATCATAGGGCTGCACATTGAGCGACAGCAGTCGGCGCTTCGGATTCTCGAACAACGCCCAGGAGCCGGTGGTGAAGTCCTGCAGCCGCGTGCCCACCGCGAGGATCAGGTCGGCCTCCGCCGCCGCCCGGTTGGCCGCCGAGGTACCGGTGACGCCGAGTGCGCCGAGGTTCTGCGGGTGGTCGTCCGGCAGCGCCGACTTGCCGGCCTGGGTCTCGGCCACGGGGATGCCCCGCCGGCCGGCGAAGTCCGCCAGCCAGGCGCAGGCATCGGCATAGTGCACGCCGCCGCCGGCGACGATCAGCGGCCTTTCCGCCGCCCCCAGCAGCGCGGCGGCCTCCTGCAGCTCGCCGGCGTCGGGGGCCGGCCGCCGCGGCTGCCAGTCGCGCGGCTCGAAGAAGCTCTCGGGGTAGTCGAAGGCCTCGGCCTGCACGTCCTGGCACAGCGCCAGGGTCGCCGGTCCGCAGCGCGCCGGATCGGTGAGCGTCTCCAGGGCGCGCGGCAGGGCGGTCAGGATCTGCTCGGGCCGGACGATGCGGTCGAAGTAGCGCGACACCGGCCTCAGGCAGTCGTTGGCGGAGACCGTGCCGTCGCCGAAGTCCTCGATCTGCTGAAGCACCGGGTCGGGCGCGCGGCCGGCGAAGACGTCGCCGGGCAGCAGCAGCAGCGGCAGCCGGTTCACATGGGCGACGGCGGCGGCCGTCACCAGGTTGGTGGCGCCGGGACCGATGGAGGTGGTGCAGGCCATCATGCGCCGCCGCCGCGTGGCCTTGGCGAAGGCGACGGCGGCGTGGGCCATGGACTGCTCGTTATGGGCGCGGTAGGTCGGCAGCGCCTCGCGATGCTGCCAGAGGGCCTCGCCGAGGCCGGCGACGTTGCCGTGGCCGAAGATCGCCCAGACACCGGCGAACAGCGGCAGCGGCTGCCCGTCGACCCGGCACTGCTGGGCCGCCAGGTAGCGTACCAGCGCCTGGGCCATGGTGAGACGCAGCGTCGCCACTTAGAGACTCCCCTGCTTCAGCAGGGTCTTGCTGTCGCGGGCCGCGGTCCAGTGCGCGACCAGGCTGCCGAAGCGTTCGGCCATCTCGTTAATCGCCTCCTTATCGCCGATCTCCCCGCCGAGCCAGCGGTCCGCCGCCTCGGCGAAGATGGTGCGTCCGATGGCGAAGCCGCGCACGCTGGAACTCGCCTGGGCGGCGGCGAAGTCCTCGGCCAGCTGCGCCGCCGGCGCCTCGAGCCCCAGCAGCACCACGCCTCGGCAGTAGGGGTCATGCCCGGCGATCGCCCGGTCGACAGCCTGCCAGGCGGCGGCGTCCGGCTGCGGCTCCAGCTTCCACCAGTCCGGCTTGATGCCGAGAGCATAGAGGTCGGAAACCGCCGACGCCACGGTACCGGAATCGAGGCGACCGTGCTTGCCGGCGATGATCTCTACCATCAGTTCCCGCCCGAGCCGCCGGCAGGCCTGATAGAGCAGCAGCAGCTGCGCCTCCTGCTGGCGCTTCAGGGACTCGTCGTCGTCGGGACGATAGAACACCAGGCACTTCACCGTGTGAGCGAGCGGCCATTCGACCAGCGCCGAGCCGAGGTCGCCGCACTCGAAAGCCAGCGGGCGCGATGCCGGCACCTCGACGGGTCGGCCGATCCAGAAGCCGTGCTCGCGGGCCTCGTAGAGCGCCTGGCGGCCGTAGGTGCCGTCGAGGAGCATACCGAAGCCGGAGCGGCCGCCGGCGACCTTGGCGGCCGCCCGGACGGCGAGGCGCTTGAAGGCGGAAACGCGCTCCAGCGGCGCGCCGCAGCGCGCGGCGAGCTGTTCGAACTGCAGGCGATGGTCGATGGCGAAGGCCAGGAGCTGCGGCCAGTCGCCCCGCCGCGTCGTCGCCCAGTGCAGGTGATTGAGCTGGGGGTCATGGCGCAGGGCGCGGTGCGGGCTGCCCTGCGACAGGAAATGCTGCAGTTCCGCCCAGGTCGGGCTTTCCGGCGAGCACAGCAGGCGCGAGACGGCGAAGGCCCCGCAGGCGTTCGCCCAGGTGCAGCAGGTCTCCAGCGGCTCGCCCTTCAGCCAGCCGCGCAGGAAGCCGGCCATGAAGGCGTCGCCCGCGCCGAGGACGTTGTAGACCTCCACCGGAAAGCCTGGTCCCTTGATGCCCTGCTCCAGGTCGTCGGGGATCTCGCCGTCGAAGACCAGGCAGCCCATCGGACCGCGCTTCAGCACCAGGACGGCAGGGCTCCGCGCGCGCAGGGCGCGCAAGGCGGCCGCGCTGTCGCGGTTGCCGCCGGCGATGTGGATTTCCTCCTCGGTGCCGACAATGAGGTCACAGTCGGAGAGCACCGACTGCAGCACTTCGGTGACCGCCGCGGACTCGCGGTACCGTTCAGCGCCGCTGTCGTGACCGCCCAGACCCCAGAGGTTCGGGCGGTAGTCAATGTCGAAGACCACCCGGCGGCCCGCCGACTTGGCCGCGGCGACCGCCTTGCCGGTCGCCGCGCGCACGCCGTCGCGAGTGAGATGCGTGCCGGAGATCTGCAGCGCGGCGGCCGATGCGACGTAGTCCTCGTCGATGTCGGCCGCGCAGAGTGCCATGTCGGCGCAGTTGTCGCGGTAGAACAGCAGCGGGAAATCGCCGTCGCTCTGCACGCCGAGGATGGCCAGGGCCGTCAGGCGCTCGGGATCGACGACCACGCCCCGCGTTTCCACCCCCTCGCGCGCCAGCTGCTCCAGGACGAAGTTGCCGAACGGCTCCCTGCCGACCCGGGTAACCAGTCCGCTCCGCAGCCCCAGGCGCGCCGCCCCGATGGCGATGTTGGCCGGCGACCCCCCGACCGACTTGGCGAAACTCGCCATGTCCTCGAGCCGCCCGCCGATCTGCTGGCCGTAGAGGTCGACCGAGGCGCGGCCGAGGGTGATGACGTCGAGCGAGGGAAGGCCGGTCATGGCAGGATGGCGCCTTGTGATGCCGTATCCGGACGAGGATACACTTCGGCATAACGAAACAAAAATTCCATCTTTATGTCAAACAGGAACATTTGTTCTTGGAATGCCGACGGCCGGCAAGGGCTCAGACCTGCCGGCCGGCGCGCCGCTTCTCGGCGACGGAAACGGCAAGGGCGATGGCCACCGTCATGGTGGCACTGAGGGATCGGAAGGCGCCGTAGTCGGCCTCCACGACCTCGATCCAGGCCTTGGCCCCCCGGGTCAGGGGACTGAAGGGCGAATCCGTGATCGCCACCACCGGCACGCCGCGCTCGGCGACCTCCGCCGCGACCTCGATGGTCGCCGGGGTGTAGGGCGTGAAGCTGACGGCCAGGAGGGCGTCCTCGCGGGTGAGAAAGCGCGCCTCCTCGGCCAGCAGGCCGCCGCGGTTGTCCAGCAGCCGGGTTTCCATGCCCAGCTTGGCGCAGGCATAGGCGAGGTAGGAAGTCACCGGAAACACCCGGCGCTGCCCCAGAAGGCCGATCCGCCGCGCCGCCGCCAGAATCCCGGCGACCTTCTCCAGGTCCTCGGCGCTGGCCTCCTCGCGCAGCCGCGCCAGCGAGGCGATGGCCGCCTCGGCAAAGCCGTCGAGCAGCGCCAGGGAACCGCCCGACTGGGCCCGCTCCTCCAGGCGCTTCAGGCGCTCCCCGTAGTCCGGCCAGCGGTCGCGCAGCCGGGCACGGAAAATCTCCTGCAGGTCCGAAAACCCCGCAAAACCAAGGGTCTGGGCGAAGCGGACCAGGGTTGACGGCTGCACGCCGGCCAAGCCCGCGAGCTCCGCCACGGTGCCGAAGGCCACCTTGTCGGGATGCTCCAGGGCGAACTCCGCCACCTGGCCGAGGCGACGCGGCAGTTCGTCCCGTCGCAGCACGATCACGCTGCGCAGCGATTCGAAATCCTGAGGCACGCCCGACGCCTCGGCCGACTTTCCGGTCACCAACTGCCCTCCGAATCGCTGCACGCTTCCGGTCCACAGAGGACAGCATTTGGAACAAAATTTCCATCGCAAAGGCGGATCGGCCCGCTTCGACCGAGGCCGGAGACTCCGCGGCTCAGCCGGCGCTGTTGGCGACGAGATAGGCGATCGCGCCATCGATGGTGACCAGCTTGCCGTAGTCGGCCTCCGGAATGTCGATGCCGGTGCGCTTGTGCAGGGCGATCACCAAGTTCAGCACGTCCATCGAGTCGATATCCATGGCCTCGCGGATGTCCGCCTGCGGGTCGATCTCCGCCGGGTTCCACTCCGGGGCGATGTTGCCGAGTTCCTGGTACAGCGCCTGGCGGGCTTCATCCGGGGTCATAACGCTCCTGGCTCCTGCAGCAGACGGTCGATCTCGTTCAATACCAGGGCGCCGCGGTGGCCGTCGCTGACCCTGTGGTCGCCGGCCAGGGTCACCGTCACCACCGGCTTCAGGACGATCTTACCCTCGACCGGCCAGGGACGCTCGAAAGGTTTGCCGATGCCGAAGATCGCCACCTGCGGCGGATAGATGATGGAATACATCCCCTCCACCCCGCGCTCGCCGAGGCTGGAGACCGTCACCGTCGGGTCGGCGAGTTCGGAGGAGCGGAGGGTTCCGGCGCGCACCCGCGCCACCAGGTCGCGCATCTTAGACCGCGGCATAGTCGCGCAGATTGGCTGCCTGCAGCACCGCCGAGTCCTGTTTACGGATGGTTTCCACGCGGGCTCGCCTTGTCCGGAGTCCGCCTCGGGTCGCTGCCCCTGTATCCTCGGCCGCGAAAGCGGGCGCCACTATGACCTATGTCAAAGCCCGACCGGACGGCAGGGGCTTCCCTGCTTCCCGTCAGGCCCCGCAGCGGGGGGCGGCAGGAGCGCCACCCGAAACTCCGCAGAACGATGCATTGAGGGTAGGATCGAGTCATGGCCGTCTCGCCGCTTCCAGCCGAGAAACTCTATACACGCTGCGACCCCGCCGACCTCGCCTTCGAGACGACGGACGAGCTGGAGGATCTCCACCAGGTCATCGGCCAGGACCGTGCCTTGGAGGCGATCCGTTTCGGCGCCGCCATCCAACGGGAGGGATATAACCTCTTCGTCCTCGGCCCGCCGGGCACCGGCAAGCACACGACGGTCGAGCAGATCCTGAGAGCGAAGGCCGCGCAGGAGCCTGTGCCGCCGGACTGGGTCTACCTCAACAACTTCGCGACGCCGCACCAGCCCAAGGCGATCTGTATGCCGACCGGCCTGGGCCGTGAACTGCAGACGGCCATGCGCCAGCTGGTCGACGAACTGCGCACGGCGGTCCCGGCGGCCTTCGAGAGCGAAGACTACCGAAATCGCCGCCAGGCCCTGGAGGACAGCGCGCGCGAACGCCAGGAAGCCGCCTTCCAGGTACTGCGGGAGAAGGCCGAAGCGAAGGGCATCGCCCTGGTACGCACACCGCTTGGCTTCGCCTTCGCGCCCATGGAGGACGGCGCGGTCATGGAGCCCAAGGCCTTCAACGCCCTGCCGCTGGAGGAGCGCAAACGGGTCCAGAGCGAGATCGAGGAACTGCAGGGCGAACTCGAGGAAGTCGTCAAGCGCATCCCGACCTGGGCGATGGAGCACCGGGATGCCCTGCGCGAACTGAACCGCGAAATCACGGCGCAGACCATCGACCATCCGATCGACAAGCTGAACGTCCGCTTCGGCAAGTTCGCCGGCATCGGCGAACACCTGGAGGAGGTCCGCGAGGATCTGCTCGACAACGTCCACGGCCTGCTGCAGTTGGAGAGTGCCGGACAGCAGGCGGGACCTCCCTCCGCCGAGCTGCTCGGTCCCGCGCGCGGCCATGTGAACGGCTTCAAGCGGTACGAAGTCAACCTCGTCGTGAGCTGCGAAGGCCAGGAAGGCGCGCCGGTGGTCCTCGAGGACAATCCGACGCTGTCGAACCTGATCGGCCGTGTCGAGCACATGTCGGAAATGGGGGCGCTGGTCACCGATTTCACACTGATCAAGGCCGGCGCGCTGCACCGGGCCAACGGCGGCTACCTGATTCTCGATCTGCGCAAGGTATTGACGCAGCCCTTCAGCTGGGACGCCCTGAAGCGCGCCCTGAAAGGTTGCAAGATCCGTATCGAATCGGCCGGGCAGATGCTGAGCCTGGTCAGCACGGTGTCGCTGGAGCCCGCCGACATTCCACTGAAGGCCAAGGTGGTGCTCTGCGGCGAGCCGCTGCTCTACTACCTGCTCAACTATTACGATCCAGAATTCTCGACCCTCTTCAAGGTGGCTGCCGACTTCGACGACGCCATCGCCCGTGGGGCCGACAAAGAGTCGCTCTTCGCGCGCCAGCTGGCGACGATGGTCCGCCGCGAAAAGCTGCGCCCGCTGGACCGCGGCGCCGTGGCGCGGGTCATCGAGCACAGCGCCCGGCTGGCCGGCGACGCGGAGAAGCTCTCCATCGACCTCCGCGCCATCTGTGACATTGTGCGCGAGGCCGACTTCTACACCGGCGAAGCCGGCGCCAAGGTTACCGGTGCGGCGCAGGTGCAACAGGCAATCGACGCTCAAATCCGGCGCGCGGACCGACTGCGCGAGCGCAGCTACGAGGCCATCCAGCGTGGATTTCTAATGGTCGATACCGAAGGCAGCGCCATCGGCCAGATCAACGGCCTCAGCGTGCTGCAGCTCGGCGACTTCTCTTTCGGCCGCCCCAGCCGGATCACCGCACGGGTGCGCATGGGCGGCGGAAAGGTCATCGATATCGAGCGCGAGGTCGAGCTCGGCGGCCCCCTGCACTCCAAGGGCGTCCTCATCCTCTCCGCCTACCTGGCCAGTCACTTCGCCGTCGATCGCCCGCTGTCGCTGGCCGCCAGCCTGGTGTTCGAGCAGTCCTACGGCGGGGTGGAAGGCGACAGCGCATCCAGCGCCGAACTCTATGCCCTGCTCTCCGCCCTCTCCGAGGTGCCGATCCGCCAGGACCTCGCGGTGACAGGATCGGTGAACCAGAACGGCGACGTGCAGGCCATCGGCGGCGTCAACGAGAAGATCGAGGGCTTCTTCGACATCTGCAAGCAGCGTGGCCTCACTGGCCACCAGGGCGTGCTGATTCCGGAGATCAACCAGAAACACCTGATGCTGCGCCATGACGTCGTCGATGCCGTCGCCGCGGGACAGTTCCACATCTACCCGGTGAAGACGATCGGCGAGGGAATCGAGCTGCTGACGGGACGGCCCGCCGGGGTCCGCGACAGCGACGGCCGCTTCTTCGAGAATTCGATCAACCGGCTGGTCGAGAATCGCCTGATCGCCTTTGCCGAGGCGCGGCGCCGTTTCGGCAGCCAGCCAGGCCATGAGGACCGTGCGGAGGGCAGGGATGCCGGCCTCTGACGCCCCAGCGCCCAAGGGCACCGGTTTCCGGCGGGTTCTGGTCGCGCTCGACAGCTCGGCGGCCAGCGGCACCACGCTGGAGATCGCGGCCGGCCTGGCGGCGGCATCGGCCTGCGAACTGAGCGGTCTCTTCGTCGAAGACCAGGATCTGCTGCGCCTGGCCGAACTGCCCTTCGCCCAGGAAATCCAGCTGACCCGGGCCATCAGCCGGACGCTGGCACCCGAGCAGCTGCTGCGCGACCTGCACGCCCAGGCCGAGAGCTTTCGCGCCGCCATGGCCCGGCAGGCGCAGCATCATCGACTCGCCTGGTCGTTCCAGATAACCCGGGGCCGCAGCGACGAGGCGATCCTCCTGGCGGCCATGGCAGGCGACATCATCGCCATGGCGCGCGGCTTCGGCCCGCTCTCCCAGGTCGGCCGATACAGCAGGAGGGTGCGGCTGATCGCCGCCCGCGCGCCCGGCCCCCTGCTGCTGGACGCTGAATCGCCATCGAGGCGACCGGGACCGATCCTGCTGCCCTACGATGGCTCTCCGGCAGCCAATCAGATGCTGGAGATGGGGGTACAGCTCGCCCGCGCGCAGAGGAATGTGCTGGAGGTCATGCTGCTGGGCGAGGCGGCAGAGCATGGCGACGACGTGGCGGCGCGCTTGCAGGGTACCGCCGCCACGGGCCGGCTGCCCGGTCTCAGGATCTGGACACCACGCGACAGGAGCATCGCCCTGCGGCGCCTCCGTGAGGCGGACCGCGGCCTGCTGCTGCTGCCGGCCGATGCCCCCTGGTTCCTCCCCGGGCAGGCGGAAGAGATCATCGATCGCGCCCGGCTGCCGATCATCGTGCAGGCGGAAGGGCCCGCCGAGGGAAGCTGACGTTCCGCACCCCGAGGTGAAGGCGGCGCGGCGCCCACACCGACCGGGACCGGCACGGCGCGGCCCCTAACCCACAAGATTGTGCTTGCCGATCAGCTTGACCGTGCTCGCCTGGGGGCCCTTGTCGCTCTCGCCCTCGGCGACCACGTAGCGGACTTTCTGGCCTTCCTGCAGCTTGTCGAATTCGGCATCGACCAGGCTGTTCTGGTGGAAGTAGATCTCGCCCCCGTCCGGGGTCTCGATAAAGCCGTAGCCTTCGTAAGGGAACAGGCGGGCGACCTTGCCGTGCGGCGGCACCTCGTGGCTCTTCACCCGGCCCGATTTGCGCCGCGAATGATCCTCCAGACGGCGACGGGCGGCGTTGAAGGCATCGCGCAACGCCACATAGATGTCCTCGTGGGCATGGTTCTTGCCCGAGGAGCGGTCGACCATCACCTGCTTGCCGGGCACGCCGATTTCGATGTGAACCTGGAAGAGATTGCCCTTGGTATGCTGACGGTTGACCGCCTCGATAGTCACCCGACAGGAAGTTATGCGATCGAAAGCCTGCTCAAGCTTCGCAGCCTTCTCCCGCACCCTGGCCTCGACGGCATCGGAGTGGTCCAGGTTGCGGAAGGTGATTTCAAGGGGGGTTTTCATCGGCATTCGTGTTCTCCCGCGGCGTCGCGCCAGGCTATCCGGCAGCATCACGTTCACATTCAGACTTATGGATTGCATTGAGGCGGATCAATCCCGGATTCTTCCGGTGGGGCAGGGAACCCCGACTTGGTCACATCGAAAGGGCCGGCGAGAAGGGGCCATGACATCGGCTTCGAGCCTTCCTATGCTGCAACCTGAGATTTCGCGGACCTTGGGGCTCCATTCGAAGGGGAAGAGACAGCATGACGATCGGACGCCGTCGCGCAGCATGTGAAAGACGTCCGGGCCGGCGGCTTTCCTGAATCGGATGAGTTCCTGGCTCCTCGACATAT
The DNA here is from genome assembly GCA_050330205.1 of Kiloniellaceae bacterium. GTDB lineage: Bacteria > Pseudomonadota > Alphaproteobacteria > Kiloniellales > Kiloniellaceae > Pelagibius. The sequence goes on from JBHJOA010000048.1 coordinate 60,528, forward strand.
TGCTGGTCGCCGTCGGCGGCGGCATCGGTGGCATCGGTCGCTACTGGGTCGCCGGCGTGGTCGCGCAACGCTGGGCCGTGGCCTTTCCCTGGGGCACTTTGGTCGTCAACGTCAGCGGCGCGGGCGGCATCGGCGTTCTCGCCGCCCTTCTCCTGACGCCCGCTGCGCACGCCGGCGGCGATGGGCTGCTCTGGACCGGCTTCGTCATCGGCGTCCTCGGCAGCTACACGACGGTCTCCTCGTTCTCGCTGCAGACGCTTGACCTGCTGCGCGCCGGTTACCCCGTCCAAGCGGCCTTCAACGTCGCCGGCTCCCTCGCGCTCTGCCTCGCGGCAGCGGCAGCGGGCTATACCTCGATGCACGCGGTCGCCGGAGGCGCGTAACGCGATGGCAGCCGAAGCGCGACTTGTCCTCGCCGTCGGTCTCGGCGCCGCCTTGGGTTCGGTCGCGCGCTATCTCTGCTCGCTGGGGATGGTCCATCTGCTCGGCCCGGGTTTCCCCTGGGGCACGCTGACGGTCAACCTGCTGGGTTCGCTGCTGATCGGTCTCTACGCCACCCTTACCGAGCCCGGCGGCCGCGTGGCGGCGAGCCCCGCCAGGCTCCAGTTCGTCCTGACGGGGTTCTGCGGCGGCTTCACCACGTTCTCGGTATTCAGCCTCGAGACCCTGCTGCTGTTCGAGCAGCGAAGCTTCGTAAGCGCCGGCTTCTACGTCGGGCTCTCGCTGCTCCTGTGGCTGCTCGCCGTCTTGACCGGTCATCGCATCGGAACGTGCATGAACAGGCCGAAGAATGAGCGGCCAGGAACGTCAACGAACTAGCGCTGCCGGCGATGCCAATGCGCGCTTCTGGGCGGCGATGCGGAACTGGGCGTTGGCCGCGCCATAGCCCCGGTAGCCGCCGCGTCGCTCGACGATCTCGAAGAAGAAGCCTTCACCGTAGTTCGGGCCGTATAGCTGGAAATACTCGCCGCAATCATCCCGGTCGTAGAGGACGTTGGCCTTTCTCAGGCGATCCAGAAAGTCGCCATCGAGGGCGAAGCGGGCCTCGAGATCGTCGTAATAGTTGGACGAGATCGCCAGGGGCGCGAAGCCGTTCCGCTCCAACTGCGCCGCGGTCGCAAAGATGTCCGAGGTCCGGAAGGCGATGTGCTGGACCGCCGAGCCAAAGCTCTCGGTGATGAAGCGGCCGGCGAGCGTCCGCCGGTTCTCGGCTCCGTTCAGCGTGATGCGCAGGGTGCCGTCATCGTTCTCGATCACCTGGCTACGGACGAGACCGGCCGGATCGACCACATCGACCATCGCTGTCTTATGCGTGGCGAAGATCGAGGTGTAGAAGAGGATCCAGGTCAGCATCTCCTCGTAGTTCATCGTCTGGGCTATGTGGTCGACGGCGAGCAGGCCCACCTCCACAGGTGCCTGCCCGTCCTGGACGGATTCGAATTCGATTTCCCACACCCGGGCAAGCTCGCTGCCGCTATCGATAAAATGCATGACGCCGCCGCCGACGCCGCGGATTGCGGGAATCTTCAGCTCCCCTGGCCCCACCGGCTGATCGAAGAGGTCGGCCCCGAGAACCCGCGCGCGCTCGACCGTCGCGGCCGCATCCTCGACCCTCAACCCGAGGTCGCAGACCGTCGTGCCGTGAACGAGGTAGGAGGAATGGGCGAAGCCTTCGCGCTCGGTGTTGACGACGATGTTGACGTCGCCCTGGCGCCAGAGTTCGACGTCTTTGGCGATGTGCCGGCCGGCGCGCCGGAAACCCAGATGGCGCAGGATATTGCCGAGTTCCCCGGCCTCGCTCTCGTCGGCAGCGAACTCGATGAACTCGATACCGGAGACCGCTACCCGGTCCGGCATCGGCGGCACCGGGATCGCGATGCCGGGCTCGGCCCGCCGGACCCGGTCCATCAGGTAGAGAAGCGACCGGTGCCCGTCGGCGGCGATGGTCCGGGGCGATCCGCCGCGGAACTGGTCGTTGAACACCTCCAGCGACAGGGCGCCCGCATAGCCGGTCGCCGCCACCGCCGCCATGAACCCCAAGAGGTCCAGGTCGCCCTCTCCCGGCATGTTGCGGAAATGCCGGCTCCAGTACAGCAGGTCCATGTCGATCTTCGGTGCGTCGGCGAGCTGGACGAAGAAGATGCGGTCGCCGGGAATGGAGCGGATGCTATCGGGATCGAGCTTCCTCGCCAGGGTATGGAAGGAGTCGAGAATGAGGCCGACGCTGGGATGACCGGCGCGGCGGACGACCTCCCAGGCGTCGCGGTGGTCGCTGACATGGCGCCCCCAGGCGAGCGCCTCGAAACCGACACGAAGGCCGCGCCGGGCGGCGCGTTCTCCCAGCTCCGCAAAATCGTCGGCCGCGCGGTCGATTCCGCCCAGCGCCAGCGGCGACACGTTCGAGCAGACCAGCATCAGGTCGGTACCCAGCTCGCCCATAAGATCGAACTTGCGTTCGGCCCGCTCGAAGGCACGGCTGCGTTGCGGCTCGGGCATGCCCTCGAAGTCACGGAACGGCTGGAACAGCGTGATCTCGAGCCCGTGGTCCCGGACCAGACGCCCGGCGTCACGCGGGGAGCCGTCGAAGGCGAGAAAATCGTTCTCGAAGATCTCGATACCGTCGAATCCGGCTGCTGCGATCGCGGCCAGCTTCTCCTGCAGGTCACCGGCGATGGACACCGTTGCGATCGAGGTTTTCATGTCAGTATCCCAGAGCGCGCGGCAGGAAGGTCACGGTATCGGGCACGAAGGTGAGGATTACGAGAACCAGCACCTCAACCAGGAAGAGGGGCAGAATCGCGCGGCTCAATCGCGCCATCCCGACACCGGCAATGCTCTCGGCCACATAAAGACAGAGGCCGACGGGCGGCGTGATGAGACCGATCATCAGGTTGAAGATAACGATAATGCCGAAGTGTATGGGATCGACGCCCAGCGATACCGCGATCGGATGCAGGATCGGCACCAGCACCAGCATCGCCGCGATTCCCTCGAGGAAAAGTCCCACGAAGAGGAACAGGAGCATCGCGGCGATCAGGAAGGTCGTTCGGCTGTCGACGTTCCCGAGCACCCAAGCGGTCAGGACGTTGGGCACGCGATTGTAGGTCAGCAGCCAGTTCGCCGCCGCAATCGCTGCGATAATGATCATGATCACCGCGCTGTCGCACATCGCCTTGGTGAAGATCCCCGGCAGTGCCGAGACCTTCAGGCTGCGGTACACGAAGACCCCGATCAGCAGGGCATAGCCGACGGCAAAGCTCGCCGCCTCGGTCGGCGTGACGACGCCGAGCAGGATCGAGCCGACGACGAAGACCGGCATCAGGAGCGGCAGCACACCACCGAGGAGAACCGCGCTGGCGCCACCGGGCGCGCGTTCTTCGCCTTGCCTTCTGTCGTCCACCTTCACAGTGAGCGCGACGTAGACCGAGAGGAACACGGCAAGCAGGAGGCCCGGCACCACACCAGCCAGGAAGAGCGCGGGGACCGAGACGCCGGTGACAATGAGGGCATAAATGATCACCGGGATCGACGGCGGAATGATCGGCCCGATCACCGAGGATGCGGCGGTCAGCGCCGCGGCGAAGGAGCGGTCGTAGCCGTGCTTCTCCATCTCCGGAATAAACACCCGGCCGAGCGCGGAGGTGTCGGCCACCGCCGACCCGGAGAGCCCGGCGAAGATCACCGAGGCCCAGATGTTGACATGGGCCAATCCCGCCCGAAACCCGCCGACGATGACATTGGCAAAGGCGATGATCCGCTGCGTGATGCCGCTCGCGTTCATCAGTTCGCCGGCCAGCACGAAGAGCGGAATGGCGAGAAGGGGAAAGGAATTCAGGCCGCGGAACATCTCCGACGCGACGACACGGAGATGATAGGGCGGATCGCCGGTCACCATGAACCAGGCAAGGGACGCGACGATGGCAAAGGCGATGGGAACGCCGGCGAGGAGACAGACAGCGAGGATGACGAAGACCACCGCTCAGCGCCCCTGCAGCCGGCCCGCGAGGCGGATCACGGCGGCGATGGCGAGGATCGCGCCGCCGAAGCCGATGGCGGCCTGCCATGCCCCCATCTGGCCGAGGCCAAGGAACCAATCGATCCCGGTACGCTCGGCCATAGCCTTTGCCGTGCCGATCAGGCCGGAGGCCTCGACCGCGCCACGGCGCGTGGCGAAGAGGTAACCCGACCAGGCTAGCGAGGCGCCGATTGCGACCGTGACGAGGTCGACAGCGGCAAGGACCCGCGCACGCACGCGCTCCGGCAGAACATTGGTGAGGATCGTAAAGCGGATGTGACGGTCGTCGAGGTAGGCGAGGCCGAGGCCGAACATGATACCGTAAACGGTGAGGTAGATCGGCAGCTCTTCGCCCCATTCGAAGGACCTGCCGATCGTGTAGCGGCGCAACGAGTTGACGAAAATGATGGCGAATACCAGTGCCAGCGACAGGCCGGCCCCGAGACCGAAGAGCCGACTTGCGATGCGATGGAGCGCAGATACCACAGGCGACATCCGGGCGAAAAGCGTCAGAACTGCGGGCGGCCGGCGCCGCCCGCAGCCGACCCTGCCTACTCGGTCGCGGCCGCGACCGCAGCGGTGAGCTTCTCGATCCAGACCGCCTCGCCGCCCAGTTCGCCGGCCAGCCACTCCTTGACCGCGGGCTGCGCCGCGTCGCGGAACATGGCGAGTTCCTCTGCGGTCGGGGAGTAGACCTGCATCCCCTCGGCCTGCACCTTGTTGACGCCCTCGGCGGTGCTCCATTGCTGGATGGCGCGCCCCATGGTGCCGGCCACCCTGGCCGCCTTGGCGACGACTTCCCGCTCGGCCGCGCTCAGCGACTGGAAGAACTCGTCGTTGATCACCAGGAAGTCGGCGCCGTAGACATGGCCGTCGAGCGTCATGAACTTCTGCAGATTATGGAGCTTGTTGTTGTAGATGACGCCGACCGGGTTCTCCTGCCCGTCGACGACGCCGGTCGACAGTGCGTTGGGCAATTCGGTCCAGGCGATCGGCGTCGGCTCGCCGCCGAGGCCCTTCACCATTTCGACGTAGAGCGGAATCGGCTGGACCCGGAACTTGAGACCGGCCATGTCGGCGGGAGTGCGGATCTCGCGGACGTTGTTCGTGAAGTTGCGGAAGCCGGTTTCGCCATAGGCCAGCGTTCTCAAGCCGGACTGCTCGAGGCAGTGCTGGGCAAGCTCGTCGCCGAAGGAGCTGTCGAGTACATCCCAGGCCACGGGTGCCGAGGGAAAGGTGTAGGGAATGTCGAGCACCGAAGCGGCCTTGCAGACCTTCGACATCGCGCCCGAGACCATGACCACCTGGGTCAGGCCTTCCTGAGCCTGGGCGACCAGTTCGTCCTCGTTTCCGAGCGCACCCGCGGGGAAGATCTCGACCGTAAGGCCGGACTCGCCCTCGACGATGTTCTTGAATACATGCGCGGCGGCGCCCTTCTTGGAGCCCTGCCAGTCGTCGGGATCGACATGGGCGAAGCGCAGCGTCTGGGCAGAGGCGCCGGTAGCGGCCAGCCCCAGCGCCACCGCGGCAGCGATCGAGAGTCTGGTGATCGTGGAATGCATTGGAGTCCTCCCTGGTTTTTGAGTTCCTGGTGCCGTCTTCAAGGCGGCGGTTGTCGCTCCGGACGCTCAGGTGCCGAAGGCTTCGAAGGTCCGGCGCATTCGCGCCGGGTCGGGCTTATTCCCGGTAAAGAGTTCGTAAGCGCGGACGGCCTGAAAAACGGCCATGCCCAAGCCGGGGAGAACCCGGCATCCCGTGGCCCGCGCGGCGGCAAGGAGCCGTGTTTCCAGCGGGAAGTAGACGATGTCGGCGACCCAGAGATCGGGCCGGAGAAGCGCCAGAGGAAACGGCGAGCCCGGCAGTTTCGCCATGCCGACAGGCGTGGCGTTGACGACGCCGCTGAGGTGAACGGCGACGTCTTCGGGGCTCTCGGCCAGCGCTGCCCGGCCATCGCCGAACCCGGCGGCAATCGCGGCCGCAAGGCGCTCGGCGCGCCCGGCGTCGAGATCGAAGATCCAGAGGCGCCGCACCCCGAGCGAAAGCAGGGCATGAGCCACGGCCCCCCCTGCGCCACCGGCGCCGAGCAGCAGGACTTCATCCATGGCAGTGTCCGCCATCGCCCGCCTGAACCCCTCGGCGAAACCCCAGAGGTCGGTGTTGTGTCCCCGCCGGCGGCCATCGCGGAAAACGATGGTATTCACCGCTCCTGCCGCGCGGGCATTGTCCGAGAGTTCGTGAAGATGGCGGATCGCCTCGATCTTGTACGGGTGGGTGACGTTCAGACCCGTGAAGCCTTCCGCTTCGGCACCCTCTATGACATCGGCCAGGCTGCGCCCCGCCATCGCCGCGTCATCCATGTCGAAGAGCTTGTAGGTGTAGGCGAGCCCCTGTGCCCGGCCCTCGGCCTCGTGCATGGCCGGTGTGCGGGAGAGGGTGATGCCACGACCGACGAGCCCCGCAAGCACGGTCCCTTCCCTGACAAGTGTCTCAGCCGGCGGCTGCGGCATGGCTCCCTCATCCCGGCGGTCTGCGCCGCCTGGTCGTTTCGGAGTTCAAAATGTTCCGGATGGTTAATTCTGTCAAGAAAATTGAACTATCCGGTTAAATTGCTAGGGTGCCCTGGTTGGACCCAGGATTCGTCATGACCGAGACGCTCAAACCGAAGCCCCCCCGTGACAGCAGAGTGCGCTGGAAACAGAACCCGGAGGCGGTTCAGGCCAACATTCTGCGGGTGGCACGGGAGGAGTTCGCCAAGAACGGCCTGTCCGGCGCCCGCGTCGACGACATCGCCGCCCGGACCGAAACCTCCAAGCGCATGATTTACTACTACTTCGGCGACAAGGTGGGGCTCTACCGACGGGCGCTCGAAGCCGCATACCGGGAGGTCCGCGCCGGCGAGCGGGACCTGGATCTGGACGGCCTGGGTCCGGAAGCCGCGCTGCGGCGGCTTGTCGAATTCACCTTCGACCACCACCATCGCAACCCGGAATTCATCCGCCTGGTGATGATCGAGAACATCCACCACGGTCGCTACCTCTGCCAGTCGGACGTGATCCGCGACCTGAACAGCGGCGCCATCGAGCATCTCGAGAATGTGCTCGACCGGGGCCGACGCACGGGCGTGTTCCGATCGGATGCCGATCCCCTCGTCGTCCACTGGCAGGTCAGCGCGCTGGCCTTCTTCAATGTCTCGAACGCGGCGACCTTTTCGTTGATCTTCGGCGACAGGCTCGCGAAGCCTGCAGGTCAGAAACTGCTCCGGCACTGGGTCGTCGAGACCGTTCTTCGGTCGGTCCTGACCGCAGCGGAGGCGGCGGGTGAGCCCGCGCGGTCGCGGCGAACCGGTTCGAAGTAGCCGTCACGACTCCCTGGGGATCGGCGGTTGCCGCCGGCGGCATCAGCCCCGCCGCAGCGCCTATGCGGGAACGCGAACCCGCCGTCTGACCGCGAAGAAGAGCGCGCCGACGATGATGAGGTTGAGGACCCCGGCCAGCGCCGCGTTCGCAAAGCTCACGTCGTAGGCACCGGTGTAGTCGTAGAAGAGTCCGCCCTGGAAACCGCCGAGACCATGTCCCAGCCACGCAAACGCGAGGATCACGCCGGTCGAACCGGCGCGCCGCGACGCCGGTGTCAGAACACGCGTGGTGACCAGCAGGCCCGTCATCACACCCGCATAGCCGAAACCATAAATCGGCGCAAAAACATAGAGCGTGTCGAGATCGCGGATCTGCGTGAAGGCGAGCACCATCGCCGTTTGCCAAAGGGACGCCGTCATGTAGGCGGGCATTGCGCCGATCATGTCGGCCAGCCTGCCGAATGCGACACGGCCGAAGATCGCGGCGATCATCATGACGAAGAGCACGCCGCCCGCCTCCGGCCCCGAGATGCCTCGACCCTGGATGAGCGGCACGAGGTGCATCAGCGGAACCGACATGCAGGTGCAGCAAAGGAGCACCGCCACGCTGAGCCAAAGCACGGCGACACCCGTGGGCAGCGGAACAACGGTGTCGCCATTGCCGCAAGCCGCCCGGGCCGACTGTCGCGGCGGCTCCCTGGTCAGCAGCGCCAGCGGCACCAGCAGGATCAGGGAGGCGATGCCGAGAGCGGTGAATGCCCCGCGCCATCCGAGCACTTCTATCAGGAACGTCGTGCCGAAGGGGATGCCGCCCTGACCCACCGCCTGGCCCGCGGCTGCGATGCCTATCGCGAGGCCGGCGCCGGTACGGAACCAGTTCCCGACCAGCGCGATCAACGGGGCGAAGAGCGAGCCGGCGCCGAAGGCCCCGGCGAGGAAGAACAGCAGGTAGAATTGCCAGAGCGCATCGGCCCAGGATGCCGCCAGCACGCAGAGACCGGTGACGACCGCCCCGAACAGGCAGACGTTTCGCGTGTCCGTGCGGTCGGCGATGCCGCCCATCATGATGCCGCCAAGCGCCAGCCCGACGAGTCCGGCCGAATTGATGAACGCGATCGAACCGCGCGCCCAGCCGAATTCCTGTTCCAGCGGTATGAAGAACACCGACAGTCCGTTCACCAACTGGCCCATGGCGATGGCTAGCATCGCCGCCGCCGCGAAGGCGATCACCCAGCGGTAGCGCGGCTCCTGTTCCTTTTCGGGCCGCGGCACGTCGAGATCGCCTGCTTCGCCTGCGTCCTGGTACAAGGTTCGGTTCCCCAGTCGTCAAGGGTGACAGCGAAGGACGATGTTCTTCGACCACCTGTCGGATAGCCTAGCCTAGGCAAAGGCGGTTTCAGGATGATATCGGCGACAGAACCTTTGCGTTTCTTTTGTTTCGACAGTGCCGTCCCCAAGGCCGCGGATTCTGCACCGCCACTTCGAAGGGAAGAGCGACGACACCAACGCGATTTCAAGCTGCGGCGATCCCCTCAAGACCGACAGGAATTGACAGCGGGCCCAGATTCGAGACACTGGAAGGCCTCGCCTGCCCGGGTTCCGGGCGTACCAACCCTTTCCGAAGTCGAGAGAACCAGCCGCTCTGCGGGCGGCCCCAGGAAGATGCGAAGCGTGCCACCAAAGAGAACGCCGCCGCCGGTTATGGGAAAGCGTCAGCGGGGCGCGGGGCGTTTGCCGGCCGGCACCGGGGCGGCGCCTTGACCTTGCGTCGCGCGACAGAACTCGCCCTTTGCTACGGGGTGGCATCCGGCGCCGGCTACCTCTTCAGCCTGCTGGACCTGCCGCTTCCCTGGATGATCGGGCCGTTGATCGCCACGGCGCTGATCGGCCTCACGGTAAAGGCCGTCGACGTTCCGACCCGCACCAGGCCCGTCGGCCAGGTGGTGGTTTCCGCACATGTCGGCCTCTATTTCAACGCCGCGGCCTTGGCGGCGATCCTCGACCACGGCCTGGTGATCCTCGGCGTGGCCGTGACCACGGCCCTGATCGGCTTCCTCATGTCCGGCGTTCTCAGGCGCATGACCGGCGCCGATCCCGCGACCGCCTTCCTGGCCAGCATGCCGGGCGGTCCGGTGGAGATGGGCAATCTGGCCCTGAAGTACGGCGGCGACCCGGGGCCCGTGGTGTTCGCCCAGACGCTCAGAATCTCGGCGATCGTCATCCTCGTTCCGGCGGCGCTCTACTATTTTCTGCATGAATCGAGAGGCAGCGTTCCCGAGGCGGCGTTCGTCCCGGACTTCCAGGGAATGGCGCTGCTTACCGTGGGTGCGGTCGGCACCGCCGCCGCCTTCGGCCTCTGTCGCATCAGCAACCCGTTCTTTCTGGGCCCGCTGGCGTTCTGCTGCCTGGCGACAGTGTTTGACCTTCCACTCGCACCCTATCCCGACGCGGCGGTGTCCATCGCCCAGATCTTGCTGGGCACCTGGCTGGGTTCGACCTTCCGGCGCGAGTTGTTCCTCAACGCAGGGCGCCTCGTCGTGGCGACCACGCTGACATCGATGCTGCTGGTCGTCCTCTGTACCGCCTTCGCGGCCAGCCTGGCGCTGATCACGGATTTTCCCTGGGAACTCCTGGTTCTCGGCGCGGCGCCCGGCAGCATCACCGAGATGGCGCTGACCGCCCGCTTCCTGCACGAGGACGTGGCGCTGATCACCGCCTTTCACCTAGTACGGATTTTCCTGATCATCCCCACCACCCCCTGGATGCTGGCCCTGGTTCACGCGCGCTCGGCGCCCCCTGGCAAGACATCGACGCGGCAAAACGAGCGCAGGGACTCCTGATCGCCACGGCACGACAGTCGGGACGCGCCCGGCCGCTTCGCAACGACCCTCAGCATCAGGAGGCCAGCGGGCTTCCCGTCAGGATCAGATATATTTCTTTAGGGGTGATGGCGCGCCCGGGAAGATTCGAACTCCCAACCTTCTGATCCGTAGTCAGATGCTCTATCCAGTTGAGCTACGGGCGCAGTTTTAAGCAAGCGGTAGTATCGCGACGACGGGGCCGCCGCCGCGAAGAGGCCGGACATTACGCGAAGCCCCGGTCCCTTGCAAGACCCTCTCGACCGACAAAAAAAGCCGGAAATCGGGCCGATTTCCGGCTATTTGACCCGCCCAGACGCTCGGGAAATGGCACTTGTCCGCCTAGAATCCATCCTCTACTATCCTGCAATCGTTCGAGGGGGGGCAGGACAGCAAGAATCTGTAAACACTTACATGGTTAATCTGTAGTGCCTTGTCAGATTCGGCTGCCCTGGAAATCTGTACGGAAATTTCTATGTCGAGCAGACACTTGTTGCCTTTCCGCCGGACTGCTGTCGTCATCGGCGCGCTGTTGATTGCCGCGGGCTGTACCGCTCCGCAGGATCGCGGAGCGCCCGCCGCCGGCAGCGCTACCGCATCGCAGTCCGAAACCCCGGCCAGCACCGGGACCGCCGCCACGGACAGCAGCGCGGCCCCGACGGTGCAGACTGCCCCTGCGCCTGAGATACTCGGGACCACGGTGTTCGAGCCGCCGCACGTCAGTTCCATGCGGCCGACCGGGACCGTCGTCGGCCAGAAGATCGAGTCGCTGCGCAGCGATCTCCTGCGCCTGCAGCAGCAGCTCTCCGACGAGAACAACCAGTTGCAGAGCCTGCGCGTCTCGGCGCGCCAGTTCGCAGGCAATTATCACTCGCTGAAGGCGGCGATGAACGCCCGCCTGCAGGTCGGCACCACTCCCGGCAACCCCGAGTTGGTGGCGCAGTGGAACCAGGCCCAGTCCGAGCTGCAACAGGTCGGCGCCAGCATCGCCGCGCTCAACACCCTTGCCAGCCAGGTGTCCGGCACGGCGTCCCTGTCGGCCTTCCTGCTCGAGTCGACCAGCACCACCTTCGAACTGCGCGGCGCCGTGGAGGAAGACCACCGCCATCTCGCCGTGCTCGAGGACGAGGTCAACAAGACCGTGGTGGTGATCGACCGCCTGCTGAACGAGCTGACCGACGACATCGCCCGCACCCAGAACTACTTCGCCAACGAGCGCCTCAACCTGACCGCCATGCAGGTGGCCATCGACAACGGCGAGTACATCGGCGGCAGCCTGGCCAACCGCGCCTACGGCGTGCCCGCCCCGGCGCCCGCCGGTGGCGCCGCCAGCGCCGTCGGCCAGCGCCAGCCCCTGGCGGTCATCCGCTTCGACCGTGAGAACGTGCAGTACGAACAGGCCCTCTTCACCGTCGTCGGTGCGGCCCTGGAGCGGCGCCCCAATGCCGCCTTCGACATCGTCGCGGTAGCGCCGGCCGGTGGCGATTCCGCGCGCGTCGCGCTCAACACCAACCGGTCGCGCCGCAACGCCGAAGGCGTGCTGCGGACCCTGACCAACATGGGGCTGCCCGCCGACCGCATGACGCTCTCGGCCACCTCGAGCCAGCAGACCCAGGTCAACGAGGTGCATATCTACGTCCGCTGACGCCTGCCGGCGCTGGCCCACCTGCGCTGACTCCGACAAGCAGGAATCGGCCGCCGGGATCCTTGTCCCGGCCGACCGCCTGTAGTCCGCCCCGGGCAGCATCCCGGGGCCTGCGGCAAATGCCTTTAGACCTCGACGGCAAGTTCGGCTTTAATCCCCTTTCGCAAATCGATGATCGGCAGCAGGGGACCCGGCCAGCGCCATGCTCAACGTCGAACAAAAAACCTTTCCGGTCTCGTGGGACCAGCTGCATCGCGATTCTCGCGCACTCGCGTGGCGCCTGGTCGCCCTCGGCCCCTTCAAGGGAATCGTCGCGATCACCCGCGGCGGCCTGGTGCCGGCAGCGGTGATCGCCCGCGAACTCGACGTGCGTCTGATCGACACCATCTGTATCGTCAGCTATCGGGACGACCACAGCCAGGGCGAAATGGAAGTGCTGAAGCCGGTCGACCACGACAGCGAAGGCTGGCTGCTGATCGACGACCTGGTGGACACCGGCAAGACAGCCCGCAAGGTGCGCGAACTGATGCCGAAAGCGCACTTCGCCACGGTCTACGCCAAGCCGGCGGGCCGCCCCCTGGTCGACAGCTTCGTCACGGAAGTGAGCCAGGACACCTGGATCCTGTTTCCCTGGGACACGGCCTTGCAGTCGGTGCCGCCGATCATTCAGATCCCTCGCGGCTGACGCGGCAGCGTCAGAAGCCGCCGGCAATCTCGTCCAGGGCATCCCGCGCCGACAGCTTCACCTGGTGATCGGGCAGCAACTGGATGATGCCCTGCTGCTTCAACTGCGTGAAGGTCCGGCTGACGGTCTCGGTCGTCAGGCCCAGGTAGTCGCCGATGTCGGTACGGCTCATCGGCACCGTGACCGGGTCGTCGGCCTGCCCGCGCTGCCGGGCCCTGTTCGAGAGCATCAGCAGGAAGGACGCGATCTTCTCGCGCGCCGTCTTGCGGCCAAGCAGCAGCATCTGTTCCTGTGCCGCCACCAGTTCGTTGCTGGCGATCCCCAGCAGCCGCTGCTCGATCTTCGGCAGGCGCTGCATGAGGTCTTCGAGCTTCGCGCGCGAAAAACGGCACAGCAGGCTCGGCGTCACCGCTTCCGCGCTGAAGGCATAGGTCTCCTGCTTGGCGAGGCCGAGAAAGTCGCCGGGAAAGAGAAATCCGGTCACCTGGCGGCGGCCGTCGGGCAACAGCTTGTAAACCTTGATGGTCCCGGAGGTGACGTTGTAGACGTTGCCGGCCGCCTCGCCCTCGTCGAACAAGGGGTCGCCGGCGCCCAGTTCGACCAAGGTCATCAGCGCGGAAACCTGGGCCAGCTCTTGCGAATCGAGCGGCGCGCAGATCGTCATGTCACGCACCGAGCAGGCGGCACAGGGCGACTGGCCGGTGCGTGCGCGCGGGGTGGCAGGCACCACCCCACTCATCCTGTCATAGTCGAAAACGGTCATCTCCCGGAACTCCGACGGGCTCTGTCCCCAGCCGAACCATTTCGCCGATCGGTGGTCAAAGGCGACTGGAATTGACTTACGTCAAGGACACAATCCCTCCGCCGCCGCCACCCTGAAGCACCGGGAAACTGCAACCCCGATACTGCTTTGACTGCCATAAGGTTACCCTTTTGGTGCGAAAACTCAATGTGAGTCTGATGTCGGCCGAGGACATCGACCAGGCCTACCCTTTGATCCGAACCCTCTGCCCGTCGGCGGAACTGGAGGGCTGGCGGCGCTTTGCCCGGCAGCGCCTCTCCCCGGACATCGAAGTTGGGACTGGAATCCTGGTTGTCCGCAATGAGCAGGGCTGCATTGTCGGCATCGGTGCCTATCAGATCACCTGCGATCTGCTGCACGGGCCGATTCTTCTTGCCGACCACTTCTGCGCGCTCGACATCGTCGATCCGGCAAACGTGGCCAGGGCCCTGGAAGGCGGCATCGAGAGGGTTGCCCGGCGCCACGGCTGCTCGGCCGTGCACACCACCGTCGCCTCCTCCGACGGCCAGGGTGACAGCTGGCTCTGCGGTATCCTCCACGAGCGCGGCCATCGCGTGGAGGGCTTGCACATGTGCAAGCTGATTCCGACCCTGCCCTGACCGCAGGCGCCGCCCGCAGGCCGGGCACCGCCGCAGCGCAAATCTATCCCTGGTCAAGCCGTCGGCAGCGACCGAAGATGGCGGCCCTTCGCCCTGTCACCCCACGACCGCCGAGGGAGACCGCCCGTGGCCGAGCCGTCCCTGCGCCGCTTCGCAGCAATTGCCGTTTTCATCGCACCGTTCGTCGGTGCCTGTGCCGTCCTGGAGCAGGCGGAGCCCCCGCCTGCGCGCCAGATGGTCGCTGCGGCCAATCCGCTGGCGTCCGAGGCTGGCATGGCCATGCTGCGCCAGGGCGGCTCCGCCGTCGATGCCGCCATCGCGGCCGCTCTGGTGCTGGGATTGGTGGAGCCGCAGTCGTCCGGCATCGGCGGCGGCGCGTTCCTCCTGCACTACGACGCAGAAAGCCGCGGCGTCGCCGCCTATGACGGCCGGGAGAGCGCCCCCGCCAACGCAGACGAGAGCCTCTTTCTGGATGCCGGCGGCGAACCGATGCCTTTCTGGGATGCGGTCGTCGGCGGGCGCTCGGTCGGCACGCCGGGTCTGTTGCGCATGCTGGAACTGGCCCACCGCGACCACGGGCGGCTGCCCTGGCGGGATCTCTTCCAGCCCGCCATCCGGCTCGCCGAGGCCGGATTCCCGGTCTCGCCGCGGCTGCACGGCCTGATCGCCGCCGACCGCTACCTGAAGCGCTACCCGGCCACCGCTGCCTACTTCCACGACGACGCCGGCACCCCCCTGCCCGTCGGCACGCTGCTGCGCAACCCTGACTATGCCGATACCCTGCGGGGGGTGGCCGCGGGCGGCGCAGATGCCTTCTACAGAGGGCCGGTCGCCGTCGACATCGCAGCGGCCGTGCAAGGCGCCCACGACAATCCCGGCCGCCTCAACGCCCTCGACCTGCGCCGCTACCAGGCCAAGCGTCGCGCTGCGCTTTGCCTGCCCTACCGGCGATGGGTCGTTTGCGGCATGCCGCCGCCGACCTCCGGTGGCGTTGCCGTGCTGCAGATACTGAAACTGCTGGAGCGCTTCGACCTCGCCGCCCTGCCGCCGGGCTCGGCGGAAGCGGTCCACCTGGTCGCCGAGGCGAGCCGTCTCGCCTTTGCCGACCGCGACCACTTCCTCGCCGACAGCGATTTCGTCGCGGTGCCGCTCGAGCGCCTGCTCGACCCCGGCTATCTCGCCGCGCGCAGCGCACTGATCGATCCGGCCGCCAGCATGGGCAGGGCCGACGCCGGCCTTGAGAGCCGGCAGGCGGCGAGCCCGGCACAACCCAACCCGCCCTCGACCTCGCACCTTTCGGTGGTCGACCGCGACGGCAATGCCGTTTCGATGACCGCCTCCATCGAAAGCGCCTTCGGCGCCCGCCTCATGGTGCGCGGCTTCTTGCTGAACAACGAGCTGACCGACTTCTCCTTCCGGCCCAGCGTCGACGGCCAGCCAGTGGCCAACCGCGTCGAAGCAGGCAAGCGGCCGCGCAGTTCCATGGCGCCGACCCTGGTGCTCGATCGCCAAGGCCGCTTCGTCATGGCCATCGGGTCTCCCGGCGGCAGCCGTATCATTGCCTACACGGCAAAGGCCGTCGTCGCCGCACTCGACTGGAACCTGACCATGCAGGAGGCCGTCGCACTGCCCAACTTCGCCAACCGAAACGGCGCCACCGACCTGGAAGCGGGCACCTCCATCGTGGCCGCAGAGGCGGCGCTGCGGGCGCTCGGGCACGAGGTCAACCTCATCGAGATGACCAGCGGCCTGCATGGCATCCGGCGCGGCGCGCGCGGCCTGGAGGGCGGCGCCGACCCGCGTCGCGAGGGGGCGGTGCTGGGCGAGTAGTCCCGGGACAGCGCCCCCTTGCAGTCACGCCGCCTCTGACTAGACTGCGCGGGCCATGAACTCTGCCTCCCCCCGCACCGCGAACCGGCCCGGCGCCGGGCTGCCGGACGTCACCCTCAAGCCGCATGGACGCAAGCGTCTCCACCGAGGCCACCCCTGGGTCTATTCCAACGAGGTGGAGATGGATGCCGCCGCCAAGGCGGTGCCGCCGGGAGACCTGGTGCGGCTTTGCGATCCGCAGGGGCGCTATCTGGCGACGGCCTTCTTCAACCGCCATCCGTTGATCGCCGCCCGCGTGCTCAGCCGCGACGAGTCGGTGGTCATCGACACCGCCTTTCTGGCCGGACGGCTGCGGCGGGCGCTTGCCGTCCGGGAGCGCCTGATCGGCGTTCCCTACTACCGCCTGGTCCACGCCGAAGCCGACGGCCTGCCCGGCGTCATCATCGACCGCTTCGGCGATGCCTTGACTCTGCAGGTGAACACCGCCGGCATGGAGGCCCTGACGCCGAGGCTGATCGATGCCCTCAACGAAGTCGTGGCGCCGACCACCATCGTGCTGCGCAACGACAGTGCCGTGCGCCGGCTGGAGCAGCTGCCGGAGTTGGTCGAGGTGGTCCAGGGCAAGCTCGACGGCCCGGTGAAGTTGATCGAGAACACCGCCACCTTCTTCGCCGATCTGGAAGGCGGCCAGAAGACCGGGTGGTTCTACGACCAGCGCGACAACCGGGCCTGGGCGGCGCGGCTGGCCGAGGGCGAGCGGGTGCTCGACTGCTACGCCTTCGCCGGCGGCTTCACCGTGCAGGCGGCGCTGGCGGGCGCGGCGGAGGTGATCTCGGTGGACCGCTCCCAGTCCGCCCTCGACCTCGCGGCATTGGCGGCCGAGGCCAACGGCGTCGCGGCGCGCTGCCGCTTCGTCAAGGCGGAGGTCTTCGGCGAGCTGGAGCGTCAGGGAAAGGCCGGTGAGAAGTACGGGCTCGTCATCGTCGATCCGCCGGCCTTCGTGAAGTCGAAGAAGGATCTCGCCCAGGGTCTCAAAGGCTATCGCAAGATGGTCCGGCTGGCGGCACCGCTGGTGGCCGAAGGCGGCTTCCTGCTCGCGGCCTCCTGCTCCCACCACGCCGACCTCGAAAGCTTCGCCGAGCAGGTCAAGCGCGGCCTCATGGACGCCGGCCGCGAAGGCCGCATCCTGCGCACCTCCGGTGCGGCGCCGGACCACCCGGTCCACCCGGCACTGCCGGAAAGTGCTTACCTGAAGGCGCAGATACTGGCGCTGGACTGACGGTCAGCTCGCCTTGGCGGCCGGCTGTGCCCCGGTCTGGCGCACCGGCAGCACCAGGCGGAACAGCGTGCCCTCCGCATCGGAGCGCTCCAGGCGGATGTCGCCGCCATGCGCCCTCATGATATCGTGGGCGATCGAGAGCCCAAGGCCGGTACCCCCTTCGCGGGCCGAACCGGTAAAGGGCTTGAAGATGTTGCGCTTGGCTGCTTCGGGCATGCCGGGTCCGTTGTCCTCGACGTCGATCACCAGGTAGTCGCGCACCGGGCGCGCCGCGAGGCGCAGTTCGCCGGCACCGGCCTCCAGGGCATTGTGCGCAAGGTTGAAGAAGACGCGGTAGAGCTGCTCGCGATCCGCCTCGATCTCGAATCCGCGGTCGACCTCGTTGATCCAGCCGGCACGGCCGGCACCGACCTCGGCCACCGCCTCGCGCACCTCGGTCAGGAGATCGCGCAGGTCGAAACGCTGCAGGTCGAGCTGCACCGGCCCTTCGCGGGTAAACTGCAGGGTCTGCGCGCAGAGATGCAGGGCGCGGTCGATCGCCCCGACCAGCGACGGCGCCATGGAGCGCACGGCGGGATCGCCGCTCTTTCCGAGCCGGTCCGAGATCAGGCTGGCGGTGGCCAGGATATTGCGCAGGTCGTGGTTCACCTTGGTGACCGCGGTACCGAGCGCGGCGAGGCGCGTCTTCTGCAACAGCGCCGCCCTCAGACCCTGCTGCATGGTCACCAGCTCCCGCTGGGCGATGCCGATCTCGTCGCCGCGCTCCGACGGCGGCAGGGCATCGGCGGCCACTTCCGGATTGGCGCGGAAGGCCGCCATGCTCTCGGTTATGCGGCGCATCGGCCGCACCATGAGCAGATGCAGACTGAAGTAGACCAGGGCCGCGGTGAAGACGGAGATCATCAGCGAGAGATTGAGGATGCGCCACGAATAGTCGAGCATCTCGCCGCGCAGCGGCGCCTCGTCCATCACGACCTCGACCAGGATCTCCGGATCCTTGGGCGACGGCCCGATGATACGCAGCAGACGGTTCCCCGGCATCGACAGGGTGACGACGGCATCGCGGATGAGCCCGAAGAAGCTGGCCTCGCGCAGGTCGTAGGTGGCGTCGAGCCTTTCCGGCGTCGCCACCATCAGCATCAGCTTGCCGGCGTCCGGCTTGGTCAGCGCCACCGTGTAGGCGCCGACATGCTGCAGCAGTTCGGCCTCCATCTCCTTGCTGACCATGTTGTCGGGAGTAGCCTCCAGGGCCAGGATGGAAAGGTGGGCCGCGGCCAGGCGTTCCTGCAGATAAACCACGCGCATGCGGCCAATGGACGGCGCATAGATCAACACCTCCGCCAGCATGACGAAGGCTATGGTCAGGAGCAGCAGCTTGGCCGAGAGGCTCCTGGTCAGAGGAGGCAGGCGAAGACTGTTCCCGGAGGATCGGTGACCCAACATAACCATGGCTTATACCATGCGGGCCAACCCGGCGGGAATTGCGGCTGACAAGGGGGATGCGCCTGCCGTGACCGCAGGGGAACGGTCGAAGATCGGCAGGCGCTCCAGGCAGGCGACGGTCAGGGCCGGTTCAGTTGGACTTGGCCGCGCAGGGACTGCAGGGATTGGCCGCCGCACAGGGGTTAGCGGCCGCACAGGGGTTGGCGGCGGCGCAGGGGCTGCAGGGGTTGCACGGCTTTTTGACGACGGCCGCACAAGGGTTACAGGGGTTGGCCGCCGCACAGGGGCTGCAGGGATTGCAGGCCGCGATCTGCACCGAAGTGCCGGCGGCGTGGCTCGCGGCGAGCGGCAATGCGACGGCACCCGCGGATACCGTTGCGACGCTCAGCGCCACCAGGGTTTTCTTCAACATAGACTTGCCTCCAGTCTGTTCGATCTCACTAGGCTCCCCGGGAAGAGAAGCTTTCACAGCGGCGGTCCCTTCAAAGGGGGCCGATGCCGATGGACCGACAATGCGCGGGACACCGTGCGATCTCGAATCACGCTCTTGCGATTGGCTTCAACTTCCCGTGAAACTCCGGTGAATACAAGCAGTGGCCTCGGCGGCCGGGGTGTTATGGACGCTCGGAATCGTCGTCGCCGCCCGCCTTCACGTTTTTGTGGGTCGCCTTTCTGTAGATCACCGGCAGCAGCGAGAGGACCACGAGTCCAATGATTGGCAGCAGCACAGCCGGCTCGAAAATGGCGTCCCCGATTGTCGCGGTCTCGCCTGCTGCGAAGATGGCGCCCAGGCCGTTGCCCACTGAGGCATAGACCAGCGAACCCGGAACGATGCCGAGAAGCGTTCCGATGACAAAGACCTTCAGCGAGACGCCGAGGAAAGCCGGCACGAGGTTGACCAGCCAGAAAGGGAACAGTGGGACCAGCCGGAGGACGAGAAGGTAGCTCAGGGCATCCCGCTGGAAGCCGGCCCGCATGCGCCGCATTGCCGGGCCGGCGCGGTCGCGCAACAGGTCGCCGATTGCCGTTCGCGCCGCCAGGAACACGGCGACGGCGCCCAAGGTCGCTCCGATCACCGCGCAAAGCGCACCGGTCAAGGTGCCGAAGAGGAAGCCGCCGGCCACGGTCATGACAAGGGCGCCGGGAATCGAGAAGGCCACTATCACCGCGTAGAAGGCAATGTAGGCGAGCGGGGCCAGCGCACCATAGGACTCCACGAGTCGCAGCAGGGCCTCGCGGTGCGCTTCCAGAGTTTCGAAGTCGAGGTAGCGCAGGCCGCCCAATGCCAGGAATGCGAGCAGGCCGGCCAGCAGCACGCCCGCCGGCAGCAGGCGCCGGAGGGCGAGGCGGCTTCCGCCGGGGTCCGATCCGGCGGGATCTGGGCTCGGCTCGGGCATCGCGCTCCTTTCGTGAGACCAGGTTAGCAAAGAGTTAACGGCGGGTGGCGTCGGCCCGGACGGAAGCCGCAAAACGGCAGGAATCCGCGCCATACAGAGGTTTTAGCCGCCAGCCGCCCTGGCCGCCAATCACCTCCGTGCGAGGCGCCGTCGAGAATCCGGCGAAGCGGCCGCTGCCGGTCGTTGACAGAGCCCCGGCCCACCCTTATACAGCCCCGTCAATTCGAGATTCAGCCTGTTACTGGAGTTTAAGCCGTGAAGCGCACTTATCAGCCCAGTGTGCTGGTTCGCAAGCGCCGCCACGGGTTCCGCGCACGCAAGGGAACCGTTGGCGGGCGTCGCGTTCTTGCCCGTCGGCGCGCCAAGGGCCGCAAGCGCCTTTCCGCCTAAGTGTCATGATGCCGACCGTCGGGCGGCTCAAGACACGGCCCCAATTCCTCAAGGTCGCGGCGGCCAGGCGCAAGTGGGTCACGCCGGGCCTCGTCCTGCAAGCTGCCAGGCGCCAGCGCGGAGAAGACCGTGCGGCGCCTGATGCGTGCTTGGCGGACGCCAACGAGGATGCGGAGGTCCGGGTCGGCTTCACGGTCACCCGCAAGGTCGGCAACGCCGTGGAACGCAACCGTGCCAAGCGGCGCCTGCGGGCGGCGGCGGCAGAGGTCTTTCCGCGGCTCGGCCGGCCCAGCACCGACTACGTGGTAGTCGGCCGCCTCGGCACCCTCGACCGCCCCTACGACGCGCTGAGGGCGGACCTCGAGCAGGCCATCGCGAAGCTCGACCGCGACGGCCGTCACCGCCGCCAGGAGGAGGCATCGCAATGAAGGCTGCCAGTTTCGTCCTGCTGGTCCTGATCCGCGGCTATCAGCTGCTGATCTCGCCGATGTTTCCGCCGAGCTGTCGCTACTTCCCGACCTGCTCCGAATACGCCCGCCAGGCCGTCAAGTGCCACGGTCCTCTCACAGGAAGCTGGCTGGCGCTGCGACGCCTGCTGCGCTGCCACCCCTGGGGCGGCCTCGGATACGATCCCGTGCCGGAGAAGTCCGGCGCGGCGCGGTCTCGCACCGGACAGCACTCCGGCCTTGGGCTGTGCACGGACAATCACCATCTGGATCACCTAACGGGCCGTTGAGGCCCGCCCCTGGAGCCCGTCTCGCCTTATGGAACAGCGCAACCTTCTCCTCGCGATTGTCCTGTCGCTGGCCATCCTGATCGGCTTCCAGTTTATCTTCCCGCCGGCCCCTCCGCCGCCGCAGCCGCAGACCGCCGAGGAAACCATCGATGGCGCCCCCGGCAGCGTACCGACCCTCTCCGGCGACACCGCCGCACCCGGCGACATCGGCGTGCCGGCCACGCCCTCGCGCGACGACGCCATCGGCGTCAGTCCGCGCGTCTCCATCGACACTCCGCTGCTCTCCGGCTCCATCGCCCTGCGCGGCGCGCGCCTCGACGACCTGATCCTGAAGCAGTATCGCGAAGCTCTGGACCCGGCGAGCGCGCCGATCACCCTGCTGTCGCCGGAAGGCTCGGCCAATCCCTACTTCTCGCGCTTCGCCTGGGCAGCAAGGCCGGACAGCGGCGTGACGCTTCCCAGGGCAGACACCCTGTGGGAGGCCGAAGGAGGATCGCTTTCCATCGGTTCCCCGGTCACCCTGCGCTGGGACAACGGCGAAGGACTGATCTTCGAACAGGTCATCGCCATCGACGACGAGTACCTCTTCACGGTGACCCAGCGTGTCATCAATAACGGCGCCGAGGCCGCCGACCTCGCGCCCTTCGGCCTGATTTCCCGCACCGGAACGCCGGATATCCTCGGCTTCTTCATCCTGCACGAAGGTCCCATCGGCTTCCTCGGCGACAGCCTGAAGGAAGTGGACTACAGCGACCTGAAGGACGACTACCAGGGCCAGCAGGTGGTGAGAAGCTACGACACCACCGGTGGCTGGATCGGCATCACCGACAAGTACTGGCTGGCCGCCCTGGTGCCGAGCCAGGACACCGAGGTAAAGGCCCGCTACGTCTACACCCAGCCGGGCGGCCGTGACCACTACCAGTCTGACATCCTCTACAGCGCCGCGACCGTGGCGCCGGGCGCAAGCCAGGAGACCACCAGCCGGCTGTTCGCCGGTGCCAAGGTGGTGCCGATGCTGGAGCGCTACCAGGAGACCTACGGCATCAGCAACTTCGACCTCGCCGTCGATTTCGGCTGGTTCTATTTCCTCACCAAGCCGATCTTCTACGCCCTGCACTGGCTGAACGAGCAGCTCGGCAACTTCGGCCTCGCCATCCTGGCACTGACCGTGGCCATCAAGCTGGTGTTCTTCCCGCTGGCCAACAAGTCCTACAAGTCGATGGCCAAGATGCGCAAACTGCAGCCCAAGATGCTGGAGCTGCGCGAACGCTTCGGCGAGGACAAGCAGCGCCTCAACCAGGAAATGATGGCGCTCTACAAGAAGGAAGGCGCCAACCCGCTGTCGGGCTGCCTGCCGATCCTGATTCAGATCCCGGTGTTCTTCGCGCTCTACAAGGTGATGTTTGTCACCATCGAGATGCGGCACGCCCCCTTCTACGGCTGGATCAAGGATCTTTCGGCCCAGGATCCGACCTCGATCCTCAACGCCTTCGGGCTGCTGCCCTGGGGCGTGCCGGAACTCGGCATCTTCAACATCCTCAACCTCGGCATCTGGCCGCTGCTCATGGGCATCTCGATGTTCCTGCAGCAGAAGCTCAACCCGCAGCCGCCCGACCCGGTGCAGGCAAAGATTTTCCTCATGATGCCGATCGTCTTCACCTTCCTGCTGGCGACCTTCCCGGCCGGCCTGGTGATCTACTGGACCTGGAACAACGTGCTGTCCATGGCGCAGCAGGCGTTCATCATGAAGCGCCAGGGTGTGCCGATCGGCAGCGGCAAGCCGAAGCCGACCACCACGACCTGACGGGCGGGCCGCATGAGCGACAGCCCCGACAGCCAGCCGGACGAAGCCGCCCTGGAAGCAGGGCGGCTTCTCTTCGCCGGGGAGTGCAGCTTCCTGGTCTCGGCGGCCGACGAGAACGACCTGCCGGCATTGGGCGGCAGCGAAGTGGCCTTCGCCGGACGCTCGAACGTAGGCAAGTCGAGCCTGCTGAACTCCCTGACCGGGCGCAAGACCCTGGCCCGCACGTCCAATACGCCGGGACGCACGCGACTGCTCAACTTCTTCGGTCTCGGCGGGCGGCTGATCCTGGTCGACCTGCCGGGTTTCGGTTATGCCCGCGCGTCCAAGACCGACATCGCGCGCTGGACGCAGCTTACCCGCGGCTATCTGAAGGGGCGCCCGCAGTTGCGCCGGGTCTGCCTGCTGGTCGATGCCCGCCACGGCCTGAAGGGCAGCGACAGGCAGGTGATGGACGAGCTCGACACGGCCGCCGTGTCCTACCAGATCGTGCTGACCAAGGCGGACAAGGTGAAGCCGGGGCCGCTGAAGCGCCTGATCGAAGAAACCGAGGCCGAGATCGCGCACCGCCCCGCCGCCCATCCGCACTGCCTCGCCACGTCGTCGGCGAGCGGCGCCGGCATTGCGGAGCTGCGCGCCACCCTGGCCGCCCTGGCCGAACCGCCGCATGAAGGTTAGAGTGGCGACGGCGCCGCAGGCGCCCTGCCCGGGAAATGGAACCACAGGATGACGCAGAAGAACATCAGCGACACCAAGCACTGGCTGCGCACGGCCCGGACCATCACCGAAGCGCTGCCCTTCATGCGCCGCTATACCGGCAAGACCTTCGTCATCAAGTACGGCGGTCACGCCATGGTCGACGCCGAACTGGCGACGCTTTTCGCCAGCGATATCGCGCTGCTGAAACAGGTCGGCATCAACCCGGTCGTGGTCCACGGCGGTGGTCCGCAGATCGGCCGCATGCTTGAGCGCCTGCAGGTGAAAAGCGAATTCGTCGACGGACTGCGCATTACCGACGCGGCCACGGTGGAGGTCGTCGAGATGGTGCTGTCGGGCACCATCAACAAGTCCATCGTCAGCGCCATCAACGCCGCCGGCGGTCGGGCGGTGGGGCTCTCCGGCAAGGACGGCAACCTGATCCGGGCGCAGAAGCTCACAAGGACGACCCGGGACCCGGATTCCAATATCGAGAAGGTGCTCGACCTCGGCTTCGTCGGCGAACCGACCCTGATCGACCCAAGCATCCTCGATTCGCTTCAGCGTTCCGACATCATCCCGGTCATCGCACCGATCGGCATCGGCCCCGACGGCGAGACCTACAACATCAACGCCGACACCGTGGCCGGTGCGGTGGCGGCGGCGACCGGAGCGGCGCGTCTGCTGATGCTGACCGACGTCATCGGGGTGCTCGACAAGTCGGGCGAGCTGATTCCCGAACTCAATGCCGAACGCATCGAGCGGCTGCGCGCCGAGGGGACGATCTCCGGCGGCATGCTGCCAAAACTGGAAACCTGCGTGAAAGCGGTGAACGAAGGGGTCGAGGCGGCGGTCATCCTGGACGGCCGCGTACCTCACTCGATGCTGCTGGAAATCTTCACCGGCGGCGGTATCGGCACCCTGATCTCGCGCTGACCGCCCGGCCGCGTTCGGCTACTGCTGGCCGAGGCTGGCGAAGAAGTCGAGCTGCCACTCCATCTCTTCGGGCGACAGCGGAAACTCGGAGCCGTCGCGGGCGTTCAGCGCCTTGTTGGGCGGGATGCCGCCCATGTTGATCTGCAACTGCAGGGCCACGCGCATGGAGCAGCCTGCTTTCCAGGCCAGCGCCGTAATGCCCTTGGCCGAGTGCCCCTGCAGCACGCGATCGACGTAGTCCACCTCGACAGCGGCCATCGCCGCCAGGGCGTGGCGCACGAAGTCGCGCTGGCCGGCGAGGATCGCGTCGCCAACAGCCTCGCTGTTCAGCTTGCCCGCCTTCTTCAGCTTGGCGACCTGTTCCGCCGGGTTGGCCCCAGCCTTGGCCGCCGGCGCCTCGTTGCCGCCCTGGTCGATGCGCTTGCGCACCTCCTCGGCGACCGCCCGGGCGGTCCGGTCGTCGAGATCGCTGCGGCCCTGCAGCTTCTTCAGCAGCGACTCGGCGACAAAGCCGGCCAGCTTCTTGACGGCCGCCGCCGGCAGGGCCGGACGCTCGACCAGCGCCGGCTGCCAGGTGGTCTCCGTGACCGAGCCGTCGATCAGCCTGTCGAGGGTCTCCTCGCGAATCTGAGCCGACTTGTTGGCCAGCAGTTCGCTGACCGCCTGCCGGTCGTCGCGCTGCACGATGGCGTCGGAGATCGCTTCGCCCAGATGGCTGCGGCGCGAGATCGCGCAGAGCCGGCTCGAGACCCCTGAGCTGGCGATGATTTCCAGCAGGTCCTCGTCGCTCAGCAGCGGCGAGAATTCCAGCACCGGGCAGGCGACGACGTCCTCGGTATCGCGCGCCAGGCTGCGGATCACCTGCGGCGGTGCCCCGGCGACCGATTTCAGCGCCTCGGCGAGGATCTGCCGTACCCGCGTCGCCTGGTCGCGGGCCAGCAGTTCCAGGGTCTCCTCGACGAAGCGCTGCGCCTTCTCCTGGGCGCCGCGGCCGGCCTCCGCCGTCAGCCTGGCGACCTTGGCGGCGAGTTCCGCGCGCACGGCCTCGTCGGCATCGCGGGCCAGAATGAGATCGGCCTGGCTCGGCGTCCCGGCATTGGCGGCGATGCGGCGGCGCACCTCGGTGGAGGGATCCTCGGCGAGGAAATACAGCAGTTCCGGCCGCAGGTCGGCGCGGGCGGCGAGATCCGCGCGGGCCCTGTCCGAGCCGCTCTTCGCCAGTTCCCGGCTCTCCTCGTAGGAGAGGTTCTCCGGCAGCTTCTGGCGTCCGATACCGAGTACCATCAGTCCCTGCCTTGACGCCGGTCGTAGTCGGCGGCCAGTTCGAAGCTGTGCTTGCCCGAGCGCTTGGCGTTGTACATCGCCTCGTCGGCGCGGCGGAACAGGGCGTCGAGCCCTTCGCCGGTGCGCGGGTCGTAGATCGCTCCACCGATCGAGAGGCCGAGCGGATGATCGGCGTCGCCCGAGAAGCCGCGCAGCCGTTCGGCCGCCTTCAGAAGCAGATCGCCCTTGCGCTCCGCGGCGGTGCGATCCATGCCGCAGAGGAAGAGCGCGAACTCGTCGCCGCCGAGGCGGGCAGCCATGTCGCCGCCGCGAATCTGTTGCTTCAGCAGCGCCGCCACCTCGAGCAACGCCTCGTCGCCGACCTGGTGGCCGTGGGTGTCGTTGACCAGCTTGAAATTGTCGAGATCGATGTAGAACAAGGCGCCGGGCGCCTTCGGCGCGTCCTCGGCAAGCCGCCGCTCCAGCCCGTCGACGAAACCGCGCCGGTTGTGCAGTCCGGTCAGCGGATCGGTGGTGGAGAGCACTTCCATCTCGGTCTGCCGGTCGAGCTGCTCGATGGCAAGCCCGACCTGACCGGCGATGTTGTCGAGCAGGGTGCGGTCCTCGGAAGCCCAGGGCTGGGCACCGTGGACGCGCCAGGCCCCCAGCAGTCCGTTGGTCTTGTCACGGAAGCGGGTGGCGCGGACCAGCAGATCGCCGGAGGCGTCGTGCAGTTCCACGGACTGGCGCTCGTCGCCGATCTGCTTCACCAGCGACGCCAGGAGATCTGTATGGACCGGCTTCCCGGCCTCCGCCAAGGCCCTGCCGAGACCGTCCCCGTCGAGGGCATGGATGGAGAGCCCGGTCAGCGCCAGGGCCGGCATCAGTGCCTCAGCCGTGGCGTCGAGCATGCGGGCGGGGTCGAGCTCGCGGCGCACCATGTTGACGATGTAGGAGAACAGGCGCTCGCGGTTGCGCGCCTCGGCCAGTTCGGCCTCATGGCAGCGCAGGCTGGTGATGTCGCGACAGACGCCGCGCGCCCCGATCCAGGCGCCGTTCTCCGAAGTCAACGGCAGCGCCGTGGACAGCAGGCAGACCTCGGCACCCTCGGCGCTGTGCACCCAGATTTCCGCCGCCTCGACCGCGCTCCTCGCGGTGAACGGCGAGGTTCCGGCGCCTTCGCCGTCGGGCGCCGGCGCGAGCAGCAGATCGAGTGCAGCGCGGCCGACGAGGTCGGTCGCCGCATAGCCGAGCGCGCCACGCGGCGAGACGAAAACGAAGCGGCCCTCGACATCCGTCTCCCAGGCAAAGTCGTTGGAGATTTCGACGAGGTCCTTGTAGCGCTGGCGCGATTCCACCAGGGCCGCGCGCAGACTGCGCTCCAAGGTGACGTCGCGGCCAAGCAGCAGCGCGACGGTGCCGTTGGCCCAGGGCAGCACGACCACGTCGAAGGCGCGCTCGACTGCGGCGCCGGCCTCCGCCACCTTCACCACCAGGGGATTGATCTGGGCAACGCTGCCCGCCAGGGCCGACTGCACGGCGGTGCGCAATTCCTCGTGCTGTCCGGACTGCAGCACCTGGCCGAGCGGCTCGGCCAGCTCGTTGGCGTTGAGGACAATGCCGTTGTGTCCGGCGATCATGACCGCGCCGGGGAACTGCGCGAAGGCGCCCCCCGCGGAAAGCAGTCCGCCGGGCCCCGTTTCGTCGACAAGCCGCCGATAGCTCTCCGTCAGGTCGCCTTCGCTCGAAGGGCCGCTCACCGCCGGCGACCGTACCATGGGGGTCCCGTTTTTCACGCGCACCGCTGCTCCGCTCTGGACAGGAAATCTGCGCCTTTCGCAGTTAAGATGCGCTTAAGTGACGGTGTCATTTTGCTGACTTTGCCGCCCTGGCAAAGGCCGACCCAGGAGCGAACCGGCGCCTCGCAAGGTTAACCCGCGGTTTACCCTGGCGAGCGGCGCAAAAGGCCGCTTCGGCGGCGACGGCTGGGGCGTCCGCCCGAGGGGTCTCTCCGGGGCGGAGCCAGGGCGAAGATTGACAGGACCGCGACCCTCCCGCATCTTCCGCTGCGCGCAATGCGACGAAGCAACGCCTGAATCAGCCTCACGGGACCCCATGGAAACAGCAAAGATGAAGGGCATCATCGAGGATGCCTGGGAAGCGCGCGACAGCATCGACACCAGGACCGTCGGCGAGGTCCGCGAGGCCGTTGCCGCGGCCCTAGCCGGCCTTGACGGCGGCAGCCACCGGGTGGCGGAGAAGCGCCCCGAGGGCTGGCAGGTCAACCAGTGGCTGAAGAAGGCGGTGCTGCTGTCCTTCCGCCTCAACGACATGGCGCCGATCCCCGGCGGTCCCGGCGAGAACACCCACTGGTGGGACAAGGTCCCCTCGAAGTTCGAAGGCTGGGGCGAGAACCGCTTCCGCGACGCCGGCTTTCGCGCGGTGCCGAACTGTATCGTGCGGCATTCCGCCTACATCGCGCCGGGCGTCGTGCTGATGCCGTCCTTCGTGAACCTCGGCGCCTATGTCGACAGCGGCACCATGGTCGATACCTGGGCCACCGTCGGTTCCTGCGCGCAGATCGGCAAGAACGTGCACATCTCCGGTGGTGCCGGCATCGGCGGCGTCCTGGAGCCGCTGCAGGCCGGCCCGGTGATCATCGAGGACAACTGCTTCATCGGCGCGCGCTCGGAAGTGGTAGAGGGCGTGGTGGTCGAGGAGGGCTCCGTGCTCTCCATGGGCGTCTTCATCGGCGCCTCCACCAAGATCGTCGACCGCGAGAGCGGCGAGGTGCACATCGGCCGCGTGCCGGCCTACTCCGTCGTGGTGCCCGGCAGCCTGCCGGGCAAGCCGCTGGCGGACGGCAGCCCGGGGCCGGGCCTCTACTGCGCCGTCATCATCAAGCGGGTCGACGAGCGCACCCGCGCCAAGACCTCCATCAACGAACTGCTGCGTACCTGAGGCGACTGTGATCGGGGCCGCGGAAAAGATCGACACGCTGGAACTGGCCCAGGCGCTCATTCGCTGCCCCAGCATCACGCCCACCGAGGGCGGCGCTCTCGATCTGCTGCAGTCCGTGCTGAGCGATCTCGGATTCACCTGTCACCGCCTGCCCTTCGCCGAGGACGGTGCGCCGGAGGTCGACAATCTCTATGCGCGGCTCGGCGATGACGGCCCGCATCTGTGTTATGCCGGGCACACCGACGTGGTGCCGGCCGGCAACGCCGCGGACTGGCGTGTCGACCCCTTCGCGGCCGAAGTGCGTGACGGCGTCCTCTACGGCCGCGGCGCCGTCGACATGAAAGGCGCCATCGCCGCCTTCGTCGCCGCCGTCGGCGGCTATCTCGCCGAGCGCGGCCGGCCGCGGGGTTCGATCTCGCTGCTGATCACCGGCGACGAGGAAGGCGATGCCATCAACGGCACCCGCAAGGTGCTGCGCTGGATGCAGGAGCACGGTGAGAAGCTCGATTGCTGCCTGGTCGGCGAGCCGACCAGCGACGCGCGCCTCGGCGACATGGTGAAGATCGGCCGGCGCGGCAGCCTGAACGCACGGCTCGCGGTGTCGGGTACCCAGGGCCACACCGCCTATCCGCAGCTTGCCGACAATCCCCTTCACCACCTGGCGCGCATGCTGACCGCCCTGGTCGACGAGCCGCTCGATGCCGGCAACGCGCACTTTCCGCCATCCAGCCTGCAGCTCACCTCCATCGACGTCGGCAACGCCACGACGAACGTGATCCCGGCCCGCGCCACGGCGCTGTTCAATGTCCGCTTCAACGACATGCACAGCAGTGCCGGTGTTGAGGCGTGGATCCGCGAGCGGCTCGACCGGGCCCTGGATGCCAGCCGCGGCGCCCGCTACGACCTCTCGATCCAGGTCTCCGGCGAGTCTTTTCTCTGTCCGCCGGGGCCGTGGAGCGCATTGATTTCCGAGGCCGTCGCCGACGTCGTCGGCCGGCCGCCGGCGCTCGGAACCACCGGCGGCACCTCCGATGCCCGTTTCATCAAGGACCACTGCACGGTGGCCGAACTCGGCCTGCTGAACGCCACCGCCCACAAGGTCGACGAGCAGGTTCCGCTCGCAGACCTTACCCGGCTCACCGAAATCTACCGCGCCGTTCTGGAGCGCTATTTGCCGCGATGACTCCGACCCGCGAGGAGATTGCCTACCGCGTCTTCGGCGCCGCGCTGCTGGCCCGCTTCGACGCCCGCGGCATGGAGTACTTCGACGAGTCGCCGGAGGCGGCACTGCGATCCTTCTTCGCTGCGGTACTGGTCGCCCCGGCTTTCATCGTCATCAGCCTGCTGTCCCTGACCGGCTCCGGCGCGACGATCGACCAGGCGGCCTTCTTCGTGACGCTGGTCTTCGCCCTCTACTATACCCTGCTGTGGGTGGTCTCGCCGGTCATCGTCTACCGCGTCTGCCAGGTGATCGGCCGCGAAAATGCGTTCTTCCGCTTCCTTTCGGCCAACAACTGGGCCAGCGTCATCACGCTTCACCTGAGCTTGGTGATTGCGATCCTGAAGTCGATCGGGGCCTTCCCCGAAGCCCTGGTGACCCTGCTGTTCCTCGCCGTCTTCGGCTACGTGCTGGCCTACCAGTGGTTCATCGCGCGGCACGGCCTCGACGTCAGCCCGCTGGCCGCCGTCGGCTTCGTGGCGCTGCAGTTCGTCATCCACTTCATGATCGAGAGCATCATCGTCGGACTGGTGTTTCAGCCCGCCGGATAGCCGACCCCGGTGAGATAGAGCCCGGCGGCGGGTGCCGTCGGTCCGGCGGCGCCGCGGTCGCGCGCCGCCAGTACCGCGCGCAGGTCGTCGGCCGACCAGCGGCCTTCGCCGACCAGCTTCAGGCTGCCCACGAAGTTGCGCACCTGGTGGTGCAGGAAGGAGCGCGCCTCGGCACGCACCGCGATGACGTCGCCATCGCGCGCGACCGACAGCAGATCGAGCGTCTTGACCGGCGACTTCGCCTGGCACTCGCCGGCGCGAAAGGAAGTGAAGTCGTGATGCCCTACGAGCACCTGCGCAGCTGTGTGCATCGCCCCGTCATCGAGCGGCTGTGGCACGAACCAGGCGCGGCCCCGCTCCAGCGCCAGCGGCGCGCGCCGGTTCACGATGCGGTAGAGGTAGGCCCGGCGTACCGCCGAGAAGCGCGCGTGGAAGTCGTCGGCGACCACCTCCGCCGACAGCACCGCCACCGGCGCCGGCTTGAGGTGGAAGTTCACCGCCGCCATCACCGTGTCCGGGGTGGTTTCCTTGGCGAGGTCGAAATGCGCGACCTGGCTGAGGGCATGAACGCCGGCGTCGGTGCGCCCGGCCCCTTCGACCAGCACGGTCTCGCCGCAGAAGCCCTGGATCGCTTCCTCCAAGGCCGCCTGTACCGACGGGCCGTTGGCCTGGCGCTGCCAACCGACGAAGCCGCCGCCGTCGTACTCCACGGTGATCTTGTAGCGCGTCATGGCAGGACCCCGCCGGCAGGCAGGGCGAAGCCGCGCAGGAAGGCCTCGGCCTCGGCCGGCGCCTTGCCGGCGCGCTGCAGGGTGAGAAGGCGCAGAGATCCGCTGCCGCAGGCGACGGTGGCGCGGTCGTCGAGCAGGGTCCCGGGCGCGCCACCCTCCGGCCGCGGTTCCGCCTCCAGCACCTTCACCCGTTCCGGCCCTTTGTCGCCCTCGACCTCGAAGAACGCTCCCGGCCAGGGCGTGAAGGCGCGCACCCGGCGGTCCAGGGTGTCGGCGTTCTCGCGCCAGTCGAGGCGGCCTTCGGCCTTGTCCAGCTTGGCCGCGTAGGTGACCCCTTCCGCCGGTTGGGGTCGGGGCTTCAGGCGGCCGCTGTCCAGGCCGGCGAGGGCCTCGTCGATGAGGGTGGCGCCGAGCGCCGCCAGCCGGTCGTGCAGTTCTGCTGCGTTCGTCGCCGGGCCGATGGCAAGGGACTGCTGCAGGATGATCGGCCCGGTATCGAGGCCGGCGTCCATCTGCATGATGGTCACGCCGGTCTCGGCATCGCCGGCCAGGATGGCGCGTTGGATCGGCGCCGCCCCGCGCCAGCGCGGCAGCAGGGAGGCATGGACATTCACGCAGCCCAGGCGCGGCGCGTCGAGGATCGGCGGCGGCAGGAGGAGTCCGTAGGCCACGACCACCGCGGCATCGAGATCCAGCGCGGCGAAGTCGGCCTGGGCCTCCGGCGTCTTCAGCGACGCCGGCGTACGCAGCGGCCAACCCTGTCGTTCTGCGTAGGCCTGCACCGCGGAGGGACGCGGCTTGTATCCGCGCCCGGCCGGGCGCGGCGGCTGGGTATAGACCGCGGCAATCGTGTGACCCGCCTCGGTCAGGGCGATCAGGGTGGGCAGCGCGAAGTCGGGCGTGCCCATGAAGGCCACCCTTAGAGGCTTGGGGCGCGGCGGCACTTTTCGGTCCTGGGCGGCCGCGGGCGGCACCGGCGCGGCCTCAGACCGTCGCGTAGCTGGCCAGAGGCGTGTTCGACTTCTTCGCCTTCAGCAGCTTGCGCAGGATCATGTTGCGCTTCAGCGCCGTCAGGTGATCGACGAAGAGAATGCCGTCCAGGTGGTCCATTTCGTGCTGGATGCAGGTGGCCAGCAGGCCCTCGGCCGCCATCTCGCGGATCTCGTTCTCGCGGTCGAGGAAGCGAACGCGGATGCTGGCCGGCCGCGCCACCTCGCCGTAGTGCTCCGGCAGCGACAGGCAGCCTTCCTCGTAGGCGGCATCGTCGTCGGAGACCTCGAGCAGTTCCGGATTGGCCATGAAGAGCGGCTTCCTGTCCTCGCCCTCGCCGGAAATGTCGACCACGATGACCCGCTTCAGAACGCCCACCTGGGGCGCGGCGAGACCGATGCCGGGCGCCGCGTACATGGTCTCCAGCATGTCGTCCATCAGGCGGCGGATGTCGTCGTCCACGGCCTCGACAGGGTCGCAGACCCTCTTCAGGCGCGGGTCGGGCGCGGTGATAATGGGTAGCAGGGCCATGGCTTGGTTAGGTATGGCCAGATTTGCCCGGGGTCAAGAGAATCAGCAGGCGGCGCCTTGCCTTCCTGGCCCGCCCGCCGGCATCCGTGCTAGGCTCTGATTCGCGTTCTGTTCCCCCTCTCGGAGTCGGCCCCCATGGACCTGCTGACCGTCATCCTGGCCGTCGTCGTCGCCCTGGCGGTGGGCGCCGCCCTCGCCCTGGCGCTGCGCCGCCCGGCCCCGGTACGGGACAGCGGCGAGTTGGCGGGCCTCGCCGGGCGCCTTGCCCAGATGGCCGAGAGCCAGCACGCGGTGCAGAATACCATCGTCGAGCGCCTGCAGACTCAGGAGCGCGTCGTCATCAAGGCGGTGGACGAGCGCCTGCAGGGCTTTTCCAAGCTGGTCGGGGATCGGCTGACGGACTCCACCACCAAGCACCAGACCGCTCTGGCCGACCTGCGCGAGCGCCTCGCCGTCATCGACAAGGCGCAGCAGAATCTCACCGAGCTCTCGACCCAGGTGGTGGGTCTACAGGATATTTTGGCGAACAAACAGGCGCGCGGCGCCTTCGGGGAGATCCAGCTGCGCGATCTGGTGGAGGCGACCCTGCCGCCCTCGGCCTACGAGTTCCAGGCGACCCTGGGCAACGGCCGGCGCGCCGACTGCCTGCTGCGGCTGCCCAACCCGCCGGGGTCCATCGCCATCGATTCCAAGTTCCCGCTGGAAAGCTACGAGGCGCTGCGCCGGGCCGGCAGCGACGAGGCGCAGGTCACGGCGGCAAGACGCGCCTTCCAGGCCGACGTGCGGCGCCACGTGAAGGACATCGCCGAGCGCTACATCATCCCCGGCGAGACGGCGGAATCGGCCCTGATGTTCCTGCCCAGCGAGGCGGTCTATGCCGAGCTGCACGCCAACTGCCGCGAGGTGGTCGAGGCCTCCTACAAGGCCAGGGTCTGGATCGTCTCGCCGACCACCCTCATGGCCACCCTTAACACCGTGCGCGCGGTTCTGAAGGACGTGCGCATGCGCGAGCAGGCGGCGATCATTCAGACCGAGGTCGGCAAGATGATGGAGGACGTGCTGCGGCTCAATGAGCGGGTTGGCAAGCTGGAGCGCCACTTCGACCAGGCCTCGCGGGACATCCAGGACATCCGCACCTCGGCCAACAAGGTCGTCAGCCGCGGCGAGAAGATCGGCGAACTGGAACTGGAAGAGGCCGAGCGCGAAGCCGAGCAGGTCGCCCCGCCGCCGCCCGGGCTCGGCACCCCGACGACTCATTGAGCTTGGCGCACGCTGGAAGCAGTCGCTAAGCCGTCCTACCAACTCGCATAGCTAAAGAGAACAGTCCGGTCGTCGTCCAGCAATCCCCACTCCCAGGACTCACCCCAAGACCCGCCCTGTGCAAGTTCCCGATATGCCGGCGGTCCGGCCAGTGTCTCCATTTGGTATTGCCGACAGGCGCTGATCAAGCGCGGAGCCGGGCCCTGAGCAGGCTGCTTCCTGATCTGTGACAACAGGCTGATGTAATCGGCTGTGTTCACCAGGAAGAGTGCTCAGCTTTGATAGTCTCCGTGGATGTCAGGAAAGGTGGCAGTCTTGAAGGTGAAGCGTCCGCTGGCCGGAAAATCCACTTTGGCCACCCGCTCGAATTCCCCTCGATAGAACGCTTCGCCGGGATAGAACGCCCGGTAAATCTCGAAAGAGAGAAGCCCCAGCAGCAGGACTGACGCTGCGAGCGAAATTCTCCGCCTGCCAGGCCACCTAATCATCGCAAGAGGGCCATCGATTCAGATATTTAATCTAAAATAAGTTAACTAACGTCGGCGTTTCAAAAGCATTGGGTTTTCGCCGTTCTGCATTTTTAGTTAACTGACTATCAGTTTAGATATCTCAATTCGATACCCTGATGCGATAGACCAGTTCGGTCTCGCCGCCGGCCGGGACGGTGA
Organism: Kiloniellaceae bacterium; assembly: GCA_050330205.1. Classification (GTDB taxonomy): domain Bacteria; phylum Pseudomonadota; class Alphaproteobacteria; order Kiloniellales; family Kiloniellaceae; genus Pelagibius. The sequence goes on from JBHJOA010000048.1 coordinate 95,169, forward strand.
GGCGCCAGGAGATCCGGTTGGCGCTGTCCCGCTCGTGCGGCGCGCTCTCCTCGCGCAGGGTCCAGCCCTGGGGCATCTGGCCGGCCACCACCACCTCGACGGCTTCGTCCTTGGCGTTCTTCACGGTGATCCGCTGGCCGGTCTCGTAGCTGCGGTCGCTGAGGCGCTCGTAGACGCTGCGCTCGGCGCGCGCGGTGACGTCGAAGGCCTGGCCGAGGGTCAGCCGCGCCTTCTCGCCGGCAGGGGTATGGGCGAGGCGGTCGGCACCCAGGAAGAGCATGGCATCGCTCCCGCCCCCCTGACCACCCCCCTGGCCGCCCCCGGGCCCGTAGACACGGACGGTGCCGGCCGGCAGCGGCGCGCCGAGCCCGAGGTCGGTCTCGTTCTCCATCTCGAGCATGAGGGCGGCGTTCACCGGGCCGATCTCGTCCACGCCGGGATGGCCGTTCGCCAGCCCCTCGAAGCGGTACTCGCGCAGCACGGCCACGCCAGGCGCCGTCATCAGCGGTATCTGCTTGGTCTCGCCGCGCTTCAGGGTGACCGGGCGGGTGATGCTGTAGACGTAGCGGTCGCCGGCCGCTTCCGGTGCCGAGGCATCGGCCGCCGGCGCCATGGCCACGGCCATTTCCATGCGCGTGTAGGGCTGTTCCTTGTAGGCCGACGGCCCCTGGTTCACCTCGCCGGCCACCAGCCGCAGCGTGGCGCCGGCGTAGTCGCTGTCGGTGGCGTTGGTCAGGGTGACCAGCGCCGAGAGGTCGAGCCGATCCGCCGACGGGTTGAGCCGGGCCACGTAGTCGGCACGCCAGGACAGGCCGTGGGTCAGGTAGTCGAGGCGCAGGTCGCTGGGTCCCGCCTGGCCGGGGAAAACGCGCACCAGCAGGGCCGGCTTGCTGCGCAGCCCGGCCGGCATGCCGGTGAAGGCGATGCGGCCCGGCGGGTCGATCTCGATGCGGTCGCCGACCTGCACCACCAGGCCCCCGGCCAGCGACAGCACCCGCGCCTCCTCCACCTGGTCGGCGCCGGTCTCGGGATGGGTGCGGATGATCTGCACGGTCTGGCCGAGCGAAGCCTCCAGCAGGCGCCCGGGCGTCAGGAGGTCGGCCACCAGGCTCTGCTCGATGACGCGCAGGCCGGGCGCGCTCAGCAGCACGGTCTCCGGCTGCATCTGGCCGCTGACGCCCTCGATGGCGAGCAGGGTCTCGCCGGCCGGCAGGTCGACGCGGCGCGTCTCGCTGACCAGGCCGAGGTTCTGGTTGTAGACCGTGAGGATCAGGGTGCGGCGGGTTTCGGCGCCGAGCGGAAGCTCCTGGGCCCGGGCAGGGCCCGCGAGCGAGGCCGCGGCCAGCAGGCAGAGGGCCAAAGCGGAAGCGCGCGGGCGGAGGGAGGAAAGCATTGGGGGAACGCTCCTATGGGACCGGGTTACGGCGATTTCAGCGAGCTTCGGCGACGATTGCGGCAAGACTTTGTCCCCCGTGTATCCATTCCGGACGACGCCGTTCAGGCCGGACGACGCCGTTCAGGCCGGGCGGCGCGCCTTCAGGGCCGCGGTCAGGGTGCCGTCGTCGAGGTAGTCGAGCTCGCCGCCGACCGGCACGCCGTGGGCCAGGCGGGTGACCCTGGCGACACGGCCGGCCAGCCGCTCGGAGATGTAGTGGGCCGTGGTCTGGCCGTCGACGGTGGCCGGGAGCGCCAGGATGACCTCCTCGACGCCCCGACCCTCGCCGGCGCCCTTGCCACCCGCCTCGCTCTCTCCGGCGGCGCGCGCCACCAGGCTGCCCAGGTTGAGCTGCTCCGGGCCGCGTCCGTCGATGGCCGAAAGGGTGCCGCCGAGCACATGGTAGCGGCCCTTGAAGGCGCCGCTGCGCTCCAGCGCCCAGAGGTCGGCAACGTCTTCGACCACGCAGAGCACCCGCGGATCGCGCGCCGGGTCCTCGCAGATGCCGCAGGGGTCGCGGGTATCGAGGTTGCCGCAGGCCGAGCAGACCCGCACCGACTCCGCCGCCCGCGCCATGGCCTCGGCCAACGGCAGCATCAGCGACTCGCGCTTCTTCATAAGGTGCAGGACGGCGCGCCGCGCCGAGCGCGGTCCGAGCCCCGGCAGGCGGGCAAGCAACTGGATCAGGCGTTCGAGATCGCCCGCGATCATTGAGGGCCCCTCAATCGAGGTATGCACATGGACGGTCGCCGAAGGCAGGGACGGTCAGAACGGCAGCTTCATGCCCGGCGGCAGGTCGAGGCCGCCGGTCACCTGCTTCATCTCCTCGGCGACGGCCGCCTCCACCTTGACCTTGGCGTCGTTCACGGCGGCGACGATGAGGTCTTCCATCACCTCCACCTCGCCCGGGTCGACCAGCGAGGGATCGATCTTCAGGCGGCGCAGCTCCGACTTGCCGTTGAGGGTCGCCGTCACCATGCCCGCCCCGGACTGCCCGGTGACCTCGAGCCGGCCCAGCTTCTCCTGCATTTCGGCCATCTTGGCCTGCATCGCCTGTGCCTGCTTCATCATCTGGCCCAGGTTCTTCATCGCTCGTCGGCTCCTTCGTCTGCCTCTATGGGATATTCCGGCTCTGTGGGATCTTCCGGCGCCTTCGGACCGGACTCGGCCCGCCGGCGGTCGCGCCGCGCCACCAGCTTCGCGTCGGGAAAGGTCTCGATGACGGCCTGCACCAGGGGATGCTGCATCGCCGCCGCGCGCTTGGCGTCCTCGGCGGCCTTCTGCTGCGCTCGCAGCGTCGCCTCGCCTTCCTGCTGCGAGATGGTGATCACCCAGCGGCGGCCGCAGGCCTTCTCCAGCACCGCGGCGAAGCGGCTGGCGAGATTGGCCGGCGCCGCCTCGGTGACGCGCAGCTCGATGCGCCCCGGCTCGAAGCGCACCGGGTGGACATCGTCCATCAGGTGGTTGGCGAGGATGCCCTCGCCGCTGTCGCGCACCAGCGCCACCGCCGCCGCGAAGTCGCGGAGGGCAAGCCCTTGCGGTGCCGCCTCCTGCTGCCGCTCCGGCGCGGGCGGCGCGGCGGGGAGCGGCCGGGCCAATGCCGCCTGGGGACCGCCCTCGGCGCCCTGGCCGGGCGCGTTCATCTCGTACGAGCCCCCGCGCGCCTCCACCGGCGCGCCGCCGTTGCCTGCGGCGGAGGCCGCGCCGCCGGCGGTCGGCGAGGCAGCGGGTGCGGCGGCCGCGGTACCGGCGCCGCCTTTCAGGCGATCGACCAGTTCGCCAGGCGTCGGCAGATCGCTGACGTAGGCCAGTCGGATCAGCACCATCTCAGCCGCCTGCAGCGGCACCGGCGCGGTCTGCACCTCGCCGAGACCCTTCAGCAGCATCTGCCAGATGCGGGCGAGGGCGGCGAGGGTCAGCTTCTCGGAGAGGCCGCGCCCGCGCAGGCGCTCGGTTTCGGGCAGGCCGGGCGCGTCCAGGGTCTGCGGCACCAGCTTGGCTCGGGTCAGGAAGTGCGCCAGCTCCAGCAGGTCCTGCACCACCACCGCCGGATCGGCCCCGGCGGCATAGAGGTCGGCGACGATATCCAGGGATTCCGGAATCCTGCCGGCGACCAGCGCCTCGAAGAGGTCGAAGATGCGCGCCCGGTCGGCAAGGCCCAGCATGGCCTGCACCTGTTCGGCCGCCACCGTGGTGCCGCCGCCAAGGGCAATGGCCTGGTCGAGCAGCGACAGCCCGTCGCGCGCCGAGCCATCGGCGGCCCGCGCGATCATCGCCAGCGCTTCCGGCGCCACGGTGACGCCTTCCTTCTCGACGATGCCGGCGAACAGGCCGCGCAGGTCCTCGGTGGTCAGCCGGCGCAGGTCGAAGCGCTGGCAGCGCGACAGCACGGTGACCGGCACCTTGCGGATCTCCGTGGTCGCGAAGATGAAGACGACGTGCTCCGGCGGTTCCTCCAGGGTCTTCAGCAGCGCGTTGAAGGCGCTGTTGGAGAGCATGTGGACCTCGTCGATGATGTAGATCTTGTAGCGCGCCTGCACCGGGCGATAGCGCACCCCCTCGATCAGTTCGCGGATGTCGGCGACGCCGGTGCGGCTGGCCGCGTCCATCTCGATGACGTCGACGTGGCGGTCCTGGGCGATGGCCTGGCATTCGGCACAGAGGCCGCAGGGCGAGGGCGTCGGCCCGCCCTTGCCATCGGGGCCGACGCAGTTCAGGGCGCGGGCGATGATGCGCGCCGTGGTGGTCTTGCCGACGCCGCGCACGCCGGTGAGGATGAAGGCATGCGCCAGGCGGCCGCTGTCGATGGCGTTGGTGAGGGTGCGGACCAGGGCCTCCTGGCCCACCAGGTCGGCGAAGGTCGAGGGGCGGTACTTGCGCGCCAGCACCCGGTAGAGGCTCTCCTGCGGGAGGCTGTCAGTCTCTCTCTCGCTGGGGGCGTCGCTCATGTGAGGCATTCCGGGGAGCGGGAAGCGCGCCCGCCGCGGCCCATGTGAAAGAAGCGGGGCCGGGACCTCACGCGCTTGAATTTCGGGTGGGAGGTTGGAACAGCGACCCGGACCGGAATCTCGTTACGGCTGCTTCCTTCCGGACCTGACCGGGTTGGCGAGTGATCCGTCCGCCGCCAACCTCCCGTCCCCAATATCGGGCATCGGACCGGCCGGGGCAAGCCCCCGGCCCGGGCGCCACCGCGGGCCGGGCGTCGCGGCGATTGCCGCCGCCGGGCCGCCGTGCCACCTTGGCCGCCGATGCCAAAACCGACGCGCTACCTTCCCAACTTCTACGCGGGCGTGCCGCTCGACCGCGCCGACAGCCTGCGCGCCGACGCCGAGCGCCTGGCCGCCCTGCTGGCCGACCCGCAAAGCTGCGTGATTCCGCTGTGGCGCAGCCAGCATCTGATCGCCGCCGAGGCCGATGCGGTGGTGCTGCGCCGCGCCGAACTCGACGGCCTGCTGGAGCTGCGCGGCGAGACCATCTTCCTCGGCCTGCGCGGGGAGGTGGCCTATCTCGCCATCGATTTCTCGCACCTCGACGAGCCGGAGATCGGCCCGCTCACCGCCGGGCGCGGCAGCTTCCAGGATCTGCGCGCCGTCGGCCCGATCATGCGCCGCGAAGACAGCGCGCTGCTGGCCTATGCCCGCGGCCTCGCCCACTGGCACGCGCGCCATGGCTTCTGCGGGGTCTGCGGCAGGCCGACCGCGAGCGAGCGGGGCGGTCACCAGCGGCGCTGCAGCAATGCCGCCTGCAATGCGGTGCATTTTCCGCGCACCGACCCGGCGGTCATCATGCTGGTGCACGACGGCGCCGGGCACTGCCTGCTCGGCCGCCAGCCGTCCTGGCCGCCGGGCATGCACTCGACCCTCGCCGGCTTCGTCGAGCCCGGCGAGAGCCTGGAGGAGGCCGTCGCCCGCGAAGTCCGCGAGGAGGTCGGCCTCGAGGTGCCGGTCGCCGAGGTGACCTACCACTCCTCGCAGCCCTGGCCCTTCCCCTCTTCCATCATGCTGGGATTCCGGGCCCGCGCCGACCACGCCGCGCCGCGGCTGGGGCCCGACGAGCTGGAGAGCGCGCGCTGGTTCAGCCGCGCGGAACTGCGCAGCTCCCCGGAGGACGAGCGCTTCAAGCTGCCGCGCCGCGACTCCATCGCCCGCCGCCTCATCGAGGACTGGCTGGAGGAGGAATAGGCGAGCGGCCTCAGTCGCCGTTAACGGTGCCGCGGAAGGGATTGGCGGGATAGACGCCGAGGATCTTCACCTCGCGGGAGAAGAAGCTGAGTTCCTCCAGCGCCAGGCGCACCATGCGGTTTTCCGGATGGCCCTCGATGTCGGCGTAGAACTGGGCCACCGTGAAGCTGCCGTCGATGATGTAGCTTTCCAGCTTGGTGATGTTGACGCCGTTGGTGGCGAAACCGCCCAGCGCCTTGTAGAGCGCCGCCGGCACCGAGCGCACCCGGAACACGAAGGTGGTGATCACCGGCCCGTCGTCGATCGGCGGATCGATCGGCTCCTCCGCCATGACGATGAACCGCGTGGTGTTGTGCGGAATGTCCTGGACGTTGGCGTCGAGCACCTGCAGGCCGTAAATCTCCCCCGCCAGCGCTGAGGCAATGGCCGCGCGCGTCGGGTCGCCGAGCTCGGCGACCTCCTTGGCGGCGCCCGCGGTATCGGCGTGGGTCACCGGCGTCAGCCCCTCGCGCCGCGTGTAGTGACGGCACTGGGAGAGCGCCTGGACGTGGCTGTGCACCGTCCGGATCTGCGCCCGCGTCGTCCCCTTCGGCGCCAGCAGCTGGTGTTCGACCTTCTGGAAGTGCTCGCCGACGATGTGCAGGCCGGACTCCGGCAGCAGGTGGTGGATGTCGGCCACCCGCCCGGCGCTGGAGTTCTCGATCGGGATCATGGCATGGCGGGCGCGACGGTCGCGCACGGCGGCGAAGGTGTCCTCGAAGGAGGTGCAGGGCAGGGTGGTCATCTGCGGGTAGGCGGCCCGGCAGGCCATGTCGGAATAGGCGCCGGGGACACCCTGGAAGGCAATGACGTTCTCCGACGCCGTCGCCTGCGGCGGCGTCCTGCTGGCCTCTGACATAGGTTTCCTAGCCTTCTCTGCGCGGATTCCTGCCGCCCGGGGCACCGGCCAAGGGGCCGGCGGCGGGGGCCGGAAGGACGAAATCTGGCCTCAAGCGGTCGCCAGCAGGGCCCGCGCCCGCTCAAGGTCGGCCGGAGTATCGACACCCAGGGGAAGGGTGTCAACGCGGGCCACGTCGATGCGCAGTCCCGCCTCCAAGGCCCGCAGCTGCTCCAGCCGCTCGCGCTGCTCCAGTGGCGAGGGCGGCAGGGCGACGAAGCGCTCCAGCGCGGCGCGGCGGTAGGCGTAGATGCCGATATGGTGATAGAGCGGCATCCCCGCATCGCCGCCGTCCCAGGGCACCGGGCAGCGGCTGAAGTAGAGCGCCCGGGCGATGTCCCCCTTGCCTGACGTGGGGCCGGCCGGAAAGCCGACCGCGGCCTTCACCACGTTGGGATTGCGCCGCTCCTCCGGCTCGCGGATCTCGACCACGAGGGTGGCGATGTCCGCCGGTCCGGCGGCCAGCGGCTGCAGCACCGCGCGCACCAGGCCCGGCTCCAGGGTCGGCAGGTCGCCCTGCAGGTTCACCACGGCGTCGTGGCGCCCCTCAGGATCGACCTTACGCAGGGCCTCGAAGATGCGGTCGGAGCCGCTGGCGTGGGCGGGGTCGGTCAGCACCGCCCGGCCGCCGGCGGCGGTCACCGCCTCGGCGATTGCCTCCTCGGCGCAGGCCACCACCACCGGGCCGACCGCCGCCTCCATAGCGCGGCGCCAGACGTGGACGATCATCGGTGCCCCATGGATGTCGGCCAGCGGTTTGTCGGGCAGCCGCGTCGAGGCGAGGCGCGCCGGGATCATGACGATCGGAGCTTTCGGTGGAGTCGGCGGCTGATCGGCGGGACTGGTCATCGGCAGGGACCTGAACGGAAGGGGTTTGCGTGGATCGCTTTGCAGACCGGAAAGCGGCGGATTGCCGCAGGGTCCGCTTCGGCCGCCGCAGATTAAGCGGCGCCCGGCGGAAAACAAGCCGCGCGGCGGGTCGTGCCCCCAGAAACCTGCCGGCCGGCCCGCGCAAAGCCTTGCGGCGCGGCGCCCGAGGGACTATTGAAAGCGCAGCCTCGCGCGGCTATTGTCCCGCGCGTATCGGAAGGGAACCAAGGGCTTATCGATGGCTTCGTCGTTGGAATCGAACAAGATCGCTGCTGCCGTGCTGACCGCCGGCGTTGTCGCCATGCTCTCCGGCTTCGTCGCCAATCTGATCTACCATCCGCAGGTGACGCTGGAGGAGAACGTCTACGTGGTCGCCGCCTCCGACGGTGCCGGCGGCGCCGAAGCTTCCGCCGAGGAGGACACCGGCCCGGAGCCCATCGCCCCGCTTCTGGCCGAGGCCGATCTGGCCGCCGGCGAGACCCTGGCCGCGCGTCAGTGCGGCGCCTGCCATACCTTCAATGAAGGCGGCCCCTCCCGGGTCGGCCCCAATCTCTACGACATCGTCAATCAGCAGATCGCTGCCGAGGGCGGCTTCTCCTATTCCAGCGCCCTGGCCGATATGTCCGGCGATACCTGGACCTACGAGCACCTGAACGCCTTCCTGGACAACCCGCGGGGATTCGCGCCGGGGACCAAGATGACGTTCCGCGGCCTTTCCAGGACGGCGGATCGGGCGAACGTGGTGGCCTACCTGCGCGGCCTCAGCGGCAATCCCGCGCCGCTGCCGGAATAGGCCGGCGCCGCCTTCCGGCGGTCAAACGCCAGTGAGCGAGACCGCCGCGCACTGCCCCGAGGACTTCGTGAAACTCGCCGGCCGCCTGGCCGACGCCGCGCGCGGCGTCGCCCGGCGCCACTTCCGCCAGCGCCTCGATATCGAGGACAAGGCCGACGACAGCCCCGTCACCCGCGCCGACCGCGAGGCCGAAACGGCGATGCGCGAGATCATCGCCGCCGCCCATCCCGGCCACGGCATCCACGGCGAGGAGTTCGGCGTCGAGAATCCGGATGCCGAGTTCGTCTGGGTGCTCGACCCGATCGACGGCACCAAGCGCTTCATCACCGGCAACCCGCTCTTCGGCTGCCTCGTCGCCCTGCTGCAGGGCGGCCGGCCGATTCTCGGCGTCATCGACATGCCGATCCTGGGGGAGCGCTGGCTGGGCGCCGCCGGCCGGCCGACGACCTTCAGCGACGCCGGCGGCCGCGGCGAGGCGCGGGCGAGGCCCTGCGGCGGCCTTGGCGCCGCGACCCTGCTCTCCACCGCCCCGGAGATGTTCCAGGGAGCCGACGGCGCGGCCTTTCAGCGCCTGCGCCGGGCCGCCAAGCTGACGCTCTATGGCGGTGACTGCTTCAACTATGGGCTGCTGGCCAGCGGCTTCGCCGACCTCGTCGTCGAGGCCGATCTCGCGCCCTACGACTACCTGGCCCATGCGCCGGTCATCGCCGGTGCCGGCGGCGTGATGACCGACTGGCAGGGCCGCCCGCCGGGCCTGGAGAGCGACGGCCGGGTGCTCTGCGCCGGCGACCGGCGCTGTCACGAGATGGCGATTTCCTTGCTGCAAGGCGCCTGATTGGCCATAACATTCAGGCAAGGGGGCTGGCTGAACGAGGATTCGGGCCCATTTCCTTTGGGAATGCGCACCGGAACCCGCCGCGAACAGGGTATTGTCTTTGGGTAAGATGCAGCCTTTGCGCCAAATCATTACCGCCTTCGCCGTGGCCGCGGCGCTTGCCCTGCCTCTTGCTTTCGCCGCTCCGCCCGCTACGGCCCAGGACCAGACAGTCTACAGGGCCCACGCCATCGCCATGCACGGCGAACCGAAGTACGGGCCGGACTTCCCCCACTTCGACTACGTCAATCCCGACGCGCCCAAAGGCGGCACCATCCGGCTCTCGGCCACCGGCAACTTCGACACCTTCAACCCATTCAACGCCAAGGGCACGCCGGCCCCCTCCGCGGGAATCGAGACGCTCATGGTGTCGAGCAGTGACGAGCCCTTCACTATGTACGGCCTGCTGGCCGAGACCATCGAGTGGCCGGAGGACCGCTCCTGGATCGTCTTCCACCTGAACCCGCAGGCACGCTGGCACGACGGCATGCCGGTGACGCCCGAAGACGTGGTTTTCTCCCTCGATAAGTTAAGAACCGAAGGACGACCCCTCTACCGCTTCTACTACCAGGGCATCACGGCGGTCGAGAAGGTCGGCGAGCGCAGCGTCAAGTTCACCTTTGCCGAAGGGGAGAACCGCGAACTGCCGCTGATCGTCGGCCAACTGCCGGTCTTGCCCAAGCACTATTGGGAGAATCGCGACTTCACTGCGGCGACGCTCGAGCCCCCGCTCGGCAGCGGGCCTTACAAGGTGGCGCGGTTCGAACCGGGACGTTTTGTGGAGCACTCAAGGGTCGAGGATTACTGGGGCGAGAAAATTCCGGTGCGCCTCGGCACCAACAACTACGGCATCATCCGCTACGACTACTTCCGTGATCGCACCATCGAACGCGAGGCCCTGAAAGCCGGCCAGGTCGACTACTTCGAGGAAAACTCCGCAAAGGAATGGGCAACGGCCTTCGAACTGCCCGTCGTACGCGCCAATCTGCTGATCAAGGAGCAATTTCTGAATAGAAGTTCCGGCGGCATGCAGGCCTTCTACATGAACACTCGGCGCGAGCCCTTTACCAACCGCAAGGTACGCCAGGCACTGGCTTACGCCTTCGATTTCCAATGGACGAACAGGACCGTCTATTACGGTCAGTACGAGCATCCGGCAAGTTTCTTTGCACCCACTGAATTGGCCTCCAGCGGCCTGCCGCAAGGCGAGGAATTGGAAATTCTGGAGCGCTACCGCGGGCGCATTCCCGAAGAGGTCTTCACCGAGCCGTACATTCCGCCAAAAACCGATGGCTCCGGCTGGCCACGTCAGAACCTGCAAACCGCTTTCGACCTTCTTGCGGAAGCCGGCTGGGTTGTCCGAGACATGCAGCTCGTGAACGAGGATACCGGCGCGCCCTTCCGCTTCGAGTTTCTCTATGTCAGTCAGGCCCAGGAACGCGTTTTGCTGCCCTTCTTCCATAACCTGAAGCGCCTCGGAATTGTGGTGCGGCCTCGCCTGGTTGACTCATCGCAGTACATCAACCGCCTCCGTTCACGCGACTTCGATATGATGATCTTCAACAATGCACAGGCCCTGTCTCCCGGCAACGAGCAGCGCGAGTATTGGAACAGCCACGCCGCGGACGAGCCCTCGAGTCGCAACATCGCCGGCATCAAGGACCCCGTCGTCGACGAGCTGATCGAACTGGTGATCTCCGCGCCGAGCCGCGAAAGCCTGGTCCAGCGCACCCGCGCCCTCGATCGCGTGCTGCTCTGGGGCCACTACGTCATCCCGCAGCTCATAGCGCCCTTCGACCGCATCGTTTTCTGGGACAAGTTTGGCCGACCGGAGGTTACGCCGTTGAACGGGCCCAGCATCTCGTACTGGTGGGTCGACGAGGAGAAGGCGGCTTCCTTACCGCGACGCCGCCGAAACCTGGAGGGGGCCGAAAGTGCCGAAGGCAGATGACGCCATCTGCCCCGGCTCTGTAGCCGGCCTGAACGGAAGCCGCTGTCAAAGCGTCGGCCGCCGAGAATAGGATCGCCATGCTCGCTTACATCGTTCGACGCCTGCTGCTGATCGTCCCGACCCTGCTCGGCATCATGGTGGTCAACTTCGTGGTTATCCAGGCAGCGCCCGGCGGGCCGGTCGAGCAAGTCATCGCCGAGTTGACCGGAGAGGGTGCTGCCGCTACCAGCCGGGTGACCCGAGAAAGCGGGGAACTCGTCAGCAGAGGCGAGCAGTCCAGCGGCGGCTCCACCTATCGAGGGGCACAGGGGCTCGACCCCGCCTTCATCGCCGAACTCGAGCGGCAATATGGCCTCGACAAGCCGATGGGCGAGCGCTTCCTTCTCATGATCAGGAATTATCTCGTCTTCGACTTCGGCGAGAGCTTCTTCCGCGGTCGTGCTGTCGTCGACCTGGTCATTGAGAAGATGCCTGTCTCCATCTCTCTCGGCATCTGGACCACCTTGCTGGTTTACGGCATCTCCATACCGCTCGGCATTGCCAAGGCGGTGCGCGACGGCAGCCCCTTCGATATCTGGACAAGCGGCTTCATCATCGTTGGATTCGCAATCCCCTCGTTCCTCTTTGCCATCTTCCTGATCGTGGTCTTCGCCGGCGGCGAATATTTCAGTTGGTTCCCTCTGCGTGGTCTCGTCTCGGAAAACTGGGAACAGCTCAGTCTCATTGGAAAGATCGCCGACTATCTTTGGCACATGGTGCTGCCGATTGCGGCTCTCACCATCGGCGGTTTCGCAGGATTGACGATGCTGACCAAGAATTCCTTCCTGGATCAGATCCGCCAGCAGTACGTCATCACTGCTCGAGCCAAGGGGTTGGCCGCCAACCGTGTGCTCTATGGCCACGTCTTCCGAAATGCGATGCTGCTCGTGATCGCCGGCTTCCCGAGCGCCTTTATCGGTATTCTCTTCACCGGGTCCCTGCTGATCGAAGTGATCTTCTCGCTCGACGGCCTTGGCCTGCTCGGCTTCGAAGCGGTGATCAATCGGGACTACCCGATCATATTCGGCACGCTGTTCTTCTTCTCCCTGCTGGGCCTGCTCATGAATATCGTCGGCGACATCATGTACACCGTGATCGACCCACGCATCGACTTCGAAAGCCGGGAGGTATGACGTGACCGGCGCAGGCGATCATCACCATCTCCTCGGCATGAGTGTCGGCCCGCTGACCCTACGGCGCTGGCACAACTTCAAATCCAACAGGCGCGGATACTGGTCGTTATGGATCTTCCTGGCACTCTTCGGCATCAGCCTGATTGCCGAGTTCGTCGCCAACGACCGTCCGTTCCTGGTGTACTTCGACGGTGAGTTCTACACGCCGATCTTCAAGGCCTATCCCGAGACGACCTTCGGCAGCAGCTTCGAGACCGAGACGGAGTTCAAAGATCCCTTCGTCCAGGAACTTATCAATGAAAAGGGCTGGATGATCTGGCCACTCGTTCGCCACAATCACCGTTCCTTCGTCTGGGACCTGCCCGACCCGGCACCCTCGCCCCCCAACGCAACACATTGGCTCGGCACTGACGACCAGGCCCGCGACGTAGTGGCCCGCCTCATCTACGGCTTCCGTATCTCCGTTCTCTTCGGCTTGGTGCTGACCGGCATCTCAGCGGTAATCGGCGTCGCCGCGGGCGCCGTGCAGGGCTACTTCGGCGGTTGGACCGACCTGCTGTTCCAGCGATTCATCGAGATCTGGTCTGGCCTGCCAACCCTATATCTGCTGATCATCCTGGCCAGCATCATCGAACCGAACTTTTGGTGGCTGCTGGGCATCATGCTGCTGTTCTCCTGGATGGGCTTCGTCGGTGTTGTGCGCGCCGAGTTTCTGCGCGCGCGCAACTTCGATTACGTGCGCGCCGCCCGCGCATTGGGCGCCACCAATACAGTTATCATGTACCGCCACGTTCTGCCCAATGCCATGGTCGCCACCATCACCTTCCTTCCTTTCATCCTGACCGGCGGTATCACCACCCTGACGGCGCTGGACTTCATCGGCTTTGGGCTGCCCGCCGGCTCCGCCTCGCTCGGCGAGTTGCTGGCCCAGGGCAAGGCCAACCTGCAGGCACCCTGGCTCGGCCTTACTGGCTTTTTCTCCATCGCTGTGATGCTGAGCCTGCTGGTCTTCATCGGCGAGGCCGTGCGCGACGCCTTCGATCCGCGCAAGCTCTTCACCGGACCCGCGAAGGCCGAGACCGCGGCGACCGACCGGGCCGCCAAGCCCGCCACCGCCGCCGGAGGAGACGACTGATGGCCCCGCTGCTGCAGGTTCGCAACCTGGGCGTCACCTTCCGCATGCCCGGCGGCGCCGTCCACGCGGTGAAGAACGTCGGCTTCGATATCGACAAGGGCGAAACCCTGGCCCTGGTCGGCGAGAGCGGCTCCGGCAAGTCGGTGACGGCGCTCTCGGTGCTGCAACTGCTGCCCTACCCGTTGGCGCAGCACCCGCAGGGCAGTTCCGTCGTCTTCAAAGGGCAGGAGTTGGTCGGCGCCGACGACAAGCTGCTGCGCGAGGTGCGCGGCGACCAGATCTCGATGATCTTCCAGGAGCCGATGACCTCGCTGAACCCGCTGCACACGGTGGAAAAGCAGATCAACGAGACGCTGTTCCTGCACAAGGGCATGGACAAGGACCAGGCGCGCCGGCGCACCCTCGAGCTACTGAAGCTGGTCGGCATCCCCGACGCGGCGAAGCGTCTCTCCGCCTATCCGCACGAGCTGTCCGGCGGCCAGCGCCAGCGCGTGATGATCGCCATGGCCTTGGCCAACGAGCCCGACCTGCTGATCGCCGACGAGCCCACCACCGCCCTCGACGTCACCATTCAGGCGCAGATCCTGAAGCTGCTGAAGGAACTGCAGCAGAAGCTCGGCATGGCGATGCTGCTGATCACCCACGACCTCGGCATCGTCCGCAAGATGGCCGACCGCATCTGCGTCATGACCCAGGGCGAGATCGTCGAACAGGGCAGCGGTGAAGAGATCTTCGAGCGGCCGCAGCATCCCTACACCCAGCGGCTCCTGGCGGCGGAGCCGAAAGGCCGGCCGATCACTTCCGCCGCCGATGCGCCCATCGTCGTCAGGGGCGACGATGTGAAGGTGTATTTCCCGATCAAGAAGGGCGTGCTCAAGCGCACGGTCGACTATGTGCGCGCGGTCGACGGCATCTCGGTAACGGTGCGCCAGGGCCACACCGTGGGCGTGGTCGGGGAGAGCGGCTCCGGCAAGACCACGCTAGGCCTGGCGCTACTGCGCCTGCTGTCGTCCCAGGGCGTCATCGAGTTCGACGGCAAGTCGATCCAGGGCCTCGGCTCCCGGGAGCTGCGTCCGCTGCGCCGCTCCATGCAGATCGTCTTCCAGGATCCCTACGGCTCGCTCAGCCCGCGCCTCTCCATCGGCCAGATCGTCGCCGAGGGCCTGAAGATCCACGACCTCGGCGGCAACGAGGCGGAGCGCGAGGAGATGATCATCGCCGCGCTGCAGGAGGTCGGACTCGACCCGGAAAGCCGCCACCGCTACCCGCACGAATTCTCCGGCGGCCAGCGCCAGCGAGTCGCCATCGCCCGCGCCATGGTCTTGAAGCCACGCCTGGTGGTGCTCGACGAACCGACCTCGGCCCTCGACATGTCGGTGCAGGCACAGATCGTCGATCTGCTTCGCGAACTGCAGGAGCGCCACAGTCTCGCCTACCTCTTCATCAGCCACGACCTGAAGGTCGTGCGCGCCCTGGCCGACGAAGTGATCGTCATGCGCGACGGCAAGGTGGTGGAGCAGGGCAGCGCCCGGCAGATCTTCGACGCCCCGGCGGCCGACTACACCAAAGCGCTGATGAAGGCGGCCTTCGACCTCGAAGCCGTCGAGGGCGTCGTCTCCACCTGATTGATCGTATCCGTACTGCGACTGGATTCCCGTGGCACTTCTCATCAAGACCGATATCGACAGGGGCAACGCCTGGGCCGAGGCCCTGGCCGCCAACTACCCCGAACTCAAGGTTCACACCTGGCCTTACGACGGCGACCCCGCCGCCATCGAGTATGCGCTGGTGTGGCAGCCGCCGAAGGGCGAACTGAAGCGCTATCCCAAACTCAAGGCGATCTTCTCGGTCGGCGCCGGCGTCGACCACCTGGCGAGCGACCCGGATCTGCCCGAGGGCGTGCCGGTGGTGCGCATGGTGGAGCCAGGCCTCACCGCCGGCATGTCGGAGTATGTGGTGCTGGCCGTCCTCAACCATCACCGCTTCATGCTGGACTACGCCGCCCAGCGCCGCGAGAAGGTCTGGGAGGAGATTCCGCAGCTGCCGGCCGAGGCGCGTCAGGTCGGCATGCTCGGCCTCGGCGTGCTGGGGCGCGACGTGCTCGACAAGCTGAAGCCCTTCGGCTTCAGGCTGGCCGGCTGGAGCCGCAGCCCCAAGTCGATCACCGGTGTCACTTGTTTCCATGGGCCGGGCGGCCTCGACGAGTTTCTGGCCGGGACCGACATCCTGGTCTGCCTGTTGCCGCTGACGCCGGAAACCGAGGACATCCTGAACCGCGAGACCCTGGCCAAGCTGCCGGCGGGCGCCGCCATCGTCAGCGTCGGCCGCGGCCGCCAGGTGGTCGAAGCGGATCTCCTGGAAGCCCTCGACAGCGGGCAGATCGGCGGCGCCACCCTCGACGTCTTCCGCGAGGAGCCGCTGCCCCAGGACCATCCCTTCTGGGAACACCCGCGCGTCTTCATGACGCCGCACATCGCCAGCATGACGGTGCCGGAGACCGCGGTAAGGGCGGTGGTCGCCAACATCCAGCGGCTGCAGTCCGGCGAGGCCCTTCAGCATGTGGTCGACCTGAAGCGCGGCTACTGAACGGCGGCGGCCCTCAGGATGCCGGCAGCCGGCGCGCCGCCTCGGCGGCCATGTCCGCGAATTCGCGTAGGAACACCGAGCCCTTGACGCTGCGCTGCACGAGGATCGAGCGCTTGTCCGTCTCGTCGACCTTGCGGCGCACGAACTCCAGCTTCTCCAGGCGGTCCACGGCGCGGGTGACCGCCGGCTTCGACATGTTCAGCGTTGCTGCGAGGCCGCGCACGGTGTGCGGCGGCGGTGCCAGGTAGACCTCGAGGAAAAGCGCGAACTGCCGCGTGGTGAGGTCGGGCAGCGAGCGGTTGAGGCCGATCACCAGCACGCGATGCCACAGCGCCAGGGCCTGGGTCGGCTGCAGGCCGGCGCCGGAGGGCGGCGATGAACTCGGAGGGGCGGCCATGACGGCGTTTCGTTCTCGTTGCAGAAGCGGAACGAAGTCTGCAGGACCCGCGACCGCCGCGCAAGGCCGCCCTGGCCTCCGGGCTGTGACAAACGCTGCCCGTCAGTCCTTCCTGGCCGGCGTGCGGCGTGTCAGCTCCACGATGGCCGCGTAGACGGCGCGCAGGCCCATGGCCTCCCCGCCTTCCGGACGGCCGGGCCGCGAGGCGACGTTCCAGGCCATGACGTCGAAATGCGCCCAGCGGGTGCCCGGGCTGATGAAGTTCTCCAGGAACAACGCCGCGACGATGGCCCCGCCGTAGGGGCTGGTGGAGATGTTGTTGAGGTCGGCGACCTTGCTTTCGAGGCCCTGGCGGTACGGCCGGTGAAGCGGCAGGCGCCAGACCGGGTCGCCTTCCGACGCGCCGTGGCGGAGGATCGCGCCGGCCAACTTGTCGTCGTTGCAGAAGAAGGCCGGCAGATCCGGCCCGAGGGCAACCCGCGCGGCCCCGGTCAGGGTGGCGAAGTCGATCAGGAAGTCCGGCTGCTCGCTGTCCGCCTCGGCGAGGGCGTCTGAGAGGACGAGGCGCCCTTCGGCGTCCGTATTGCCGACTTCGACGGTCAGGCCCTTGCGGGTCTGCAGCACGTCGAGCGGCCGGAAGGCGTTGCCGGCGACGGCGTTCTCGACCGCCGGAATGAGCACACGCAGTTGCAGCGGCAGCTTCTCCGCCATGATCAGGGAGGCAAGGCCGAGAACATGGGCGGCGCCGCCCATGTCCTTCTTCATCAGCTTCATGCCGGCGGCGGGCTTCAGGTCGAGGCCGCCGGAATCGAAGCAGACTCCCTTGCCGACCAGGGTCACCTTCGGCCCACGACTGCCCCAGCGCAGATCGATGAGGCGCGGTTCCTCGCTGCTGGCGCGGCCGACCGCGTGGACCGCCGGGTAGTTCCGCTTCAGCAGGGCGTCGCCGACGATGACGCTGCACTTGGCGCGGTGCCGCTTGGCAAGGTCCCGGGCGGCCTCGGCAAGCTCTGCCGGGCCCATGTCGTTGGCCGGCGTATTGATGAGGTCGCGGACCAGCGCGATGGCCTCGGCGGTATGGGCCACCTGTCCCTCGTCCGCCGACTTCGGCCACACCAGCCGGGCGTACTCGCGGCTGTTCTGCTTGTAGCGGCTGAAGGCATAGCCGCCGAGGCACCAACCCAGGGCGGCGCGCGAGGCGGCCGCCGGTCGCAGGCCCTGGTCGAGGCGGTAGACGCCCGGCGGCAGGGCGGTCGGTAGGCCGGCGAAAGACCAGATCGGCTCATCGGGGTCGATCACCAGCAGCACCTCGTCCAGGCCACCGCCCTCTCCCGGCAGCAGGCAGAAGCTCCCCGGCTGGGCCCGGAAGCCGCTCGCCGCCACCCAGGCGCGGCGCGGTGCCGGCTGGGTCTTCAGCCAATCGTCGTAGGCGCCACGGGTCAGGGCGGTGATCGGGGTGGCCCCGGTGGCATCGGCGTGATCGTCGTCGACAAGATAGGCGGTACTGGCCAAGGGGCGGCTCCGGAACTGGTTTCCTTGCGGGAGATTGCGCGGGGCGACCGCGGGCTTGCGCGGCGCGCGCATCTTTGCGCTAAATCGCCGCGCTGTCGACTCGCAGAACGCCGGCCGGCCGCAGACCGAACGAATGCGGAGGCTCCATGGCCGACACCAAGCTGATCCTGGGGAACAAGACCTATTCTTCCTGGTCGCTACGCGGCTGGCTGGCCGCCCGCCTGGCGGGCCTGGCCTTCGAGGAAGTGGTCATCCCCCTGCGCAAGCCCGGAACCCGGGCCGAGATCCTGAAATACAGCCGGGCCGGCAAGGTGCCGACGTTGATGATCGACGGTGAGCCGATCTGGGACAGCCTCGCCATCGCCGAGTACCTGGCCGAGCGCTTTCCAGACAAAGGCCTCTGGCCCGCCGACCCGGCGGCGCGCCGTCTGGCGCGCTGCGTGACGGCGGAGATGCACGCCGGATTTCCGGCACTGCGCAGCGCCCTGCCGATGGACCTCAGCAAGCACTACCCGGGCCACCCCATCGGCCCCGAGGTCCAGGCCGACATCGACCGCATCCGGGAGATCTGGCGCGACTGCCGCGCGGGCTTCGGCCGGGAAGGCGGCTTTCTTTTCGGCCGGGTTTCCATCGCCGACGCGTTCTATGCGCCGGTGGTGACGCGGTTCCGCACCTACGACGTGAAGCTGGACGAAGTGGCCGCGGACTACTGCGACGCGGTAACCGCCTGGCCGCTGATGCAGGAGTGGACCGCGGCCGCGGCGACGGAGACCGAGGTTACCGTCTTCGGCTGAGCGCGCGGCGTCCCTACGGCAGCAACCCGAGCTCGCGGTAGTAGCGTTCGGCGCCCGGGTGAAGCGGGATGCCGAGGCCGTCGAGCGCCTGCTCGATGACGATCTGGCTGCCCTTGGGATGGCCCTTGTCGAGCAGCTGGCGCGTCGTCGGGTGCCACAGCGCCTGGGTGATCTGGTAGACCGTCTCCTCGGGCACCTTCTCGGATATCACCCACTGGGCGCCGACCGAAAGGGTGTCGACGGCATCGATCCCCGGATAGGTGCCGGGGGGCAGGGACTGGCGGGCAAAGAACGGCACCTCCTCCAGCAGCGCATCGATCTCCGCACCGGCGATGGGAACGAGGTCGACCAGGGCGCCTTCGGCGAGTTCGAGGACCGCCGTCGCGGGCGTGCCGGCGACGAAGAAGAAACCGTCGAGGTCGCCTTCCCGAAGGGAGTCGGCCGCCGCGCCGGAACCGAGGGAGAACACCTCGAAATCGTCCAGTTCGATACCAAAGGCCCGCAGCACCAGCAGGGCGTCCACCCGGGTGCCGGAGCCGGGACGGTCGACGGAGATCCTCTTGCCCCGGATGTCCGGCACGCTGGCGATCCCGGCGTCGGAGCGCACCACCAGGTGAATGGTTTCGGGGTAGAGGTTGGCAACGGCGCGTAACGATTTCAGCGGTCCGCCGGTCAGGAACAGTTCCTCGCCACGGTAGGCCCAGTAGGCGACATCGGATTGGACGAATCCGGACTCCACGCTGCCGTCCTCGATCTGGCGGACGTTGTCCACGGAGCCGCGCGTCGACTGCGCCACGGCGACCAGGCCGGGCACCCCGCAGCTGCCGCCGCCCTCGCAATCGCGGCTGCCCGGCGGGCTGGAGATGGCGCTGGCGATGATGCCGCCGATCGGAAAATAGGTGCCGGCGGTAGAGCCGGTGGCGATGCGGAAGAAGCGGAGATCCTGCGCAGCGGCCGCGGCGGCCAGCGCCAGCAGCGAAACGAGGAGTCCGGCGATGAGAATGCCGCGGGGCGCGAGCCGGCCCAAGGCGCCCGGGAGCTTAGCTGTCGACATGATGAGTCTCCGCTCGACTGGCGTGCGTTCGCTCACCTCTCTGTCATTCGGAGCCTGCACGACGGCCCCGGTGAGCCGGCCCTGGTAGATAGAGATATATCAAGCCTCGCGGCCGGATCAAGGAGGGCCAGAGCCGCTCTATTCCTGGGGCCAGGAGGAGCCGTCTCGCGCTCACCGTCAGCACGCCCGGCGGCGGACCTTGAAGCGCTTGTAGGCGACCGGCAGCAGCGACAGCAGCGACAGGCCGACGAGACCGGCGACAATCTGCGGTGTCAGCACGCTTTGCACGGTGAAGACGCCGCCCTGGTCGAAGACCGAGCCGAGGCCGGCGCCGGCCAGGACGAAGACCAGAGTCCCCGGAATGATGCCGATGAAGGTACCGAAAACGTAGGTCGCAAGCGGGACACCCAGAAATGCCGGCACCAGGTTCACCACGAAAAACGGAAACAGCGGGATGAGGCGCAGCACCAGCATGTAGCTGAGGGCGTTTTCGCGGAAGCCGGCCTCCATGCGCTGCACGAAGGGGCCGGCCCTGGCGCGGAACAGGTCGCCCAGCGAGCCGCGGGCGACGATGAAGATCGCCGTGGCCCCCAGGGTGGCGGCGACGACGACGTAGAGGAGGCCGAGGGCAACGCCGAAGAGGAATCCTCCGGCGACGGTCAGGACAAGGCCGCCGGGCAGCGAAAGGGCGGTGGAAAGGGCATAGAGCGCCATGAACGCGAGCGCAGCGGCGACCGCATGCTCGTCGACGAAGGCGCTCAGCAGGCTGCGGTGCCGGCGCAGGGTCTCGATGTCGAGATGCTCGTGAAGGCCGGACCCCAGGGCGGCGGCAAGGACCGCCAGCAGGACGGCGACCGGCAGCAACCGGCGTGGCCACGACCGCCCGGTGCCGGTCAAGGACGCGGCATCGCAGGCGGCCTCGGCCGGGCTCCGTCTATCCGCCATCTTAGCCAAGCCGCTGCAGGAAGCGGACGAGCCTCCTGGTTCCCTTACCGAACAGCGTCGGGCTGAAGTAGCTGCCGGCGACCCGCTTGCTGACCTCGCCCAAGGTCGGATAGGGCGCGATCATGCCGGCCAGGGCGCCGATCTTCAGGCCCTGGCCGATGGCCAGTACCCAGGGCTGCAGCAGTTCGCCGGCATGGCGGCCGACGATGGAGGCGCCGAGGATGCGGCCGCGCGCGCCGACCACCACCTTGACCAGGCCGTCGGTGGCGCGCTCGGCCTGGGCACGGTCGTTCTCCGCGAAGCTCCAGGTCAGCACCCTGATGCCGGCGCCGTGCTTCTCGCGCGCCTGGGCCTCCGTCAGGCCGACATGGGCGATCTCGGGATCGGTGAAGGTCACCCACGGCAGCGCCGCGTAGTTCACCCTGGCCGGCAGCCTGAAGAGAGCATTGCGGATGACAATGCCGGCATGATAGCTCGCGAGATGAGTGAACTGGTAGGCTCCGAGGCCGTCGACCGCGGCGACGTCTCCCACGGCGAAGATGCGCTTGTTGCTGCTGCGCAGCCGGGCATCGACCGCAATGCCCGCCGGTGAGTGGACGACGCCGGCTGCGTCCAGACCCAGGTCCTCGACATTGGCCTTGCGGCCGGCGGCGACCAGCAGGTGAGAGCCGCTCAGGGTGCGTGTCGTGCCGCTTTCTTCCAGGGTGACGGCGACGGCATTGCCGTCTCGCGCCACCGCCTTGATGGCGATGCCCTCGTGGATCTCCACGCCGTCATCCGCCATCTGGCGCCGCGCGACCTCCGTAACCTCGGGATCGTCCTTGCCGAGCACCTTGGACATTTCCAGCAGGGAGACCCGCGCGCCGAGCCGGCGCTGAGCCTGCGCCAGTTCCGCGCCGACCGGCCCGCCGCCGATGACGATCAGGTGCGTCGGCCGCTCGGTCAGGTCGAAGATCGTCTCATTGGTGAGGAACGGGACAGACTCGAGCCCGGGGATCGGCGGCACTGCCGGCGACGATCCCGTGGCAACAACGAAACGCCGCGCCTTCACGGTGGTCTCGCCTGCCACCAGCTCCCGCGGCCCGGTAAAGCGAGCCGGCGCCTGGATCACCGTGACGCCGAGGCCCTCGAAGCGCTCGACCGAATCGTGCGGCTCAATGGCCGCGATGACACCGCGCAGATGATCGCGCACGGCCGCGAAGTCGATTTCCGGCTCGTGGCCGTTGACGCCGAACCGGCCGGCGCGGCGGACTTCCTCGGCCGCCGTCGCCGCGGCGATCAGGGACTTCGAAGGCACGCAGCCGTAGTTGAGGCAGTCGCCGCCCATCCTGCCCTTTTCGACCAGCACCACCCGCGCGCCCATCTGGGCGGCGCCGGCCGCCACCGTCAGCCCGCCCGAGCCGCCGCCGACGACACAGAGGTCGGTCTCGATGTTCTTCGCCATGCCCGCTTCCTCAGCCTACGTTCGGCAACCACGCCTTGCCACCATACCCGACTCGGCCGAGACCGGGTCATCGCCGTAGGGTTCAGGTAAGCGCCCCGGAATGCAACTAAAGGCCTTTCACAGCGTTGTGACAGGCCGTGAAATCGCTTTTCGAGGAGCACCTGACTCCCCGGGAACCTATCGAATTCACGTAGGGTTCTTAATGTTTTACAGCCCCGCGGCGGCAATGACACAATCCCGAAACTGCGGTCGGCCGACCCAACAACCGCCTGGAGAAGTCAGATCGTCGCGGTAACCTTAGACCAGATCGTGATTTTCGCCATCCTTCTGGCGCTTATCGTCCTGCTGGTCTGGGGCCGCTGGCGCTATGACGTGGTGGCCTTCGCCTGCCTGATGACGGCCGTGGCTGCCGGCCTCGTGGCGCCGGGTCAGGCCTTCGACGGCTTCGGTCATCCGGCCACCATCACTGTCGCCGCCGTCCTGGTCCTCAGCCGCGTGATCGCCGGCACCGGCGCCGTCGACCGCCTGACGCAGATGGTGCGTCCCGCCGCCAAACACACCACCACACACGTCGGCGCCCTGTCCGCTATCGGCGCGGCCATGTCGGCGGTGATGAACAACGTCGGCGCGCTGGGTGTCCTCATGCCGATCGCCCTGCAGTCGGCCCGCAAGGCCATGCACTCGCCCAGCGTGCTGCTGATGCCGCTGTCCTACGCTTCCATGCTGGGCGGCTTGATCACGCTGATCGGCACGCCGCCCAACATCATCGTCGCCAGCTACCGCGGCCAGTTGACGGGCAGCAATTTCGGCATGTTCGACTTCACGCCGGTCGGCCTCGCGGTTGCCGTCGCCGGCGTTCTGTACGTGACGCTGGTCGGCTGGCGACTGGTGCCGCTGCGCGAAGGCGCGCGCCCCAAGGGGGAACTCTTCGATATTGAGAACTACGTGACCGAAGTGACGGTGCCGGACGACAACCCGCACATCGGTAAGACCTTGCGCGAAATCGACGAACTGGCCAAGGACATCGACGTCGTCATCATGGACCAGATTCGCAACGACCGCGCATTCCCTCCGTCTACCCGCAAGGAGTTGCGCGCCGGAGACGTGCTGAAAATCGAGGCGTCACCCGAGGAAATCGACAAGTTCGTCAGCAAGCTGAAGCTGGAGATCGGCGACGAAGCAAGCGGGATCAGCCCGCGCGAGATGTCGGAGGACGCCACGCTGATGGAGGCGGTGGTGACGCCCGGCTCGCGCCTGGACGGCCGCCTCGTCGGCTCGCTCCGGCTCTTCGCCCTGCGCGGCATCACTCTGTTGGGCGTCTCGCGCCAGGGCCAGCGATACCATGGACGCCTGCGATCCTTCCGCATCCGTCCCGGCGATGTGCTGCTGCTGCATGGAGAGACCGATCAGCTCGCCGATCTGGTACCGGCCCTCGGCTGCCTGCCGCTCGCCGAGCGCGAGATGCACTTCGGCAAACGCAACAAGGGGCCGGCGGTGATCGCCGTCTTCGCCGCCGCCATCGCGGCGGCCAGCTTCGGACTGGTACCGATCCACATCGCCTTCGGCATCGCCATCGTCGTGATGGTGGTCGGCGACATGATGAACGTGCGCGAACTCTACGACGGTATCGACTGGTCGGTCATCGTTCTGCTCGGCTCGCTCATTCCCATCGGCGGCGCCTTGCAGAGCACCGGTGCGACCGCCCTGATCGCCAGCGGCTTGGTGGACCTGACCAGTGGGTTGCCCGCCTATGCGGTACTGATCGTGCTGATGGTGGCGACCATGACCCTGTCGGACCTGCTCAACAACGCCGCGACGGCGGTGGTCATGGCACCGATCGCCGCCACCGTCGCCGATCGCCTGGACGTCAATCCCGACCCCTTCCTGATGGCGATCGCCGTAGCTGCCTCCTGCGCCTTCCTGACCCCCATCGGGCATCAGAACAATGCCCTCATCCTGGGGCCCGGGGGCTACCGCTTCGGGGACTACTGGCCGATGGGCCTGCCGCTGGAGGTCATCGTCATCGCCGTCTCGGTGCCGACGATCCTGCTGGTCTGGCCGCTCTGAGGCGACTTCCCTTTGCGGCTGGGCGTCGCGCGAACCCGGCGGATGCCCCCGCCCGGGGAGGCCGCCGATCCGGGTCCGCGTGAATGCGCGCTACGCAATCAAGTGCCTGTTGAACCAGTCGAGCGTGCGGGTCCAGGCGAGTTCGGCCGCCGCCTCGTCGTACCTCGGCGTCGAGTCGTTGTGAAACCCGTGGTTCACATCGGGATAGATGTGCGCCTCGTAGACCTTGCCGTGCTCCTGCAACGCCGCTTCGTACTCCGGCCAGCCCTCGTTGATGCGCTCGTCCAGCCCGGCGTAGTGCAGCAGCAGCGGCGCCTGGATGCGTGGCACGTCCGAAGCGGCGGCCTGGCGGCCGTAGAAGGGCACCGAAGCCGAGAGTTCCGGATAGGCCACGGCCAGGGCGTTGCAGACACCGCCGCCGTAGCAGAAGCCGACAGCGCCGACCCTACCGGTCGAATCGTCGCGCCCATGCAGGTGCTCGAACCCGGCAAAGAAGTCGTTCATCAGCTTCTCGGAGTCGACGGTGCGTTGCAGCTCGCGGCCCTCGTTGTCGTTGCCGGGATAGCCGCCGACGGACGTCAGGCCGTCCGGTGCCAGGGCCATGAAACCGGCCTTGGCGACGCGGCGCGCGACGTCCTCGATGTAGGGATTGAGGCCGCGGTTCTCGTGAACGACCAGGACGGCCGGTAGCCGGCCCTCCGCTCCGGCCGGCCTCACCAGGTAGCCGCGCACCTCGCCATGGCCGTTGGGCGAGGGATAGGTAATGTACTGCGGCACGATCTCCGGATCGTTGAAAGAGACCTGCTCGGCCAGCGCATAGTCCGGACTCAAGAGTCCCAGCAAGCCGGCGGCGGTGACGCCGCCGACGGCGAACTTCGCCGAGCGGTCGAGAAACTCCCGCTTGGTGATCATGCCGTGCACGTAGAAGTCATAGAGGTCCAGAAGCTCCTGATCGAAGTCCTTTGCGGTCAGGCGTTCCATGAAGCGATTCCTCCCTGGTCCTGGTTCGATCGACAATGACGTGAGCGGCTTGAGGTGAGCATCCTAGCACGAACTCGGCCGGCAGTGCAGATCGCTATTTCGTGAGCCGACCACGCTCGCGGTCGCGGAAAAGCTTCTCGGAGTGCAGGTAGAGCTTGTCCCCGCCTCGCTCGTTATTTCTTGGCGTGTGCAACTCTGTGTGGGTGTGGCGGCGGATTGGCGCGCCGCGCGCCTGTCGGGGCCGTTGGGGGTCCTGGTGGGCGATCTCGATGCAGGGCGGCGGCACCTGGGCTGCCGTCATGCTGCAGTCGACTTAGAGACTTTCCCGGCTGCCTGCTATGCCGAGCGGCGGTCGGCCTCGACTTCCAACTGGGCGCTGCTGCCGACCCGCCGGGTCGGAAAGCGGACGGTGATCTCGGTCCCCTCGCCGGGTGTGCTTTCGACCGTCATCGATCCGCCGTGAATCTCGGCCAGCGACTTGGAGATCGGCAGGCCGAGACCGGTGCCGTTGTGGGTGCGCGTGTGTGCGCTCTCGATCTGGCCGAAGGGTTGCAGCACGATCTCGATTCCGTCTGCCGTCATGCCGACCCCGGTATCGCTGACGATCAGGGCCAGCTCACCGCTCGGCTCCAGCCTCGCGCCGACCATGACGCGGCCGCCGCTCGGCGTGAACTTGATCGAGTTGGACAGCAGGTTGAGCAGAATCTGGCGCACCGAACGCTTGTCGGCGTAGAGCGGCGGCAGGTTCTCCGGCACGTCGATGCGCAGCGACAGTTCGGCGTCGGCCGCGGCCTCCTTAACGATCGTCCGGCACGAGCCGACCACCTGGGCGATGTCGATCAGCTCCTCGTGCAATTCCATGCGGCCGGCCTCGATCTTCGACAGGTCGAGGATGTCGCTGATGATCGACAGCAGGTGGCTGGCGCTGCGCCGTATGTCCTCGGCGTATCCCCTGTACTGCGGGTTGCCGAGAGGACCGAAGAGGCCCTGTTCCATGATTTCCGAGAAGCCGATGATGGCGTTGAGCGGCGTGCGCAGCTCGTGGCTCATGTTGGCGAGGAAGGCGGACTTGGCATGATTGGCGCGTTCCGCCTCGTCGCGGGCAATGCGCAGCTGCCGCTCCTTCTCCTTGATCTCGCTGATGTTCACATGGATGCTGCCGACGCCGATGGCATGGCCCGTGGAGTCCTGGACCGGAAAGCGGGTGATCATGCAGAACACCTTTTCCCCGTCGAGGCGCGTCACCTCCATTTCCGCTTCCATGGGAATGCCGGTACGCAGCACCGTGCGATCCTGCTCGGCAATAACTTCTGCCTGAATTTCCGGAAAATGCTCCGCCGCCGTGCTGCCGATCACCTCCCGGCCTTGCAGGCCGTAGAGTTCCAGGAACTGCTGGTTGGCGAGCATATGCACGCCATTGCCGTCCTTCAGCACCAGGCCGGCGGGCAGGTGGTCGATGACGGCACGCAGGCGATCGCGGATGTCCCGTTCGGCCCGCTCCATGACCTTGGTCTCGGTGATGTCGGTCACCGTCAGGAAAAGGCCGCCATTGGCGGTGCGCTCCTCGCGGATGCGAACCCACCGGCCGTCGCTGCGTTCGACCTCGAACTCCTCGATCGGATTGCGGTGCCTGGCCAGCCGCTCGGCCACCCACTCCCCCTCGCGGCCTCGGGCAACCGGGATCATGCCGAATTTGACCTGCAGCCGGGCCAGTTCCTCGAAAGTCATGCCGGGGCCGATCATGTCGGCGCCGGGACCGAAGATCTTCACGTAGCTGTCGTTGAACAGCAGCAGGCGATCCTCGCTGTCGAACAGGGCGACCGCAGAGGAGAAATGCTCGATGGCCTGCAGCAGCAGGTCCTGCGCCTCGAAGGCCATGCGGCGGGCGCGATGCTCTTCGGTCAGGTTGCGGCCGGTGCCGCGGTAGCCGAGGAAGCTGCCATCGTCGTCGAACATCGGCACGCCGCTGATCGACCAGTATTGCCGGTCGCCGTTCTCGGCGACGTAGATGTAGCGAAAATCGCGGAACGGCCGGTGCGCTGCCAGGTCGGCCAGGTGGGACTCCCACTTGTCCACCGCGGTATCGCCGGCACCCAGTTCCTGGCGGGTCTTGCCGATGGTCCAGAGGGGATCGACCCCGGTGACGTCGCGCAGGCGCTCCGACATGAAGGAGAAGCGGAGATCGGCGTCCATCTCCCAGAACCAGTCGGAGGCCGCCGCCGCGAAGTCGCGCAGGCGTGCCTCGCTGTCGCGCAGCGCGGCTGCCGCCCCGGCACGTTCGGCCTCGAGGCGCTCAACCTCCTCGACCCGCCGCTGGAGCCGCGCGAGCTCCGCGGCCAACTCCGCTTTCGTCGGCAAAGGCCGGATTTCTCCCCAAACGCACTGTGGCAGGGTCCGATTTCATCAGATAACGGTTAAAAGACGTTGAAGATTAACGCTTTCTTGAGCCCGTCACCGGAGCGGGCGCCGGCTGTCCGGCAGGGGTCCAAGGCTGGAGGCATGCAGGCAACGACCGCGCGGGCCGGCGACCCAGGAGGGGGCTCGCCGAGCAGCGGCAGGGGGGCCGGCGCCTCGCAGGGCAGGCGCTGCGTCCCGGCCAGCCCCTGGTCCTGCAGAGAGTTGACGTGTACGGCCGCGCTGTCCTCCGGCACGGCAGGCCTGACGGCGATCTCCATAGATTTCTTTCGCGCCTTCGGGATGCGTGGCGGGATGGGTCAACGCTTCGATTGTCGCAGGCTGAGAAGTGCCGCGATCACGCCACGGCGATGACCTCGATCTCGACCAGCCAGTCGCTGACCAGGGTCTGCACGACGATGGCCGTGGTCGGGATGCTTCTGCCGCCGAGGGCGTCGTTGCGAGCGGCCGCGTTGGCCTCCGCATAGGCCGGATCGGTGAGGTAGCTGGTCAGCCGCACGATATTGTCGACGCTCATCTCGGCGCTGGCGAGGATGGTTCGGATGTTCGACCAGATGAGGTCGAGCTGCTGCTCCAGCGACTTGCCGGGATTGCCCTCGGCGTCGAGCCCCATGGTGCCGGCGACGAACAGCAGACGCTCGGCGCCGCGCACCTCCAGGGCATGCACGTAGTCGCCGCTGGCCGGATAGATCCCCGCAGTCGGGTTGTGGACGATGGTCCTCATGGAGCAACGCTCCGGTCTGCCGACACCACGTAGTCATCCACCTCGGCGAGGTACCTGGCCTTGGTTTCCGCGTCCAGGAACGACGCCTCGAAGGAGTTGCGGGCGATCAGCGCGAGTTCGGCGTCGGTCAGGCCGAGCGCCTGGCGCACCGCGATATAGTTGTCGTTCATGTAGCCGCCGAAGTAGGCGGGGTCGTCGGAGTTCACGGTGACCATGAGATCGCGGTCCAGCATCATCTTCAGCGGATGCGCCGTCATGTCGTCGAAGACGCAGAGCCGGATGTTGGAAAGCGGGCAGACGGTGAGCGGCAGCCGCCGGCGCGCCAGCTCCAGCACCAGGTCCGGGTCCTCCAGCGCGCGCACGCCGTGGTCGATCCGCTCTACCTTCAGGTCGTCCATGGCCGACCGGATGTAGGCCGGCGGCCCCTCCTCGCCGGCATGGGCCACCGCGCGGAAGCCTTCCGCCCGCGCCCTGTCGAAGACCTCCTTGAACTTCTCCGGCGGATGGCCCTGCTCCGAGGAATCGAGGCCAACGCCGACGATACGGTCCCGGTAAGGCAGCGCCTGCTCCAGCGTCTGCATGGCCGCCTCGGCGGAGAGGTGGCGCAGGAAGCAGAGGATGATACCGGAGGTGATGCCGAGTTCCCGCGCGCCGTCGGCCAGCGCCCTGTCGATGCCGTCGAGAACCGTCTCGAAGGCGACGCCGCGTTCGGTATGGCCCTGGGGGTCGAAGAAGATCTCCGTGTGGCGCAGGTTGTCCCGCGCGACGCGGCGCAGGTAGGCCAGCGTCAGGTCGTAGAAGTCCTGCTCGCTGCGCAGCACCGACATGCCCTGGTAGTAGAGGTCGAGGAAATCCTGCAGGTCGGTGAAGTTGTAGGCGGCGCGCACCGCCTCGACGTCGGTATAGGGCAGCGGCACGCCGTTGCGCGCGGCCAGATGCAGCATCATCTCCGGCTCCAGAGTGCCCTCGATATGCAGGTGCAACTCGGCTTTTGGCAGGCCGGCGATGAAGTCGGTCACGTCGAAAACTCTCCTCAAAGCGCGATGGAATAGCCGCCGTCGACCGCCAGCGCGGTGCCGGTGATAAAATCCGAGGCGGACGACGAGAGGAACACGGCGACGCCGGCGAAGTCCTCGGGCCGGCCCCAGCGGCCGGCCGGCGTGCGCGCCAGCACCTTGTCATGCAGGCCATCCACCTCCTCGCGGGCGCGCTGGGTCAGGTCGGTGTCGACCCAGCCGGGCAGAATGCAGTTCACCTGGATGTTGTCGGCCGCCCAGGCGGCGGCCAGCGACTTGGTGAGCTGTACCACGGCGCCCTTGCTGGCGCCGTAGACGGGGCTCCACGGCGCGCCGAAGATCGACAGCATCGAGCCGTTGTTGACGATCTTGCCGCCGCCGGCCTGCTTCATCAGCGGATAGCAGGCCTTGGCACAGAGAAAGGCGGCCGTGAGGTTGGCGTCCATCACCTGGTGCCACTCCGCGGCCGTCAGATGCTCCGGGCGCTTGCGGATGTTGATGCCGGCGTTGTTCACCAGGATGTCGAGCCGGCCGAGGCGGTCGGACACCTGGCCGGGCAGGGCCGCCACGGCGGCCTCCTCGGTCAGGTCGCAGGGCAGGCCGACGGCGCGCACGCCGAGATCCTGCAGCGCCGCGACCGCCGTCGCCAGCTTTTCGGCATTGCGTCCGACCACGGCAATATCGGCACCGGCGCGGGCCAGGCCGCAGGCCATGCCGAGGCCGATGCCGCCGTTGCCGCCGGTCACCACCGCCACCCGGCCGGTGAGGGAAAAGAGACTGTCGCTCGTCATGACTCCGCCTGTACCCCATCTGCAGCATCGAGTCCAACCATGCCGACCCTGCGCGGCATGCTAATCCGCCGGCGGTAGGTCCTGCACCCCCATTGCGCCACGAGGCGGCGCGAGGATCTTCACACGGCGGCCCCGGCGATACGGTAACATGTCGGGGTCATCAGGTGGCAGCGGGGAGAGGGCCATGCCGTTCATCCTGAACAATCGCCTGGAACTGCACATGGGGCCGTCCAGCCTCGGCGCGCCCGACGAGCTCGAAAAGGTCATCGTCGACTTCATCGACGACGCCCGGACCAGCCTCGACGTGGCGGTTCAGGAAATCGAGTCGCGCCCCATCGCCGAGGCCCTGGTGCGCGCCCGCCAGCGCGGCCTGCGCATGCGGTTGGTGCTGGAGCAGGACTATCTGCGCGAGAGCAAGCCGCCCGCGGACCCCTTCGCCCTCGGCGGCGCCGTGGAGGAGAATCGCAATCTCTTCGCCGCCCTGCTGCGCGCCAGCATCGACGCCCGGGCCGACTACAACCCGCACATCTTCCACCAGAAATTCATCATCCGCGACAGCGGCGGGCCGCGCCGCGCCCTGCTGACCGGCTCGACCAACTTCACGCCGACCGGCACCGGCAGCCACGGCAGCCGCAAGAACCTCAACCACGTCGTCATCGTGCACGACCAGTGGGTCTGCCGGGAATACGACGCCGAGTTCGACGAGATCTGGCAGGGCACCTTCGGCAAGGTGCGCAGCCGCCACGAGCCCTCGCCGCGCAACAACCGCGTCGCCGGTATCTGTGTGCGCGCGCTCTTCGCCCCGGATCACGCGCCGGAGATGGAGATCATGAAGCAGATCGTGAAGGCGAAGGAGCGGGTCGACTTCGCCATCTTCACCTTCTCGCGCTCTTCCGGCATCGACGACGCCCTGGTCGCCATGGCCAAGAGCGGCGTCAAGGTGCGCGGCATCTTCGACGCCGGCCAGGGCAATCGCGACTGGGCGGCGACCCGCCTGGTTGCCGACAGCGGCGGCGAGGCCTGGCTGGCTTCGCGCCGCAACGGCCTCGGCAAGCTGCACCACAAGCTGATGGTGATCGACGGCGCGGTGGTCATCGCCGGCAGCTTCAACTACACCGACCCGGCCAACCGCCTGAACGACGAGAATATCCTGGTGATCGGCGACCTGGAGGACACGAGCCCGGCGGCCCAGGCCGCCCAGCGCGGGTTGGCCGCCTACGCCCTGGCGGAGATCGATCGCATGATCGCCGTCCACGGCGTTCGCGTGCCGCTGAGCATTTAGCTCGGGGCCCTCGCCCAATCAATGGGCGCCCAATCGATGGCCGCCTAATCGATCGCCGTCGCCGCCGCGTCCGCAGTTCCGGCCGCGGCGAGGCGCTCGTGAAAAGTCGCTTCGTCGGGCACGCCGGCGATCTCCAGCAGCAGCTTCTTGCGCACCGCCGTGGCGAAGCTCTCCATGTCGTCGGCGGTCACCACGAAAGCGGCCGGACCGCCGATGATGTCGCGGCGGAAGGCTTCTTCCAGGTCGTAGTAGACCGGCCGGCCGGAGCAGTTGTTGCAGAGGATGGCGAGGCCGTTGATGACGATGTCGGCGTCGAGAGCGGCCTGGCGCGCCGTCGCGATGGGAATCCCGTTCCAGCTGTTGGCGGAGTCGCCGGAGAGGTCGATGACACGACGGAAACCGTTGAAATTGTTACTCTCGATCAGCAGATGGGCGAAGGTGATGGCGGAGCCGATGGCGTTGCGGCCGAAGGCCTTGCGCGGCTGCGACATCAGCACCCCGGCGAAGCCTGCCGCCGACTCGGGGCCGTCGATGACGGTCCAGGGCACCACGATCTCCTGCGAGTGCTGGCCCCCCCATTCGACGTAGGTGACGACGATGCGCCCGTCGTGCCCGAGGGAGATCGCCGAGAGGATGTCGGGGTCGGTGATGGCGTCGGCGTAGCCCTGACGCTGGAACAGAATCTCGTTGTCGTCGATGGAGCCGGTGGAATCGGCCAGCAACACCAGTTCGAGATCCACCGGCATGCCGCGGCCTTGCGAGGGGGACTGGCCCTGGGCCGGCGCCGGCGCGGCGGCGAGAACCGCCAGGGCCGAGAGGCCGCAGGCGGCGGCCCGAAGGTCGTTGAGCAGTAATCGCATGCTGGCGCCCCCCAGTTCCATCGACCGCAAGATGGAATTTCCCCGTAACGTCCAAGCCCGTAGCCTCCAACATAGTCCGGTTGCAGCGTCTGCCAAGCCACGCCGTGAGCTTCGGGAAAACGCGGAGATATGACGAAAATGCGGCCCGGGGTCCGGCTCTCGACACTTCTCCCGACGGTAGTTTGCCCCTAGAAGAGGCGCCATGCTCTCGCTCTCCTTCCTGCGCGCGCACGGGCGGCTGCTCGGCTTCGGCGTCCTGATGACCTTCTGCTCCAGCGTCGGGCAGACCTTCTTCATCTCGCTGTTCTCCGGTCAGATCCGCGCCGAGTTCTCGCTCAGCGACGGCGAGTTCGGCAGCCTCTATTCCCTCGGCACCCTGGCCTCGGCGGCGGTGCTGCTCGGGGCCGGCCGCCTCATCGACCGCGTGCCGCTGCCGCTCTTCGCCGCCGCGGTGCTGACGCTGCTCGCCGCCGTCTGCCTGCTGATGGGCGCCGTCGCCGATGCCGTGCTGCTGGTCGCCGTCTTCTTCGGGCTGCGCCTTTTCGGCCAGGGCCTCGCCAGCCACTGCGCCATCGTCGCGATGGGCCGCTATTTCGAGACGGCGCGCGGCCGGGCCGTCAGCGTGGCGACCCTCGGCCACACCCTCGGCGAGGCGGCGCTGCCCGCCGCCGTCGTCGCCGCCCTGGCCCTGGCCGAGTGGCGCCAGGTGTGGAGCGGCACCGGGCTCCTGCTCCTGGCCCTGGTCCCGCTGGTCTTCGTGCTGCTGAAAGGCCAGCGGGCGCGCGACGAGGCCTTTCACCTGCAGCGCCAGGCCGATGCCGGCAACGGTGCGCGCGCCGCCGACCGCACGCTCGGTGCCGCGCTGCGC
The DNA here is from genome assembly GCA_050330205.1 of Kiloniellaceae bacterium. Lineage (GTDB taxonomy): Bacteria > Pseudomonadota > Alphaproteobacteria > Kiloniellales > Kiloniellaceae > Pelagibius. The sequence goes on from JBHJOA010000048.1 coordinate 128,253, forward strand.
GACTCCGGCCTCTGGCTGCGCCTGCCGGTCCTGCTGGCGTCGTCCTTCATCGGCACCGGCATCATCTTCCACCAGGTGCATCTGGCGCAGACCAAGGGCTGGCCCCTCGCGCTCATGGCCGGCGCCTTCACCGTCTTCGCCGCCAGCTCCCTGGCCACGCTGCTCCTGGCCGGACCGCTGGTGGACCGCTACGGCGCGCGCCGGCTGCTGCCGGTCTTCCTCGCGCCGCTGACGCTTGCTTGCCTTGCTCTCGCGGCCAGCGACGGCCCCCTGGTGGCCACCCTCTTCATGGGCCTGCTGGGGGTGACCACCGGCAGCGGCGCGGTCCTCCTGGGTGCCCTCTGGCCGGAACTCTACGGCGTCACCCACCTGGGTGCGATCCGCGCCTTCGCCACCTCGGCCATGGTCTTCTCCACCGGCCTGGCGCCCGCGGTCATGGGCTTCTTCATCGACCGCGGCATGGCCATGGAAACCATCGCCCTCGGCTGCGCGCTCTACTGCCTGCTGGCCTCTGCCCTGGCCTTCTTCGCCGCCCAGGCCGAGCGGCCGCGCCCGGCCCTGCGCTGATACCTCTCGATTCCACGAACTGTCGCCGGTGGCGGCGGGTCCGGGGTACCGCTATGCTCAGGCATCGAGTTGGGGGGCTCCGACCGGTCGACCCATGAATCCGTCGTCATGAAAATTCTGCGGGCGACCGCCTACAGCGGCCCAAATCTGATCGCGGCGGCGCCTGTCGTCCATCTCACGGTCGCGACTGCGGGAAACCGCTTCTGGCCGGACGGGCCGGACGGAACCGCCGCCGGCGCCACTCTCCTGCGGTTGTTGCCGGAACTGGCGCAGGCCGGCGGAGCCGGCGACACTGACGGCGGTTTCACGGCGGCGCTGCGCAACCCCGCGGCCCTTGGCCTGGCGCAGGCGGCCGCCGAGATCGCCGTCGCCCTGCTGCGCCGACTCGAGATGGCAGGCGGGCCGGCCGGCGTCCGGCAGGATGGCGGAACCGGCCTCTGTCATATTTTCTTCGGCTACGAGGATCCAAACGTCGGCGTCCTGGCCGGCAAGGCGGCCGTCGCCCTGGTGGACGCCCTGCTGCCCGACGGGCAGCGTCCGGCCCTGGCGCCGACGGAACGGCTTGGGCCGGAGGCGATCCTGGCCCGCTTCCTGCGCCAAGCCCAGTCGATGGCCCTCGACCAGACCGCCCGCGCCCTGATCGGCGAGGCCGCGCGCCGGGAAATCCCCTGGTTCATCCTCGACCGGCCACAGCGCATTGTCCAACTGGGCCAGGGCCGGCATCTGCGCCGGCTCCGCGAGACGGTGACCAGTGGCACCGGCGCCATCGGCACCTGGCTGCAGCGCGACAAGGCGAACACGGCGCGGATCTTCGCCGACATGCACCTGCCGGTGCCGCGCCAGGGTCTGGCCGCCAACCCCGATGCCGCGGCGCATTTCGCCGCGCGTATCGGCTTTCCCGTGGTGGTGAAGCCCTCCGACGCCGGAAAGGGCAAGGGGATCACCCTGGGCGTCACCGATGCCGCCGCGGTGCGCGCGGCTTTCGCCGTCGCGGCCCGCCACAGCCGGCGCGTCCTGGTCGAGAGCTTCGTCCCCGGCGACGACCACCGCATCCTCGTCGTCGGCGGGCAGATCGTTGCCGCGGCAAAACGCATTCCCGCGGCGGTGACCGGCGACGGCCGGCAGAGCGTGGCCGAACTGGTCGCCGAGGCGAACCGCGACCCCCGCCGCGGCATCGGCTTCAGCCGCCTGATGAACCGCATCGACCTCGACGCCCAGGCCGATTCCGTGCTGCGCGGGCAGGGCCGCGACCGCAACAGTGTCCCCGCCGCCGGGGAGGTGGTCTTCCTTCGGCACACCGCCAACATCTCGACCGGTGGAACGGCCGTCGACGTGACCGACGGCATCCATCCGGAAAACCGCGCGATGCTGGAGCGGGCGGCTCGGGTCTCCGGCCTCGATGTCGTCGGCATCGACTTCATCACGCCGGACATCGCCCGCTCCTATCGTGACGTCGGCGGCGCCATCTGCGAGGTCAACTCCTCCCCGGGCCTGCGTCCGCATCAGGTTGCCGCCCAGGTTCCCGGCGCGCCGCCGCGCGACGTCGTCGGCCCGATTGTCGATCACCTGTTTCCCGGCGGCGGCAACGGGCGCATTCCCGTGGCGGCCATTACCGGCACCAACGGCAAGACCACCACCTCGCGCATGCTCGCCCACATCCTGGACCATGTGGGCGCCGACATCGGCGTCGGCGTCGTCGGCCTGGTGACCACCAGCGGCGTCACCATCGACGGCCGTCTGGTCGCCAAGGGCGATTTCGCCGGCGGCACCGGCGCGCGGATCCTGCTGCGCGACCCCGCGGTCGAAGCTGCGGTCCTGGAAACCGCGCGTGGCGGCATCATCAAGAGCGGCCTTGCCTTCGACTGGTGCGACGTCGGCGCCGTGCTCAACGTCGGCGACGATCACCTGGGCCTGCACGGTGTCGAATCCCTGGAGGACATGGCGAGGGTGAAGGGCCGGGTCGCCGAGGCCGCCCGCAGCCTCGCGGTGCTCAATGTCGACGATCCGCTCTGCGCCGCCATGGCGGCGCTGAAGCCCCCAGAGCAGGTTTGTCTCTTCACCCTCGGCGCGCTGGGCGAGACGCTGCGGGCCCATGTCGGCCGCGGCGGACTGGCGATCTGCCTGGACGCCCACGACGGCGAGGAGACTCTCTGTCTGCATCGGCCCGACGGCCGCCAGGCGATTGTCGCCGTGGCGGCGCTGCCGGCCACCCTGGACGGCACGGCAAGGCACAACGTGCAGAACGCCATGGCCGCCGCCGGCCTCGCCATAGGCCTCGGCCTGCAGCCCGCGCGCATCGCCGAAGCGCTTTGCGGCTTCAGGAGCGACCACGTCGACAACCCGGGCCGGCTCAATTTCTATGAAGGCTATCCCTTCAAGGTGGTGCACGACTCGGCGCACAACCCCGACGGCATCAAGGTCGTCTGTGAGGTCCTCCGCCGGATTCCCGTCACCGGCCGGCGGATCTGCGTGCTCTCGGGCGTCGGCTTTCGACACGGCGACCACATCGGCGAGGTCGCGGAGATCATCGCCGACGAGTTCGACTTTTTCATCTGCTCGCGCCGGGAAAAGGTTCTCCGGGTCACCGAGGTTTCGCGGGACTTCCCGCTCGCGGAAGTTCCCAAGCGCATTGCCGCGGCGCTGATCGAGCGCGGCGTCGATCCATCCAACGTAGTCGCCATCGACCTCGATACCGAGGCGGTGGACCGCGGCCTCGCCATGGCCCGCGAAGGTGACCTCCTTGCGCTGCTCACCGGCATGGTGGAGTGGACCTGGGAGCGCATGCTGGCTTTCGGCAAGAGCGCCCGACCGTGATCCTTTGAACTTCATCCGGCGCCGGAACGACTATAGTCTCGGCTCGTCGGCGGGACTCCGCGCCGCCGGCGGATGATTCTCGACCGGGTGGGAAAGCAGATGTCCATCGGAACCGTCATCGGCGCGCTGGCCGCGCTCGTCGCCCTGCTGCTGGCCTGGGCCGTGCTGATCTACAACCGCCTCGTGGCCCGCAAGCAGCAGATCGAGGAGGGCTGGAGCGGCATCGACGTGCAACTGAAGCGGCGCGCCGACCTGATCCCCAACCTGGTCGAGACCGTGAAAGCCTACACCGACCACGAACGCCGCACCCTGGAGACGCTGACGGAGTTGCGCGGCCACGCGCTGGCCGCCGGCGGCGCGCCGGCCGGCCGTCGGGCCGCCGTCGAGGAGCGCCTGACCACCGCCCTCGGGCATCTCTTCGCCGTGGTTGAGAACTACCCGGACCTCAAGGCAAGCGACACCTACCTCGGCCTGCAGGAAGAACTGAGCAAGATCGAAAACCACATCCAGATGGCGCGACGCTACTACAACGGCTCGGTCAGGATGCTCAACACCCTCATTGAGTCCTTCCCCAGCAATCTCGTCGCCCGCCGCTTCGGCTTTGCCAAGGCCGACTACTACGAGGTCGACCAGGCGGCCGACCGCGAGCTGCCGGCGGTCCGCTTCGGCGAGGGTACATGAACTCCGCCATAGTGCGGCGCGCGGCGCGGGCCCTGCTGGCCGTCCTCCTGGCGGCGATGTTGCCGGCCGCCGCGGCAGCACAGGGGGATCCCGACCACATCCCGCGCTTCGCGACCGAGATCGTCGTCGAGCCGAACGGCGATCTGCTGGTATCCGAGGAAATCGACTTCGAAGTCATGCCCGGCAGCGTCAAGCGCGGCATATTTCGCGACCTGCCGACCGCCTACCGCGACGTCTGGGGCCTTACCGAACGGGTGGAGTACGAGATCCTGGAGGTGACCCGCGACGGCCGTGCCGAACACCACGTCCTGGAAGGCACGCAGTTCGGCCTGCGGGTGCGGATCGGCCGCGCCGAGGTCTACCTGCGCAGTGGCGTGCACCGCTATCGCATCGTCTATCGCACCGCGCGCCAGCTGTTCTTCCGTGACGACTTCGACGAGGTCTACTGGAACGTCACCGGCAACGAGTGGGCGCATCCGATCGGCCAGGCCGAGGCGCGGGTCCACCTGCCGCCGGGCGCAATGCCGCTGCAGAGCGCCGGCTACACCGGCCGCAAGGGCGAGACCGGCCGGGATTACACCCAGGGCAGCGGGGCCGACGGCAGCATCGTCTTCGCCACCACGCGGCCGCTGGCCCCCGGCGAAGGCCTGACCGTCGCGGTGTCCTTCCCCAAGGGCGTCGTCGCCGAAGCGGATACCGGCGAGCGCCTGCGGCGCGCCGTCTCGGACAACCTCGGCCTCCTGGCCGGCCTGGCCGGCTTCCTCGTCACGCTGGCCTACTTCTGGCGGCAGTGGCTGAAGGTCGGCCGCGACCCGGAAGCCGGCATCATCATTCCCCTGTTCGAGGCGCCGGACGGCCTCTCGCCGGCGGCCACCGGCTATGTCTGGGCGGCGGCCCGCGGCGACGGCATGAGCCGCGCGCTGGCCTTCGCCGTCGCCCTCACCAGCCTGGCGATCAAGGGCCGCATGAGCATCGAGGAGAACAAGCGGCGCTATACCCTGACCAAGCTGCCGTTCCGGGGAACGACGCGCCGACGGGCGGAGAAACTGCCGCCCGGCGAGGCCAGCGTGATGCGGTCGCTGTTCCCCGACGGCAAGGGCAGCGAGGTGGTGGTGAAGCCCAGCTATTCCGCCGAGATCGACGGCGCCGTCGATACCCTCTACGCCGTGCTCGGCCGCGAGCACGGCGATGCCTTCTACCGCCATAATGTCGGCTTCTGGCTGCTGGGCGCGCTGCTCGCCCTCGGTACCATGGTCGGCGCCGCCCTGCTGCAGACCGGCAATCCGGAGGTCCTGGCCTTCGTCGCCTTCGGCTCGCTCTTCGCCGGCGCCTTCTCGGTCCCCGTCATCCTCATCGGCCGCTCCGTGCTGCCGCATTGGATTGCCTTGCTGCACGGCCACGCGCGCCAGCCGGTCGGCACGGTACTGCTGACGCTCTTCGGCGCCGTCTTCGCGCTGCCGCCGCTCGGCGTCGCCTACCTCGCCTTCGATTTCTTCGGCCTCGCCATGGTGGTGCTGATGGCTGCGCTTGGTTTCCTCGTGGCGCTGTTCTCTCACCTGCTGAAGGCGCCGACGCGCCTCGGCCGCGAGATGCTGGACCAGATCGAAGGTTACCGGCTCTACCTCTCGGTGGCCGAGCGCGACCGGCTCAACCTGCTGACGGCCGAGCCCGAGATGACCGTCGAGCACTTCGAGCACCACCTGCCCTACGCCATGGCGCTCGGCGTCGAGGACCAGTGGACCGCCCGCTTCACCGCCAGCGCCAGCGCCGCCAGCCGCCAGGCCGCGGAGACCCGCAGCCGCAGCTGGTACGTCTCCCGCTCCGGGCGGGCGGGGGTGGCGGGCCTGGCCAGGGGACTTTCGAGCGGGCTCAGCAACACGCTGAGCAGCGCCGCGACACGCCCGAGCAGCAGCTCCGGCGGGTCGTCCGGCGGCGGCTCCTCCGGCGGCGGGGGCGGCGGCGGGGGCGGCGGCAGCTGGTAGCGCCGCCGGACGCGGTTCAGGCGCCCATGGCGTCGCGCAACTCGGCATCGATGCTCGGCTGCGCCGCCGGGGCCGGCACCGCCTCGGCGAGGAAGTCGACCGCCGCCTGGACGCCGCCTCGACCGTGGGCGATGCCGAGCGCGCCGAGGGCGGTTTCCACCACGCCCAGGGTGCCCAGGATCATCGGCGCGTTGACGTGGCCCATGTGGGCGATGCGCACCGCCTTGCCCGAGAGTTCGCCGATGCCCTGGCCCAGCACCACGCCGCAGACCTTGTCGCAGTAGTCGCGCAGCAGTTCCGGCTCGACCCCGTCCAGGCGCACCGTGGTCACCGAGTTGGCCCGCGCCCGCGGATCCAGCACGTTGAGCGCCGGTACGCCGCCGTCGGACCACGCGGCGACCGCCCGGCGCGTCGCCTCGGCCAGCAGGCGGTGGCGCTCGAACACCGCCTCCAGGCCCTCCTCGAAGAGCATGTCCATGGCCTGGCGCAGACCGAACAGCAGGTGCTCGGGGGGCGTGCCGCAGTATTTCTGGTAGTGCACCGGGCCTTCGCGCTTGGTCCAGTCCCAGTAGCCGCTGCGCAGGTTCGCAACCTGGTGCGCCGCCAGGGCGCGCGGACCGGCGGCGACGAAACCGAGGCCCGGCGGCGTCATCAGGCCCTTCTGGGAGCCGGTGATGGCGACGTCGATGCCCCAGGCGTCCATCTCGAACGGCATGGTGGCCAGCGACGCGATGGCGTCGACCAGGAAGAGGGCATCGTGGCCGGCCGCGTCGATGGCCTGGCGGATGGCGGCGATGTCGTTCGCGACGCTGGAGGCGGTGTCGACCTGGACCACCAGTACCGCCTTGATCTCGCCGCCACGGTCGGCCTTCAGACGCGTCTCCACCGCCGCCGGGTCGACGGCATGGCGGTAGCCGACCGGCAGCACCTCCACCTCGATGCCGAGGAAGGCGGCCATGTCGCCCCAGGCGACCGCGAACAGGCCGCTGCCGAGCACCAGAACCTTGTCGCCGCGCGACAGGACGTTGGTCAGGGCCGCTTCCCAGGCGCCGTGGCCGTTGGCGGCGTAGATGTAGGTCCGACCGGTGGTGGTGCCGAAGAGGCGCTTCAGGTCCTCCAGACAGGTCCGGGTGGTTTCGAGCAGGGTGCCGGTATAGATCTCGACGGCCGGGCGGTGCATGGCGTTCAGCACCGCGTCGGGCACGTTGGTGGGGCCGGGAATCGCCAGGAATTCGCGGCCGTTGCGCAGGGTCATGGGTCGGGTCCGGTCTCTTGGTTACCGCAAGGGGGCCGTTACGGCAGACGAACGTTAGGCGCCCCCGCGGCAGGGGGCAAGCGGCCTCATCCGGTCGGTCCGGCGGCATCCGGCCAGGGGACCGCCGCCGGGTCCATGAGTTCGCCGTCCCAGCCGGCCACCGGCATGGAGCGGCCCTCGTGGTGGGCGGCAATCGCCGCCGCCAGGTTGACCGGCCGGTAGGGCACCTCCCGACAGTCGTCGACATCCTTGCAGTCGTGCAGCACGGCGGGACGTTTCCAGCGATCCAGCAGCGAGACATGCAGGGCTTCGTTCACCGTCTGCAATCCCTCGGGCGGGATGTTGCGGCGGTCGAAGCGCTCGAACTTGCGACGGAACCACTCGCCGAAGCCCCGGCCTTCAGGGATGCATCGGCCGATCACCCGCTGGTAGGGGTAGAGCACCGAATCCTTGTACAGCAGGGTGCGGCTGTCGATGCTCCGGCCGGCCGCCTGCGGCGGGCCGAAGTCGATCGCCGGACGCAGGAGGGCGAGGTCCGTCAGCGCCGACACGCGCCGGACCATCCAGTAGAAGGCGATGTCGGAGAGGGTGCTGTCCTCGTAGGACCCGCCGACGTTGGAGTGGGCACCGGCGAACCAGACCTGCTCGACGACCTGGCCGCCCGTGGCCGGGCGTCCGGTGTCGCTGACCCAGAGGGTCGGCGAAAAGGCGCTGCGCTTCTCGTCGACCGCGACGGCGTGCAGCGCGACGTCGATGTGGCCGCCGAGTTCGACGTCGTGGAAGTAGTACTTGCCGCCGAGGAAGCTGCGGCCGAGGTCGCCGGGAATGCCGAGAGAGCCGACGGTATCCCAGACCCCGACGCAGCGGATGCGGGCCGCGTGGGGTGCGGTCAGCTTCAGCTTGCCGATCTCCTCCAGCTTCTGATCGCGGTTGAGATCCTTGCGCTGGTAAACCGACATGACGTCGCGCAGGCCGCCGCCGAGGTCGCCCGGTCCCAGAATGCCCGCGAGGCCGACCAGCCCGGCAAGGCTGCGCGCGGTGTAGGCACCCCGAGAGAATCCGAAGATGTAGACCTCGTCGTCGGCGGTGTAGTTGTTGCAGAGAAAGCGATAGCCGTCGACGACGTTGGCGGTGAGGCCGACGCCCAGCCCGCCGCCGGCGATGGCGTCGGTGCCGCCGGCACTGCCCACACCCTTGCCGTAGAACACCACCTGGGACAGGCCGGCGTCGTCGCGGCTGCGCACCGCGCGCACCATCTTCACGACGTTCGTCGGCTTGGCGCCCTTGTCCGGCGTGTTCCAGGTTCCATCGAAGCAGACGACAAAGCGGCGCTTTGCCATGACGACCCCCAATCGCGCCTCCGAGGCGCCGGCGCGGCCGGGCGGCCGCATCAGGCACCGAAGATGCGCTCTCCCCTCAGGAAAGTTTCTTCGAACTGTCCGAGACCGTGGCTGCCGCCGTTGACAAGGCGGCGCGCCGTTCTCAGGTCCCGTCCCAGGACAGCGTACTTGACCCGGCTCGCCTTGGCTTTCAGGAAAGCCGCGAGCGTCCCGGCCGCCACCGCGGGATCGTTGGCGAGTTCCGGCTCCGCCTCCAGGCGGTTTCCGAGCCCGATCGCCTCGCCATAGGTCCGATAGTTGGCGCGGCCGGTCAACTGGATGAAACCGCGCCCCTTGTAGCGGGCGCCGTCCCCCGGCTCCCGGTTGCCCAGCTGCCGTCCGACGCCGGTGCCGGGCTCGTAGCGATTGAACGGCATGGCGCCGGCATCGGTGTTGAAGCGCGAGCGGCCTTCGTCGATCGGCTCGAAGCCCTCGGACTCGGCGCGGATCGTGGCCAGCGCCATGAGCACCATCACCCGGTCGTCCAGCCCGGCGGCAGCCAGGGCCTGCAGCACGACGGGCAGGTGGCGCTCGATGTTGCGCCGTGGCGTCGCCGGTGGAAACATCTCCGCCACCGTCAGCACGGTCACCCCATCGATCACGGGGTGGTCGACCTTGGTCGGATCGGGACGGTCCATGCCGACGACAACCTGGAGCTCCGCGTCGGCGATGCCCGATGTCGCCAGTCCCTGGGCGGCCTGGCAGGTCCTGACGGCCCGCGCTGTCCCGGACCCGAAGTCGCCGTCTACGGGCTTCGCGTCGAAGCCCGTCAGGCAGAGCATCGCCTGCAGCCGCGCGACCTCGTCGCCCTTGTGACCCTGCTTCAGCGGCACCATGGACATACTATAGCACCGCCGCGGCACCGAGGGGCAGGCCCGTTGGTTGACAATTGGTGGTAACCTTGCGGCGCAAAGGGCTGGAAAGGAAGGGATCACCGATGGACATGTCCGACTGCTACGACAACCCCGGGGACAACGCGACGCCCTGCGGCATCAACCCGACGCTGGCCGCGCCGATCTCGCCGGACGGCACGCCGCGGCCGGGGCGGCGCTACGCCGTGCCGGCACGCCAGGGCCGTGCCGTGCGGGTCGCCCGGGGCCAGAGCATCCGCATCGTCAACACCCACGGCACCCAGGTCTGCGACACCTGGGCCTTCAGCGCCGCCAACCGCGCGGAGTATCTCTCCTGGCCGCACGCGCGCGCCTGGATCGAACGGGTGCTGCCCAGGCCGGGCGACGCCCTGGTCACCAACCGGCGACGCCCGATCCTGACCCTGCTCGAGGACTCCTCGCCCGGCGTACACGACACCCTGATCGCCGCCTGCGACCTGTTCCGCTACCTCACCCTCGGCGTCGAGGACTATCACGACAACTGCTCGGACAACCTGCGCATGGCGATGATGGCGATCGGCCTGACGGTACCCGAAGTGCCGCAGCCCCTGAACCTGTGGATGAACATCCCGGTCGGCGACGACTGGGGTATCGACTGGCTGCCGCCGGTCTCCGCCCCCGGCGACCACGTGCTGCTGCGCGCCGAGATGGACTGCATCGTCGTCATGTCCGCCTGCCCGCAGGACATGATCCCGATCAACGGCGAAGACATGACGCCGGTCGACGTGGAGTTCGTCGTGGAGGAATGAGC
>JBHJOA010000049.1:0-49882 GCA_050330205.1 Kiloniellaceae bacterium
GTCGCCCTCGACAGCAAGACCGTCCATGCCCTGCGCCACGGCGCGCCCGACGCCAACGGCCAGGCGCCCGAGCGCCAGGTCTCCGACGGCGGCGGCAACCCCTGCCGCCATTGCCTCGACGACATTGCCGGGGGTGCACCGATGCTGGTGCTGGCCCATCGTCCCTTCCCGGCGCCGCAGCCCTACGCCGAACTCGGCCCGATCTTCCTGCACGCCGACGACTGCCCGCGCTACGCCGAGGGCGCCGGCGTGCCGGCCATGTTCCTGCGGCGGGAGGCGATACTGCTGCGCGGCTACGGCGCCGACGACCGCATCGTCTACGGCACCGGCAAGGTGATCCCCACCGAGGACATCGCGCTGATGGCGCGCCACCTCTTCGAGCGCGACGAGATCGCCTACCTCCACCTGCGCTCGGCCAGCAACAACTGCTACCAGTGCCGCATCGAGCGGGGGTGAGAGTTCAGTGCTATTGCAGCCACACATGCTGTCACCCTCGGGCTCGTCCCGAGGGTCCAGGGGCGAGCGATGGAGTGCCTGCCCTGGGTGCTCGGGACAAGCCCGAGCATGACGATGTTGGAGATTTCTAAAACGCCGCTTCCTTCATCGCCATCACCGGAGCCTTGCCGGCCATGATGGCAGAGAAGTGGCCGGAGCTGCGCGGCAGGACGCGCTGGAAGAAGAAGCGGGCGGTGGCGAGCTTGGCCTCGTGGAAGGCGGCGTTGTCGCCCTCCTTCCGCGCCAGGCTTGCCTCGGCCATGCGGGTCCAGAGGTAGGCCAGCGCCGTGTAGGCGAAGAGGTTCAGGTAGTCGCTCGCGGCGGCGCCCGCCTCTTCGGGGTCCTTCAGGCCCTGCTGGGCGATCCACAGCGTCGCCTGCTGCAGGCGGCTCAGCGTCTTGGCCAATGGCGCCACGAACTCGGCCAGCTCGGGGTTGGTCTGGTTAGCCTCGACGTAGGCCAGCACCGGATGGAAGAAGCGGCGCAGCAGGCGGCCCATGTTCTGGCCCAGCTTGCGGCCGACGAGGTCGAGCGCCTGGATGCCGTTGGCGCCCTCGTAGATCTGCGCGATGCGGGCGTCGCGCACCAGCTGCTCCATGCCGTGCTCGCGGATGTAGCCGTGGCCGCCGAAGACCTGCATGCCGAGGTTGGTCACCTCGAAACCGGCGTCGGTGAAGAACGACTTGATGATCGGCGTCATCAGGGCGACAAGGTCGTCCGCCTCCCGGCGCTTCTCGGCATCGGGGTGCTTCTCGGCGACGTCGACGGCGATGGCGACCCACAGCGCCAGCGCGCGGGCCCCCTCGTTCAGCGACCGCATGGTAAGCAGGTTCTTGCGCACGTCCGGGTGCACAATGATCGGGTCGGCCGGCTTGTCCGGATAGGCGGGCCCGGCCAGCGAGCGGCCCTGCAGGCGCTCCTTCGCGTAGGCCGCCGCCGACTGGTAGGCGGCCTCCGCCAGACCCAGGCCTTGAATGCCGACGTCGAGGCGCGCCACGTTCATCATGGTGAACATCTTGGCCATGCCGCTGTGCGGTTCGCCGACCAGGTAGCCCTCGGCGCCATCGAAGTTCATCACACAGGTGGACGAGGCCTTGATGCCCATCTTGTGTTCGATGGAGCCGCAGGCAACGCCGTTGCGCGCGCCCAGCGTCCCATCCGCCTTGGCCAGGAACTTCGGCACGATGAAGAGCGAGATGCCCCTGGTGCCCTCCGGCGCGTCGGGCAGCTTGGCCAGCACCAGGTGGACGATGTTCTCCGACAGGTCGTGCTCCCCGGCGGAGATGAAGATCTTGGTGCCGGTGATCCGGTAGCTGCCGTCGTCGTTGGGCTCTGCTTTCGTGCGGATCAGGCCCAGGTCGGTGCCGCAGTGCGGCTCGGTGAGGCACATGGTTCCGGACCAGCGGCCGTGGATCATGTTCGGCAGGAACGTCTGCTTCTGCGCGTCGGTCCCGTGCATCTCCAGCGCGTTGCAGGCGCCGTGGGTCAGGCCCGGATACATGCCGAAGGAGAGATTGGTCGAGCAGATCAGCTCGGTCATCACGAACTGCAGTGTCTTGGGCAGACCCTGGCCGCCGTAGTCGGGCGACAGCGACAGGCCGTTCCAGCCGGCCTCGCAGAAGCTGTCGTAGAGCGCCTTGAAGCCTTCCGGCGTGCGCACCACGCCGTTCTCGAAACTGCAGCCGGCCTCGTCGCCGGCGCGGTTCAGCGGCAGCAGCTCGTTCTCGCAGAACTTCGCGCCCTCCTCCAGCACCGCGTCGACCAGCTCGCGGTTGGCCTCCTCGCAGCCGGGCAGGCTCGCCACCTGCCCCTCATAGTCGAGCAGCTCGTAGAGCAGGAAGCGGATGTCGTCGAGCGGCGCGGCGTAGCTCACCATGATCTCGTTTTCCTCAGTTACGCAGCGGCTTGCCGGTCTCGAGCATGTGCTCGACCCGCGCCAGGGTGCCCGGCGTCTTCACCAGGCGCATGAAGGCGGCGCGCTCCATCTTCAGGACCGCGTCCTCGCTCGTCGCCTCGGTGAAGTCGGCCCTGGCGCCGCCGGTCAGCACCTCGGCCAGTTCCGTGGCCACCACCATGTCGTGCTCGGTCGCCTGGCCCTTGGCGTAGAGATCGCGCAGGGCAAAGGCCAGCGAGGCCTTGCCGGAGGGCCCGGGCAGGAAGAGCTCGACCGGCTCCGGCGGCTGATAGCCCTCGACCAGCGCCAGCGCCCTCTGCTTGGCGTCGGCCAGCAGGCGCTCGCGGTTGAAGGTGACGAGGTCGGTGGCGCGCAGGTAGCCCAGTTCCTTGGCCTCGAAGGCCGACTTGGCGACCTTGGCCATGCCGATGGTCTCGAAGGCCGCGGCCACCGGCGGCATCGGCCCCTTGGGCCGCCGCGGATCGCGGGCGAAGCGGGAAAGCAGCTCCTTGCAGCCGCCCCAGGCCGGCACCACGCCGACGCCGGCCTCGACGAGGCCGATGTAGCTCTCTGCGTGGGCCTGCACGGCGTCGGCGGCCAGCAGAATCTCGCAGCCGCCGCCGAGCGCCAGGCCCGAGGGCGCCGCCACCACCGGGAAGGGCGCGCGCTTCAGCGCCGTGTAGATCCTCTGCCCCTCGGCCACCATGTCCTCGATCATCGGCCAGGCGCCGACGTTGGCGGCGAACATGGCGAGGCCGAGATTGGCGCCGGCCGAGAAGTGCGAGGCCTCGTTGTAGACGACGAGAGCCTTGTGACTCTTCGGCACGATCTCGACGGCCTTGGCCATGATCTTGAACACCTCGGGGTCCATGGTGTTCATCTTGGTGTGGACCTCCAGGCAGACGACGCCGTCGCCGACGTCCCACAGCGAGGCCGAGCCGTTCTTCGCCAGCGGCGGCCCCTGCAGCTTGATGTCGGAGAGCAGCAGCACGCCCTCGCCGCGCACCACGTCGGCGTAGTCGCCGGCCACCGTGAGATACTGCAGGCGGCCGTCGTTCACCCGGTAAAAGCCTTCGGCCGCCGCCGCCTTCTCCAGCAGCGCCGGAACTTCGCGGCCCTCTTCCGCGAGGCGCATCGCGACCTCCTTGGCGCCCAGCCGGTCGAGCAGTTCGAAGGGACCGTGTTTCCAGTTGTAGCCGAGCCGCATGGCGCGATCGACCGAGGGAATGTCGTCGGCGATCTCCGGCACCAGGGAGGCGGCGTAGCAGAGCGTCTGCGACATCACCGCCCAGGCGAAGGCGCCGCCCTTGTCGCCGTGCGCGACCAGGGCCTTGGCGCCGCCGTGTCGCGCAGCCGACACGCTGGCCAGCGACGGCCGCGCCGCCGGGGCGTAGTCGCCGCTTTCGAGGTCGATGGCTTCCTTCACGCGGGCGCCGCCGGTCTTGTTCAGGCGGTAGAAGCCGCCTTTGCCCTTCCTGCCGGTGTAGCCCTCGGCGATCAGCTTCTCCAGTAGCGGGAACGGCCGGCGCAGGGCCTGGTAGGGGTCGTCCTTGGGCAGGGTCTTCGCCAGCGAGGCGTCGACCTTCGGCATGAGGTCGAGGCCGACCAGGTCGAGCAGCGCGAAGACGCCGGTCTTGGGGATGCCGAGCGGCCGCCCCATGACGGCGTCGGCTTCCTCCACCGTGAGGCCGCGCTCCAGCGTTTCCACCACGGCGCACTGCAGCCAGAAGGTGCCGATGCGGTTGGCGACGAAGCCCGGCGTGTCGTGGCAATGAACGATACCTTTGCCGAGCACGCGGTCGCCGAAGGCGGCGACCTCCTCGACCACTTCGGGCCGCGTCCTGTCGCCGGCCACCAGCTCCAGCAGCGGCATGTAGCGCGGCGGGTTGAAGAAGTGGGTGATGAGGAAGTCGCCGGCGAAGCGCTCGCCCAGGCCCTCGGTCAGCAGCTTCAGGGGCAGCGTCGAGGTGTTGGAGGAAACGATGGAGCCATCCTTGCGCACCGACTCCAGGCGGCGGTAGAGGTCGCGCTTCACCTCCGGGTCTTCCAGCACCGCCTCGACGATCCAGTCGCAGTCGGCGAGCCTGTCGAAGTCGTCTTCCAGGTTGCCGGGGGTGACGAGCTCGGCGGCGCGTTTCCACATGAAGGGGGCGGGGTCGGCCTTCAGCATCCGCGCGACGGCGCCCCTGGCGAGCGCACTGCGATCGTCAGTACCCTGGGGTACGATGTCCAGCAGCAGTACCGGCACCCCGGCATTGGCGAGATGCGCGGCGATACCGGCGCCCATGACGCCGGCGCCGATTACCGCAGCCTTTTGAATGGCCATTTACGCGGCCTCCAGGATGGTGGCGATGCCCTGGCCGCCGCCGATGCATTGGGTCGCCAGGGCGAACTCCTTGCCTTCGCGCTGCAGCAGCGCCGCCGCCTTACCGGTGATGCGGGCCCCGGTGGCGCCCAGCGGGTGGCCGAGGGCGATGGCGCCGCCGTCGAGGTTGGTCTTCTCGAGGTCGAGGCCGAGTTCGTCGGCACAGGCCAGCGCCTGGGCGGCGAAGGCCTCGTTCAGCTCGACGATGTCGAGATCCTTGATGGCGAGCCCGGCGCGGTCCAGCGCCTTGCGGGTCGCCGCCACCGGGCCGATGCCCATGACCTCCGGGTCGCAGCCGGCCACGGCGATCGACCTCACCTTCGCCAACGGCTTCAGGCCGTGAGCCTTGGCGTAGTCCTCGGAGGTCACCAGCACCGCCGAGGCGCCGTCGGTGAGCGGCGAGGAGGTGGCGGCAGTGACGCTGCCGTCGGTGGCGAAGGCCGGCTTCAGCTCGGCCAGGGCCTCGAGGGAGGTATCCGGGCGGATGCAGCCGTCGGCGCCCACCTGCTGGCCCTTCACGCTGACCGCAACGATCTCCTCGTCCAGCTTGCCTTCGCCGCGCGCGACCGCCGCCCGGCGGTGGCTGAGCACGGCAAGCTCCTCCTGGCGCTGGCGGGTGATCTGGTGGCGCCGCGCCACGTTCTCCGCCGTCTCGCCCATGGAAATGTAGGCAGCGGGAAAGCGCTCGGCCAGTCCGGGATGCAGCAGCGGGTTGAAACCGGCCATGGGCACGCGGCTCATGGACTCGATGCCGGCACAGATGAAGGCCTCGCCGGCATTCATCTGGATATTGCCGGCCGCCATGTGGATCGCCTGCATGGAAGAGCCGCAGAAGCGGTTCACCGTGGTGCCGGCGACGCCGAGCGGCAGTTCGGCGAGAAAACCGATGAGCCGCGCCACGTTGAGTCCCTGCTCGCCTTCCGGAAAGGCGCAGCCGACGATGAGGTCTTCGATCTCCCGGGGATCGACGCCGCTGCGGTCGAGCAGGCCGCGCACCACCTGGGCCGCCATCTCGTCGGGCCGCAGCTTCACCAGCTCGCCCTTGTGGGCGAAGGTGAAGGGCGAGCGGACGTAGCCGGCGATCACAACGTTCTTCTGCATCGTCAAAGACCTTTCGTCTCTTCGAGCCGGGACGGATCGCCCGTCTGCATCTGTTGGTTCTGCTTCTGGCCGCTCTCGACCCGGGCCTCGTGCCGGGCCCGCTCCTCGGCGATCAGTTCCTTCTTCGACAGTTTGCCGATCAGCGTCTTGGGCAGGGCATCGCGGAACTCCACCTGGCGCGGTATCTCCATCGGCGAGATCTTGTCGGCGAGGAAGCCGCGCAGGTCCTCGACCGTCAGGCTCTCGCCGTCCTTCAGGCGCACAAAGGCCTTGGGCACCTCGCCGCGATATTCGTCGGGAACGGCGCAGACCGTGACCTCCGCCACCGCGGGGTGGCGGTGGATGGCGTCCTCGACGTGGCGCGGATAGATCTTGTAGCCGCCGGAGATGATGACCTCCTTCAGGCGGTCGACCAGGTAGGTATAGCCGTCCTCGTCCATGAAGCCGACATCGCCGGTATGCAGCCAGCCGCCGCGCAGCGTCGCCGCCGTCTCCTCCGGGCGCTGCCAGTAGCCCGCCATCACCTGTGGCCCACGCAGGCAGATCTCGCCCTTCTCGCCCAGGGGCACCGCCTCGTCGCGATCGTCCAGCGAGCGGATGACGATCTCGGTGCCCGGCAGCGGCAGGCCGATGGAACCCGCCTTGCTGCGCCCGGCGAGCGGGTTGCAGGTCGCCACCGGCGAGGCCTCGGAAAGACCGTAGCCCTCCAGCAGCCGGCCGCCGGTCAGGTCTTCGAAGCCTTCACGCACCGGCAACGGCAGGGCGGCGCCGCCGGAGATGCTGTTCTCGATGCAGGAGAGGTCGTAGCGCTCCACCTTGGGATAGTGCAGCAGCGCGTTGAACAACGTGGGCACGCCGGGAAAGAAGGTCGGCCGCCGCCGGGCGATGGTCTTCAGCAGGGTCTCGATCTCGAACCTCGGCATCAGGATGATCTCGGCGGCGATGCGGATCGCCAGATGCATGTTCACCGTCATGGCGAAGACGTGGAACAGCGGCAGTACCGCCAACACGCGCTGTTCGCCCGGCTTCACGCCGACGAACCAGCGGTGCAGCTGGCTGGCGTTGGCGGAGATCGAGCCGTGGGTCAGCATCGCGGCCTTGGGCACGCCGGTGGTGCCACCGGTGTACTGCAGCACGGCGACGTCGTCGACCGCAACCTCTGCGGGCCGGAAGTCGCCGTCGTTGTCGATCACCTGGGCGAAGCGCAGGTAACGCTCGTCGCCGGCCGGCGGCCTGGCCAGTTCGCCGCGCTTGGCGATGGCAAAAAGCTGGCGCTTGGGGAAGCGCAGGATATCGCCCATGCTGCCGACGACGATCTTGCGCAGGGCACAGCGCCCGAGCGCTGAGGCGAGCTTCGGCAGCAGCAGCTTGAGGTCGAGGGTGAGGGCGAACTCGGCGCCGGAGTCGGCCAGCAGTTCGTGGACCTCCTCCTCGGCGTAGAGCGGGTTCACGTTGACGACGATGCCGCCCAGCTTCATGACGGCGAAATAGCCGATCACGTAGTAAGGGGTGTTGGGCAGGAACAGCGCCACCCGGGTGCCCTTGCCGACGCCGAGCTCCTGCAGCCCCCTGGCGGTTCGCGCCACCAGGTCGCCGATCTCGGCATAGCTGTAGGAGCGCCCGAGGAAATCGAGGCAGGGGCGCTGACCATAGTCCGCCACCGCCCTGTCGAGCGCCAGGAACAGCGGCTCGCGGCGCATCGGCTCGGCCCAGTCGAGGCCGGCCGGATAGCTGCGCTCCCAGGGGTGGGCCCGCGGCGACACCCCCGAAATCGGTTCGCCGGCAATGGAATCCCCGTCAACAGGTCCCAGGGTCATGGTCGCGCTCTCGCAGCTTCCCGCCCCCGCGCTGCCCGGCCGCGCCGAAGAGCGCCAACCGGCGGACCGCCCCGGGGGCGCGGCGGTCCGCTAAAGTCATCAGGCAAGGATAGCGCCGAACTCCCTTATGTTCGGTAAGGATCCCCTGATGGCGGCATCCTGAACCCATCCTGGTAAACCAGTCATTAACCATAAAGTTCGGCGGCATTCGGGAATGTTTCAAGGGAGCGTCCGGCGCCGCCCGGTGTCAACCTTGGCCTCCGCCTGATCTCGCGGCCGCGAAAGAGGCATAGGACGAGGCACCATTAGAATTGCCGCGGGATTTCTGTTTCAATGCCCCCGATCGAGACAGGCGGCCCTCGCGGCCGCGGGCTAGGGATCCCCGGAAATGCCAGACAACATGCCGCGCGCCAGCCTTGCCATCCGGCTGAGCCCCAACGACAACGTGGTGGTGAGCCGCGCCGATATCCTGGCGGGCACCGAGATAGCGCAGGAAGGGGTCGTCGCCCTCGAGCGCATCCCCACCGGCCACAAGGTGGCGACCCGCGCCATCGCCGAGGGCCAGCCGGTGGTGAAATACGACCAGGTGATCGGCTTCGCCAGCCGCGCCATCGCGCCCGGTGCCCATGTTCACGTGCACAACTGCGCTATGGCCGACTTCGACCGCGACTACGCCTTCGCCAGCAAGGCCAGGCCGACCGAGATGGTGCCGGAGGCCGAGCGCGCCACCTTCCAGGGCTTTCGCCGCCCGGACGGACGCGCCGGCACGCGCAACTACATCGGCATCCTGACCACGGTGAACTGCTCGGCTACGGTGGCGCGCTACATCGCCGAGGCCTTCAACAAGACCGGCATCCTGAACGACTATCCCAACGTCGACGGCGTCGCCGCCTTCGTTCACTCGACCGGCTGCGGCATGGCCGACAGCGGCGACGGCTACGAGGCATTGCAGCGCACCCTCTGGGGCTACGCCCGTCACCCCAACTTCGCCGGCGTCCTCATGGTCGGCCTCGGTTGCGAGGTGAACCAGATCCCCTTCCTGCTCGACGCTTACGGCCTGCAGCGCGGCGAACGCTTCCAGACACTGACCATTCAGGAGACCGGCGGCACCCGGCGCACGGTCGAGGCCGCCATCGAGCGCATCGAGGCGATGCTGCCGGCCGCCGACGCCGCCCGTCGCGAAACGGTGCCGGCCAGCGAACTGACCCTGGCGCTGCAGTGCGGCGGCTCCGACGGCTATTCCGGCATTACGGCCAACCCGGCGCTCGGCTCCGCGGTCGACCTGCTGGTGCGCCACGGCGGCACGGCGATCCTCAGCGAAACGCCGGAGATCTACGGCGCCGAGCACCTGCTGACCCGGCGCGCGGTCAGCCGCGAGGTGGGCGAGAAGCTGATCGAACGCATTCGCTGGTGGGAGGACTACGTCAGGCGCAACGGCGGGGAGATGAACAACAACCCCTCCCCCGGCAACAAGGCCGGCGGCCTCACGACCATCCTGGAGAAGTCGCTGGGCGCCGCCGCCAAGGGCGGCACCACCAACCTGGTGGGGGTCTACAAGTACGCCGAGCCGGTCACCGCCAAGGGCTTCGTGTTCATGGACAGCCCCGGCTACGACCCCTGCTCGGTGACCGGCCAGGTGGCCTCCGGCGCCAATGTCGTCTGCTTCACCACCGGCCGCGGCTCGGTGTTCGGCTTCAAGCCCTCGCCCTCCCTCAAGCTCGCGACCAACACCCCGATGTACGACCGCATGGCCGAGGACATGGACATCAACTGCGGCGGCATTGCCGACGGCGAGAAGTCGGTGGCGGAGGTCGGCTGGGAGATCTTCGACAAGATCCTCGAAGTGGCCAGCGGCGCGCCCTCCAAGTCGGAGGCGCTGGGCTTCGGCGATGCCGAGTTCATTCCCTGGCAGATCGGCGCCGTGATGTAGGTGCCTCCCTCCAGGGCCAAATCGCGAGTCGCCGTTTCCTCGCGCATTTGGCACGCTGTGGACGCCGGGTAGGAACGCCAAGGGAGGCAGGCATGAACCTGAACGATAGGACGCAGCAAGCCGTCCGGGATACCGGCGAACTCATGGGGATCACCCTGTCCGAGAACCAGCACAGGGCGCTGACTAAGGTGATGCAGGACCTTGTGGTGGACGTGATGCGTGAATGCGCCGCTTCCTGCGGTCACGCCGCCCGCGCCTGCTGCAGCGAAGACGAGGACATGGCCCACAAGATCGCCCGCGAGATGGAGCGGGCCCAACAGGCCCTGGTCGCTAACCTCAACAGCCTGCGCTGATCCGGGTTCGCGGCCGGCCGTCAGGCGGCCTGTGGCTGCTTGTCGGCCGCCAGGCCGGCGGGCTGCAGGATCTTCATTGGGGCGAGGCGCTGCCAGGCCTTTTCGTGGAAGAAGAATACCACCGTATTCACCGCCGGCTCGATGAGGGCAACGCCGGTCGAGATCGCCACCGACCCGGTCAGCGCATAGGTCACGCCGAAGCCGACACCGAAATGCAGCACGGCGAAGGTCGCGGTTTTCGCCAGGTTCAGGCCCATTTTCAGTCTCCTCGCTTCGGCTGCCCCTGGCGTCGGGCCGGGGGTCTGGTTCCTCTATATAGCACTATTGCGACTCACTCGCAATTGGAATTATTCTAATTTGTTGTTCCCCGTGGCGGTTTCAAGGGGCCGCCCGCCTCCAGGCCGGCAACTTCCTTGCCGCCCGCGCTATCGCTTGCTTTGATCGCCGGGTGGAGAAGATCGCTGCCGGTCCGCGGACATTCCTGCCGCGTCCATTCCGGCAGCGAGAGGGGAGAGACGACTAGATGAAGCAGGCAAACACCGTGCTTGTGGCGCTGCTGGCCGGCGCCATGGCTCTGACTCTGCTGGCAACGCCGCCCGCGTCAGCGCAGGAGTCCCGGCTGACCAGCGTGCTGGAGTCCGGCGAGCTGCGCGTCGGGACCACCGGCGACTGGAACCCGATGTCCATGAAGGACCCGGCGACCGGCGGCTATGTCGGCTTCGACATCGACGTGATGAACGAGCTGGCCAGGGACCTCGGCGTCGAGGTGGTGTTCGTGCCGACCGAGTGGAAGACCCTGGTACCCGGCATCGTCGCCGGCAAGTACGACATCTCGACCAGCGCCTCGATCACGGTCCAGCGCATCCGCAGCGCCGGCTTCACCGATTCCTACTACACCCTCGGCACCGTGCCGCTGACCCAGAAGAAGAACGCCGGGCGCTTCACCTCCTGGGAAAGCATCAATCAGAATGGCGTGACCGTGGCCGTCACCCTCGGCACCAGCCAGGAGCAGCAGGTGAAGGCCCTCTTCCCCAGGGCGACCATCCGGACCATCGAGGCGCCGGCGCGCGATTTCCAGGAGGTGCTGGCCGGCCGTGCCGACGTCTCCGTCACCAGCAACGTCGAGGCCTCGAAGCTGGTCGAGGCGCACGACATCCTGACCATCGTGCCGGTCGAGGAGCCCGCGGCGCCGGCCGACATCGCCTTCCTGGTCGACCAGAAGGACCAAGTGTGGATCAACTATCTGAACCACTGGATCAGGATCAAGGAGAACGAAGGCTTCTTCGATTACCTGGCGGAGAAGTGGATTCCCCTCAATTGACGGCCGCCCCGGCCGTCAACCCACAATTCCAGACCGGGCCTTCATGACATCGACCCATTCCCGCAGGCTGGCCACCGCCGGCGCCCTGGCCGCCGCGCTGCTGCTGCTGACCGGTTGCGGCAGCGGCTGGGGCTGGTACGAGGTGCTGCCGACGACACCGCGCGGACGCGAGAACTTCCTGTTCCTGCTGAGCGGCTTCTGGCTGACCCTCGCCATTTCCGGCGTGGCGCTCTTCTTCTCGGTTCTGATCGGCCTTGTGGTCGCCCTGCCCGGCCTCGCCCGAGACCCGCGCCTGCGCTGGTGCAACCGGATCTACGTGGAGATCTTCCGCGCCATCCCGATTCTGGTGATGCTGCTGTGGACCTACTACGGCCTGCCGATCCTGCTCGGTATCTCGCTGTCGGCCTTCGTCGCCGGCGTGGTCGCGCTCGCCCTCTGTGACAGCGCCTTCGAGGCGGAGATTTTTCGCGCCGGCATCCAGTCCATCGAACGCGGCCAAATCGACGGCGCCGATTCCCTCGGCCTCAACTATGTCCAGAAAATGCGCTTCGTCGTGCTGCCGCAGGCGATCCGCCGCATCCTGCCGGCGCTCGGCAACCAGTTCGTCTACATGCTGAAGATGTCGTCGCTGGTCTACGTGCTGGGCCTGCCGGAACTCACGCGCCGCGCCAACGAGCTCTCGGTCACAGTCTACCGCCCGCTGGAAATCTACAGCATCCTCGTACTCGAGTACCTGGTGCTGATCCTCGTCGTCTCCTGGCTGGTGCGCCGCCTGGAAAGGCGCATGGGCGCCAACGTGCTGCAGGCAGGAGGGTAGCGAACTACCCCCCCTCCAACACCCGCACCGCTTCGGCGGTCGCGAGGTAGAGGTGGTAGAGGCTGCTGGCCGGCATGCCCGCGCGGATCGTCCTGCCGTCGCGGTCGGTCTGCTCGCGCCAGTCCGGGCGGTCGAGGCCGGCGAAGGTGGTGAACAGGCCACCGAGCAGCTTGCCGGCGGCATTGAGCGCCTCTTCGTCGCCGAACCGTTCGTACACCGCCAGCGCCGCCTTCACCGCCTCGCTCTGCGGCCACAGCCGCTTGCGGCCGTCCGCCAGTACCCGGCCCTCCGCGTCCAGCTCCTCGAAGGCGACCCAGGGCGCGCCGCCGGCGCGGTCGACGCCCTTATGCCATGCCCAGTCGTAGAGCGGGCGCATCGCCGACGCGGCAGTGTCGTCGCCGCAGAGCGTGGCATGGCGCTGCAGCAGCCAGGTCCATTCGAAGAAATGCCCCGGCTCGCGCAGGCGCCGACCCTGCTGCGGCACCTCGCGCCAGTCGCGGTCGAAGAACTCGGCCAGCTGGCCGTCCTGAAGGAAACGGCGGTGAAAGAGATCGAGAATGCCGGCGGCGCGGTCGCGCCAGGATGGATCGCCGGAGGCCTCGTAGAGCGCGAGGAAGGCTTCCAGCAGGTGCATGTGCGGGTTCTGTCGGCGCGGCAACGGCACGGCCGCGCCCGCCGGCACGGCATGCTCGGCATAGCCGTCGAAGGCATCGCCGCGCCGCCGGCGGAGGGCGCGGTCGAGAAAGCCCGCCGTCTCGGCAGCCCGCTCCAGCACGGCCGCATCGCCGCCTGCGCGGTAGAGCGCCGCCATGGCCAGCAGCAGGAAGGCGTGGTCGTAGCAGTCCTTGCGACGGTCGAGCGGCGGGCCGCTGCGGCGCAGGCGGTGGAACCAGCCGCCCTCCTCGCGGTCCCAGGCGTGTGCCTCGAGGAAGGCGAACGCACTGCGCGCGCGCTCGAGGCCGCCGAGGCCGGGACCGCCGAGGCCGCACCGCGCGGCGTGGGAGAAGACGAAGATCTGACGCGCCTGCACGCGCACCCGCGTGTAGTCGTCATCCGAAGGCTCACCGGAGGCCTCGAACTTTTCGACGAAGGCGCCGTGCCGCGAATCGAATCCGCGCGTGGCCCAGAACGGCAGCAGGATATCGCGGAGCCAGGGCCGCAGGCGCGGCGCCGGGAAGTCCTCTGGAGGCTGTGGCATTTTTCGGCGCTGCTTCTTCCTGCTAGGGCCAGCGGGACGCCGCCTCCATACTGCGATGTGCGGGCCAAGGCAAGCCGGGCTGCGGTTTCGGGCACGTTCCCGGCGGAAATCGCTGCAAAACTGCAACGACCAGTCGGTTGCATAGTTCGAGCCGGCAGGTAGTATTGCGCAGGCTTTGGATCATCCGCCGGGTGCCCTTGCCGAAGGTGTCTGAGGGTGCCGGCAGGACCAGACGGTTTTGCGGCGGCCCTTGTCTTTATCAAGCTCGGTACCCTTGACGGCGGCTTGGCGCCCTTGACCCCGGCAGTGCGGGGGAGCGCCCGGCGCAGAGCGCATGAGTGGGGAAATGACGGCCAACCAGAAGATCTCCGGCGGTTCAGGTTTCGCTCTCGAGCGCATCGGCATCTTCCGCGATCTCGATCCGCGCGAGATCGAGCGCCTGACGCGCCGGGTCAACTGGCGCAACTACAAAGCCCACCAGCAAATCATCGGCCACCAGGAAGCCTCCACCGACGTCTACTTCATGGTCGCCGGCACCGTGCGGGTGATCCTCTTCTCCAGCGCCGGCAAGGAGGTCGCCTTCCGCGACATCCACGCCGGCGAGTGCTTCGGCGAGTTTGCCGCCATCGACGGCGCGCCGCGCTCAGCCAACGTCATCGCGCTGACCGACGTCATGATCGGCTCGGTCACTGCAGAGACCTTCCGCGCGATCCTGCAGGAATACCCGGCCGTCTCAATGGCCATGCTGACCTACCTGACGGGCATGGTCCGCTCGCTCAGCGAACGCATCTTCGAGTTCAGCACTCTGGCGGTGAGGAACCGCATCCATTCCGAGTTGCTGCGGCTCGCCCGCGAAGGCGAGCGCGACGGCAACACCGCGCGGGTTTCGCCGGCACCGACTCATGCCGACATCGCCAGCCGCATCAGCACCCACCGCGAAGCGGTGACGCGAGAGCTGAACGACCTGACCAAGAGCGGCCTCGTCAAGCGCGACGGCAGGACGCTGATCATCGGCGATATGGACGAGCTGGAACGCCTGGTCCACGACGTGGCCGGCGACTAGAACCAGGCCCTCCGAAGAGATGCCGGGAGCGCAAGCGGAAAGCCCCGTCCGATGGGCGCGGACGGGGCTTTGGGGCTCACTGGAAAGGTCCGTCATCGTGGCTTGAGGGAGGACCTCCACAACAACAAGCCTAAGATAGGGGCGCCCGGCCGGCGTCACTGTGGGAAATGCCACAGTGTCCTGGAGAATCTGTCCGGGCGCGCCGGAAGTCCCGCGATTCCACCGTTTTTCGGGGCTTCACGACCTTCGGTCCACTGCGGCGGCTTACCCCCTCGGTGGTACCATGCCTGTGCCTGCGCCGGGCCGCGGGGGGCCATGCTAGGTTCTGCCGAGCAAGGCGCGACCGCTCTCTTGGGGGTGGCGCGCACCGGCACGGCAGGAGGATTTCCCTCGATGATCGATCCGCAAAATCCGGAGAGCGGCCCCGTCGCAGGCCCTCGTGAACGGCGCTGCGCCGTGGTCGCCGCCGGCATAGACCCGGGCCCGCTTCTGGATGCCCTGCGCCGCCTGCCCGACACCCGTGTCGGCGACATCTGCATCTTCCCCTCGAATGGGCAGGGAGCGCCGGACGCCGACTACCTGATCCTTGCCGCCGACGACAGCAGCCGCTTTCCCGGCCTCGAGGAACACATCGAGCGCTGGTCGGGCCGGCACACCCGGGTCATGCTGGCCTTGCCGGAATCCAAGTGCGCCATGCTGGGCGAACTGCCGCGCCGGGCCGACGGGCTGATCCTGCTGGGCGAAGGCCTGAAGTATCTGGAGCAGAGCTTGCGGCTCGCCGAAGAAGGCTATTCCATCATGCCGACGGCCCGGCCAGGAGCCGGCAACGGTGCCGGCTACCTGGAGGCGCTGGGGCGTCTTGGCGCGGGAGAGCGCGCCATCCTCAGGCTGCTGGCGGCGGGGGAAAGCAACCGCAGCATCGCCGAATCCCTGGACGAGGGCGAAGCCCGGGTGAAATCGAGCGTCCGCGCGATTCTCATCAAGCTTGGCTGCCGCAACCGGACCGAAGCGGCGGTGCTGGCAGCCACGGTGCTGCTGCCGTTGCTGGACGACCTTGCCGCGGACGAAGCTTCCGGCGACCGCGATTTAGATAGTTAGAAGCGGCAAGCGGGCGGCGCGTCGGGGCCTCGGCGTTACGCCACCCTCTGCCGCCAGCGGTACCCGGCGGCGTGGAAAACAACAGGTGCGAGCTCGGCTTCCTGCCTAGCCCAACATCGGTGCGAGAGCCATTTCCTTCGGCCGTGCAGCCGGCGGCGGTGTGTTGCCGGCCGTGGTGGCGGGACCGGGCTTGGCGAAGGGTACACCCGGCGCCATGCCGTGGTTCAGCGCCCAGATCGCCGCCTGGGTGCGGTTGCCGGCCTTGATCTTGCGCAGCAGGCTCTTCATGTGGACCTTCACCGTCGCTTCGGTGATGTCCAGGCGATTGGCGATCACCTTGTTGGCGTCGCCGTTCACCAGGCAGCGCAGGATCTCCATCTCGCGCTCGGAGAGACCGTAGCCGGCGATACCCTTGCCGTCGACCGGCTGCACGCCGGCGCTGCCGTTGATCAGCGCCATGGCCAGTTCGGTCGGCATGACCTTCTGGCCCAGCATGGCCAGCTTCAGCGAGTGGATCAGCGCCTCTAGCGAGATATCCTTCAGCAGGAAGGCATCGGCGCCCGCATTCAGGCAGGCCGCCAGGCTGCGCGGGTCGCGATCGTCGCTCAGCACCACCAGGGCGGCTTCCGGCAGGCTGCCGTGCAGCTGCTCCAGGTCCCGCACAAGCTCGGCGATGTCGCTGCGCAGTTCGATCAGCATCAGTTCGGGCGCTTCGTCGTCGTCGAGGGTGTCGAGGTCGCCAACGCAGCTCACTTCGCCGCGGACGTCGAAGGAACTGCCGCGCAGCAGGCTTTTGAGGCCTTCCAGGAACAGCCGGTTGCGGCCGATCAGTAGAGTGTTCACCTCAGACATGATTCGTTGCTCTCCCTTCCCCTGGCTCCACCAACCCCTTGGCTTCCCAATTGCCACCGCGTCGGAGCCGGTTGCCCCTGGGTCGTCCCCGGAGCGCGCCGAATCGAGCGGCTGACTTGAAAGAGGCTACGTGGCCGCCGACAGCGGGTCTGTGCGGATTACCACAGAAGGGTACGCTTCGAATTCCTGTTGATTCGCCGGTAGTTCGGACCGGGCGGTGGCGCTCACAGCGGACCGGATGCCCCCAGCGATGCCCAGAACAGCCCGGCACCGAGCAACACCAGCAGGCCGGCCCCGAGGAAGCCGAGGCCGCGGTAGGCGGCCTCCACCCAGCGCCCGTTGGCGCCCACCACGGCGAGCGCGAGCCGCTTCGAATAGAGCGTCAGCACGGCCAGCAGCGACACCGTCACCGCGGTGCCGAAGGACATCGCGAAGGTCGAGGCCACGCCGGCGAGGAAGACGCCGTGCGCGAGGGCGAAGAGCAGCACCAGCACGGCGCCGCTGCACGGCCGGATGCCGACCGCCAGCACCAACCCGGCGGCCTTGGCGGCGCCGCCGGCGGAAAGCGCCGCGGGGTCGGGCAGGTGGTTGTGGCCGCAGGCCGGCGCGTGGCCGGCATGATCCCCGGCACCCTGGCAATGGTGATGGTCGTGGTGAGGGTCGTGGCCGCTATGGCGATGGCCCGGGCCGCCGCGCAGCATCGCCACCAGCAGCCAGACCCCGACCAGCGCGACCAGGCCGTAGCTGGCGGTTTCCAGGCTGCCGACGGAGTTCCTGACCTCGACCCCGGCGAGGCCGAGCAGCACCGCCAGCACGCCGACCAGCAGGATCGCCGAAAGGCCCTGCACCAGGGACGCGAGGAACGAGATCGCCACACCCCGCCGTACCGCGCTTTCGTTGGCCAGCATGTAGGCCGAGATCACCGCCTTGCCGTGGCCCGGCCCGACGGCGTGGAAGACGCCGTAGAGCAGCGAGATCGACATCAGGAAGACGGTGGCGGCGATGCCACCCTCCTTCAGGTCGCGTACTGCGGCCGCCAGTTGCCGGTGCAGGTCGCGCTGCACCCGGTGCAGCTCCCCGAGGCCGCGCTGCCACAGCGAAGCGGACTCGGCGGCGGGCGCATTGCCGCCCGGCGGCACCAGCGCCGTCTGCGCGGCGGCAGCGCCGGACAACAGCAGGGCAAAGCAAAGGCAAAAGGCGGCGAAGAGGCGCCGCGGCGACACCGCGAAGCTCACTGAATGGCCTCGACCGGGTCGCAAACGATGGTGATCGTGGTTGCGTAGAGGGCGCCGATGTTCTCGCTCACGACCGGGTCGAGGAAATCGGCCTCGGACAGGTCGAGAGTCTCGCTGCCGCCGCCTTCCTCCACCCGGGCGCGGCAGACCGGCGGCGGGGTGCCGGCCAGGCTGACGGGATCCTGGAGGGCCGGCTCGATGGCGATATAGAACGTCGGATCGTAACTCTTGAAGCTGACCTGGCTGCGGCGGGGGTCCACCGGCGCCGCCAGCGGGATCACGAACTCCAGGCTGAGGACACCGTCTTCGAACCGCGAGCCGTACTCGCTTACCGGGGCGTAGTCCAGCGGCGTGCCATCGGCGAATATCTCGGTGAAGTAGCGGTAGTCCCGCAGCGAGGTGACGTTCAGCTCGGCCAGCGGCTGCAGTTCGGCCGGCTCCAGCCGGCCGTCGCCATCGGCATCCAGTCCCTCGACGGCGAAGAGGCTGTAGAACTCGTCAAAGTGCCAGATGACGCGCAGCGCCGCTACCCGCTGCTGGTCGTCGAAGACGACTTCGGAGCGGGCGTCGATCCAGACGTGGGGATGGGCCAGGGCCGCTGCCGGCGCGAGCGCCATCGCCAGAGCAGACAGGGCCAAGCCTGCCAGGGCGCCCTGCGCCAGCCGTATCGTCGTGCGACGCATCCGTCCTCCTGGAAGCTTGCCGTGCGCCAAAGCCGGTTCCCGCTGCCGTGTCGGCCAGTTGTGGCGGAGCGAATCGAAGAAAAGGTTAACGCAGCCGGGACCCTGCCGCCAGCGCCGCCACGCCGTCAAGCCGGGGGGAGGGGAATGCGCGCCGGATACGCCCGCTTCTGTTTCAAATGTTTCAGCAGGCGGCCGAGTTCAAGAGGGCCGCGCGATGGCGCGACACCGCCGGACCGGGTCCCCTGGACCATTGTTTCAGCCGGAAACCGCGGATTTGCCGGCGCGGCAAGGCGTTCGTCGGCGGCCGGGCGGCGGCCGGACCGCTTCTTCGCACCTGCGAACAATTGATACCCAAAGGCGCGCGGCGCGACATCAGGGAGAAACAGCGCCCGTCTATATCAAGGGCCGACGCTGAGCGACGAACCGCTGGAGGACGCGGGGTCGCCGCCGGCATGGGCGAGCAACCCATCCAAACCGTCAACCGACGAATTCAGGTGAAGAAGATGAGCAATTCCCAAGTTTTCGGCTCGCCGATGATCCTGACCGGGCCCCGGCCCGTCAGCCCCTTCGGCGCCGCCAGCTATGCAAACTCCAGCGCCGCCGCCGCGGCCAAGGCAGGCCGCGGCCTGCTGCAGGCCCTGCGCGACCTCGCCGCCGCGACCGCGCGGGATCGCCGGGTGCGCAAGACCGTGCACGAACTCTCGAAGCTCGACAACCGCACCCTGCGGGACATCGGCCTCGACCGCTCGGCGATCATCAGCGTCGCGCAGGATATTGCCGACGGGCGCGGCCCCGCCGCCACCCGGCGGCTTCGCAGGTAACCGCTGAACCCGCCGGGCCTCTGCGCTGGGGAGCGCGGGGCCCGACCGGCTCCCGGCATCTGCCGTGGGGCCCGGGTTCGAGAAAGGGGCAGGTCAGGGATGGGAGAACCCTCAAAGCGCGCAGACCGAGATCGTCCGAAAACCGCAGGTTTATCGGGCAGCGGGCAGTGCGCGCTGCCGCCTTCCCTCTGGTGCGGCCCTCGGCTAATCTGCATCGCGCCCTCGGCATCTGCCCCGCCTGACCGCCCGGGTGGCACGTCGACTTCGCAGAGGGTCGCCATGTCCGCGCCGACGACTAAACGTCCGCCGACAAAAAAACTGCGCAGCCATGCCGGGCTTGCGCCCGGCCATGAGCGCGCGTTCCTCAGCCTGTTGGAGGCCCGCCTGCCGGCGGTCCTCTACCGCGGCAGCCTGGCGAAGGGCGTCCTGCGGCTGGACTACGCGAGCGCGCGGGCGGCGGAGGTCACCGGGCTCGACGCCGCGGCGCTCTGCGGGCGCGACGACCCCTTCGGCGATCTCATCCATCGCGACGACCGCCCGGGCTATCGCCGGGCATTGCAGCAGGCCGCCGCCGACGGCGCGGCGACCGTCGAGTTCCGTCTGCGGCTGCCGGACGGCGAAGTCCGCTGGTGCCGCGACGAGATTGCCGTGGCTGCGGGCCCAGACACCGGCCCAGCCACCGGCCCAGCCACCGGCCAGGTCACCGGCATGCTGCTCGACATCTACGCCGAGCGACGAGCCGGGCCGGACACGTCGGAAATCCTGCGCCAGCGCCGGGCGATCGTCGACCAGGCCGCGCACCCGATCTTTCTCAGCGATGCCGAGGGCCGCATCACCGCCTGCAACCGCGCCGCCGAGGCGCTGCTCGGCACGACCTGCGAGGCGGTCAGCGGCCGCGACTTCGCCGACAGCCTGCTCGACGCGGACGGACGAGCCGCCTATCGCGAGGCCGTGGCCCGCCTGCTGGAGCGTCCGGAGGAGTCGTCGGCGCCGGCGCCGCTGCGCATCACGGCGCGGCACGGCGACGGCCGCGGCCTGCCGGTCGAGGTCATGGCCAGCGTCCTCACCCTGGCCGGCGGCCGCACGGTGGTCACCGAACTGCACGACATCAGCGACCGGGTGAACGCCGAGGCCGAATTGAGCCGCGTCTGGCGCCTGCTGCGCGATGCCGTCGACAACATCCCCAACGGATTCGCCATCTACGGCGAGGACGAGCGGCTGATCCTCTGCAACGCCGCCTATGCGGAACTCTACGACTCCGACCCCGATGAAATGATCGGCACGACGACCACGGAGAACTACCTGCGGGTACGTCCGAAGATGAGGGTCTTCGACGGCCGCGAACTGGGCGAGGATGCCGCCGCCGACGATGCCTGGCTGAACGACGAGGGCCTGTGGCTGCGGAAGGTCGCCGACTCGGAGAAGGAGCCGGTCGAGTTCCAACTGCACGACGGCGCTTGGCTGCAGACCTCGACTCATCCCATCCACGGCGGCGGCCGGGTCTACGTGCGCACGGACATCACCAAGCTGAAGCGCATCGAGGCATCCCTGCGCGACAGCGAGCTGAAATTCCGCACCCTGGTCGAGAACAATCCGCTGCCGCTGTGGCTGACCGACACCTACAGCGGCGTAGTGCTCTACCACAGCCCGGCGGCGGCCGAACTGCTCGGCTACACCTGGCCGGTCACCGAGCACTACCTGTCGGAGCGCTCCTTCGCCACGCCCGAGGAACGCGAGGCCTGCACCAACGAACTGATCGAGAAGGGCCGCCTGGACGGCCGCGTGACGCGCCTGAAGAAGGCCGACGGTACCGAGTTCTGGGGGGCCGTCTCCTCGCGCCTCGCGAAGATCGGCGAGCGCACCTACTCGATCGGCACCGTGGTCGACCTGACCGACCAAATGGCCAAGGAGGGGCAGCTGCGCGAGGCGCGGGAGATCCTGCAGGATGCCGTCGAGTCGCTGTCCGAGGGCTTCGCACTCTACGACGGCGAGGACCGCCTGGTGATGTGCAACAAGCGCTACCGGGACTTCAACTTCATGAGCGCCGACATGCTGAAGCCCGGCATGCCGTGGATCGATTTCATCCGGGCCGGCGCCGAACGCGGCCAATACGTCGGCGCCGAGGGGCACGTCGAGGCCTGGCTGGAAGAGCGCAAGCGCCTGCGCCAGAAATTCTGCACCGAGATGGAGTTCCAGCAGAGCGACGGCCGCTGGTTCCAGTTCTCCAATCAGCCGACCCGCCAGGGCGGCATCGTGGTGACCCGCACCGACATCACCAACCGCAAGGAAATGGAGCGCGCGCTGCGGGAGAGCGAGAGCCTGGTGCGCTCGATCCTGGAGTCCTCCCCCGTGCCTGTCGCCATGACGCGCGCCGAGGACGGCCTGGTGATCTACGAGAGCCCCGCGTCGCGCAAGATCTTCGGGCAGATGCAGCAGTCCGGCGAGCCTTCCTACATCGGCGACCTCTACGTCGACCCTGAGGAGCGCCGCCGCTACCTCCGCCTGCTGCGCGAGAAGGGCACGGTGGAAGGTCACGAAGTCGAGTTGCGCCGCTCCGATGGCAAGCACATCTGGGTCTCGCTGACCGCCAGCCTGATCGAGTACCAGGGCGAGGAGATGATCGTCGCCAGCGCCTACGACCTGACCGAGCGCCGCGCCGTCGAGGAGCAGATGGCGCGCCACCGAGAAGCGCTCTACCAAAGCGAAAAGCTGAGCGCCCTCGGCGCCCTGCTGGCCGGTGTCGCTCACGAGCTGAACAACCCGCTGTCGGTGGTGGTGGGCCATGCCCAGCTGCTGAAGGAGACCGCCGGCGATCCGCGCATCGTCGAGCGGGCCACCAAGATCGGCAACGCCGCCGACCGCTGCTCGCGCATCGTCAAGTCTTTCCTCGCCATGGCGCGCCAGCGGCCGCCTGAGCGCCGCGCGGTCGATCTGCGCGACATCGTTCAGGCGACCCTGGACGTCACCGGCTATTCCCTGCGCACCGCCAACATCGAGACGCGGCTGGAACTCGATCCCGACGTGCCGCCGGTGTGGGGCGACTCCGACCAGCTGAACCAGGTGGTGACGAACCTCATCGTCAACGCCCAGCAGGCGATGATGGAGGTCTCGACGCCGCGCATTCTCACCGTCCGCGACGAGTTCGACGCCGAGGCCGGCGAGGTGACGCTTACGCTGGCCGACAGCGGTCCGGGAATCCCCGAGGAGATCCAGAGCCGCATCTTCGAGCCGTTCTTCACCACCAAGGACATCGGCGAGGGCACCGGCGTCGGGCTCGCGGTGAGCCACCGCATCATCGAGGCGCACGACGGCCGCATCCGCGTTGACAGCGCCCTGGGCCGGGGAACGGTCTTCACCGTCACCCTGCCCGCTGGCACCGTGGCCGCCAGGACCGAGCCGAAGCGCGATACCGGCGGCGCGGCGGCGCCGGTGGCCAGCATTCTCATCATCGACGACGAGCCGGAGGTCGCGCAGATGCTGGCTGACATCCTGGCCGCGCAGGGCCACCGCGTGGTGACCGCCAGCTCCGGCCAGAAGGCCTTGGGTCTGATCGACGGCGAGCGCTTCGACGTCATCCTCAGTGACGTGCGCATGCCGGAGCTGGACGGCCCCAGCCTCTATGCCACCCTGGAGCGCACCCAGCCCGGCCTGCTGAAGCGCACGGCATTCATTTCCGGCGATACCCTCAGCCCTTCGGCCCGGGTCTTCCTGCAGCGGGTGAAGCGGCCCTTCATTGAGAAACCCTTCACCCTGGAGGAGGTCCGCGACCTGGTGGCACGGGTCCTGGAAGACACCCGGCAACCGCCCTCGGGCCCGCAGGCGGCGTAGCGGGGCATGGCGTTCGCGAGACAAGGAGCCTTGGAGATGCAGGGGCAGAAACACATTATCGTGGTCGACGACGAACCTGGAATCCGCGAGACCATCCAGGAGTATCTCGAGCTGCACGACTTCAGGGTGACCGCCGCCGGCGGCGGCGAGGAACTGCGCCAGGTGATCGACGGCAGCGACGCCGACCTGGTGCTGCTCGACATCCGCATGCCGGGCGAGGACGGCCTCTCTCTCGCGCGCTTCCTGCGCGCCGAAAAGCAGGTCGGCATCATCATGCTGACGGCGGCCGGCGAGGTGGTCGACCGTATCGTCGGCCTGGAAATGGGTGCCGACGACTATCTCGCCAAGCCGGTCGACCTGCGCGAACTGCTGGCCCGCATCAAGGCGGTGCTGCGCCGCACCGAGCACACCGCCGCGGACGACGAGGCGGAGGCGCCGGAAGGCGCCCGCCTCGCGCGCTTCGGGCGCTTCACCCTCAATCTCGACTCCCACAAGCTGTTCGACGGCGAGGGCGGCGAGATCCCGCTGACCGGCATGGAGTTCGACCTGCTGAAGGCCTTCGCCGACAATCCCAACCGCGTGCTGAGCCGCGACCAGCTGCTCAACCTCGCCCACAACCGCGACTGGGAGCCCTTCGACCGCAGCATCGACATCCGCATCGCCCGCATCCGGCGCAAGATCGAGAGCGATCCCGCCAAGCCGCAGGTCATCAAGACGGTGCGCGGCGCCGGTTACATCTACTCCACCGCCAAGGGATAGCGGAGAGCGCTAACCCCAAGCCGAGAGTCACCCGACCGGATCGGACCTCAGTTGATGCCGAGCATCGCCTTGGCCTCGGCCAGGGTGTCCACCGAGTCCTGGTGCTGGCCGGCGGCGTGCAGGCGCTCGCCCTCGTCGCGCAGTTCGGTCACCTGCGCCCGCTCCTCGTCGGTGAGGGTGGCCGTCTGCAGGGCGGCGTCGATAGCCGCGATGTCGGCGGGGCATTGAAAGGCGAAGGCCGGGCCGGCCAGAACCAAGGAGAGGGCCGCAGCGGAAATAAGCGCTTTCATCTCGAAGCTTCCTCCATGATGCAGGTTTGAAAGTCGAGCAGAGCGGCGACACCAGTCAATCCCATCCGCCCGTCAGCGCGCCAGGGGGAATTTCTGTGACCGGCGGCAGTCAGGATCACATCCCCGTGAGCGGCGGCGCGCAACATCGGGTAGAATGAGGCTCACGGCACAGGATTCGAACTTCGGCAGGCTTCATGAACGAGATGTGGAAAGGGCAGGCCTTCAGCGTCTGCCACGCCGATGACGGCAAGTTCAGGGGCGAGGGCCTGCGGGCCTTCTTCGAGTATCGCGACCTCGGCATCGCCGGGGCCACCGGCGGCAGGTTCGGTGCCCATGTGATCCGCGCGGTGCCCGGCATGGAGGGCCCCGGCGCCTGGCACCGGCACGACCTCGACTTCCAGATGGTCTACGTCACCAAGGGCTGGGTCGTCTTCGAATACGAAGGCACGGGCGAGCACGTCCTGCGCGCCGGCTCCTGCGTCCTGCAGCCGCCGGGAATCCGCCACCGCGAATGCCGCCACTCCGACGACATGGAACTGATCGAGATCACCTCGCCCGCCGAATTCGGCACTGAGGAAGTGGCCGGATGAGGCGGCGGCCCGCCACGGGCCCTGCCCGTGGAAGTCGCCGCTAAAGTGCCGCGTAAGCGGCGGC
The DNA here is from genome assembly GCA_050330205.1 of Kiloniellaceae bacterium. Taxonomy (GTDB): domain Bacteria; phylum Pseudomonadota; class Alphaproteobacteria; order Kiloniellales; family Kiloniellaceae; genus Pelagibius. The sequence goes on from JBHJOA010000049.1 coordinate 24,575, forward strand.
GATAGCCGCAGCGAGGCGCGCGTTGTTCAGCACCAGGGCGACATTGGCCTCCAGGCTGGCGCCGCCGCTGAGCGCCTCCAGGCGCGCCAGCAGGAAGGGCGTTACCTCCTTGCCGCGGATGCCCTGCCGCCCGGCCTCGGCGAGGGCGGCGTCGATCCAGGCGGCGACCTCGGCCGCCGGGATCTCCTGTTCCGCCGGGATCGGGTTGGCGACCACCAAGCCGCCGCCGAGTCCCAGACCCCACTTGGCGGCCATCACCCCGGCAATCTCCGCCGCGCTGTCGCAGCGCAGCGGCACCGGAAGGCCGCAGTCGCGGCTGTAGAAGGCCGGCAGGCCATCGCAGCCGTAGCCGATGACCGGCACGCCGAGGGTTTCCAGCACCTCCAGGGTCTTCGGCAGGTCGAGGATCGCCTTGGCGCCGGCACAGACCACCGCCACCGGCGTGCGCGCCAGCTCCTGCAGGTCGGCGGAAACGTCGAAGCTCTCGGCCGCGCCGCGGTGCACGCCGCCGATGCCGCCGGTGGCGAAGACGCGAATACCGGCCAGCTCGGCGCAGATCATGGTGGCGGCCACCGTGGTGGCCCCGGTGGCGCCGGCCGCCAGCACCGCCGGCAGGTCGGCGCGGCTGACCTTGGCGACATCCTCGGCGGCCGCCAGCCGCTCCAACTCGCCCACCGCGAGGCCGACGCGAATCTTCCCGTCCATCAGCGCGATGGTCGCCGGCACGGCCCCGCCGGCACGCACCGCCGCTTCGACCTGCCGGGCCGTCCCCAGGTTTCGCGGCGCCGGCATGCCGTGGGTGATGATGGTGGACTCCAGCGCCACCACCGGCCGCCCGGCGGCCAGGGCTTCGCGCACCTCCGGCGCGATGTCCAGGCGCTCCCTCACGAGGCCGCCAGTCGGTCTAGCGCCGCCGGGGAAAGGTCCGGGCTGACGCTGTCCTCGCAGGCCACGGTCATCTGCGCGGCCGCCAGCGCGCGCCGGCCCGCCGACTCCAGGTCGAGCCCCCGCAGGCGTGCGTCCAGATAGGCCGCCGCCAGGGCGTCGCCGGCCCCGGTGATGTCGACGACCCGGTTCTCGAAGTTCTCCAGCATGACGCACTCCTGCCCTGCGGCGATGCAGAGGCCGGCATCGCCCAGGGTCATCGCCACCTCGCCGGCCCCGGCCGCGCGCAGCTTAGCCGCTGCTTCGGCGGGGTCCAGGGATTCCGGCGGGGCATCCAGCAGCACGGCCGCCTCCTGCCGGTTCACGAACAGCAGGTCGCAGGCGCCGAGGAATGGCTGCAGGCGCCGCGCCTTGGCCGGCGACACGCCGTTCACCGCCAGGCGCCGGCCGCCGCCGCGCAGGGCGGCGAGGAATCCCAGTGTCTCCACCGGCAGGTTGCAGTCGGCGAAGACCGCATCGACCTCCCAGAGCCGCGCCGGCAGCCCCTGCAGCAACGCCGGCGTGATCTCGTCGTAGATACGCATGTCGGCAACGGCGACCAGCATCTCGCCGTCGGGCTGCAGCGCGATGAGATGGAAGGCCGTAGGCGCCGTGTCGGAGCGGCCGATGCCGCTGAGATCGATCGGCAGGCCGCCGAGGGCGGCCAGCAGCGCCTCGCCCTCCGCGTCGTTGCCGAGGCGGCTGACCAGGGACACCGCGGCACCGAGGCGTGCCAGGTTCTCCGCCACGTTGCGGGCGACGCCGCCAGGGCAGCCGTGCGACACCACCGGGTTGGAGGCGCCGGCGACGAAGGGCACCGCGGCGCGCGCCTTGCGGTCCAGGTGACAGGCGCCGACGGCGGCGATCTTGAGACGGCGCTGCGGCAACGGCTGAAGCTGCTCCAAGGTTGCGGCCGGCAGAGGCCCTGCCGGTTCGCCGGCGGATGTCGCGTCGGCGGCATTTCGGCCCCGGTGGCCGGCGAAAGCAAGCCCCGACCTCGCGGCCGCCAAGTTCGTCGTGGATTGCCCCGGCGCGGCGGGTTATATCCGTTAATCGATGAACCTTGAGTTGAGATCTCGCAGCGCGCCAAGAAGGTGCACCGGGCGGGCCATGCCGCTGGCCATCCTGTTGCTGCTGTTCGCCCTGGGAACGGCCTTCGCCCAGTTCGCCGGCTACGACGCCGGGGAGATCGCCGAAGCCCGCGACCGCGTGCTGTCCGACGCCCGCTACCAGACCGAGATGCCGGCGCCGGAAGAGTCGACCAACCGCAAGCGCATCAGCCTGCCGCCCTGGCTGGGCAAGGCGATCCTCTGGACGGTGATCGCGGGCGTCGTCGCCGTGGTGCTGTTCTTCCTCTTCAGCCTGACCCGCGACCTGCTGCGCGACCGCACCGCGTTCCGGCGCAACCGCGACAAAGCTGTCGAGGTGCCGCTTCAGGTCACGACTCCGCCGGCCGGGCAGCGGGAGGCCGATCCGGGCTCCCTGGCCGAGGCCGACCGGCTGGCCGCGGCGGGGCGCTTCGGCGAGGCGATCCACCTGCTGCTGATGGTCGCCATGGAGCGCCTGCACCGGGAACTCGGCCCGCGCGTCGCGCCGGCCATGACCAGCCGCGAGGTGCTGCGCCTGCCGGCCCTGCCCGAGGCCACGGTGGCGCCGCTGACACGGATGGTGGAGCTCTCGGAGATCAGCCATTTCGGCGGCCGCCGGGCCGGGGAGCCGGACTACCGCAGCGCCCGCGACGGCTTCCTGCGGTTCAGCGGCGAAGCGCCGGTCGCCGCATGACGGAGGGCGGCATGAGCGGCGGCCCCAGCGGCGGCGCCAATGGCAGCCCCAATGGCTATCCGGGCGGCACCGGCGGCGTGTTCTCCGGCCGCGCCGTCGGCCTGCTGGTCGCCGTCGGCCTGCTGTCCTTCGCCGCCGCCGCCCTGGTCGGCATCTACGCCGACCCGCAGACCGATGGTGCCTACGGCGGCAACGCCTACTCCTACTCGGCCATCGGCCACAAGGCCTGGACGGAGGTGCTCGGCGACCTCGGCATCCCCGTGGTCGTCAGCCGCCACGATTCCGCGTCCAGGGCCTACTACGACGACGGCGTCCTGGTCCTGGCGCAGCCGCATCATGACGCCGACGGCCTGCTTGCCCTGGAGCAGGCCTGGGAAACCGACCGGGTGCTGGTCGTGCTGCCCAAGTGGACGGGCTGGCCCGGCTACGAGAACCGGCGCTGGATCAAGACGCTGCGGCCGCTCGACGCCACCGCCGTCACTCGCGCGCTCGAGGTCATCGACGAGGACGCCCGGCTGGTGCGCCGCGACGGCACGGAAACCTGGCGCAGCCAGGACTGGGATATCCTGCCCAGCCTCGAGAACCCGCAGCTCATCGTCTCCGAAACCATCACGCCGATCGTCTACAGCGAGGCGGGGGTGCTGCTCGGCGAGTACCGCACCAGCGACACCACGCTGTGGCTGCTCGCCGATCCCGACGTCATCTCCAACAGCGGCATCGACGAGGGCGACAACGCCGCCTTCGCCGTCGCCATGGTGAGCGCCCTGCTGCCGCCCGGCAGCGCCGTGGTGTTCGACGAGACGATCCACGGCTTCACCGTTTCGCCCGACCTCTGGAAGGCCCTTTTGAGCTTCCCGCTGAACCTGGCGGTGCTGCAGAGCCTGCTGGCCGTCGCCGTGCTGGTCTGGGCCACGGTCGGGCGCTTCGGTGCGCCGCTGCCGCCGCGTCCGAGGTTGCAGGCGGGCAAGCAGGTGCTGATCGCCAACACCGCCAGCCTCTTCGAGTACGCCGGCGACGTGTCGAACATTCTGCACCGCTACCGCGACACCTGCCTGCGCGATCTGGCGCGCCACCTGCACATTCCGCCGGACATTCCCCTGCGGCATGACGAGCGCGCGCTGGTGCACTGGCTGAACCAGGTCGGCGACGCCCGCGGCACCTCGCAGCGCTACAGCGAAGTGAACCGCGCGGTCACGGCCGCGATCGACGACTCCGCCCGGGCGGTCACCCGGACCCTGCGTGCGGCGGCGCAGCTCTACCGGTGGAAACAGGAGATGATACATGGACATCGAGCCGATCCAGACAGTCTGCGCCCGGGTCAGGGAGCAGGTGCGCAAGACGGTCGTCGGACAGGACGCCGCACTTGACCTGATGCTGGCGGCCCTGCTGTCGGAGGGCCATGTCCTGCTGGAGGGCGTACCGGGCACCGCCAAGACGCTGCTGGCGCAGTCTTTCGCCCGCGCCCTCAGCCTCGACTTCGGGCGCATCCAGTTCACCCCGGACCTGATGCCCGGCGACGTGCTGGGCACCAACCTCTTCAACTTCCAGACCAGCGACTTCAAGCTGACCAAGGGGCCGATCTTCACCCAGGTCCTGCTGGCCGACGAGATCAACCGCACGCCGCCGAAGACCCAGGCGGCGCTGCTGCAGGCCATGCACGAGCGCCAGGTCACCATCGACGGTCAGACCCATGCGCTGGGCGACGACTTCATGGTCATCGCCACGCAGAACCCGATCGAGCAGCAGGGCACCTACCCGCTGCCCGAGGCGCAGCTCGACCGCTTCCTCTTCAAGCATGTGCTGGACTATCCGAGCCGGGACGAGGAGCGCGCCATCGTCGCCCGCCACGGCCACCGCACGGTGATGCCGGAACTGGCGAGCTTCGGCCTGGAGGCGGTCGCCGACGCCGCCGCGCTGGCCGCCGCGCGCCGGACCATCGCCGGCCTGCGCCTCTCGGACGAATTGATCGACTACATCGTCGACATCGTGCGGGCGACTCGCGGGCACGAATCCCTGGAGTTCGGCGCCTCGCCGCGGTCCGCCAACATGATCGCCACCGCCGCGCGCGCCTACGCCGCCATGCAGGGGCGCGACTACGTGATCCCCGACGACGTGAAGTTCATTGCCCTGCCGGCCCTGCGCCACCGCATCGTGCTGGCCCCCGGCGCCGAGATCGAAGGCCTGCAGCCCGACGCCGTCCTGCAGCAGGTCCTCGAGCAGATCCCGGCACCGCGGTGAGGAGGCCTGGCGTGTGGAGACATCGCTTGCGGCCACCGCACCAGCGGCGCCACCACCTCTCATCGTCGCCCCCGGGCTCGTCCCGAGGGCCCATGGTCCAGCAGCGGGATGGCGGCACAATGGATGCACGGGACAAGCCCGCGCATGGCAGCTTTTCGATGGCAATGACCTTGCATCCTTCGGATCGCCCGCCCGGGCCGACGTCCGGCCGAGCCCTCGCGATGAGGTAGACCCTTGATGGCGCAAAGAAGAATCCTCATGCTGAGGAGCCCGCGAAGCGGGCGTCTCGAAGCACGCACGGCATCGATCCAGCGCCCCGCCACAACACCCGGGACCCCCGCATGATCCGGCCGACACCGCGCGCCGTGGCGGTTTTCGCCGCCGGCATCCCGCTGGCCTTCGCGGTGCTCCTGTCGGACGCCGAACTGTGGCCCTATGTGCCGGCCTACCTGTTCCTCGCCGGCTTCGCCCTGCTGCTCGACGTGATGTTCTCGATGGCGCCCGGCCGGCTGAACGTGCAGGTGAACCTGCCGGCGCTGCTCCACATCGGCCAGCCGGAGGAGTTCCTGGTCCGCCTGCGCGCGCACTCCGATCACCGTCCGACCGTGGAACTGCTCTGCGACGTCGACGACAACCTGGTGCGGCCGCCGCGCGTGCTGGCGCCCTTGAACGCCGAGGGCGAAGCGCTGGTGCCCTTCCGCCTGCAGCCCCGGCGCCGCGGCAAGGCGCAGGTCGACCGCCTCTGGCTGCGCTGGCGCGGGCCGCTGGGCCTAGTCTACCGCCTGCGCGTGGTGCCGGTCGAGACCGGGATCCCCGTCACGCCCGACGTCAAGACGGTGCGGCGCACCGCCCTGCAGTTCGCCGACCCCAGCGCGCTGCACGGCGTCAAGCCGCAGTACCAGCAAGGCGAGGGCTCCGAATTCGATGCCCTGCGCGACTACGTGCCCGGGCTCGATCCGCGCGCCATCGACTGGAAGCATTCGGCGCGCCATCTCAGCCTGCTGTGCAAGGAGTTCCGCAGCGAGCGCAATCACCAGATCGTTCTGGCCTTCGACACCGGCCACCTGATGAGCGAGCCGCTGGAAGGCATCGCCAAGCTCGATCACGCAGTCAACGCCGGGCTCCAGCTCGGCTACGCCTCGCTGCGGGCCGGCGACCGCATCGGCGTCTTCGGATTCGACTCCCAGGTCCGGGTGGTGAGCCAGCCGGTCGGCGGCGTCACCTCCTTCTGGCGCCTGCAGCGTGCCGCCTCGGAGCTCGACTACAGCCCGGAGGAAACCAACTTCACCCTCGGCCTGTCGTCGCTGGCCGCGCGGCTTGACCGCCGCTCGCTGATCATCCTGCAGACCGAGTTCGTCGACACCATCACCGCCGAGCTGATGCTGGAGAACGTCGGCCGCCTCGCCGCCCGCCACCTGGTGCTCTTCGTCTGCCTGCGCGACCCGCTGCTGGCCGCCACCGTCGACGGCGCGCCCGCCAGCCTCAATGCCCTGGCACGCTCGGTCATCGCCGACGACTTCCTGCGCGAGCGCCGCGTGGTGCTGGAGCGCCTGCGGCGCCTCGGCGTCCACTGCCTCGATCTGCGCGCCGACCGGATCGGCCCCGCGCTCATCAACCGCTACCTCGAAATCAAGCGTCGGGAGCTGATCTGATGGACCTTGGCTTTGCGGTAAAGGCGTCACCGACACAGGGTGTCACCCTCGGACTTGACCCGAGGGTCCAGGGCAACCGCAGAGCAGGCCGCCCTGGATCCCGGCTCGCGCGCGCTGACGCCTGCTTGGCCGGGATGACTTCCCGAGTGGATCGCTGATCTGATGAGAGGCGACGCGACATGAGCACGCCGTTGAAAGGCTCCCTGAAGAGCTACGAGTTCCGCCGCGAACGCGAGCGGACCTGGCGCGAGCTCGAGGACATGGTGACCCGCGCCGAGAAGCGCGGCCTGAAATCGCTGCCGGCGGACGACCTGCTGCGCCTGCCGACGCTCTATCGCGCGACGCTGTCCTCGCTCTCGGTGGCGCGCGCCATCTCGCTGGATCAGAACCTGCTGAACTACCTCGAGAGTCTGGCCGCGCGCGCCTATTTCCAGGTTTACGGCGCCCGCGCCAGCCTGTGGGAGGGTCTCCTCCACTTCCTGCGGCGGGGATTTCCCGCCGCGGTGCGCGCCGCCCTCTGGCCGAACCTGCTTTCCGCGCTCTGGCTTATCCTCGGCGGCGTCATCGGCTTCCTGCTCGTGCAGGCGAGCGCCGACTGGTACTACACCTTCGTCGGCGGCGGCATGGCCGCCGGACGCACACCGGCCGCCTCCACCGAGTACCTGCGCGACGGGCTCTACGACGGCGCCGACAGCGCCGCGGAGATGCTCTACGTCTTCGCCACCTACCTGTTCTCGCACAACGCGGGGATCGGCATGTTCGCCTTCGCGCTCGGCTTCGCCCTCGGCGTGCCGACGGTGCTGCTGCTGTTCTACAACGGCCTGACCCTCGGCGCCTTCCTCGCCCTCTACGATTCTCGCGGCCTCTTGTGGGATCTCGTCGGCTGGCTTTCGGTGCACGGCACCACGGAGATCCTCGCCATCGTGCTCTGCGGCGGCGGCGGGCTGGTGCTGGCCGGCGCCATCATCTTCCCCGATCGCGAGAGCCGGCTCGAGAGCCTGGCGCGGCGCGGCCGCGCCGCCGGCACGCTCATCATGGGCGCCGTGCTGATGCTCTTCATCGCCGGGTTCCTGGAGGCCTTCGCGCGACAGCTCGTCACCGACGTGACCGCGCGCTACCTGATCGGCGGCGGCATGCTCGCTTTCTGGCTCACCTACTTCACCCTCGCCGGCCGGGAGCCGTACCATGGCGACGACTGACGCCGGCACGGGGAAAGCCGGCGGCGCGCCCAAGGCGAAGCCGCAAGCCCGTGACGAGCGCCGCCTGCTGACGCCCGAGGGCGTGCCGCTCGTCTTCCGGCTCGCCGAGCGCGGGGCGCGCGCCGCCGCCGTGCTCATCGACCTCGTCGTCATCTACCTCGGCATCGCCGCCCTGGCGCTCGCCTTCTTCTTCGGCATGTCGTGGCTCGGCATCAGCGGAGTCGTCATCGGCCTCGTCATCCTGATCTCCTTCCTGGTGCGCAGCTTCTACTTCATCTGGTTTGAGCTGCGCTGGCAGGGCCAGACCCCCGGCAAGCGCGCCCTCGGCATCCGCGTCATCGACCGCCGCGGCGGCTACCTGCGCCCGGATTCCGTCTTCGCCCGCAACCTGTTGCGCGAGGTCGAGCTGTTCCTGCCGATGACCCTGCTGTTCCTGCCGGACGAGGGCAGCCAGGGCTGGTTCAAGCTGCTGACCCTCGTCTGGGTCGGCATCTTCCTGCTGCTGCCGTTCTTCAACAAAGACCGCCTGCGCGCCGGCGACCTGGTGGCCGGCACCTGGGTCATCGCGGCGCCGAAGGCGCTGCTGCTGAGCGACGTGGCCGCCGAGGCGGCGCGGCCCGAGAGCGGCGCCGCGACGATCGACCCGGAGTTTCCCTTCACGCGGACGCAGCTGGAAATCTACGGGATCTACGAGCTGCAGACCCTGGAGGAGGTGCTGCGCCAGGGCGGGCCGCAGAGCGCAGAGACCCGCCGCGAGGTGGCCGCGCGCATCCAGCGCAAGATCGGCTTGAGCGGCGCGGAGGACGTCGATCCCGAGCGTTTCCTGAAGGCCTTCTACGCCGCCCTGCGCGCCCACCTGGAGGCGCGCATGCTGTTCGGCCAGCGCCGCGAGAGCCAGCACAGCGGCAAGGCACCGCCGGAGGAGACGAAGGGGCGCTGACGGGCTGCCCCGCTCAGCGTGCCGAGGCGGCGGCGGCCAGTTGAGCGGTACTGACGCCGTCCTTGGCGCGGCGCAGGTCGTGGTAGGCCACCGCCACGACCACCGCCAGGAAAACCGTGGTGAAGAGTTGGATCGTGCCGCCGATCATGGTGGCGACGAGCGTCATCGGTCCTCCTTCCGGCAGCAGCAGGTTGAAGGGCAGGGCGACGACGGCGACCGCGGCGACAGACCCGCCGATGGCTATGAGGAAGAGGCCGAACAGCTGCCAGCGCGCTCCGCTGGTCAGCTCACGGCTCCGCGAGAAGCTGGCGCGGATGCCTGGGCGCTCCACCATCTGCACCGGAACGGCGACGCAGAAGGTCAGCGCGATGACGATACCGGGCACGACCAGCAGGAGGCTGCCGAGAAGCACCAGGACGGCGGTGATGGCGGCCAGGGCGACGAGCGGGACGATTCGGTACAGGCCCCGCTCCACCGCCGCGGAGGCCGGCATGTTGCTGCCCTGGAGGTATTGCAGCGCGCCGCAGGCGGCGGCGGCGATCAGCAGGTACATCACCGAGAGCACTGCGACGAAGGCGCCAAGAAAGCCGAGCGCGACCCCGGGGCTGATGTGGAATCGTCCTTCCGCCGCCATGACGCCAGGCACGAGACCGACCAGGAGATTGCCGAAGAACATCGTCAACACCAGGAAGCCCGGCAGCATGACCAGCAGGCCCATGGCATTGAACGAGATGAAATAGGCGAAGTAGACGGAAAGCGCCCTGGCAAGGCAGCTGCCGATGCGGAAAGGTTCACCCGCGGTCGCCACGTCGGTCATTCACCCGGTTCCCGGGCAGGTGCGGATGAGCCCGGCGCGTGAAAACGCCGGCGCCCCCGCCTGCGCCGGCGTCATCCTAGACCGGGGGCCTTCCCCGGTCGATCCCCTACGGTGCCCCTTCAGCCCGCCGTTCTCGGCGCGCGGCCGCTCAGTCGAACACGGCGGCGATCTGCGCTGTGCTGACGCCTTCCTTGGCGACGCGCAGGTCGTGGTAGAGCACGGCCACCACCACCGACAGCAAAGCACCCGAGACGGCCGAGAGCACGTAGTTGACGACGATCAGGGCGGTGAAGTCGCCCATGCCGAAGGCGAGGAAGCCGGCGATGCCGCCAATCAGCAGGCTGACCACGACGAGGATGACCATCAACACAAGGAGCACGCCCAGCACCGGCCAGCGATAGCCCTTGGTCAGGTCCCAGCTGCGCTTGAAGCTGCCGACGATGCCGGGCCGCTCCACCACCGCCGCCGGAATGACGACCGCGTAGACCACCATCAGAAAGACCCCCGGCACGACCAGCAGGGCGAAACCGACTCCGATGACGATGGTCAGGAGGATGGCGATGACCAGCACCGGCAGGATGGTCGCCAGGCCGCGCGAGACGATGTCGCCGATGGTCGCCTTCTGCCCCGTCAGATGCTGAACGGTGCCGTAGACGACGGCGCCGACCAGGATATAGGTCAGAACGAAGGAGAGCAGGTTGACGATCACATCGTTGACCGAAAACTCGGCTCCCAGATCGTTGAAGGTCACGAAGCCGTAGAGAAGCGTCGGCAGGTAGAGAATCAGGGCCAGAACACCGAAGGGAACGATGTTGGCGAAGAAGGTGCTGAAGCTGCGCTTGAGGACGCCGCCGACTGAAAAGGTGCCGTGGCCGGACGCAGACGGCGTCGCTGAAAAATCGGTCATGAATGAAAACTCCCCGAGTTGAAGCCTTCCCCCCCACAGGACACAGCCTCCCCGCAGCACAAGACGCGGAATGCGGGCAGTGCCGACGGACACCCCGCCGCCACTATACCCGCCACGCAATCGCCGGTCGATCCCGCAAGCGTCAGCTATCTCTTTTGAGTAGGTCGCCCGCCCCGGCCCGGCGGGCACGCCCTCACCCCGCCACCGCGCCGGCGATCCGCGTGGCGAAGGCCCGGGTGCCGAGCGGCCCGCCCAAATCGGCGGTGCGGGTTTCCGGCTGCGCCAGCGCCGCGTCGACCGCCGCGTCGATCGCCTTGGCCGCCGCGCCGAAGTTCTCCAGGCCGCGCTTCTCGGCGAGCCACTCCAGCAGCATCGCCGCCGAGAGGATCAGCGAGCAGGGATTGGCCTTGTCCTGCCCGGCCAGCGTCGGCGCCGAGCCGTGCTGGGCCTGGGCGCAGCAGAGCTCGTCGCCTGCGTTCACCGAGCCCGCGAGGCCCAGGCTGCCCGACAGCTCCGAGGCCAGGTCGGAGAGGATGTCGGCGTGGAAGTTGGTGGCGCAGATGACGTCGTACTGCTCGGGATGGCGCACCAGCAGGGCGGCCATGGCGTCGACGATGACTTCGTCGGTCTCCACCTCGGGAAAGCCCTTCGCCACGTCGTAGCAGGCCTCGAGGAACAGGCCGTCGCTCAGGCGGAAGGTGTTGGCCTTGTGGATCAGGGTCACCTTCCTGCGGCGCTTCATTGCCAGCTCGTAGGAGCGTCGGGCGATGCGCTCCGAGGCCTTGCGCGAGATCTTGCGGATCGAGAGGGCGGTGTCCGCGTCGGGCATCAGCTCGGCGCGCCCCGCGAACATGTTGCGGTCGGGATAGAAGCCCTCGGTCGCCTCGCGCATGATGACCAGGTCGAAGCTGCCGCCCTTGGCCGGCAGTCCGGGACGGGTGCGCGCCGGCCGCACGTTGGCATAGAGGTCGAGCTTCACCCGCACCACGCCGGAGATGTTCACCCCGCCTTGCTCCGGCGGCGGATAGTCGCGGTGGGAGATCGGCCCCAGCAGGATGCCGTCGCTCGCGCGGGCGCGCTCCAGCACGCCGTCCGGCAGGGTGGTGCCGTGCCGGGCCAGCGCCTTCAGGCCGATCTCGGCCTCCTCGAACTCGAGTCCCAGGCCGAAACGCCGGTCCGCCGCCCGCAGCACCTCCAGGGTGGCATCGGTGATCTCCTCGCCGATGCCGTCGCCCGCCATCACCACAATGCGCATAGGTTCGTCTCCCTGCCGTCTCCAGCGGCAGGTTTAGTGCCTTCGGCGGACCGGAGAAAGCGCTAAACCGCCTTGCTGTAGCGCCCGCCCGCGGCGCCGCCTGGTTCGAGATAGGCATCGAAGCAGGAGGCGATGAGGCGCACCGCCCGCTTGCCCTCGTCGCTGACCCGCAGCCTGGAGCCCGTGACCGTCACCAGGCCCTCGTCGACCAGCGGCTGCAGGCGTGCCAGCGCGCCGGAGAAGTTATAGCCGGGACGCCCGTGGGCGACGGCCTGGGCGCGCAGATCGACGGTGAAGTCGCACATCAGGGCCTGGATGACGTCGCGGCGCAGGCGGTCCGCCGAGGTGAGCGCGATGCCGCGCACCACCGGCAGGCGCCCCTCGCCCAGCGCCTCCGCATAGCTCTTGAGGTCCTTGTCGTTCTGGGCGTAGCCCTGCGGCAAGGTGCCGATGGCGGAGACGCCGAGCCCCAGCAGCACCTCGGCCTGGTCGGTGGTGTAGCCCTGGAAGTTGCGGCGCAGGCGCCCCTGGTCGGCGCAGCGGAACAGCGGGTCGTCCGGCAGCGCGAAGTGGTCCATGCCGACGGCGCGGTAGCCGCGCGCCAGGAGGACGCGCTCGACCGCCTCGGCCTGGGCGAGGCGCGCCTCCGCCCCCGGCAGGGCGGCATCGTCGATCATCTGCTGGTGCTTCTTCATCCACGGCACATGGGCGTAGCCGAACACCGAGACGCGGTCGGGCTTGAGGCCGGCGGCCAGGGCGGCGGTCCGCTTCACGTCGGCCAGGCTCTGCTGCGGCAGGCCGTACATGAGGTCGAAGTTCAGCGCGCCGATGCCGGCCGCGCGCAGCATCCGCGCCGCCGCCGCCGTCTGCTCGAAGGGCTGGATGCGGTTGATGGCCGCCTGCACATGGGAATTGAAATCCTGCACGCCGAGGCTGGCGCGGTTGATGCCGGCGGCGGCCAGTGCCGCGGCCTTTGCCTCGGTCAGGTGGCGCGGGTCGATCTCGATGGCCAATTCGGCGCCCGGCCGGACGTCGAAAGCCTCGCGCAGCCGGTCCATGACGTCGCCGAAGTCCCCGGCGTCGAGGATGGAGGGCGTGCCGCCGCCCCAGTGCAGCCCGGTGACCGGCCGCCCCGCTCCGAGAACGCCTGCCAGCAGCGCGATCTCCCGCCGCAGCAGGCTGACATAGGCGGCGACGCGCCCATAGCCGTTGGCCACCGCGGTATGGCAGCCGCAGTACCAGCAGAGCTGGTGGCAGTACGGCACGTGAAGATAGAGCGACAGCGGCGTCTCCGCCGGCAGCGCCTCCAGCCATTGCCGGTAGAGGGCGGAGTCGACGCCGCCGCCGGCCACGTCGGAACGGAAGTGCGGCGCCGTCGGATAGCTGGTGTAGCGCGGCGCCTGGGCCTCGGCCAGGCGGATCGGAATACTGGTCATGGCCAGAAGCTACGGCACCGCGCCCGGCCCGTCTTTGACGGAGGTCAAATAGCGGGACACCTGCCCCGCGTGCTTCGAGACGCCCCCACTTTCCTTGGCGGGGCTCCTCAGCATGAGGATTTTCTTATTGCAATCAAATATTTACCTCATCCTGAGGAGCCCGGTCGGGCCGCTGGCCCGAGCGGGCGTCTCGAAGGACGCACCATGCCCGTGCAGCTTTGCTGTTCACCCCGCCCGGCGGTCCTCGCGGATCATGTCGGCGGCCTTCTCGGCGATCATGATGGTGGGGGAGTTGGTGTTGCCGGAGGTGATGGTCGGCATCACCGAGGCGTCGGCCACGCGCAGGCCCTGCAGCCCGTGAACCCGCAGGCGGGCATCGACCACGGCGCCGGCGTCGCCGCCCATCCGGCAGGTGCCCACCGGGTGGAAGATGGTGGTGCCGATGTCGCCGGCCGCCTTGGCCAGCGCCTCGTCACCGTCGACCTCGGCGCCCGGCCTGTATTCCTGCGGCCGGAAGCGGGCCAGCGCCGGGGCGGCGCAGATGCGCCGGGTCAGCCGGATCGCCTGGGCCGCCACCTGGCGGTCCGCCGGCGCGCTCAGGTAGCCGGGCCGGATCGCCGGCGCGTCGCGGAAGTCGGCGCTGCGGATGTGGATCGCGCCGCGGCTCTCCGGCCTCAGGTTGCAGACCGAGGCGGTGATGGCGGGGAAGGCATGCAGCGGGTCGCCGAACTTGTCGAGGCTGAGCGGCTGCACGTGGTACTGCAGGTTCGGCGTCTCGCGCGCCGGGTCCGACTTCGTGAAGGCGCCGAGCTGGCTCGGCGCCATGGAGAGCGGACCGCGGCGGAACAGCAGGTACTCCAGCCCCATGCCGGCCTTGCCCAGCAACGTGGCGGCGCGCTGGTTCAACGTCACGCAACCTTCGACCTTGAAGATCATGCGCATCTGCAGGTGGTCCTGCAGGTTCTCGCCGACGCCGGGCAGATCGTGTGCCACCGTGATGCCGTGCTCGCCCAGCACCGCCGCGTTGCCGATGCCGGAGAGTTCCAGCAACTGCACCGAGCCGATCGAGCCGGCGGCGAGGATCACCTCGCCGCGCGCGCGGATGCGTTTGGCCTGGTCGCCCTGCAGGAAATCGACGCCCGTCACCCGCTTGCCGTCGAGCACCAGCTTCTCCGCCTGGGCATGGGTTATCACGGTGAGGTTCGGCCGCTGCAGCGCCGGCCGCAGGAAGGCCTTGGCGGCCGACCAGCGCACGCCGCGGCGCTGGTTCACCTGGAAGTAGCCGCAGCCCTCGTTGTCGCCGCGATTGAAGTCGTCGGTGGGCGGAATGCCGCACTCGCCCGCCGCCGCGCGGAAGGCGTCGAGGATATCCCAGGACAGCCGCTGTTGCTCGACCCGCCATTCGCCGCCGGCGCCGTGGTGGTCGTCGCCACCCGCGTAGTGGTCCTCGGAGCGCTTGAAGTAGGGCAGCACCTCGTCCCAGCTCCAGCCGGCGTTGCCGAGCTGGCGCCAGTGGTCGTAATCGCGCGCCTGGCCGCGCATGTAGATCATGCCATTGATGGAGGAGGAGCCGCCCAGCACGCGACCGCGCGGGTAGGCCAGCGCCCGCCCGTTGAGCCCCGCCTCCGCCTCGGTCCTGTAGCACCAGTCGGTGCGCGGCGTGTTCTGCGTGTAGAGATAGCCGACCGGCACGTGAATCCAGAACCAGGAGTCCTTGCCGCCGGCCTCCAGCAACGCGACCGTGACGTCGGGATCGGCCGAGAGCCGGTTGGCGAGGCAGCAGCCGGCAGTTCCAGCGCCCACGATCACATAGTCGAATGTCCCGGCGTCCTGCCGGGTCTCGCTTGAGCCCATTTCCCCGTTTCCCGTTCGCTCTGGTGCTGCGAATCCTTCTCTTTGCGAAACTATAGCATTGCGAATGGAGGCCCGATCAATTCGGCGGTATCGCCGGCATCGTCCCTTGGCTTCCCCCCGCGCAGCGCATAGATACTGAAGCAGTTCCTGCGGAGACCCGCCATGTCGTTGCGCACCCCCGGATCGTCGCGCCGCCAATTCACCCGTCGCCGCCTGCTGCAAGGCGGCCTCGCCCTCAGCACCTTCGGCCTGGCGTTGCCGAGGCTGCCGGCTGCCGCCCAGAGCACCGAGCCGCGCCTGCTGACCGCCGCGCCCGGCGAGGCCCAGCTTTTGGAGGCGGGGCGACCGAAGACGCGGGTCTGGGCCTACGACGGCACGACGCCCGGCCCGCTGCTGCGCGTCCGCCAGGGCGAGGAGGTCAATGTCCGCCTGGTGAACAACCTGCCGCAGCCGACCACCCTCCACTGGCACGGCATCCGCATCGACAACGCCATGGACGGCGTGCCGCACCTCACCCAGCACGCGGTCCAGCCCGGCGAGAGCTTCGACTACCGCTTCACGGTGCCCGACGCCGGCACCTTCTGGTACCACCCCCACGACCGCTCCTGGGAGCAGGTCGCGCGCGGCCTCTACGGCCTGCTGGTGGTCGACGAGGCGCTGCCCTACGCCGTCGACCAGGATGTCGCCATCGTCGCCGACGACTGGCGCCTCGATGACGACGGCCAGATCGACGAGGCCTCCTTCGGCCACATGATGGACTGGAGCCACGCCGGGCGCCTCGGCAACACCCTGACGCTGAACGGCCACGACCTGCTGGACATCCCGGTGGTCAGCGGCGAACGTCTGCGCCTGCGCCTCTGCAACACCTGCAACGCCCGCGTCCTGGAGCTGCGCCTGGAAGACCACGAGGTCTGGCTGATCGCCCTCGACGGCCAGCCGGTCGCGCCGCGGACACTGGACGACGGCTACCTTCGCCTGGCGCCGGGCGAGCGCGCCGACCTCTTCGTCCACCTGTCCGGCGAGCCGGGCAGCAGCGCGGCGCTCGCCGAGGTCAGCCGCGACCAGCGCCTGGTGGCCGGACGGTTGAGCTATCACCCCACGGCGATGCTGGCGCGCAGCCGGCGCCTGGCGGAGCCGCCGCCGCCGCTGCCGGCCAACCCGCTCGCCGCCGATCTCGACCTGGTCGATGCGCTCGCGGTTGAGCTGCTCATGGAGGGCGGCGCCATGGGGACTCTCGCCCAGGCCATGCACGAGGGCGAGATGAAGGACATCCGCACCCTGGTCGGCGCCGGCATGGTGTGGTCCTTCAACGGCGTCGCCGGCATGACCGAAGAGCCCCTCTTCACCGCCGCCCTCGGCCGCACGGTCGCCGTCGATATCCGGAACGACACCCGCTGGCCGCACGCCATTCACCTGCACGGCCACCACTTCAAGATCATGGAACGCAACGGCGCCGCGACGAACGACGACGCCTGGAAGGATACCGTGCTTCTGGACCCGCAGGAGAACGCCAGGATCGCCTTCGTCGCCGACAATCCCGGCCGCTGGATGATCCACTGCCACATGCTGGAGCACCAGGCGTCCGGCATGACGACCTGGTTCGTGATCGAGGCCTGAGGCTATGGCCGCCAACGGCAAGCGGGCAGTCAATCTGGCACTGCAGGGCGGCGGGGCGCACGGCGCCTTCACCTGGGGCGTGCTGGACCGCCTGCTGGCCGACACGCGCATCCGAATCGAAGCGATCAGCGGCACTTCCGCCGGTGCCATGAACGCCGTCGCCCTGGCGGAGGGCGTGACGATCGGCGGCCCGGAGGCGGCGCGCGCCTGCCTGCGTCGCTTCTGGAAAGGGGTCAGCACCGCGGCCAAGGGCAGTCCGATCCGGCGCACGCCCATCGACAGGTTCATGGGCAACTGGAACCTGGATACCTCGCCCGCCTACCTGTTCTTCGACCTGCTCGGGCGCATTGCCTCGCCTTACGAGGTCAATCCGCTGAATATCAATCCGCTGCGCGACCTGTTGGAGGAGCTGGTGGATTTCGAACGCGTGCGCGCCTGCGAGCGGATGAAGATCTTCGTATCGGCCACCAACGTCGAAACCGGCAGGGTTAAGGTGTTCCACCGCCACGAACTGACCGCCGACATGGTGATGGCCTCGGCCTGCCTGCCGTTCGTGTTCCAGGCCGTTGAGATCGATGGCGTGCCCTATTGGGACGGCGGCTACATGGGCAATCCGGCGCTGTTCCCCCTCTTCGACGGCACCAGCTCCGAAGACGTCGTCGTGGTCCAGATCAATCCCATCACCCGCGGCGGCGCGCCGAAGTCGGCTCGCGAAATCCTCAACCGCGTCAACGAGATCACCTTCAACTCCAGCCTGCTGCGCGAGTTCCGGGCCATCGACTTCGTGTCGCGCCTGCTCGATGAAGGCAAGTTGAGCCCCGACCACTACAAGCATGTCCTGGTCCACCGCATCGCGGCGGAGGCGGAGATCAACCCGCTCGGCGCGTCGAGCAAGATGAACGCCGAGTGGGCCTTCCTGGAACACCTCTTCGACATCGGCTGGCGCGCCGCCGACATCTGGCTGGAGGAGAACTTCAGGCATCTCGGGAAACGCTCGACCCTCGACATCCGCGCCATGTACCAGGGCCGGGATCCCCGGGAGGAGCCCTGATAAGCCTGCACCGCGGACCAGGGCCATCGGGTCCGCGGTGCAGTGGAACGCGAGGGATAGGAGTGGGGGTACCGCTCCCCCGCGCCCCGTTCGCCGATCTCTCTCGTCAGGCGTCAGGCGTCAGCCGTTGTCGTCGCTGCCGCCGCGCTTGCGGCGCTGGAAGTCGCCGCGGTCGATGACGCCGTCGCCGTTGCGGTCCATGCGCTGAACCGCCCTTGCGTAGGGCTTCTGGAACTCCTCGGCGGTCACGGCGCCGTCGCCGTCGACGTCGAGGCGCTGGAACGCCCGCACCATCCGCTGGCGCATGGCGTCGAGCCAGAGCTGCTCGTATTCGGACAGGCTGAGGGACTGGTCGCCGTCGACGTCGAAGCTGCCGAAGCGGGCGGCGCGGGCATTGTCGATCTCTTCCTGGCTCAGCTTGCCGTCGCCGTCGGTATCGAAGGCCTCCAGCATACTGAAGAAATGCTGGCCGCCGCCGCGAGCGCCGCCGTGGCGCTGGCCGTGGTGGCCGCCGCGGTGCATGCCGTGGCCGCCGTGGGCCTGCTGCATGGCCTGGGCGTGGCCGCCGTCACGGCCATGCCAGCGGCTGTCGGCCTGGGCGGCGATCGCCGCGCCGGCGACACCGGCGACGGCGACGAAAGCGACCGCGAGCTTGGTGGTGGTTTTCATGGGGGATACCTCTTCGTCTCGATGGGGTGCAACTTGCCTCGGGGTTCTGGTTGCATTACGCGGCCGCGGCCGGGAACATCCCCATGCGCCCGGCATCCGGTTCCGGGCATATTTTCCGTGACCCGTTGCCTGCGGCTTCCCGGCCCGGCACACTTGCCCCATGTGCGCGATGACAACCTCCCCGCCGGGCTCCCCGTCCGGCTCCGCTTCCGGCGATCCGCTGCTGCAGCCCTACCGCCTCAGGCACCTGACGCTGCGCAACCGCATCCTCTCCACCGCCCACGAGCCGGCCTATTCGGAGGACGGCCTGCCCAAGGAGCGCTACCGCCTCTACCATGCGGAGAAAGCCAAAGGCGGCATCGCCCTCACCATGACCGCCGGTTCCGCCGTGGTTTCGCGCGACAGCCCCGAGGCCTTCGGCAACCTGCACGCTTACCGGGACGAGATCGTGCCCTGGCTGAAAGATCTCAGCGACGCCTGCCACGAGCACGGCGCCGCGGTGATGATGCAGATCACCCATCTCGGCCGGCGCACCAACTGGAACAAGGCCGACTGGCTGCCGGTGCTGGCGCCCTCGCCGGTCCGCGAGCCGGCCCACCGCGCCTTCCCCAAGGCGGCCGAGGATTGGGACCTTGAGCGCATCGTCGCCGACTACGCCGACGCCGCCGAACGCATGAAGGAGGGCGGCCTCGACGGCATCGAGCTGGAGGCCTACGGCCACCTCCTGGACCAGTTCTGGTCGCCGGCCACCAACCGCCGCGACGACAACCTGGGCGGCAGCCTCGACAACCGCCTGAAGTTCACCTTCCGGGTGCTGGAGGCGATCCGCGCGCGGGTCGGCCCCGACTTCATCGTCGGCGTCCGCATGGTCGCCGACGAGGACTGGGCGCAGGGACTGACGCGCGACGAAGGCGTCGAGATCGCGCGGCGCCTCGTCGCCTCGGGCCGCATCGACTTCCTCAACCTCATCCGCGGCCACATCGATACCGACGCGGCGCTGTCCCGGGTGATCCCGATCCAGGGCATGCCCTCGGCGCCGCACCTCGACTTCTGCGGCGAGGTGCGCGCCGAGACGAAGTTCCCGGTCTTCCACGCCGCGCGCATCGCCGACGTGGCGACCGCCCGCCACGCCGTGGCGGCGGGCAAGCTCGACATGGTCGGCATGACCCGCGCGCACCTCGCCGACCCGCACATCGTCAACAAGATCGCCGCCGGCCGCGAGCAGGAGATCCGCCCCTGCGTCGGCGCCACCTACTGCCTCGACCGGCTCTACGAGGGCCACGAGGCGCTCTGCATCCACAACCCCGCCACCGGCCGCGAGGCGACCATGCCGCACGTGCTGCGCCCGGCCAAGGCGCGCCGGCGCGCGGTGGTGGTGGGCGCCGGGCCGGCCGGCCTGGAGGCCGCCCGCGTGCTCTCGGCCCGCGGCCACGAGGTGGTGCTGTTCGAGGCCGCCGATCAGCCGGGCGGGCAGCTTCGCCTCGCCGCGCGGGTGCCGCGCCGGCGCGAGCTCATCGGCATCGTCGACTGGCGCGTCGCGCGCTGCGAGGAAGCCGGGGTCGCCCTGCGCTTCAATAGCTTTGTCGGTGCCGGGGAGGTGCTGGCCGAGGTGCCGGAGGTGGTGATCGTCGCCACCGGCGGCCTGCCCAACACCGAGATCTTCGCCGGCGCCGGACTGGCGGTGAGCTCCTGGGACATTCTCTCCGGCGACGCGCCCATCGGCGAGAACGTGCTGCTCTACGACGACAACGCCGCCCATCCGGGCCTCGCCGCCGCCGAGACAATCGCCGAGCGCGGCGCGGCGCTGGAGATCGTCACGCCGGAGCGCTTCTTCGCCGCCGACGTCGGCGGCCTCAACCACCAGGCCTATGCCCGCTGCTTCGACCGGCACGGCACGCGCATCACCATCAACCGGCGCGTGGTCGCGGCCGAGCGCGCCGGCAACCGCATCGCGGTGACCCTGGGATCGGACTACTCCGAGTGCCGGGAGACCCGCGAGGTCGACCAGCTGGTGGTCGAGCACGGCACCCTGCCGCTCGACGACCTCTACTTCGAGCTGAAGCCCATGAGCGCCAACCTCGGCGCCGTCGACTACGCGGCGATGATCGCCGGCCGGCCGCAGGAAACGGTCAGGAATCCCGAGGGCCGCTTCCGCCTCTACCGCATCGGCGACGCCGTCGCCGGCCGCAACGTCCATGCCGCCATCTACGACGCCCTCAGGCTGTGCAAGGATATTTAAACCCGATTGCTGTCTTCTGTGCGCCCGCGGCCGCCGGCAGCCCGGCCGGTCTTCTTCGCGGCCGGACGTCGCCGCCGGCGTTGACGACTTCGATGCGACCGGGACGACAGGGACCCACTGGTTGAATGCGTGACCGCAGGAAACGGCGCAATCCAGGCCTGAAGCTGGCGACCTGGAACATCCACTACGGCATCGGCACCGACGGCCGCTTCGACCTCGACCGCACCCTCTCGGTGCTGTCGGCGATCGACGCCGACGTCATCGGGCTTCAGGAGGTCGGCTGGCATCGCCAGAGCCACAACAGGGTCGATGTCTTCAGGCACCTGCGCGAGAACACCGGCTACCACGTCGTGGAGGGGCTGGTGCGCGACCCCCTGCGCTCGCGCTTCGGCAACGCGATCCTCAGCCGGCTTCCGGTGCGCGACACGCGGTGGATCGACCTCAAGATCATGGGCCACGTGCCGCGCGCCGCGATCCTGGTGGAGCTGGAGACCCCGACGACGCCGATCTGGGCGGTGTCGCTGCACCTGGGCCTCGCCACCTGGGAACGCGAGCGCCAGGCGCAGCGCCTGATCGACGCCATGGCCACCGGCAACGGCCCGCCGCCGCCCTCGGTCCTGCTGGGGGACTTCAACATGCTGCGGCCCAGGACCCGCGCCTCGGAGGTCCTCGCCGGGCGCTTCCCCACCGCCGTGCGCCTGCCGACCTATCCCGTCCGCACGCCGATGCTGAGCCTCGACCGCGCCTACCTCTCCGCCGAGTGGGAGCTCGCCAAGGCCGAGGTCTTCCGCGAGGAGATCGCCGTCAAGGCCTCCGACCACCTGCCGCTGGTGGTCGAGGCCCGCCTTCCCGGCTGAGACGTCCCCCTCAATCCGCCGCAGCCGCCTCGCGGGCGCGGTCGACGAGGCGGTTCTCCAGGGCGCCGATGCCGCCGATCTCGCAGCGCACGGCGTCGCCGTGGCCGAGGTAGCGCGGCGGCTTGAAGCCGATGCCGACGCCGGCCGGGGTGCCGGTGGCGATGACGTCGCCGGGCAAGAGGGTGATGCCGGCCGACAGCGTCTCGATGATGGTCGGCACGTCGAAGATCAGCAGCCCGGTGTTGGAGTCCTGGCGCAGCTCGCCGTTCACGAAGGTCCTGACCGGGGTGTCGGCGAGGTCGATCTCTTCGGCGGTGACGGCCCAGGGGCCCATCGGGCAGAAGGTGTCCTGCGACTTGCCGATCAGCCACTGGCTGTGGCGGCCCTGCAGGTCGCGCGCGGTCACGTCGTTGACGATGGTGTAGCCCCAGACGTGGTCCAGCGCCGCGGCCTTCTTGATGCCGCGCCCGCCCTTGCCGATGATGACGGTCAGTTCGACCTCGTAGTCGACCGCGGCGTCGACGGCGGAGTCCATGACGATGGGCTCGCCGGCGGCGATCACCGATTCCGGCACCTTGGAGAAGACGATCGGCACCTTCGGCACCGCCCCGGCCGCCGCCGAGGAATCGAAGCCGGAGGAGGCGAACTCCTGGGCGTGGTCGTGGTAGTTCTTGCCGACGCAGAAGATGTTGCGGCGCGGCCGCGGGATCGGCGCCTCCAGCACGATGTCGGAGAGCGCGACGGGATCGCCCAGCTCCGGCAGCGGCAGGCCCTCCGCCGCCAGCCTGGCCAGCGCCTCGACGCCGCGCTCGGCCGCCGCACGCTCCAGCGCGAAGGGCCTGACGTGGCCGGCCGCCTCGTCGAGCTGGCCGACGCGGCGTTCGCCGTCCACACGAAATGTGCCTACCTTCACAGCTTCCTCCGTCCGCCCGCGTTTTCCTGGATGGTGTCTCTCTGCGGCGTCAGCGGCCCTGCAGTCCGGCCAGGGTGCAGCCGAGATTGCGCAGGCGGCCGTCGCTGAGGCCGTAGACCAGCCCGTGCACCAGCAGCGGCTGCCCGCGGCGCCAGGCGTCCTGCACGATCGGCGTCTCGGCGACGCGCTTGACCTGGTCGACGACGTTCAGCTCGCAGAGCCGGTCGAGACGCCGGTGGTGGTCTTCCAGGTGGTCCAGTTCCGACGCGCAGCGCGCCGCGGTATCGCGGATCGGCTGCAGCCAGTGGTCGATCAGGCCGTGGCGCTCGCCGTCCACCGCCGCCTGGATGCCGCCACAGCCGTAGTGGCCGGTGACGATGATCTCGCGCACCTGCAGCGATTCCACGGCGAACTGCAGCACCGAGAGGCAGTTGAGGTCGCCGGGATTGACCAGGTTGGCGACGTTGCGGTGGACGAAGACCTCGCCCGGCTCCAGGCCGGCGATGACGTTGGCCGGCACGCGGCTGTCGGAGCAGCCGATCCAGAAATAGCGCGGCCGTTGAATCTCGGCCAGGCGCTTGAAGTAACCGGGATCCTGCGCGACCCGCTCGGCCGCCCAGTCGCGATTGCGCTGTAGCAGGGTTTCCAGCAAGAGCAGCTCTCCCCGACGGCAGGACGTCATGCGAAAGACGCCCTGTCATAACGGACCAGGGGCGCCCGGGCTAGACCCTATATGACGAAAGCGGTTCCGCGGCCGGGGCGGTCCAGGCGGCGGCGCGGCCGCTGCTTCACGCCACCTGCAGGCGCTGCTGCAGTTCCTTCGAGCTGGTGGTGTGCTGGAAGCGCAGCTTCCTGTCCGGGTGGACGTAGCGGAAGGCCTGCTGCGCCATCAGCGCCGCCTCGTGGAAGCCGGAGAGAATCAGCTTCAGCTTGCCGGGATAGGTGGCAATGTCGCCGATGGCGAAGATGCCCGGCACCGAGGACTCGAACTTCTCGGTATCCACGGCGATGTGATTCTCGTGCAGGTCCAGGCCGAAGTCGGCGATCGGTCCCAGCTTCATGGTGAGCCCGAAGAACGGCAGCAGGGTATCGCAGGGCACGACGGTTTCCTCCGCCTCCGGCGGCTTCATCCTGACGCCGGCGAGGCGGCCGCCCGCGCCCTCCAGGCCGGTGATCTGGGCGACGACGAAATTGACCTTCCCCGCCTCGGCGAGCGCGCGCATCTTCTCGACCGAGTCCGGCGCGGCGCGGAAGTCGGGGCGGCGGTGCACCAGGGTCACGCTGGCCGCCACCGGCTGCAGGTTGAGGGTCCAGTCGAGCGCCGAATCGCCGCCGCCGGCGATCACCAGGTGGCGGCCGCGAAAGGTCTCGATTTTGCGCACGGCGTAGTGGACGGAATCGCCTTCGTAGTCCTCGATGCCGGGGATCGGCGGCTTCTTGGGCACGAAGCTGCCGCCGCCGGCGGCCACCACGATGACCGGCGCCTCCAGTTCCAGGCCAAGGTCGGTGGTCAGCAGCCAGTTGCCGCTGTCGAGCTTCTGCAGCTTTTCGGCCATCTGTTGGAGATGGAGTCGCGGCTCGAAGGGCTCCACCTGCTTCAGCAGGCGTTCCACGAGTTCGCTGCCGGTGCACGCGGGCACCGCGGGGATGTCGTAGATCGGCTTTTCCGGGTAGAGCTCGGCGCACTGGCCGCCCGGCTTGTCGAGGATGTCGACGACATGCGACTTGAGGCCCAGCAGCCCCAGCTCGAAGGTCGCGAAGAGCCCCACCGGGCCGGCGCCGACGATGACCACGTCGGTGACGATGCGTTGCTCCGTCATGTGCACTGCCTCTCCTCTGCGGGAAAGACGCGGATTCCCCGTCGCGGTTTCCCGATTCCAGTTTCGCGATTCCGGCGTGCCGGCCCCGGCGTCCCAGTCCCGGAGACCCGGTCCCGGAGACCCGGTCCCGGCGGGGCCATACTCCCCCGTTATGTCCGCCACGCGCAACCCGCCGCCTGGCCGCGCGGCCCCGGCGTCGCCGACGGTGGCCCGGGGGCGGCCCGGGGGCGGCCGCACGGTCCTCGTCCTTCGAGACGCCTCGCGGCGCGAGGCTCCTCAGGATGAGGACCTTCTTGAAGTGGAAACATCCGGGAAATTGCCGCCCCGCAGTTCAAGCCTCACCCTGAAGAGGGCCATCGGGCCCGTCTCGAAGGATGAGGACCTTGTTGCCGCGGAAAGAGCCGGGAGATCGCCGCCCTGAAACTCAAGCCTCATCCAGAGGAGGGCCGGCAGGCCCGTCTCGAAGGACGAGGACCTTGTTGCCGCGGAAACAGCCGGGAGATGGCCGCCCTGAGTCTCAAGCCTCATCCTGAGGAGGGCCGGCAGGCCCGTCTCGAAGGACGAGGCGTCCATCCGCTTGCGCGGCCAGGCGCGCCACAGCGGTTTGGAGTTGAGTGCAGGTCTGTCGAGTTGCGGCTGGGATGGGAGGGGACGGAACGGCGGCGGCAGGATGGCCGGCCCGGGTGACCCCTCGCCCGGGCGGCGGCGTTGTCACCTTACAGGAGGGCGTAGACCACCATCAGCACGGCCCAAACCACGAGGCCGGCAAGCACATGGTCGACCGTTACTCCCGTGGGCGTCTCGTTCATATCGCTGGACATGATCGTCTCTTCCCTCTGGGTGGGCCCGGCCGGCGCGCTGGACGGGGGCTGGGCCGCGGTGGCTCTGTT
Organism: Kiloniellaceae bacterium; assembly: GCA_050330205.1. GTDB lineage: Bacteria > Pseudomonadota > Alphaproteobacteria > Kiloniellales > Kiloniellaceae > Pelagibius. Next base: position 49,635 of record JBHJOA010000049.1, read on the forward strand.
GTCCTGCCGGATAACATAGGGAGGCGCCGCCGCAGCGGCTGTGCCGAATCCCACAGGTTTCTAAAGAATCCCGGCAACCCGTTGATGCGGTTAGGTTAATTCTCGCCCGAGGGATCCTTGAAGCGGGCCCGCCCGCCTCACCCCTCCGCCTCATCCGCGCAGTCGGCGCATTGCCCGTGCAGCTCGACGGTGGTCTGGCGGGTCTTGAAGCCCTTGCTGTCCGCCACCGCCGTCAGCCCCGCCTCGCG
>JBHJOA010000050.1:0-3812 GCA_050330205.1 Kiloniellaceae bacterium
CCTGGGCTCGCCGTGGGCCGCCCCTGGCGACCCCGAGGGCTTTGCCTGGGGCCGGTGGCATAGTAGACAAGGGCCATGACCGCCCTATCCCGCAGGCTCTCCGTCGCCCCCATGATGGACTGGACCGACCGCCACGAGCGCGCCTTCCTGCGCGCGCTCACCAGGCGGACGCTGCTCTATACGGAGATGGTGACCACGGGGGCGATCCTGCACGGCGACCGCGACCGCCTGCTCGATTTCGACGACGGCGAGCACCCGGTGGCGCTGCAGCTCGGCGGCTCGGAGCCTGCCGAGCTGGCCGCCGCGGCGCGGGCGGGGGCGGCGCGCGGCTACGACGAGATCAACCTGAACCTCGGCTGCCCCAGCGACCGGGTGCAGCGCGGCCGCTTCGGCGCCTGCCTGATGACCGAGCCGGAACTGGTGGCCGAGGGCGTCGAAGCGATGATCGCGGCAGTGGACATCCCGGTCACCGTGAAGACCCGCATCGGCGTCGACGAGACCGATTCCTACGACGCCCTTCAGGCCTTCGTGGCGCGCATTGCCGCCGCCGGCTGCCGCTCTTTCGCCATTCATGCCCGCAAGGCCTGGCTCAGCGGGCTGTCGCCGAAGGAGAACCGCGAGGTGCCGCCGCTGCGCTACGAAACGGTCTACGACCTGAAGCGCGACTTCCCTAACCTCGAGATCGTCCTTAACGGCGGCGTGCTCTCCCTCGAGGAGGCGGAGGCGCACCTGGAGAAGGTTGACGGCGTGATGATCGGCCGGGCCGCCTACCAAACGCCCTATGTCCTCGCCGAGGCGGACAAACGCATCTTCGGCGAGGCCACCGCACCGAAGTCGCGCGAGGAGGTCATCGCCGACTTCCTGCCCTACGTGGAGCGCCGCCTGAGCGAGGGCGTGCCGCTGAAGTCGATCACCCGCCACATGCTGGGCCTCTTCAACGGCCTGCCCGGGGCACGCGCCTGGCGCCGCCATCTCGCCGAGGAGGCGCACAGGCCGGACGCCGGCCCGGAGGTCGTCGAAGCGGCGCTGGACCGCCGGCGGCGGGCGGAGGAGGGCCGGCGGGCGGCCTGAAAGCGGCCGGATCGATCGGAATAAGAGAGGGGCCATGGCTGACGACAAGAAGCGCGGGCTGCTGAACGGCCTCACCGACTACGGCGACCCCGGCTTCGCGGCCTATCTCAGGCGCTCCTTCGCGCGCTCCATGGGCTATTCCGACGAAATGCTGAACCGGCCCATCGTCGGCATCACCTGGACCGCCAGCGGCTTCAACAACTGCCATCGCGGCGTTCCGGAACTGATTGCCGCGGTGAAGCGCGGCGCCCTGGCCGGCGGCGCGCTGCCGCTCGACTTCCCGGTAACTTCCCTCGGCGAGGTCTTTCTCCATCCGACCAGCCTGCTCTACCGCAACCTGATGGCCATGGATGTGGAGGAGATGGTGCGCGCCCAGCCGATGGATGCGGTGGTGCTGGTCGGCGGCTGCGACAAGACGCTGCCGGCGCTGGTGATGGGGGCGATCTCGGCCGGAAAGCCGGCCGTCGTGCTGGCCACCGGACCGATGTCCACCGGGCGCTATCGCGGCGAGCGGCTTGGCGCCTGCACGGACTGCCGGCGCTTCTGGGCGCAATATCGCGCCGGGCGGCTTCGCGACGATGAGATCGGCGAGATCGAGGGCAGTCTCGCGACCACACAAGGAACCTGCGCCGTGATGGGCACCGCCAGCACCATGGCGATCCTCTGCGAGGCAATGGGCCTGATGCTCCCGGGCGGTGCGGCGATCCCGGCCGTGCACGCCGACCGCCTGCGCCAGGCGGAGGCCAGCGGCATGCGCGCGGCGCAGCTGGTCGGAAGCGGGCTTACCTTCGAGCGCATCGTCACCGAGGGTTCGGTCGAGAACGCCCTGCGTGTGCTGCTGGCGATCAGCGGCTCTACCAATGCGGTCGTGCATCTGGCCGCCATCCTCGGCAGGCTGGGGTTCGGGCTCGACCTGGACCTGCTGAACCGCCTCAGCGACGAGACGCCGGTTCTGGTCGACCTGAAGCCGACAGGGGCGCACTACATGGAGGACCTGCATGCCGCTGGTGGCGCGCCGGCCATTCTGCGCGTCCTGCGCGACCGTCTGAACCTCGACGTCTCCACGGTCACCGGCAAGACCCTCGGCGCGGTGATCGAGGAGAGCGACTCTTGGATCGATTCTACGGTCGTCCGCCCACCCGAGGATCCGATCTCGCCGCAGGGCGGGCTGGTCGCGCTCAGGGGCACGCTGGCGCCCAACGGCGCCATTCTTAAACGTGCAGCGGCGTCACCGGAGCTTTTCGAGCGCGAGGGGCGCGCGGTGGTTTTCACCTCGCTCGAGGACCTGTCGCGGCGCGTCGACGATCCAAACCTCGACGTGACTCCCGACGACTTCCTGGTCCTGCAGAACGCCGGGCCGCTGGCCGCCGGCATGCCGGAGGCCGGCTATCTGCCGATTCCGGCGAAGCTCGCCCGCGCAGGGGTGAAGGACATGGTGCGCATCTCGGACGCCCGCATGAGCGGAACCGCCTTCGGCACCATTGTCCTGCATGTGTCGCCGGAGTCGGCGCTGGGCAGCCCGCTCGGCTTGGCGCGCGACGGCGACCGCATCCGCCTTTCGGTTAAAGAGCGCCGCCTTGACCTGCTGGTCGGTGAGGAAGAACTGGCACGGCGCCGCGCGGCCTTTGCCCCGCCCCCCGGCGTCGGCGCCGACCGCGGCTGGCGGCGGCTGTGGCGCGACCACGTGCTCCAGGCCGAGCACGGCTGTGATCTCGACATCCTGCGCGGGGCTGACGACTGAAAGCGAAACCGCCGCCGCCCCAGTGGGACGGCGGCGGTATCATGTTACGCTGGCTTTTGACTCAGACGACCTTGGTGTGGAGGTCTCCGACGCCCTCGACATGGCCGTGCAGGACGTCGCCGCGGCTGACCGCCGAGACTCCGGAGGGCGTGCCGGAGAGGATGACGTCGCCGGGCGCGAGCTCGAACAGGCCGGAGAGGTAGGAGATCATCTCCGGCACCTTCCAGATCATCTGATCGAGGTTGCCCTCCTGACGGGTCTTGCCGTTGACCTTCAGCCAGATGGCACCCCTGTCGGGATGGCCGATCTCGCTGGCCGGGACCAGCTCGCTGCAGGGGGCGGAGTGCTCGAAGGCCTTGCCCACTTCCCAGGGGCGGCCGGTCTTCTTGGCCTCGCCCTGCAGGTCGCGCCGGGTCATGTCCACGCCTGCACCGTAGCCGTAAACGTGATCGAGCGCGCGAGCGATGGGGATGTCTTTCCCCCCGGACTTGAGGGCCACCACCATCTCGATCTCGTGATGTACGTCCTTCGAGGCAGGCGGATAAGGGAAATCCCGGCCGACAAGCACGTTGTCGGGGTTCTTCTGGAAGAAGAAGGGCGGCTCCTTGTCGGGGTCGTGGCCCATCTCGATGGCGTGCTCGGCATAATTCCGGCCGACGCAGTAGATGCGGTGGATGGGAAAGGTATCTTTCGATCCCTCGACAGGAAGGAAGGGTTGCTGGGGTTGCGGAATGACAAAGCCCATGACGGGCATCCTTTCGCGTGGCCGGGCCGGCGGATGCCTGCCCTCGGGTGGGATCAAGGCAGACTTATCGGGCCAAGCGGTATCCGGCGCAAGGGCCGGGCGGCCCCGGCAAAAACAAATCAGCGAGAGGGTGACGCCGGGTCGCGGCCGCCGTTGGAACGGGTCATCTCCGCCGCGGCGCGCTTGACCAGGGGTCCGAATTCGCCGAGCCGCTCGTCGGTCATGCGGACCGAGGGGCCAGTTACGGAGATGCCG
>JBHJOA010000051.1:0-3987 GCA_050330205.1 Kiloniellaceae bacterium
GACCTGCACGCCCTTCAGGCCGCAGGCCTCGGCGATCTTGGCGTACTGCACGTCGAGGTTCAGCTCGGTGCCGATGAAGTTGTCGTCGTACCACAGCGTGGTGTTGCGCTTCTCGGCGCCCCACTGGTAGTTGCGGAAGATCACCATGGTGATGGCCGGCCAGGGCGCGCGCCCGCAGGAGGTCATCTCGTTCATCGAGATGCCGAAGGCGCCGTCGCCGGCGAAGCCCACCACCGGCACGTCGGGGCAGCCGATCTTGGCGCCGAGGATCGAGGGAAAGCCGTAGCCGCAGGGCCCGAACAGCCCCGGCGCCAGGTACTTGCGGCCTTCCTCGAAGGTCGGATAGGCATTGCCGATGGCGCAGTTGTTGCCGATGTCGGAGGAGATGATGGCCTCGCGCGGCAGCGCCGCCTGGATGGCGCGCCAGGCCATGCGCGGCGACATGCGCTCGGGCTCGCGGTTGCGCGCGCGCTCGTTCCAGGTGGTGCCGGGATCGTCGTCCTCGTGGTCCATGGAGGACAGCGCCTGCAGCCAGCGCGACTTGGTCTCGGCGATCAGCTCGCGGCGCGCCTGGCGGCCGTCGTCGCCGGCGGTCGGCGAGAGCAGTTCCAGGATCTGCTCGGCGACCAGCTTCGCATCGCCCTGGATGCCGACACCGACCTTCTTGGTGAGGCCGATGCGGTCGGCGTTGATGTCGACCTGGATGATCGCCGCTTCCTTCGGCCAGTAGTCGATGCCGTAGCCGGGCAGCGTCGAGAAGGGGTTGAGCCGGGTGCCCAGCGCCAGCACCACGTCGGCCTTGGCGATCAGCTCCATGGCCGCCTTGGAGCCGTTGTAGCCGAGCGGCCCGGCGAACAGCGGATGCGAGCCCGGGAAGGCGTCGTTGTGCTGGTAGCCGCAGCACACCGGCGCGTCGAGGCGCTCGGCCAGCGCCTGGGAGGCGCCGATGGCGCCGCCGATCACCACGCCGGCGCCGTTCAGGATCACCGGGAACTTCGCCTTGGAGAGCAGGCGCGCCGCCTCGGCGATGGCCGCGCGGCCGCCGGCCGGGCGCTCGAAGGACACCCGCTGCGGCAGCTCGATGTCGATGACCTGGGTCCAGTAGTCGCGCGGCACGTTGATCTGCGCCGGCGCCGAGCCGCGCCAGGCCTTCTCGATCACCCGGTTCAGCACCTCGGCGATGCGCGAGGCGTCGCGCACTTCCTCCTGGTAGCAGACCATCTCGCGGAACATCGGCATCTGGTCGACCTCCTGGAAGCCGCCCTGGCCGATGGTCTTGTTGGCGGCCTGCGGGGTCACCAGCAGCATCGGCGTGTGGTTCCAGTAGGCCGTCTTGACGGCGGTGACGAAGCCGGTGACGCCGGGGCCGTTCTGGGCGATCGCCATGGCCATCTTGCCGCTGGCGCGGGTGTAGCCGTCGCAGATGAGGCCGCCGTTGGTCTCGTGGGCGACGTCCCAGAAGGTGATTCCGGCGGCCGGAAAGAGGTCGGAGATCGGCATGAAGGCCGAGCCGATGATCCCGAAGCCGTGCTCGATGCCGTGCATCTGCAGGACCTTCACGAAGGCCTCTTCGGTCGTCATTTTCATGCTGGAGATCCCTTTTCCACGCGCCGGAGCCGCCGGGGACAGCCCGGCCAGGGGGCCGGTATACGACAGCCGCCCCTGCCGGCCCAAGGGCCAGATGCCCCGGCCCTATGGAGCCAACGACGGCGGCCGGACCTCTGCCCCGGCCCCCGGCCAGGGCCGCCGCTCACCAGGAGCGGCAGCGGTCCCGCGTGCGCTGGTAGCTCTGCGGCGTGTCGAGGCGGGCGTTGCGGCGGTGCCGTTCGGCCTCGGCGGCGGCCACGGCGCCCTCGAACGCGGCCTCGAAGCGCTTGCCGGTCTCGGCCTGGACCTTGCCGCGGTCGCGCCCGGTGACCGGGAACCTGCCGTCGGCGAGGGCCGCTTCCAGCGCCTTCGTCAGTTCCGCCTCGTAGACCGGCAGCGCCTCCCTGAAGACGGCGACGTGTTCCATCTCGTGGTCCAGCACCGCCTCGTGCTGGCAGCTGCCGGGGCGCAGGTCGCGCACCAGGTGGACGGCGATGGGGCCGTCGTAGGCCACCGTCGCGGCCAGGCGTGCCGGCCAGCCGCAGAAGACGCCGTCGGCGCGCTGCTGCGTCAGGCTGTGAACGGCCAGCTCCGACTTCACCCGCCCCGCCGTCAGCCCGAAGACGATGCTGCCCGCGGCGTGCCCATGGCCGTATTCCTTCGCCAGCTCCCGCCGCGACAGCGCCCGGTCGACCTTGACCTCCGGCGCGACAAGCTCGACCGCGACGAAGGCCGCCTGCGGCGGCGCGGCACAGCCGGCCGCGGCCCCGGCCGGACGCGTGCCGGCGGCGCCCGGCAACGCCGCACCCAGCACCGCAGCGGCCAGCGCCGAGCCCGCTACCGCAATGATTTGCATGGCCTGCATTCCGGAACCTCCGCCCGCCCGTCCGGGCATAGGATTCAGTATCGCCGCACGGACACGCCGGAGCCAACCTCCATCGACCGTCCGCGACAGGCAGGAGCCCGCCCCCAAAACGCAATCAAGGCCCTGGCGCGGTCGCGCCAAGGCCTTGTTTTCATTGGTAGCGGCGTAGGGACTCGAACCCCCGAGACGCGGTTCACAGCCTCTTACGGGCTAATGAAGAGCCCCTCAAACGATCTCCGCATATCGAAAGCTAGATGTATCGCTACACCAACCACAGAGCAGGAATTGGTCGCTAGAAACGGTGGCCTCGAACTCGTTGACCCAGCGGCGCAAGCGGTCAACGGTGCTCGAGAACTCCTCTCTCGTCTTTGCCCCGAACACCATGACTCGCAAACCAGCCCGGGCAATCAGTAGTTTCTGGAAATCATCGTCAACATCGCCGGGCCGGAGCCACTCTGACTCCAGGACAAGAGGAACTTGTTTCAGCCACTTATCCTCCTCCCCGTAGTCGAGCCAGCAAAGGTCGAACATGAACTCTCCGTCGTGGCAGTGCGGAGAGTTCTTGAGGCCGTAAGTGTAGTACCCCTTGCTCTTTCCGAGCGCACCAAGCTCTTCCTTGATCCGCCGCGTCCATTCGTTGTCATAGAGTCCGGGACCGCCGGCGTGCTCTGCTGCTACCTTGTTCAAGGCAGCCTTAATCTCGTCCAAAGTGCCCATTGCTCAATTCGCTTCACAGAGTTCATGAACTGCTACGAAGGCCGCTTGTCCCGCAGTCCCTCGCGAAGCTCGCTGTAGTTCTGAGTGATGTGCGGATAGGGAACAACCGCCAAGCTGTCGATTGACCGCCAGTCGGATACACCCAGTATTTTCAAGCATCTCAGTGCAGGGTTTAGTGTCTGTCGCAGGCGAAGCGCAACAAGACGTGCTCGATCTTCAGGTAAAACATCGAGGTCAGGGTAATCAGCCACCACTCCGTCAACCTCGCGCCTCACCGCGTCCAGGGCGAAATAGAACTGAACTACCGGCCCAATAACTTCTCGCCCAGCCGTTCCGAGGCGTCCGGCAACCAAAGGATAGACGACTGGATCCGTGGGGCGGAACTTCCCTGCCCTCGCACCATTCATCGTCTCGTCGGGAGGAAGACCACGTTCGTACTTCTGCCAGGGAACCAGATAGTCGTTCAGACACCTGGCTGCTCGATCAGCCACTTCGTGGTAGAGGGTGACAACAAGCTCCTCCCTCTCCCGGACCCGGCGCTCGCCTTCCAGCTTTCTAAGAACACCATACGTCACCAATCCGCCGACTCCGACGCCGGCCAGAGTTGCTACAATTTGTGGTATCCAGTCATCTGCCATCCGGGATGGTAGGCCCAACTTCGGATTGCAGTCACCCTGCGTTTTCCGCTCGCGACCACGCCGAGCGCTGGGGCCGCGACTGGATCATGCTCCCCAACCCCAGCTACGGCTCCTGGGAGGGCGCCTCCTTCGGCTTCAACTGGGGCGCCCCGGACACGGAAAGGCGCCAGATGAAGTTCG
>JBHJOA010000052.1:0-60137 GCA_050330205.1 Kiloniellaceae bacterium
CAAGCAAATACAGCATGTTACGGCATGTCCGGCGTAGGTGGTCGTATGTGGGGGAAGTCGGTTTAGCCTATCTCATAACCTGAAGGTCGCAGGTTCAAATCCTGCCCCCGCAACCAAACCAAAAACGCCGCCGACTCTATGAGTCAGTGGCGTTTTTCTTTGCCCGCACCACGCCGCCCGAAGCGGCACTCGGATAGCCTGGCAGGCTGTACCAGGATTTCTCAGCCGGCTCCGGGGAGTAGGGCGCTGAGCTCCGCCCTGCGGTGGATGCCTAGCTTGGCATATATGCGCTTGCGGTGAGTCTTTACGGTATTCAGGCTGATACCGAGCGCCTCGGCGACTTCCACTTCGTCGCGGCTGACGACGAGGGTGCGAGCGACGCGCCATTCGCTGCGGGTCAGGCCGAGTGCGCTGCCCCAGTCCAGCATGGTCTTCGGCCTCTGTATGGCGTCCGGATCCCTGATGATGACAAGGGCTGTCGCGGCGACGCCGGTGTTCCAATAGCTCTCGAACTCGAAGGGGGTCACCTCCATCAGGTATGGCCGCCCGCCGGATGGACGTTCGACCGCGATGATCATCCGCTCGTTCGGAGCCGCTGTGGTGTTTTCACCGAGGTGATTGACGAGCGCCTGACGGAACTGTTGCTGGCCGCGCGGCGCGTCGATGATCAAACGCTGATTGCGGATGGCCAGTCCATCGCCCGGCGCACAGATTGCTTCCGCGAGGGCGTTCATACGCACCACACGCCCAGCGCGGTCGATCAGCAGAGCTGCGCGTCCGATCTGTTCCAGGGCATCGAAGGCCGCATCCATGGTGGCGCCCATCTGGGTGATATGGCGCTCCACCTTGAGGGCTCGCACGATGTGGGTGGTCAGCGCGTCGAACTGCGCCAGCTCGATGGCATTCAGCGGCACTCCGGATTCGCTGCGGTTCAGGGCTATCTTGATCTGCAGCTTGGCGTCAAATCGTGCCGCAAAGCGGGTGAGATGGAAGGAGTCGGCTCGGCGGGCGAAGTCCCGATAATACTCGCTGCGGGCAAAGTTCTGCGGGTCGCAGACCTCATGAAGTTGCAGGATCGACGGCGCAAAGGTGGTCGGTTGGTTGGGGCGGAAGGGGTCCAGCCGATGGAAGTGACTGTAATAGAGATCCGCGAGGTCGCCGAGATCGGCGGAGAGATGTACGGCCACCGGCTCGGGCGCAACCACGGTGGACGGCAGCCGAACCTGTAACGGCTCGCAACGCTCGAGGACGAGTGTCGCCACGGAGGCATCAAAGGCGGTGGCGATGGAACGCAGCGCCGTCGGCCAGTCGATTTCTCCGGTCGAGGCTCTATAGACCTGGTCGACCTGAACATCGAAGGTTCGGCGATCGACGACCATCGGTCACCCGCCTTCCCCGGAGCGCGTCTTCGACAAGGTATTGGTTCGGCCGCCCCGAGACGTACCCACCGCGGCGGCGGATGTCCAGGACGGCAGCACCTCTACCGTTATCGAAATCGTCAAAATCAACCCTCGGATCTCCCTTTGTCAAAGTTAGGTGCGCGGGAAGGGGCGGGCGTCACCCCCAGGGGTGACTAGGATCACGCCAATTCAACCGAGCCCATTCGGACATGCCGGTATCCTCTGACTACGCGAGCCCTCTTTTCTGCTGACTATGCCGGGATGAGGCTGACGGGACGCTCGGGCCACACCAAGCTGTCACCTGTCCTGAAAGCGTGGTTTTCCACTTCTCGTGGATTTCCCTTCGCTCACTCGCCGAAGGCTGTCTGAAGGCCTCCGAACGATAGTAATTGTAGAACTGTTCTGGGGCATATCAATAAGATTCTCCACAATTTTTGGATCAAACCCGCAAAAATTGAGATTTGCCATAGTTAATCTAATCTGAAATAGAAAATTCCTACCTAACTAGGGCAATATAGCCGGGCAAAATACCCTATTAGGGCTTTATGACCTATCTTAAATCCAGTATGCTCCTATATCAGCCTGTATGCGCGGTTCCTCGACTTTCCGGTGACCTCCGTGACGATTTCTTCTCGAATGAGTTCTTGCAGGAGCCAATCGGTGCCTTGATTGGTGATCTGGAGGCGTCGGGTGATGAACCCGGCCGGAATGACCGGGTAGGCGAAGAACAGCCAGGCGAGGCGCGGCATACGGGACTGGGCCCGGTGTCGGGCAAGCAGTCCGCCGATGCGGACGCGGCCGCGTGCCAGGGTGGTGTGGCTGTCCTGGCCACTCTCCGCGGCTAGCAGGATCGCTTGGCAGAACCGCCGGATCCAGTCGCCGAGCCCGATGCCGTCTTCGAGCCTCTGTTGCACCGAGGTCAGCCCGACAGCCAGGCCGGCGCTCAGGCCCTTGGTCTTGCCCCAATGCCACAGCAGCGTGGCGGCGAGTAGCAGGCCGATCTCCTCGTTGTGGGCGGCCAGCGGGGCCATGCGGCGCCAGACGCGCAGGGCGATCGCTGCCGCCGGCAGGGCCGGTGTGGAGGTCAGCTCGTCGACCGCGTCGAGCCAGTGCTGCACGCGCTGCCGCCGGGACTGCAGCGATGCCGCGCCGGTGGCGACCGCGTTGGCAGGCGCCTGCGCCGCGGCGAGCCTTGCCTCCAGCGCCAGGATGCCGTCGCAGGTGAGGATCTTCGAGGGACCTTCCCGACTGATGTGTCGGCGCAGGGAAAGCAAAGCCCTGGCTTTTGTCCAGGCAGCCGACGGCTTTTTCGGCTGGCCTCCGGCATCGGTCATGACGAGATCTTCCATGGCGACGCGGGCGCCTTCCAGTGCCAGCATAGCGGCGGCTTCCTCGAAATCATTGCGACAGATCCAGCAGTGGCGCAGGTCGCTCGAGGAGAGCTGCTGCTCCAGGCGGGCCAAGGCATTCTCGGCCTGGCTCCATGCCTCTGCAAAATCCTTCCAGGGGAGTTCCACGGCATAGCCCCTGGCCGGCGTGTCTTGACGTCGCGACAGTCTCACGGTCGCCGCCCCCCAGTCCGGCGTCCCGCCGCGGCGCTTCAGCACCTCCTGCGTCATCGTTCTCGAGGTCGCATGCATGACGGTCTCCTCGTTCTCATTCAGGGTTGCCACTAAGGCACTGCTTGGCAGCGATAGGGCGGCGACGACATTTAGACCGCGATCGCCCGCCACAGGTCGAAGGGACTTCCCGCCTCTTCCCGCGCCTGCCACCGATAGTCCAGGGCGCGCCACGGCAGGACGAAGGCCTGCCGGTTGTCGAGCGCGTAGACGCCGCGCGATGTATGGGCCAGCAGCACGGCGTGGCGTTGGCCGGTCTCAATCCGACAGACTGCCAGGGTCAGCGCGCCGCGCGGCCAACCGAAGTCCTCCATCAGTATCTGCAGCTTGCGGATGGCGAAGTCTTCGCAGTCGCCCCAAGACCCGGCTGGCTCCCAGATGTCCTTGGGTTCGTTCCTGAACTGCACACTCTCATTCACCAGCCGATGCACCTGGCCGAGTTCGGCCTCGCGCACCTTCGTGGAAGCAACCCGGCAGGGGCTGAAGCTGCCCGGATGAAGGCTCGGAAAGCGCTTCACCATGCGCAACCAGGGAGCCGGTGCGGCCACGAACTCGCCATCGGCGATCGGCGTCGAGGGCGGCAGCGGCAGGACGACCAGCTTGGCCTCCGCGCGACGCGGCGAAATCCCGAGTACCGCCGATGTCGCCGCCGCGGCCAGGAAGTGACGTCTGGACAGCATGAAACGCTCCTTCGGTTTCATCTGCCGGGCGGAGCACATTCGCGGAGGTTGGGCGTGAAGCCAGTTTGTCTGCCTGACACACGCGCCAGCCCTCCTTGGCCGACCGGCTGGGAGCGCCGCCTCCTGCACCGCAGGCCGCCTGTTGCACCAACGGCATCGGCGGAATGGCGAGATGCCCTCCCTTTTCCCGGTCCATGACTACGCAAAGACGGCCGCGCTGCCGTCACCCCTAGGGGCGAGGGACTCTTGTCGATTTGATTAGGGCTACTGGATGTTCGGTGGGTGCCCCGGCGTGGTGGGTCACCCCGCAGGGTGACGCCGGTGCAGGGCACTTCGTCTATCCAAGCCCCTTTCGGGGTTGGAAATTGGGGCGAGGGGTCCTGGATTCATGAAGTCGATCGGGAGCAGCGGTTACCGCACAGGTGCCGCAACGGAAACGCATGCGGGGTCAGGCGTGCTGAATGAAACGGCCGCGGCGTCGTCGCTGCAGGGCCAGGCGCGCGAGCCGATCACGGTCGCGCTGCCGCCGGCCGGCGAGACGGCGGTCGTCGAAGCGGAGTTGGGGGCCGTCTACCTGCTCGACTTCTCAGTCGAGTCCGCGCACTTCGCCGTTGAAGACAACAACATCGTCATGACCTTCGACCTGGACGGCGACGGCACGGCGGACTCGCGGATCGTCTTTCTCGAACTCGCCGGCATGGCCGGTGACGCGGACGCGCCAAGGCTGCTCATTGCCGGCGTTGACTACGACATCTCGGCCCTGCTGGACGCTGCCGAAGCCGTCCTGCAGGCACAGGCGCCGGCCGAGACGGCGGACGCAGCGTTGCCCGGCGGCCCGGTGGTGGAGACCGAAGGCGGCGGCCTGCCACAGAGCGGCGGCAGCAGTCAGTATCAGGACGATCTTGGCAGTACGCCCTTCTCGAGCGGTACCGACGCGCTGTCGGGCAGTGGGCCATTCGGCGGCGAGCTTGGGTCGGACACCATCTCGGGTACGGTGATCACCGGTCTGCCCCGCCTGGCCGCGCGCGGCGATGGGCCGACGCGGCCCGGCGACGGCGATGGCGACGGTATCGAGAGTGTCACCGGCCAGGTGGTCGACGGCTACGTCGCCGGGGCCACCGTGTTCCGCGACGCCAACGGCAACGGCGAGCTGGACCCGGGCGAGGTCTCCACCACCACCGACATCAATGGCAACTTCACCCTCGCCGGCGGCAGCGGCCCGCTGGTCGCTATCGGCGGCACCGACGTTTCCACCGGCCTGCCATTCGACGGCGTCCTCAAGGCGCCGGCCGGCTCAACGGTGGTCACCCCGCTCACCACCCTGGTTCAGCAGCTCGTCGATAGCGGCCAGACCGCCGCTGCGGCCGAGACGGCGGTGAAGCAGGCGCTCGGCATCGACCCCGGCTTCAGCCTTTCCAAGACCGATCCGGTGAAAGCGGCTGTCGGCGGCGATGCGGCGGCCCTGAAGGTCGTGCAGGCCGGAATCGCGGTTGCCAACACGGCAACCCAGGTGAAGGCGGCCTTGAAGGGCGCCGGGGCGACGGACGATAAGGCGGCCTCCGATGCCGCTTTCAATGCCATCGCCAGTAAGATATCGGCCAGCGGCGCCGCCACGGACCTGAAGGACTCGACGCAGGTCAGCGATGTCCTCACCCAAGCGGCGGCGACACACCAGGCCAAGACGAATGTGACGACCGACTTCGGCGCCAATGGCGTCGCCAACGCGACCAAGGTGATCACCGCTACTAACACGGCGGTCGAGAATGCCGGTACCAGCGGTGGCGGCTCGGCGACCGATACGCTCACCAACCTGGCCAAGGTCGCCCAGGTCGCCCAGAGCCAGGCTGCGACGGCTATCCAGAATTCGGTCGAGACTAACGACGACTCGGCAGTGGAGGCCTTCGACGACGATACCAAGGTCGGGAATGAAGCAAATAATGCCGAGGTCGGCGACGTTACCGGCTCCGGTAGCGGCGGAATCATCACCGGCACTGACGGCAACGACTCGCTCTCCGGCGGCAATGGCAGCGACCTGATCAGGGGCGGCGCCGGTGACGACACGCTTCGCGGCGGGCTCGGCAACGACACCCTAGACGGCGGCGCCGGCTATGACATCGCGGTTTTCGATGGGAATGCCGGCGAGTACCGTTTCGGTTTCGCCGCCGACGGCTCGATCAACGTCACCCATATCGCATCGGGCGAGGTCGACAGGCTGCTCAGTATCGAGGAGCTCCGGTTCGCGGACGGCAACTCCATGACCGTCGACGGAACGACGGTCGATCTCTCCCAACTCGGCGAGGTCGATGTCGTTCTCGGCAACCTTGCCGGGCTGACACGGGTCGTTACTGCCGACGACCAGAGCCTCCAGCTCGACGGCAGCCGGATTCACCCGCTCTCGCAGGCCGACAAGACTCTCACCATCACCGGCGGCGCGGCAATCAACATTACAGGCGCCGATCCCACCTTCTCGGCTGACGGCAATACTGCACCGGATTTGCAAGCCCTCCGCTTTGAAGGTGAGTTGTCACGCATCCCGGATGATCTGATGGTCAACGATGAGCATGTGAATGCCTTCAAGGCCCTTTGGGTGCACATGGATCAAGCTTACGCCGGCGCCCTGCCAGATCAGATCAAAGAGCTTGATGAAGCATTCGTTCACCTGGGCAATGACTATGTGCGCTATCTGAAAAGCGGCGGCGAAGCTCTGCTCGATATCGTCAAATTCAAATCGACACCAAGCGGCGACCCCTCACGCATGCAAACGCTGCATGACAACCTGCTAGGCAACCTTAACGATAGCGCGATTGCTCAACGCAACTTCGATGTTGATCCGCGCACCGAGGACGGCAAGGTATTCGGCGATCGCCCTTATCACGAAGGCAATGTGCACAGCGATACAGGCCTCTACCTCGATCCGCAGAAGGCACTCGGTGTCGTTGCCTGGGATGTCGCGCATGGCATCGTCTATCCTGACGAAATGCCGGCGCCCTATGGCGAGCTCCATCTGGAGAATGTCTTGTCCGGAACGGCTGCCAACGAGTTTTTCCTGGGCGGTGCCGGTGACGACACGATCGACGGCGGCGGCGGCGACGACATGGCGATTTACTTCGGCAAGCGTCTCGACTTCGATCTCGAGGGGAATGTAGCGGGCAATGTCTTCATCAAGGATAACGGCGGCAATCAGGGCACCGACAAGCTAACTTCAGTCGAAACTCTGCAGTTCGTCGACGGCACCCTGCGTTTCGGCGCCACCCTGGCGCGCGCGGCGCCGGAAGATGGCGACGGCAACGACGGCTTCCATCCGGGCACCGGCAACTCCGACATCAACTTCACGATCCACGACAATACGGAAGCGAAAATCGAGGCGGCGATCAAGGTCAAGGCGCGCTTCACCGGCGATCTGGAGTCGGAGGGACTGACCTACTACACGGAGACCGGGATCAGCAGCGGCGTGGCCGGCATCTGGAACTTCGACTACAGCGTGATCGACTACAGCGACGATGCGGATATCGGTCGCTACGACATCGCCATAACCGCCGATTTCATCGGAATCGACGGCGGCCGAACCAGGATTATGGACTTCGATGCCGTCCAGCATGAAGATGACCACGGCGAAAACTACTACGCCGATTCCACCAACAATACCGATGGGATACAGAACTCCCAGAACCTTGCTTGGCAAAGCAACCCGGGATCTTACAACCCCTCGGCGCCAGGCACCTACATCCTCGCTCTGACCGTTACCGACAGCGCCGGCACGGTGGTGGCCCAGACGGAGGTCCGCGTCGAGGTCATGCCCAGCATCATTGTCGGTGACGGCGAAGGCGAGTACGCGACGCTGCAGGCAGCCATCGACGCCGCCGAAGACGGCGACACGATCTACGTGCGTCCGGGCGAGTATACGGAAAGTGCCCATTGGGATCGCGGGGATGGTCAAACCCTGGAGGACTTGATTGGCGAGAACACAGGGACTGCCAGCCCCATGGGCCTGCTGATCAACAAGAGCGTCACCATCCAGGGTGTCGACCACAACGGTGTCCCTATTACTGATGCTTCCAATGTACAGGCGAGCATCTCGGCCACAGTACAGTCGCAATTTGGCACCAGCTTTCTTGTGACTGCGCCGGGCGTGACCATCCGGGGTCTCGAACTGCTCGGCAACGGCAATGCGCAGCAGCCCTATGTCAACAAGGTGATCGAGGTCATCAACGACAACTTCACCCTCGACGCCAGTGTCATCGGCGCCGTGGGCTACGACGACCTGCACACCGCGCCCGAGGCCGCCGACAATCTCGGCGGCAGTTGGCAGACGCAGACGCAGATGCTGTCGTCGGTCTACTTCAACGACTGGTACAACACCATTCCCGCCGACCTGGCGGGCTTCACCTCCGCTATCGCCAGCTACACCATCACGGGCTCGATTCTGAAGGGCAGCGTCGAGGTGGCCAACGGCGTCGGCACCGGTCACTCGGGTCAAATGGTGATCACCGGCAACACCTTCCAGAACGTGACCGATGGCGATCCATTCTGGGCCAACAACGGTATTCTGGTAACCGGCATCGACAGCGAAATCGCCTGGCGGCTGGCGCCGGCGGCCCAGCCTACGGCCATCAGCGGCAACACTTTCGCCGATGGCGTTGTTGGCATCTACTGGGTCCGTGGCGATGCCGAACAGGACTTCCCGGCGGCGCCGGATATCGCAGACCTGCTCGCCAGCAACAACGTCCCATCTTTCGCCTACGGCGTGGATAGTGGCGGCAATCCTGTGGTCGGCTCCTACCAGGGAGGCTTCGGCCCCATGTATGTGGACGGCACGTTGGTCATAGGCGATGCGCAGTCTATCGCCATTCGTCCCTCCGTCGCCGACTTCGAGCTTTCCGAGTTCGGAAACGCGACGGCGCTTGTCGTGAAGCAAGGCGGCGATGCGGAAGCCAGCGAATTCAATCTCGTGCTTGGAACCGACGGCGACGATGACGCGGTCATCGGTACCGATGGCAACGACGCGCTGCTTGGCGGTGCCGGCAGCGACATCCTGAACGGCGGGGACGGCGACGACATCCTGATCGGCGGCGCCGGCGACGACACGCTGGTCGGCGGCGATGGGGCCGACGTCTTCGTCTACACGGACATTCTCGATGCGGGCGATCTCATCGTCGGCTTCGACGGCGCGACGGGCGACCGCATCGACCTCAGAGGCCTGTTCGAGGCCCTCGACATCGCCGTGGGGGATCGTGCAGACCGCATCGAGATCGATCAGGCGGGTCCGGGCGGCAATGCCACCATCGCCATCGATGCCGATGGCAACGGCAGCTTCGAGGTCACCTTGGCGACCGTGACCAACGTCATCGGCGAGCTGGACACAGATCACCTGACCCTGTCGAGTCTGTGAGAGGGACCGCGGCCATTGCCTTGCGTATCATGCCGAACTGCCGGATTCGACGAGGCTTTCGATCTCGTCGAATGGACGCCCAAGTTCGCCACGACAGGTAAGTCCCTTCCGCCACGGGGGCGGACTTGGGCGCTTTCCACCGGCGCCGCCGGCCGGAGCGCGGAGCGGGCGTGATGAACGCTCCGCACCGGTTGCATGCCGGGCGAATACTCAGGGTGCCGCCGGTCTTTCCGGCGCCATCCCGATTCCGGGACCCCCGCGAAGTCAAGGATCCGGGGCCGCGCGGCCTGAACAGCCTGCGCGTTCGGCCAAGGCGGCGCTACCGCCTGCCCGTCTGTGCCCGGGATGCGACCCTGACGGCGCTCGACCGGGACATGCTGCTGCAGCTCCGCCACGGCGGGCTGATCCTGCTGCGCGACCTCATCACTATCGAGGTGATGGCGGAGCCGGCGATCTTCGAGTTGGGCGAACAGGACCTGCCGGCGCATGTGGTCGCGGCCCTGGGCCTCGCCAGCGATGCCGGTATTTCGCTCGACGGATTGCTCACGCAGGCCTGCCAAGCGCCATTCCGCGGCGACGGCGGGTTTTGCACGGTGCTGGCCGCCTTGCGGCGCGACGGCACCCTGCCAGCGGCTACCCTGGAATGGGAGCTTTCATAGCGTCCCGACGTGCGGCGTCCCGGCCGGCTTTGCGCGACCTACTCCTCAAAGCGATCCGTGGCGTCGCGATCGCGCTCGTACTGCTTGGCGAGCGGAAACGGGGGCAGCCAGGACTCGCGGCGGGCGACCCAGAGTTCGTAAGTCGGTCTCAGTTGATCGGGGGCATCGAGGGATCCCAGGTTCACCTCGATTTCGTCGGCGCTGCGTGAGAACACCGACGAGCCGCAGCGGGGACAAAAGAATCGCCCGGCATAGTCGCGTGTCTCGCCGTCGATCGTCACCGCATTCCGTGGAAACACCGCGGAGGCGTGAAACAGAGCCCCATGATGCTTGCGGCAGTCGAGACAGTGGCAGAGGCCGACCCGGTATGGGGGCCCCGATGCCACAATTCGGACACTGCCGCACAGGCAACCGCCGGTGAACCGGACCATGCCGCGTCTCCTCTGAAATCAAGCGGTCGCAATGATTACAGCGAACCCCGCCGGGCGTCCACGAAGCTCTGCCGGCCGGGCCGTTACGGAGTTCCGCCAGCCGCGGGCGGGCCGGATGCCGCAGCGGGGCGACATCGCCGGGCTGGGTCTGTAAGATCCCTTCGCGCCGGCGTATCCGAATGCAGCGCCGGCCGGGTCGAAGGGTGGACGACGGGCACGGCCTGCGCGGACCGACCCCGGCGTACACGGCAACTGTCTCGGTCATGGCCGGGAAGCCGGGAATCAGGCGCGATCTGTTCCTGAAGGAGGCCAAGACGATGACACTGACCCGCAAGCAGGAAGAGCGCTATCTCTCGCAGGACGAGCGCGACCTCGTGGCGCGCAGCCATCAGCCCGAAATCGCCGCGCTTTCCGACGAGGATCTGGCCGGCCTGCGCAAGCTCCTGCGCGAGCGCCGCGATCGGGCAACCGGTATCGCCCGCCGCCAGCGCCGCGAGCTGCGCGGCAAAGCCGGCGCCAAAGGCGCCGCCGCTGCCCGCGACGACGCGGGCTCGAAGCTGAAGCAGAGTCTCCTGGCCCAGGCGATGAAGCGGTTGAACAGCGAGGCCACGCGCAGGCGGAAGAAGGCGGCGCGGAGCGAGCTGGCGGCGAACATGCGCCGGGCGCTGGCGATGAAGCAGGCCGCCGCGAAGCCCTCGCGCCCCAAGTCACGGACGGCCGGTAAGGGCATGAAAAGCAGCCCGAGCCGCAAGGCCGAGCAGATCGCCGATCCGCGTGAGGCCGGACGGGTATCGCAGTTCGTGAAGCAGGGCCAGGCCCGCCGCGACAGCTAGCTGTTGCCGCCGGGCCGGTCGCGCGGCCACGTTTCTTATGGCCGCGCCGCAGAATTGCTTGCCCGCCGACGCAAGCTCGCTCGCCCCCAGACCATGGCTGATCTATCCTCGGACGAAGAGGGGGGCGAGGAGGACGGGCCATGGCCGAACCACAGCAATCCGGAACTGAGGGGCTGACCTTCATCGGCTTCGGCGAGGCGGCCAAGGCCATGGTCGCCGGCTTGCGCGATGAGCACCCGGACCTGGCGGTGCATCTCTACGACATCCGCTTCGGTGGCGCGGCGGGGGCGGCGCTGCGCGAAGAGGCGATCCGCCTCGGCGCGACCTGCCACGACAGCCTCGGCGCCGCGGTCCGCGCCGGCGGGATCGTGCTGTCGACCGTGGTCGCCAAGGCGGCGGTCGAGGTCGCCGAGGCCGCCGCACCGCACCTGGGGCCGGGCCGGCTCTATATCGACCTCAATTCGGCCGCGCCGGGCACCAAGCAGCGGGTCGCCGCGGTCCTGGCTTCCAGCGGCTGCGACGTGCTGGACGGCGCCATCCTCTCGCCGGTGCCCCGGCACCGCCACAAGGTGCCGATCCTGCTCTGCGGCCCGCGGGTCGCGGCCGCGGTCGCCACGCTGGCCGCCCTCGGCTTCAACGTCGAGGACGGCGGCGAGACCCTCGGCGCCGCCTCGGCCACCAAGATGCTGCGTTCGATCATGATCAAGGGCGTCGAGGCGCTGTTCCTGGAGTGCGTGGCGGCGGCCAGCCATTTCGGCGCCACCGAGCGGGTGCTGACCTCGCTGCAGCCGAGCCTGCCCGGGCTCGACTGGCCGGAGCGCGCCCGCTACCTCACCTCGCGCACGGCTCTGCACGGCGCCCGCCGCGCCGCCGAGATGACCGAGGCGGCGGCCATGCTGCGCGACATCGGCCTGGAGCCGACCATGGCCGAGGCGGCGGCCCGCCGCATCGCCTGGGGCGCCGAACAGAACCTCGCCGCCGGCCTCGTCGACGACGCCTTCCCGACCGTGGAAGCGATGGAACGGGCCTTCGCCGGCAAGCGCAAGGGCGCCTGACGCGGGCGTTCGACGCTCACGCCTTGCCGGAACTCATGTCCTATAGGAAGGATCGAGACGGTCGAGCTTGCGGCGCAGCGCCGGCCATTCGACCTTGCCGATCGGCCGGTAACCCTTCTCGGAGTTGTTGAAGCGGTTGCGCTCGATGGTGGTGCGCTGAACCTCCTCGGCGATCGGGTAGAGTTCGGCGCCGGACTGCTGGAAGGCAAGCTGCATGTAGCAGGCGCGCTCGGCGCGGTACATCCACATGAAGGCTTCGCCGACGCTGCGGCCGACGGTTAGCAGGCCGTGGTTGCGCAGGATCAGCACATTGTTGTTGCCGAGGTCGGCGACGATGCTCTCGCGCTCGGCCAGGTCGGTGGCGATCCCCTGGTAGTCGTGATAGCCGGCGTGGGCGATCACCGCCATGGCGTGCTGGGTGATCGGCAGCAGGCCGTCCTTCTGCGTGGCGACGCCGACGCCGGCACGGGTGTGGGTGTGGATCACGCAGGCGACGTCGGGCCGCGCCATGTGGATGGCGCCGTGGATTACGAAGCCGGCCGGATTGATGGCGTAGTCGGTCTTCGAGAGGATGTTGCCCTCCTGGTCCACCTTCACCAAGCTGGAGGCGGTGATCTCTTCGAACATCAGGCCGAAGGGATTGATGAGGAAATGGTCCTCCGGCCCCGGCACCCGCGCCGAGAGGTGGGTGGCGAGCAGGTCCGACCAGCCATGAAGGTCGACCAGCCGGAACGCCGCGGCCAGGTCGACGCGCATCTCCCACTCCTCCGGCGAGCAGTCGGCGGCGGGGTTTTCCCGGGGCATGGCCATGGTGGTGGTCCTCCGATCTGTCGTTTCCCGGCCGGACGCGGCCGCTCTCCCGGTCACGAGAGCGGCCAGGGGAGCCTGACCGAGTATTGCAAGAGGCCGCGCGGGTAGTCGAGGTGCAGCATGTGGCCCATGAAGGCCAGCACGCCGAGCCCGCAGGCGGTGAGAATGGCGATGCGCAGCGGCGACAGCGCCGTGCGCAGCTTCAGGAAGCTGGCGATGAAGAGGCCGATCGCCAGGAAGAAGCCGACCACGTAGCCGACTGCGATGAGGGCGACGAACCACAGGATCTGGCGTTCCGGCGAGGGCGTGGCGGCATGCTTTTCCGGGTCGATCAGCTCCTCGTCGAAGCGGGCCGGGTTGGGACCGTCGGTCCGCCGGATCATCTGGAAGAACAGCGCCAGGGCGGTAACGAAGGCGATGATGCCCACCGTCGTCGGGAAGATCTTGCCGAGGAACAGCAGGTCCTGGGCGAACCAGACGATGCCCAGCGCGAAGACCGCGATCAATCCCAGGAAGATCAGCTGTCCGACGCCCAGCGGCATCTGGGACGTTGCCTGTTCGCGCTTCTGCACCTGGATCATCTTCAAGCCGATCCACATCGAGGCGGCGGCCATGGCGAGCAGCACCAGGAAGATCGGCCGCAGGAAGACCTCGAGGCCGTAGAAGCTGACCGTCTGGTAGAGATTGGTCTCGATGCCGTTTGCCAGTACGAAGCCGACCACCAAGGCCGGGCGCGAGTAGCCGTAGCGGCGCATGTAGATGGCGACGATTCCCAGCAGGACCACGCCGACAAGATCGCCCCAGGCCTTAGACGACTGGAAGGCCGCGAACATGATCAGCATGATCATGAAGGGCGCGATGTAGTTGAAGTTGATGGATGTCAGGCGGGCGATCGGGCTGGCCAGCGCGATGCAGGCGATGGCGCCCACCACGTTGGCGATCGCCAGCGACCAGATGATGGTGTAGACCAGCGACAGGTTCTGCGTGACCATGGTGATGCCCGGCTCGACGCCGAGCAGGATCATGCCGCCCATCAGGATGGCGGTGCCGCTCGACCCCGGAATGCCGAAGATCAGCGTCGGGATGAGGGCGCCGCCCTCCTTGGCGTTGTTGGAGGACTCCGGCGCCACCACGCCGCGGATGTCGCCCTTGCCGAACTCGGAGCGGTCCTTGGCGCTCTGCATCGAGTGGGCATAGGCGATCCAGTCGACCACCGAGCCACCGAGGCCGGGCAGGATGCCGATCAGGCAGCCGATGCCCGAGCAACGCAGGATCAGCCAGCGGTGTTTGACGGCGTCCTTCATGCCGCGGATCCAGCCGCTGCCGAGCAGCGCGCGGTCGGAGACGGCGGCGCCCTTGCGCAGCAGGTCGACGATCTCCGGCAGCGCGAAGACCGCGAGCGCGATGATCAGCAGCGGCACGCCGTTGCTGAGATAGAGAATCTGGAATTCGAAGCGGTACTCGCTGGTCGCCGGCGCGGTGCCGATCATGCCGATCATCAGTCCGACGGCGGCCGCCAGCAGCCCCTTGAGCACCGACTGGCCGGTCAGCACGCCGACCATGGTGATGCCGAGCACCGCCAGCATCAGCATTTCGCCGGTGCCGAAGGCCAGCACGATGGGACGGGCCACCAGGATGGCGCCGGTGAGGACGATGGCGCCGAACACCCCGCCGATCATCGAGGCGGTGAAGGCGGCCGAGAGCGCGCGCGCCGCCTGGCCCTTCTTGGCGAGCGGGAAACCGTCCATCACCGTCGCCTGGGAACTGACGGACCCGGGAATGCCGATCAGTACCGCCGGGAAGGTGTCCGCGGTCGCCACCACCGAGGTGACGCCGATCATCATGGCGATGCCGGCGGTCGGCTCCATGCCGTAGATGAACGGCAGCAACAGCGCCAGGCCGACGGCGCCGCCGAAGCCCGGCAGCACGCCGACCACCAGCCCCAGGCTGACGCCGAAGAACAGGTAGAGGATGTTCTGGCCGCTGAGGACAGTGGCCAACGCCTCGAGGAAGATTTCGACCATGCGACCCGTCGCCCCCGGGAACAGGTTGCCCGGCCGCCCCTCCGCGGAGCGGCCGGACGAGATTCCCCGGCCAGGGCCCCGACAGCACGGGGCCCTGGCCGGGCAGGCGGATTACTTCGGCTCGAAGCCGAAGCGGTCCTTCAGCCAGCCGAGGATCCACTCCTCGGCCTCGGGCGAAACGTTGGTGGCGAGGTCCATCGCTTTATCGATGCCGTCGACGATGGTCTCATATTTGCCGAGCTCGCCCTCGACGAAGGCGACGGTCTGCGGATCGGCGGCCATCTTCTTGGCGGCTTCGCGGTAGGTTTCCACGATGTCGGCCGGTGTATCCTTGGGCACCACCAGGAACTTCTGCACCGCGTAGCCGGAGAGGAAGAATGCCTGCCAGGCGTCCCAGGCCGGGCCGGAGGGCTTCTTGCCGTGCACCGCCTCATAGACCTCCGGGAAGCTCGGCAGGTCCGGCAGGGTCGGGTCGCGTCCGATCTCGCCGTTGGCGTCGAGGGCGCCGAAGGTGAACAGCGGCACCATGGAGCCTTCCTCGACCAGCGGCACGACGTGCTTCAGGTAGGCCGGCGTGGTCTGGTAGTCGATGGTGGTCTCGCCGCGCATGGTCGACATGCGGCCGTTGGCGCGGCTCTTGAAGCCCATGATCGTCTCGACCTCCAGGCCCAGCATCTCGAAGGCCAGCGTCGGCACCAGGTCCAGCGAGGTGGCACCCTGGCTGCCGAAGCGCAGCTTCTGCTGCTTCAGCTTGTCGATGTCGGCCGCGAGGTCGGTCACGCCGTGC
Source organism: Kiloniellaceae bacterium (assembly GCA_050330205.1). Lineage (GTDB taxonomy): Bacteria > Pseudomonadota > Alphaproteobacteria > Kiloniellales > Kiloniellaceae > Pelagibius. The sequence continues at coordinate 15,688 of JBHJOA010000052.1, forward strand.
GAGCTCGGCACGTAGACCACGCCGCCGGCCGGCGAGGCGAAGATCGGCGTCACGTCCTTGTAATCGTAGCGGACGCGCGGGTCCTTCAGCAGCATCGGGAACTGCACGGAGCCCGAGGTGCCGAAGATCATCAGGCCGCTCGGCTCCATGCGCGAGAAGTACTCGTTGGTCCCGCCGATGGCGCCGCTCTGGCTGTTGTTCTTGATGATGATGGTGGGCTCGCCGGGCAGGAACTTCGACAGCGTCGGCCCCAGGGCGCGCGCCCAGGTGTCGGAGCCGCCGCCCTCGCGGAAGGGGATCCACCATTCGATGGTCTGGCCGCTGAAGTCGACCGCCTGGGCCGGCGCCGGGGTGAGGGTGACGGCGGTGCCGATCGCCAGGAGCGATGCGCAGGCCGCCTTGAGCAGGGTACGTCGTTTCATGGTTTGCCTCCCTAGGCTGGTATCCCGATGGCTACGGGACTTCTTGGTTACGACAGGTCATCTCTTGCGAAGACGGTGCCCTCGAAGAGCTTGCGGGCCGTCCTCAGAAAGGCGGCTCGCCTGATCTCCGGGCCGTCCGGGGTGTCCGCCACCTCCATCAGGATGTCGAGGGCTCCGGTCGGGTGTTCGACGGACAGCTTCTTGGAAGCGCCGCCGGGAATTGCCGCCACGCTCGCCGCGGGCGAGTCGGGCAGCAAGCAGGCGGTCGCCACGCTGATGGCGCCGAAGACGCCGATCGTCGCATGGCAACGGTGAGGGATGAAGGTGCGCGTCGATACGCAGCCGCCGCGGGTCGGCGGTGAGACCATGGTCATCTTTGGCACGGTCTTGTCGCGCACGTCGCCCAGGTTCATCAAGGGGCCGGCGGCCAGGCGGATCTCCTCCAGCCGCGCCTTCAGGTCGCTGTCGGCATCGAGTTCCTCGCGGGTCTCGTCGCCGCGAATGCCGAAGTCGGCCGCCAGCAGCACGACGACCGGCATGCCGTTGTCGATCAGGGTGACCTTGCAGCCGGCCACCTCGTCGACCGCCCGGCCGCTCGGCAGCAGCGCGCCGCAGATGGAGCCGGCGGCATCGGTGAAGCCGAGCGGCACTGGCGCGGCGCTGCCCGGCACGCCGTCGATGCGCGCCTCGCCGGCGTAGCTCACCCGGCCGCCGGGGGTGGCGATCTCGGCCACCGCCGTCTGGCCGCTGTTGGCCATGAAGATGGTGACCGGCGTCACCGGGTCGCGCGCGGCGACCAGGCCCTTCTCGATGGCGAAGTAGCCGACGCCGGCCAGGATGTTGCCGCAGTTCTGGCCGTAGCCGACACGGGCCTCGTCGACGAAGACCTGGGCGAAGAGGTAGTCGACGTCGATGCCCGGCCGCTCGGAGGGTTGCACGATGGCGACCTTGCTGGTCAGCGGGTCGGCGCCGCCGATGCCGTCGATCTGGCGCGGGTCGGGCGAGCCCATGACCGACAGCAGCAGGGCGTCGCGCGCCGCCTCCTGCTCGGGAAGGTCCCGGGCCAGGAAGTAGGCGCCCTTGGAGGTGCCGCCGCGCATCAGGGTGCAGGGAATCCCGGCGATCGCTCAGCCCTCCCCCTCGCCGCTGCCGTAAGCGCGGTAGACCAGTCCCTTTTCGGCCAGGCGCCCGCGCATGCCGTAGATGTCGAGGCCGAGTTCGCCGGCCTGCAGGCGGGTCCGCACGCCGGCCTCCTTCACTTCGCGTGCCCGCGATTTGGACAACACCTCGGCGGCCTCCTCGCGCTTGACCACGCAGACGCCGTCGTCGTCGGCGACGATGACGTCGCCGGGGGCGACGATGGCGCCGGCGCAGGCGATCGGCAGGTTCACCGAGCCGAGGGTCTCCTTCACCGTGCCCTGGGCGGAAATCGACCGCGACCACACCGGAAAGCCGAGGCGGGCCAGCTCCGCCGTGTCGCGGGTGCCGGCCTCGATCACCAGGCCGGCGACCTTGCGGGCGATCATCGACTGCGCCAGCAGCTCGCCGAAATATCCCTGGTCGCCGGGCGATGTCGGGGCGATCACCACGACGTCGCCCGCGCGGCACTGTTCCACCGCCACGTGGATCATCCAATTGTCGGCCGGCGGCAACGACACCGTGACGGCGCTGCCGGCGATGCGCGCGCCGGGGTAGATCGGCCGCATGTAGCTCTGCAGCAGGCCCTTGCGGCCCTGCGCCTCGTGCACCGTGGCGACGCCGCAGGCGGCGAGGCCGTCGATCACGGCCTGCCCGGCCCGCGGGCAGTCGGTGACGACCACGCCGCTCATAGCCCGTCCACCGTGCGCGGGAAGATCGACTGGAAGGCTTCGGCGTATTGCGCGGCGCGGCCTCCGGCCTGGCCGCCGGAATTGCGCCGGAACTGGTTGCCGCGGTTCTCGGCCACGTTGGTGTAGTAGCTCCAGAGGTGCTCCTGGCCCTCCATGCACTCGATGGCGGCGCGCTTCTGCTCCCAGACGTCGGTGATGTCGAGCAGGGTGTCCGGGCGCCACTCGCACTGCTCGGTCTGGTGCGGCTCGAAGAGGTAGAGCTGCGGCGCGCCGAGCACCTTTTCTCCCGGATTGTGGCCCCAGGCCTGGGCGATCATGCGGCACTCCAGGGTCACCTGGGTGGCGTAGGGGTGGTCGGTGTTGTAGGGGTCCTTCATCGAGTGGGACAGCATGAAGGCCGGCTGCACCCGGCGGATCACCTCGACCAGCCGTTCCTTGGCCTCCGGTCCCGCCACCAGCGGATAGTCGCCGAGGTCGAAGAACTGGATGTCGTGGGCGCGCAGTACGGCGGCGGCGGCCTCGGCCTCCTTGCGGCGGGCGTCCTTGACCCCCTGCAGGGTCACGCCCGGCTGCTTCCAGAGCTTGGCCGACTCGCCGCGCTCGCCGAACGACAGGCAGACGATGGTGACCTCGTAGCCCTTGGCCGCGTGCAACGCGATCGCCCCTCCCGCACGCCATACGAAATCGGCCGCATGCGCGCTGACGACCAAGGCGGACGGCCCTGCCATCGGTTCCTCCCCCGTGAATATTGCTTTTTGTTCTGCGGGGAGTATTGCCCCTGGCACGCAGGCTGTATAAGAAAATCCACGCAGAACCCATTACGTTTGGCTATTGGCGTCAATCGAGGTGAATAAGGGTGGATCGGCCGAATCTCCGTCATTTGCGGGCTTTCAGCCTGGCTGTCCGCGCGCGGAATATTAGCCGCGCGGCAGAGGAAGCCCGCATCACGCAGTCGGCGGTGAGCCAGGCGGTGGCCAAGCTGGAGGCCCACTACGGCTGCCGGCTGCTGGAGCGCGGCAGCACCGGCGTCTACCCCACGGCCCTCGGCGAGGTGGCCGCCGAGCGTATCGACCGGGCTCTGGCCCGGCTGCACAACGCCGCGCGGCGGGCCGCCGCCGCCCGCGGCGGCCGCGCCGCCGGCGCGGCCGAGCCGGAGCGCATGGTGACCCTGTCGCAGCTCGCCGCCTTCCTCGCCACCGCCCGGGCCGGCGGCTTCAAGGCGGGGGCCCGCCAGCTCGGCCTGTCGCAGCCCTCGGTGCACCGGGCGGTGCGCCAGCTCCAGGACGTGCTCGGCGTGGCACTGCTGGAGCAGACCAGCCTCGGCCTCGCGCCGACCCGCGGCGGCGCCGATTTCGCCGCCTCGGTGGCGCTCATCCTCATGGAGATCGATCTCGTCGCCGACGACCTCGACGAGGCGCGCGGCCGCCACCGCGGACGGGTCGCCATCGGCTCCCTCGCGCTCGGGCGCAGCGAACTGGTGCCGCGGGCGGTGGCGCGGGCGGTGAAGTCATTCCCCGATGCCCGTTTCCTGATCCAGGACGGCACCTACGACCAGTTGCTGCATGGCCTGCGCGCCGGCGAGCTCGACCTCATCGTCACCGCCGGGCGGCCGCTGGCGACCGATGACGTGGTCGAGGTGCCGCTGTTCGACGACGTGCTGGCGGTGGTGGTGCGCGGCGGACACCCGCTGGCGGCCGGCGGGGTCGTGCGGCTGGAAGACCTCCGGCGCTACCCCTGGATCCTGCCGCGCGAGGGCACCCCGACGCGGCGGCGCTGCGATGTCCTGCTGCGGCAGATCGGTGCGCCCGAAGGCGGCGGCATGATCGAGACCGGCGCCCTGGTCTCGGTGCGCGGCCTGCTGCTGGAAAGCGACCGCCTGACCATGCTGTCGCGCCGCCAGATCGCGCTGGAGCTCGAAACCGGGCTGCTGGCGGCGCTCGACGTGCCGCTGCCGGCGCCGCGGCGCACCATCGTCGCCACCCACCGGCGCGACTGGAAGCCGACCCGCGTCCAGTCCGCCCTGCTCGAGGAGCTGCAGGCGATTACCCGGGAGTGGAGCGCGGCCGACGGCGCACTAAAGGGGCGCTGATGAAACAGGGTGTGGCTGCGTGATTGCCCTCGTGCTTCGAGACGCCCGCTGTCGCGGGCTCCTCAGCATGAGGTCAATCATTTCCCTGCATTGCCTCACCCTGAGGAACACTGCACAGCAGTGCGTCTCGAAGGGCGAGGCAAGACGCTCCGTGGGTTTTCGGCAGTCCCTGCTAAACCCGACCGCCTGAGGCCAGGGCGTCGATCATCGCCAGCAGGCCGGCGGGCAGGCGGATGCCTTCTTCGAGGGCCTGGGCGCGGCGCAGCTGCTCGCGCTCGCCGGGAATCTGCACCGGCTGGGCCGGGTCGGCCGGCGGCGTCTCGCGGATCAGCGCCCGGAAGCGCTGGACGGCGGCGCCGTAGGCCTCGGCGCCCAGCAGGCGCGCCGGATCGATCAGCAGGAAGAAGTGGCCGGTCCCGGAGGGCCGCTCGGGGAACTCGGTCCAGGGCGTGATGTCGGTGAGGAAGCGGGCGCCGCTCAGCACCGCCGACAGCAGGTCGACGGCCTGCGACAGGCCGGAGCCCTTGTGGCCGCCGAACGGCAGCAGGAAACCGGCCAGCGCCGCTGCCGGGTCGGTGGTCGGCCGGCCGGCGGCGTCGACGGCCCAGCCTTCGGGGATGGCGGCGCCCTCGTCCAGCGCCTTGCGGATCTTGCCGCGCGCGGCGACGCTCATCGCCATGTCGAGGATGAAGTGTGGCGCGTCGGGGCAGGGCGCGGCGATCGACAGCGGGTTGTTGCCGAGCCTTGCCTCGCGGCCGCCCCAGGGGGCGATGGTGGGCGAGGCGTTGGTGCCGCAGGCCAGCACGAAGCCGCGCTCGCAGGCCTTCAGGGCGTAGGGGGCCAGGGCGCCCAGGTGGTGCGACCGGCGGCAGCCGAGGTAGGCGATGCCGGTCTCCTGCGCCATGTCGAGGCCCGCCTCCAGGGCGGCCATGGCGACCGCCGGGCCGAGGCCGTCGTCGCCGTCGACCACGGCCAGGGAGGGCGCCCGGCGGTCGATGGCGATCTCCGCCCTGGCGTTGATGCCGCCGAGGCGCAGCCGTTCGCAGTAGGTCAGCAGGCGCAGCACGCCATGGGTGCCGAGGCCCATGAGGTCGCCTTCGACGAGGACCTCGGCGGTGGCCGCGGCGTGGTCCGGCGCGGCGCCGGCGGCGGTCAGCGCGGCGGCGGCGCGCCCGCGCAGGTCGTCGGGGGCGATGGTGACGGTGTCGGTCATGACGGAAGAGGTATCAGATTCCGCGATCCGGCGCAGGCCCGGATTTGCGGCGGGTCAGTTGCCGTACAGCAGGCCGTAGAACATGTCGTAGATGAAGAAGGTGATATCGCTCTCCAGCGGGAAGGAGAGCATGCCCATGACCGAGTAGCCGAGCAGCCAGGGCATCACGTAGAAGCGGAACAGGAAGAAGAACCAGGCGACGTAGAGAGGCACCAGCTGCGGCAGCAGGAAGCCGGGCGTCACCGGGCGGAACACGCGCAGGATCGGGTTGGTCGACTTCACGAAGAACTTCATGAAGAAGAAGTTCGAATCTTCCGCCAGGAAGATGTTCATCGCCACGCGGCCGATCAGCGTCCACATGACGACGCCGAGGGTGTAGTCGATTGCCACTACCCAGATCGGGAAGCCTGCAATTGAATCGATCATCCTGGCTGCGTGGCTCTGCGGCGGCTTGGGGTTGGAAGGAAAAGGGTGGCGGAGCGAACTCCGCCACCCAGGTACTCGAGACTTCTTAGTTTCAGGTCAGTGGGCCGCGCTGAGGATCGTCTCACCGGAAGGCAGACGAACCTCGTCGACCATGGCCTGGGTTTCGGCATCGGGCGCCGGGGTCATCAGGCTGACCACGACCATCGCCACCAGGCTCACCGGCATGCCGATGATGGCAAAGCGCAGGTGATCGATCCCGAGGATCGGCGTGCCCCCCGTGTACACATGGTACAGGTAGGCGGAGCCGGCGACGAAGCCGAAGACCATGCCGGCGATCGCCCCTTCCCTGTTGGCCCGTTTCCACCAGATGCCGAGCACCAGCGGGAAGAACAGGCCGGAGGCGGCGAAGCAGAAGGCCCAGGCCACAGCACCCAGGATACCCGTGAGCTGCAAGCTGGCGACCGTGGCGCCGAGGGCACCGATAGCCAGCAGCAGGATACGAGCGACGATCAGGCGATGCCTGGTGTCCGCCTTCGGGTCGATGATCTTGTAGTAGAGATCATGGCTGAGGGCGTTGGCGATGGCCAGCAGCAGGCCGTCGGCGGTCGACATGGCCGCAGCCAGGCCGCCGGCGGCGACCAGACCGGAAACCACGTAAGGCAGACCGGCGATTTCCGGCGTTGCCAGCACGACGATATCGGGCCGCATGAAGAACTCGTTCAGCTGCACGATGCCGTCGCCGTTGGCGTCGACGACTGCGAGCATCCCGACGCTCTCCCAGTTCTGCACCCATGCCAGGCTTCTCACGGCCTCGATGGACTGGCCGATGACGGCCGTCGGCAGAGTGGGGTCCAGAAGCTGCAGCTTCGTCAGCGTGGCGAGTGCCGGCGCCGTGAAGTACAGCAGGAAGATGAACAGCAGCGACCACGCCACCGACTTGCGGGCGTCGCGTACCGACGGCGTCGTGAAGTAGCGCATGAGGATGTGCGGCAACGATGCCGTACCGGTCATCATGCAGAACGCCAGGGTGACGAAGGCCCAGCTCTGCATGCCGCCCTGCGGGTCGTTGTGCGGCGTCGTCAGGATACTGAGACCCGGCTGCGCCTGGAGCGGCGCCGTGCCGAGGCCCACCAGCGGCTCGAGTTCCGCAATGCGCGCCACGGCCTCGCCGTAGGAGAAGTGCGGAATGACGCCGAAGCCCTGCACGTTGGACATCCAGAAGACCGGCGTCAGGTAGGCGATGATCAGCACGATGTACTGGGCCACCTGGGTCCAGGTCACCGCCCGCATGCCACCCAGCATCGAGCACAGCAGGATACCCAGCAGGCCGATCCAGACGCCGGCCTCGAAGGGGATGTGCAGCGCCCGGGCGGCGATGGTGCCCGAGGCGTTGATCTGTGCGGTCACGTAGGTGAAGGACGCGGCCACCAGGACGACGACGGCACAGAAGCGCGCGAGGTTGCCGCCGTAACGGGTGCCGATGAAGTCGGGCACCGTGTAGCAACCGAACTTGCGCAGGTAGGGCGCCATCAGCGAGTTGACCAGCACGTAGCCGCCGGTCCAGCCGACGACGAAGGCGATGTAGCCGTAACCGCCGAAGTAGATGCCGCCGGCCATGGCCACGAAGGAAGCGCCGGACATCCAGTCCGCCGCCGTCGCCATGCCGTTGTAGACGGCGGGCACTTCGCGTCCGGCGACGTAGTAGGCCTCGACCTGCATGGTGCGGGACAGCCAGCCGATCAGGGCGTAGATGACGACGGTGAAGCCGACGAAGAGGATACCGATCGTATCCGCGCCCACGCCGAATTGTTCCAGGACCGCCATCAGCGCGACGAACACCAGGAAGCCGCCGGTGTACATCCCGTAGATTTTACCGAGGTTGTCGGTAAACTTACCTTGAATTCTCATGTTCGCCCCCTATTCGCCGGCGCCGGCTTCGTCGTCGATCTGATCCTGCTTCCAGTTCTGGAAGAAGATCTGCACGACGAAGACGATGAGGGAGCCCTGGACGATCATGTAATAGCCCAGGGGAAACCCGATGAAACTGAAGGCGTTCAGTTCCCTGGCGAACCACGGAATGACGAAGGCGAAGACGAACCAGATCGCGAGCATCCAGAAGTTCAGATTTCGCGTCCTGGCCCAATGACGCAATCTCGCGTCTTGGCTTATTTCAGGCATGTTATTCCCCCGAGGTAAATGTTGTACTTTTCCCCTTAGCTGCACCCGAGCGCCATCCCCCGGCGCAAAGGTGCAGAGCGACATTGTACTAGACCAGATTGCGGCGTAATACCATTAATGACGAACTGGTACCGTTTTTTGACCATTCGGGAGAAGGGGATGCCTGTGATTGGCGCTGGGCGGGGGATTGCCCCGGGGGCCCCGGCAATGAGGGGGGGCCGGCGATGAGCCCCCTGCTGCGCAAGGTCGGGTCGATCCTGCCCATTTTCCTCGACCGGCTGACGGTCCGGCGCGACTCCGGGCCGATCGATTCGGTTGAAAATCTCGCCAGGTTTGTCTCCACACGGGCGGCCCTCATCGCCCAGAAAACCCTCTACGGCTACCTGAAGACGCGCATGGGGACGCGCTTTCCCAGCATGTTCGAGAACGACGACTTCGTGGTCTCCATCGACATCGCCAAGCTGCACGTCTACGCCGCCTGCCTGTCGGATCTGGCGCTCTACGCCGCGGTGCACGGCCTGCCGGAGGCCGGGATCGCGCCGGAGCAGCGGCGCGCCCTGGCGTTGCACTGTTTCGCCCAGGGGTTGGCGGACAACGCCGAGGGCGCGGCCAAAGTGGAAGCCTTTTCCGCCGCCGAGACGCAGGCCGCCTTCGAGCGTCGCCTGGCGTTCTGGAACTGGGACGGCGGGCTGCGCGGCGTGGATATCTTCAGCGAAAGCCCCGCCGCGCTGGTGCGCTGGGCCCCGATCGCGCCGGAGTTGAAACGCCACGATCGCGAGATCGTGGAAAACTCCATCAAGTTCAAATGGCAGGAGATCCGCCGCAGTTTCGAGCGCCGCATCGACGTGGCCGCCCTGGCGGCCGAGATCGGGCGCCACGACCGGGTTCCTGCGTGATCGCCACCGCGCCGCTACCGCGCCTGGAGTGGGAGCGGGGGCGGCTCGGGATATGGGACAGGCTCCAGGGCAGAGAAAGCCAATGATCTTGCGCCGATGACCTTCCAGGGCACCGACAGCAGCCTCTCCGGGCTGCCCCTGACCGCGATCCCGGCCGTCGCCCTCGACACCGAGACCACCGGTCTCGACGTCACGGAAGACCGCGTGGTGGAGGTCGCGGCCGTGCGGCTCGATGCAAACGCGGAAGCTACGCAGAATCACTATTCGAGCCTGGTCAATCCCGGCAAGCCGATTCCCGCGTCGTCGACCGCCATCCACAACATCACCGACGACGAAGTGGCCTCGGCGCCGCGCTTTCCGGCCGTCATGAAGGAACTCTCCGCCTGGATCGGCAAGTCTGTGGTGGTCGGCTACGCCATCGGGTTCGACCTGGCGGTCCTGCGCAGCGAGCATCAGCGCCACGGCATGCCCTGGACCACGCCGCGGTCGCTCGACGTGCGCCACCTGATGCAGCTGGTGCAGCCGGACCTGCCGGGCGAGTCGCTCGAACTGGCCGCGCAGTGGCTGGGGGTGGAGGTCGGCGAGCGCCACCGCGCTCTCGGCGATGCCGAAACCGCCGGGCGGATTTTCCGCGCCCTGGTGCCCCGCCTGCGCGAGAAGGGCATCGTCACCCTGGCCCAGGCCGAGCGCGTCTGCCGCAATCTCACGGCCCGGCTGGACGAGGAATCGCAGGCCGGGTGGCACGATGCGTTGCGCGAGCGCCGCCTCGCGAAGGAGGGCGTTGCCGAGTACGCCCGCATCGACAGCTTTCCCTACCGCCACCGGGTGGCCGACATCATGCGCTGCCCGGCGACGCTTGTCGCCGCCGATACGACGGTAAAGCAGGCCCTGGCGATGATGATGGAAAAGGGCATCAGTTCGGTCTTCATCGATTTGCCGCAGGCAGACGGCGATACCGGCGGCGACCACAATGGCGCATGGGGCATCCTCACCGAGCGCGACATCCTGCGCGCCGTCGATGCCGACGGCGCCGCCGCCTTCGAGGCGCCGATTTCCCGCTACGGCAAGGCGCCCCTGGTGACCGTCGAGCAGGACGAATTCGTCTACCGCGCGATCTCCGGCATGTCGCAGAAGGGGTTCCGCCATCTCGGCGTGCGCGACGCCGGCGGCGCCCTGGTCGGGGCCCTCAGCGCCCGCGACCTGCTGCGCCAGCGGGCCGGCGACGCGCTGTCGCTCGGCGATGCGCTCGAGCAGGCGAAGAGTCCGTCCGACCTCGGCCGCATCTGGTCGGGCCTGACCACCGTGGCCCGCGGCCTGGTGTTCGAGGAGGCCGACCCGCGCGACGTCGCGGCCATCGTCTCGCGCGAGCTGCGCGCCCTCACCAAGCGCGCCTGCGAGCTGGCCGAGGCGATGCTGGAGGCGGACGGCGCCGGCGGCCCGCCGCGTCCCTACGCGATGATGGTGCTGGGCTCCGGCGGGCGCGGCGAGAGCCTGCTGGCCATGGACCAGGACAATGCCCTGGTCTTCGACCGCGGCGAGCCCGGCGGCCCCGAGGACCGCTGGTTCGAGCGGCTCGGCGTCCTGGTGGCCGACATGCTGAACGATGCCGGGGTGATCTACTGCCCCGGCGGCATCATGGCCTCAAAGCCGGAGTGGCGCATGGATCTCGACGGCTGGCGCCGCCGCGTCGAGACCTGGATCGGCAAGTCGCGCCCCGAGGACATCCTCAACAGCGACATCTTCTTCGATGCCCTTCCGGTGCACGGCGAACGCCACCTCGCCGAGACGCTCTTCGCCGAGGCGATGGCGGGCGCCCGCGCCTCGCGCACCTTCCTGAAAGCCACGGCGCTCAGCGCCAACGATTTCCGCGTCGAGCTGAACTGGCTGGGTCGGCCGCGGCTGGAGAACGGGCGCATCGACGCGAAGAAGCACGGCCTCATGCCGATCTTCTCCTCGGCGCGCGTGGCCGCGCTGACGCACGGCATCGCCACGCGCTCGACGCCGGAGCGCCTGGAGGCGCTGCGCGGCCTGGAGATCTTCGACGACGCGGTGATCGGCCGGCTCATCGAGGCGCACAGAATCCTCCTCGGCACCATCCTGCGCCAGCAGCTGCGTGACATCCTGGCGGGCGAGAAGCTCTCCAACCGGGTCGCCCCCGGCGAGATGGAATCCTACGAGCGCCAGGAGCTCACCTGGGCGCTCGGCCAGATCGACAGCTGCCGCACGCTGCTCGGCACGCCCGGGTTCTAGGAGACTTGGTCGATGGCCGACATCCTGCTCTTCCATCACGCGCTGGGGCTGACGGCCGGCTGCCGCGCCTTAGCCGACGATCTCCGGAGCGCCGGGCACGTCGTGCACCTGCCCGATCTCTACGACGGCGTCACCTTCTCCGACCTTGAAGCGGGCGTCGGCCACGCCCAGAGCATCGGCTTCGGCACCATAATCGAGCGTGGCCGGCGCGCCGTCGAAGGACTGCCGGAAGACATCGTCTATGCCGGCCTCTCCCTCGGCGTCATGCCGGCGCAGGCGCTGGCGCAGACGCGCCCGGGCGCGAAGGGCGCCTTGCTGCTGCACAGCGCCGTGCCGCTCGCCGAGTTCGGTGGCCGCTGGCCCGAGGGCGTGCCGCTGCAGATCCACACGATGCAGGACGACGCCTGGGGCGACATCGACGTCGCCCGCGACATCGCCGCGGCCGTCGAGGACGCGCAGCTCTACCTCTATCCCGGCGACCGCCACCTCTTCACCGACAGCAGCCTGCCCGACTACGATGAAGCCGCCGCCACCCTGCTCATGGAGCGGGTGCTGGATTTCCTCGGCGACCTCGACGAACAGCCGTGACGTCCTGGCACCTCGGGGAGACCTGGACGACCTCGGCGGGCAGCGTGGCGGCGGGCCGCTGCGGCGACGGCCCCGCCCTCGTGCTGGCCCACGGCTGGCCGTGGTCGTCGTACTCCTGGCACCGGATCATTCCGGACCTCGCGCGCCGCTACCTCGTTCATTGGTACGACATGCCCGGCTACGGGCGCTCCGAGAAAGGGCCGGAGCAGCGCAGTTCGCTGGACGTGCAGGGAAGGGTCTTCGCCGAGATGCTCGCGCAGTGGGGGCTCGAGCGGCCCGTCGTCATCGCCCACGACATGGGCGGCGCGGCGACGCTGCGCGCGCACCTGCTGCACGGCTGCGACTTCGACCGCTATGTCCTAATGAACGTCGTGGCGATGCGCCCCTGGGGATCGGCGTTCTTCGATCACGTCGGCCGCCATGTCGATGCCTTCCTGGGCCTGCCACCGCACATCCACAGGGCGGTCGTGGAGGCCTACATCCGGGGCGCGATCGTGAACGGTATCGACGCCGACGACGTCGAGAGGCTCGTCGAGCCCTGGCTGTCCGAGGAGGGGCGCGTCAGCTTCTACCGGCAGTTCGCGCAGGCCGATGAAATCTACACGGCCGAGGTCGAACCCCGGTTCGGCGACCTGCGCTGTCCGGCGATGATCCTCTGGGGCGAGGACGATCCCTGGATTCCGCTGGCACGCGGCAAGGCGCTGCACGCGCTGATGCCGAGGGCGGCCTTCGAACCGCTGCCGGCCGTCGGCCACCTGCCGCAGCTCGAAGCACCTGACCTTGTTCTCGAGCGGCTGGACGCCTTTCTCTCGGGCGGAGGCTGAAGCTTTCTTCTTCTACCTGCGAGGACTGCGACGCGCGCTGGTCCGGACTTCTCGAACCGGCGCTGTTGAGCGGCCGTGGCGTTGCGTTGGAGGCGCGTTGCGGGCTTGTTACTCCGAAAAATTAAGCGTTTCATATCGGGAGGTTGTCGCGGAGAGCGGCAACCGCCAATGGTTCTCATGAACCCTTTCTGCGCTGCCGGCGACCTATTCCTACAGGACAGTTGGGTTTCCCCGCTGCCAACTCAGGAGGCCGATCATGTTGCCGCAGATCACCGCGAGCCGGCTTTTCCGCCACTCCTTTGGCCGCAAGGCCGTCGCCGCCACAGCCCTCGCGGCCGCGCTGCTGCTGCCCGGAGTTGCCGGTGCCGACACCGAGAGCATCGAGGTCGTCCAGGTCACGACCAAGAAGATCTACGTTCTGAGCAACGGCAGCGTCTATCATGACGTCCCCTTCGGGCCGATCGTCGTCGACGTGCGGATCCGCGCGGATGCCGAGGTCAGCGGTTGGATCCTGAGCTGGAAGGCCTACCTTCAGATCGTGAACGCGGACAACATCTTCATCGATCTCGAAGAGGCGGCCGTCTCCAAGAGTTATCCTCAGTTCCATCGTCCGAAGAAGGTCGACCGCATCGAGACCATCGCCGCCAGCCAGAGCCTCTGGAAGCATCAGGTGAAGGCGATGTGCAACGGCCTGGCCGACGACCTGCGTGCCGACGGCCTCAGCAGCGCCGAGATCTTCGCGCAGGACCGTACGTTCAATCTCATGGTGCAGCCCGTGCTGGAGGTCTCGGCCAGCGGCGCGACCGGCCTCCAACAGGCCTACATCGGGCCGGGCTACAGTGAGAGCGGCCCGCAGATCGAAGTCGTCTGCAGGAAGTGGGGCGGTTCGCAAATCCCGCAGGCCAGCACCGGTATGACGACCCTGCCGGCCCAGGTGGTGAACAGCGGGCTTACGATCATCGAGCACTTCGGCATCTCCGGCGTCTGCAAGATCCGCCTCGACGGCTGGTTCACCACGGACCATAAGGGCGTCAACGTCAGCTATCGCTTCGAGACCTACGACGGCAAGAAGAGCCATGTCGAGTCCGCCAACACCGGCGAGTCGAAGACCGCGACCTTCAGCCGCTGGGAGGAGATCGCCAACGAGCCGAGCGGCAACGAGACCGGCAAGGTGCGCCTTGTCGGCGTGAGCCACGACTTCCAGACCGACTGGGTCGACTATCACCTGGAGTGCAGCGCGGGCGGTCCCAGCACCATAGTTTCGAACTCGCCGCCGCTGCTCACCATGGCCGTGGTGCCGCATGGTGCCGTGATGGTGCAGGGCCGCATCTGCCCGCAGGTGGTGAAGCTGGTCGGCGTGATGACCGGCCGCGGCAACTTCTCCGGTCACGCGCTGTTCTTCGGTCCGGGCTACATCTCGCCGTTGCGCGACTACAGCATCACCCACGGCGAAAAGGTGCTGATCGGTGTCGAGACCGAACTGGATTGGGATAACATTGCCCTGCCCTTGCCCAACGCCACTCTCGGCCAGGCGCGCGAATTTGGCTTCAACGTTACCGACGAGGACGACAACGTGATCGCCTTCCTGCCGAAGAAGTCGCACTTCATCGAGTGCCGCAAACCGCAGCTCAACCCGATCGTCGGTCGGGACGACGCTGACCTGACCACCGGCTCGAACGATCCGGTGCTGCCGGCGACAATACCGCAGGCGAAGGGCCTTGAGACCAGCCCGCCCCCGCCGCCGCGGCAACGCCTCCAGCGCCGGCTGATCCGCCCGTCGAACTAGCCCGACGAACTAGAATGAGGTTCCTCCGCCAGGCCGGCTACGCGATCGCTCCCCTGCATCTCGTAGCCGGCTTCCTCTTCGCCCTGCTGCCGGGCTCGCCCTACGACAAGGGATACTACACCGTCTACGGCGTAATCCTTGTCGTGCTGGCCATTGCCGCTTTGTCCTTCGGCTGGTTCTGCGCCGTGCAGCGACCGGGCGCCGGCGCGCTTGCGCTGCACCTCGGCGCGGCGGCCCTGGCGGTGGCGCTGCCCTTCTTCCTGGTCGACTTCAGCGATCCCTGGCACGCCATCCTTTACCTGCCGATCATGGCCAGCAGTCTTATCGTCTGTCTGATCGCGGCCTTGGTCGGAGCCAGATGGACAACCTATTGAGAGATCACAGCTAGTCGACCTCGGCGCCGGGCGCCGGGCGGAAACCGATGCGCCCGGGTAGGCCCGGCTTGGCGGCGGCTTCGCGCTCCAGCAGACCGACTATCACGTCGCCGCTCGCGGGCTGCTGCTGGAATCGCAGTTGGCGTGCCACCACCGCGAAGTCTCCTGGCGTCAGCCCGGCAACCTCGGCGAGACGCGGTGGCGCCGGACGGGCGAAGAACACCTTGAAGGCGCGTGCGGCGGCAGCCGGCCCCAGGGGGGCCAGCTTCACCTTGAAGTCGAATCGCCGCAACGCCGCGCCATCCAGCCGGGTCGCATGGTTGGTCGCCGCGACGAAAGGCAGCGGATGGTGGTCCATCCAGGTCAGAAGCTCGTTCACCTGGCTGATTTCCCAGGTCCTCTCCGCGTGGTTCCGGTCGAACAGCAGTGAATCGATCTCATCGAACAGCAGCACAGCGCCGGCCTCGATCGCCTCAGCAAAGGCAGCGGCGATCTGCTGCTCGGTTTCGCCGATCCACTTCGACAACAGGTCGGAGGCGCGCTTGACCAGCAACGGCCGGTCGAGCTGCCGTGCCAGGTGATGTGCCAGCGCGGTCTTGCCTGTCCCGGGCGGGCCAGTCATCAGCAGCGAGAAATCGGCCGGGGCGCCGGCCGCGCTCAGACGCTCGAACAGTTCGGCGATCGGTGTCGCCGACTCGTAGAGTCCGAGGTCGAGGGCGCGGGCTTCGCGCCCAACTCGGGCGGCGCGGCGGCCGTTGCGCATGCCGCTGACCAGCGCCTCCAGCACCTGTCCGGCCTCGGCCTCGCCCCCCTGCAGCAGGCGCGTGGAGCGCAGTGCGTTGCGTGCCACGGCGGTCGCCTCTGTGGCACTGCCGGCGAGACGCTCGAGAGTGGCCGGAGACAGCTTCACGCCCTCGTCGCGGGCAATGCGGCCGAGAATCGCCTCGCGGGCCCGCGGCGACGGCAGGTCCATCCTCAGCACATAGCTCATGCGCCGTAGGAAGGCTGGGTCGATGTTCTCGATCGCGTTGCTGGTCCAGATCGTCGGCACCGCATTGTCCTCGAACAGGCGATTCACATAGACCTTCGATCCTGATCGTCGCGAGAAGTGGCGGCCACCCTCCGCGCGCAGCATGTCGCCGATCAGATCCTCCATCTCGTCGAACAGCAGCACTGCGTCGCGGCGACCCGCCAACACCTGCTGCGCCAGCTTCAGTGCGGTCACCCGCTCCCAGCGCGCCGGCTCGTCACCGTATTCGTCCGTCTCGCCGACGGCATAGAGGCGCGCGCCCGCGGCGGCCGCCAAGGTCTTCGCAAGCTCTGTCTTGCCGGTGCCGGGCGGGCCATAGAGCAGGATGTTGACGCCGCGCACACTCTCGACCAGCGCGCCGCGCAGCATGCGGCACATCAGTGAAAACGGCCGGCGGTGGTTCACGAAGTCTTCAGGCGTCAGCTGCGCCGGCAGGGCGATGCCGACCAGGCACGCGATCATCGCCTCATCGTTGCACTGCGGACGGTTCAGGACGCGGTGCAGGCAATTGGTCGCGTCGAGGCTGACCTGGCCCTCACGCGTGGCCGACAGCTCCAAAAGGCCCAGCTGCACCACCTGCGCGCGCCGCAATGTCTCGATGGACTCGATGTTTGCGAGTTCGATCATCAGCGCCAGCGGATCGATGCGGTGCTTGCGCAGGAGGCCGCAGAGCGCGCCGGTCAGCCGCAGTCGCTCTGCCGCCACCACATACTGCAGCAGCGTCGTCTCCTGCCTGTCGAGCGCCAGCATTGCCGCAAGCCGGGCGGTCAGGGCGAGCAGCGGCGTGGCCGCGGCGGGTATGGCCGCTGCGGCGTGCGCAATATCATGGCCGAGCTGCGCCCAGGCTTCGGCAGGCGTCGGTTGGTTCGGCGTCGCCGCCTTTCGGCGACGGCGCCACCACGACGGAGCCGGCGCCGCGTCCGCCGTCGCCTCAGGCGGCGCGGGCAGCGCCAGGTCGGCGGCGTTGTTGTGGCACCAAGCCGTCAGCGCGGCTGCGCAGTCGGAGTTCGCCGGAGTCTCTCGCATGGCAAGGCGCAACAGCCCCAGCACCAGTGACTTCTCGTCCATCGGTCATGCAATCGTAGCCATCGGGTAGCAGCGCGCGCAGGAACGCACCACGGCCACCGGAAGGTGGTTTCGTTCAGTGTCGATTGGGGATGACGGCGCCGGGCCTCGCCCGGCCGACGCGGCTAGTGCGCGGGCAGGAAAGCGAAGAGGCGGGGCGTCAAGCCCGGTTGTTCATCGTTGCGCTCGATCATGCGCATGCCTCGTAGCCGAAAATCCAGCGACCGGATGAGTCGCCAAGGGCGCGGTTGATAGCAGCGGATTCTCACGAAGTCAACCGCTGGGTGCTGGGCATGTCGCGACTGCGGTGTCCCGGCGGTCAGTCGGTGCGGCGGCCTTCAGCGGCCTTGGCGGCGGCGCGCGATGTCGTTCCCGCGCCGTAGACCAGGGTGACGACTCCCAGGAAGACGAGGGAGAGCCCGGTGATCTCGGCCGCCTGTACGCCCCAGAGATACAGCCCCACCAGGATCAACGCCGAGTGAATGGTGAACCACTTCGACATGTGCAGAAAGCCGTGAAAGGTCCGCGTCCGCGACGCGTAAAGCGTCTCGTCGACGTGCCGGCTGCTGTCTGACATCGCCATCGTTGCCTCCTGGGAACAGGTTGCGACGCTTGCACGACCGCCGCCCGCTGGCGAGATCGCCTGACTTGTCATTGGAAAACGGCAGGACGGGGGGTTGGTTCCCGGCGCTCGCGCGCGTTGCCCGCTTGACCGGCATGACGTTCCCTGCGGCCAGGCGGGATCCTTGAATCCGGCGCGGCCGAGTCTCCCAGTCCTCGCTAATATTGGAACCGGCTGCCCGCGCCGATATCGCCTCAACCCGGCGGGCGTCGAAACCGGTCGCGCGGTATCTCGGCGATGGCGGTCACCTCGATCATCAGGTCCCGACGGTATAGTCGCTCGATCTCGACTGTGGTCGTGACGGGGAAGGGTGCTGCAAAGAACTCCTTGCGGATGTCGCCTGTCTGCATGAACTGCTCGATGTCGACCGCATAGTGGACAAGCGAAACGATGTCGCCCATCCGGCCGCCCATGCTGGCGAGCACGTTATGAATATTCTCGAGGACTTTGCGCACCTGGGCACGCATGTCGTTCGCGCCTACGACCTCGCCGTCTCGGTCGAGAGAGACCTGGCCCTTCAAGTGAACGATCTGGCCGTCACCTTGAATGACAGCCATCGAAAAGGCACCGAAAGGAGACCACACACCGCTCGGATTGACCGCATCGACCATTTCAAGCCTCCAAACTCTGCTTCGTTCGGAACCGGCAGCTTCCTCGTCGTCCACACACGGCAGATATGAAACCAAAGACAGCTGGGCCGGCGCATCGGGGCCGCCTCGGGAACCGACAAACTGAATTCACTTAGCCGCCTATGTCCTCGCTAAGACTGGAACCGGCTGCCCACGCCGGCGGCGCGGGTGCGCGCCACCGCGAGCGCGGCGATGGCGGTGTCCTGCACGCCGGTGCCGGTCAGGTCGCAGATCACCGCGTGGCGCGCGTCCTCGCGCCCCGGCTTCTGGCCGGCGATGACCTCGCCCAGTTCCGGGAATGCGGCATGGGCGTCGACCGTGCCGGCGGCGATGGCGTGGTGCAGTTCGCCCAGCAGGCGCACCTGGCTCAGGCGGTCGCAGAAGTAGGCATCGGCCTCGGCCAGGGCGTCCGGCGCCACCTCGTTCTTGTAGGCGGCGTCGGAGCCCATGGCGATCACCGTCAGTCCCGGGTGCAGGTGCTCCTGCAGGATCAGCGGCTTGTTGGACGGGGTCGTGGTCACCACGATGTCGCTGGCGGCCGCGAGCTTGCCGATGTCTTCGGCCATGTGGACCGGAATGCCGAGGGCGTCGGTCATCTCCTGGGCGCAGGCTTCGGCCTTGCCGCCGTCGCGCGCCCACACCAGCGCGCCCTCCAGCGGCCGCACCAGGCTCAGGGCCTGGAGCTGCAGGCGCGCCTGCACGCCGGCGCCGACGATGCCGGCGCGCGTCGCGTCCTTGCGCGCCAGCCAGTCGGCGGCGACGCCGCCGGCCGCCGCCGTGCGCAGGTCGGTGAGGTAGCCGTTGTCCAGCAGGATGGCCTCCACCAGGCCGGTCCTGGTGCTGAACACCACCATCAGGCCGTTGAGGCTGGGCAGGCCGATCTTGGGGTTGTCGAAGAAGCCGGGGCTCATCTTCATGGCCAGCATGTCGAGCCCCGGCACGTAGGCGGTCTTCACGTCGATCTCGCCGTTGGCCTCGGCGATCTCCAGGTGCAGCACCGGCGGCATCACCACCGGCTTGCTGGCGAGGGCCCGGAAGGCGTCCTCGACGCAGGCGACGACGTCGCGGTCGAGCGTCAGCAGCTCGCGCAGGTCGGTTTCGGCGACGATGGAGATTTCAGGCATGGCGTTGCGCCTCCCGTGCCGGCGGCTGCTGCGCCTGGCGTTCGGCCAGCAGGTCGGGGTTCTCGCCGCCGACGATGCGCCGGTGCAGCTCCATGTCGATATTGCCGCCGCTGAGCAGGATGACCGTGGTGCCCCAGTCGGGACACGGCGCCTGCAGCAGGGCGGCGATGCCGACGGCGGCGCCGCCTTCGAGAATCTGGCGTTCCTCGGCATAGGCGTGGCGGATGCCGGCGGCGATCTCCGCCTCGTCGACCAGGATCACCTCGTCCACCAGGTCGCGCACCATGGCGAAGGTGTGGCGGTTGTCGAGCCCGATGCCGCCGCCCAGGGAGTCGGCCAGTGTCGGCAGTTCCTCGACCGGCACCGGACGGCCGGCGGCGAGGCTCTCGTGCATGGCCGCGCCGCGTCGCATGGAGACGCCGACGACGCGCAGCGACGGCTTCAATGTCTTGGCCGCCATGGCGACACCGGCGATCAGGCCGCCGCCCGACAGCGGCACCACCAGGGATTCCGCTTCCGGCAGCGCCTCCAGGATCTCCAGGCCCAGGGTGCCCTGACCGGCGATGATGTCGGGGTGGTCGAAGGGCGGCAGCGAGACCATGCCCTCCTCGGCGACCAGGCGGTCGACTTCGACCTGGGCGTCGTCCTGGGACAGGCCGACGATGCGCGCCTCGGCGCCGAGCGCCTCGATGGCCGCCACCTTGTTGCGCGGCACCAGGGACGACATGCAGACGATGCAGCGCACGCCCGCCTCGCGCGCGGCGTGGGCGAGGGCGCGCCCGTGGTTGCCGGTCGAGGCGGCGGTCACGCCGCGCGCACGCAGCTCCGGCGGCAGCGACAGCACCGCATTGGTGGCGCCGCGCAGCTTGAAGGCGCCGGTGATCTGGTGGTGCTCGCACTTCAGGTGCACCGGCGCGCCGTGGCGCGCGGTCAGGCTCGGCGACAACTCCAGCGGCGTCAGGCGCAGCCGTCCGGCGAGGCGCCGCCGCGCCGCCAGGGTGTCGGTCAGCTGCGGGTGCCCGGAGTCTTGTCGATCGCTGCCGGCCATGCCGGGCCTCCCTGGTGGATCTTCCTGTCCGTCACGGCCTGCTTAGCACAGCCCGCCTGGCAATTGAACCCGCCCACCCGTCCGGCCCGCTCACCCATCCGGCCCGACCCACCCAGATCGTCACCCCGACCAAGCAAGCATCGCGAGCGCGAGCCGGGGCCTATGGCAGAGGCCGGACGCCGGGCTGGATTGTTGACCTGCGTGCTTCGAGACGGGCCTCCAAGTTCCTTGGCGGCCCTCCTCAGCATGAGGACTTTCTTTCTACCGCATAAAAATGTGCCTCATCCTGAGGAGCCCGGCCGGGCAACCGCCCGGACGGGCGTCTCGAAGGACGCACAATGTTCATGCAGCGACCTGGAGGGATCTGCGCTTCAGGTTCTGTGCTGGCTCGGCACTCAACCGGGCTGCCCGGCAACAAGTGCCGGGATGACAGCCGGCGATATGGCGACGACGGGCCCGCCGTTACAGCCGCTCGCTCTCCGCCAGCCGCCGCAGCAGGCGTTTCAGGCTGCGCCGCTCGGCCGGGGTCAGCGGGCCGACCAGCAGTTCCTCGGCGTCGAAGATGCGCTCCTGCACCAGCACGAAGAGGTTCTCGCCGGCCTTGCTGAGGCGGTAGTGGCGATGCCGCGCGTCCCCCGAGAGGGGTGTCAGGTCGAGCAGGCCGTCGCGGTGCAGCGCCTTCATGGCGGTGGTGACGACGCTGGGCGCCGTCACCATGGCCTCGGCGAGTTCGCGGTGGGTGATGCCGGGGTTGCGCGACACCAGCTCCAGGATGCCGTACTGCAGCGGCGTCACGCCGTAGCCGCCGAAGACGCGGGTGAAGGCCTGTTGGCTGCGCAGGTGGCAGCGGCGGAACAGGTGGCCGAAGGTGTCGTGCAGCAGGCCGGTGGTGTAGAACGGAAAGAACGGGTAGGTCGGCCAAGCCTTGCTCATCGCGCGGCGCCCCCCTGCACGAGGGAGGCCGGCACGATGGACGGCCGGCTGTTCAGGGCGTCCTTGTCGAAGCCGGCGAGCCGCTTGTAGCCGGCGGCGGTTTCCTCCAGCTCGCCGGGGTCGAGGACGTCCTCGATGCGCCGGAAGCCGTCGGGCGCCAGTTCCTCGACCCGCTGCATCACCTGCTCCGGGCCGTTCTCGCGGTTGGCGAGCACGATGGCGGCGGTGGCGGGCCGGCGCTCGGCCTCGTAGGCGGCCAGCGCCTCCGGCGTCGCGCCTTGGGCCAGAATCTCCCGCGTCAGCACGCGGGCGTCGAGAATGGCCTGGGAGGCGCCGTTGGAGCCGATCGGGTACATGGCGTGCGCCGCGTCGCCCAGCAGCGTCGTCCGCCCCTCGCGCCAGCGCGGCAGCGGGTCGCGGTCGACCATGGGGTACTCGTAGACCGCCTCGGCGGCGCGGATCAGCGCCGGCACGTCGAGCCAGTCGAAGCACCAGTCCTCGAACTGCGGCAGGAAATCGGCCGGGTCGCCCGGCCGGTTCCAGTCCTCGCGGCGCCAGGCGTGGTCGGCGGCGAACTTGCGCTCGGCGATGAAGTTGATGGTCGCTTTTCCGTCTTCGCCGGGGTGGGAGATCGGGTAGCAGACGAACTTCTGGAACTCGTGGCCGGCCATGATCATCGAGCGGCCGGTGAGAAAGGGCCGCGCGCGCGCCGTGCCGCGCCACAGGATGGCGCCGTTCCAGATCGGCGGGCCCTCGTCGGGATAAAGCCGCCGGCGCAGGCTGGAGTGGATGCCGTCGGCGCCGATCAGCAGCGCACCTGTCGCCTCGCCGCGCGCCGCGCCGGTTCTGCGGTCGACGAAGCGGGCGGTGACGTTTTCGCCGCTGTCGTGCCAGTCCTCCAGGTGCCAGCCGGCGGCCACGCTGTCGGGGCCGAGGCGGGCCTGCACCGCGGCCAGCAGCATCATCTGCAGCCGGCCGCGGTGGATCGAGAACTGCGGCCAGCGGTAGCCGGCGGCCTCGCCGCGCGGCTCCGACCAGATCGGCTGGCCGCGCTTGGAGTAGTAGGCGAGTTCCGCCGTGCGCACCCCCAGCGCGTCGAGCTCGTCCAGCAGGCCGAGTTCGTCGAGCTCGCGCACCGCGTGGGGCAGCAGGTTGATGCCGACCCCCAGCGGCCGCAGCTCGGCCGAGGTCTCGAAGACCTTCACCGGCACGCCCGCCTGGTGCAGCGAGAGCGCCAGTGTCAGTCCGCCGATGCCGGCGCCGGCGACCAGGACGGTCATGCGACCGCTGCCTCCTTACTGGTTGCCGGCGTACTCGGCGATCAGCGCCTTGGCGTCGGCCACCATGGCGGCGCCGTCATAGCCGCTGGCGGTGACCTCGGCGATCCACTGGTCGACCAGCGGCGCGGCCGCCGCCTTCCAGCGCTCCACCTCCGCCTCGTCCAGCAGGATCATCTTGTTGCCGGACTTCTTGGCGACCTCGATGCCCGGGGCGTCGCCCTCGTCCATGACGCGGCCGACCCAGCGTGAGGTCTCCAGCCCGGAGTTGGCGTCGAGGACGGCCTTCAGGTCGCCGGGCAGCGACTCGTACTTCGCCTTGTTCATGGCGAAGATGAAGAATGAGGTGTAAAGCCCGCGCGTGCCGGCGAAATAGGTATGGCTGTCCACCAGCTCGGCGACCTTCAGCGGCGTCGTCACCTCCCAGGGGATCACCGTGCCGTCGATCACGCCCTTGGACAGCGCCTCGGGCATGGCCGGCACCGGCATGCCCACCGGCGTCGCGCCGAGCGCCGAGAGCAGGGCGTTGGCTTGGCGCGTCGGGCCGCGCAGCTTCAGGCCCTGCATGTCCTCCAGCTTCTCTACGCCCTTGCCCTTCACATGCAGCAGGCCGGGGCCGTGGGTGTGCACGGCGATCGGGTGAACCTCCTGGAACTCCGCCGTCAGGTACTTCTCGTAGAACTTCCAGGCGGCCTGGGAGGTCGCCTCGGCGCTGGCCGGCATGAACGGCAGCTCGAGCGCCTCGGTGCCCGGGAAGCGCCCCGGCGTGTAGCCGCTTAGGGTCCACACGATGTCGACCACGCCGTCGCGCGCCTGGTCGAACAGCGCCGGCGGGCGGCCGCCGAGCTGCATGGTCGGATAGATCTCGACCTTGATGCGTCCGGCGGACTCCTGCTCGACCTTCTCGGCCCAGGGGGCGATGAAGTTCGCCGGTACCGGCGCCTGCGGCGGCAGGAAGTGGTGGACGCGCAGGGTGACCTCCTGCGCGGCGGCCGGCGCCAACTGGCCGGCGAGGACGGCGGCGGCCACCGCAAGGGCGGCACAAAGGGTCTTGAAGGTCGATGTCATCTGCTTTCCTCCCATTGCTGCCCTCGGGCAGTCTCTAGATTATTTACTATGTAAACAGATCGCCGTTTTCGCGGTCAAGGACAAAGGATTTCAATAGGGTAGCCCCACGTAGTTTTCGGCGAGAACCTGCTGGGCCGCCCGGGAACTCGCCAGGTAGTCGAACTCGGCGAGCTGGATGCGGTCGCCGAAGCCCTCGTTCTCGGGAAACCTGTGGAGCAGCGAGGTCATCCACCAGGAAAACCGCTCGGCCTTCCAGATGCGCTTGAGCGCGCGCGCGGAATAGGATTCGAGGCCGCTGTCGTCGCCCTCGAGGTACCAGGCGATCAGCGCCTCGGAGAGATAGTGGATGTCGGAGGCGGCGAGGTTCAGCCCCTTGGCGCCCGTCGGCGGCACGATGTGGGCGGCGTCGCCGGCGAGGAACAGGCGCCCCCAGCGCATCGGCTCGGCGACGAAGCTGCGCAAGGGGGCGACGCTCTTCTCGATCGAAGCGCCGGTGACCAGCCGCGCCGCGACCTCGGCCGGGATGGTCGCCTTCAGGCGCTCCCAGAAGCGCTCGTCGGGCCAGTCGCCGGGGTCGTCGTCGGCGCGGCACTGCACGTAGTAGCGGCTGAGCTGCGGCCCGCGCAGGGAGCAGAGCGCGAAGCCCGTGTCGTGGCGCGCGTAGATTAGCTCCTCGTTCACCGGCGGCGTCTCCGACAGCACGCCCAGCCAGCCGAAGGGATAGACGCGCTCGAAGGTCTTCAGCACCGCGGCCGGGAACGCCTGCCGGCTGACGCCATGGAAGCCGTCGCAGCCGATGATGAAGTCGCAGTCCAGGCGCTCCCCGGCGCCGTCCTTGGTGAAGGTGAGGTACGGCGCGTCGCTGTCCAGGGCGTGCGGCGCGACCCCCTCGGCCTCGTCGATGACGACGCCGTCCAGGGCGTCGCGCGCCGCGTAGAGGTCGCGGGTCACCTCGGTCTGGCCGTAGACCATGACCGTCTTGCCACCGGTGAGGCCCTCGAGGTCGATGCGCAGGCGGTCTTCCCGGTAGGCGATGTTGACGCCGGAATGGACCTGGCCGTCGCGGTCCATGCGCCGGGCCACCCCGGCCTTGCGCATGAGGTCCTGGAAGCCCTGCTCGAGCACACCGGCGCGGATGCGCCCCAGCACGTGGTCGCGGCTGCGGCGCTCCAGCACGACGGTGTCGATGCCGGCCAGGTGCAGCAGTTGCGAGAGCAGCAGGCCCGACGGCCCGCCCCCGATAATTCCAACCTGGGTGCGCATCTCCGATTGCTTGTCCCCGGCCACCCTGAGGTCTATTTTGCAAGCATTACACAGCCATACGAGTGCGCGGCGGAAGGGAGGCTTCGGACAGATTCCTGGACAAATCGAACATCCGCGGCGCGGTGCCGAAGCGCCCGGCATCCCCAACTTCGCGCTCTACGGCGAGGACCGCGGCACGCCCTTTCCCGACGTGCTTCACTGCGAGTCGATCCCGGCGCGCGCCAGCCTGCACGACTGGCGGATCGCGCCGCACCGCCACCACAACCTGCACCAGTTCTTCTGGATCGAGGCGGCCGGGGAGGGGAAGGCGGGTGGCACCGCGACCCTGGAGGGCCGCCGCCACCGCCTGGCCCCGGCGGCGGCCATCTCGCTGCCGCCGATGAGCGTGCACGGCTTCGACTTCGCGCCGGGCACCGCCGGCTGGGTGGTGACCCTGCCGCTGGCGACCCTCGAGCGGCTGCTGGCCGAGGCGCCCGGGGTCAAGCGCGCGCTGGGCGGTAGCGCGGTGCTGCACCCCGGCGACTCGCCGGCCTGGATCTTCGAGGCGATCGCCGGCGAGTTCGCCGGCGGCGGCCTCGGCCGCGCCCAGGCGCTCGCCTCCCTCGCCGGGCTGCTCGCCACCTGGTTCGCCCGCGCCCTGGCGCGCCGGGCGGCCGGCGCCGCGTCCGGCCCGCGCCCCGGTGCCGACCTGCTGGCGCGCTTCCAGGCGATGGTCGAGGCGGACTACCGCCGCCACCGCCCGCTGGACCGCTACGCGAAGACGCTGGGCGTGACGCCGACCCACCTCAGCCGCGTCGCCCGCGCGCTGACCGGCCGCCCCGCCTCGCAGATCGTTCTCGAGCGGCGGCTGCTGGAGGCGCGCCGGGCGCTGGCCTACACCTCCATGCAGGTCGCCGAGGTCGCCTACATGCTGGGCTACGGCGACCCCGCCTATTTCGCCCGGGTATTCACCAAGGCGACCGGCGAGTCGCCGAGCGCGTTCCGGGCCAGGATGACGCGGCTCTAGGCGGCGGCGCCATAGGGGACCATGGGGGAAGGGCGATTGCCGTCCGGCAACGGTCTCAGTCTGCACCATGAGCAGACGTCTCCGGGCCTGATTACAACATGGGCGAACTTTGTTAAGCTGCCATTGGCGTTTGGCCGGCGCGGCTGGCGCCTTTCCTGGTGGCGCAGGCGGCACCCCGAGGAAAGGGCAAGCAGCAGCGCCGCAGGCAGCACTCGGCCTTGGCCGCGGGTTCCTTCAGGAGAAAGCAATGCAGATCGTGATCGACCAGTCGGACTTCCGGCGGTTCTCGCCGGAGATTCAGGTTGCCCTGATCCAGGCCCTGGGCGGTGACGCCGGCCTCGCGGGCGGCGTGGCGCGCGAGCCGGCACGGGGTGCTGCGGGCAGAAAGGCGACGGTCAACGATCCCGCTCTGCGCTGGCGCCAGCCCGTGGACCTGCAGCCGGATCACGCGGTGCGCCTGGTGCACGGCCTGTCGGAAGATCACCGTCGGCGCCTGGAGCTCTTCGCCCGCAAGGGCGGCCGCGTCCGGATGAAGGAGATGCAGGCCCTGTTCGGCGATCCGGACCTGCGCGCGGCCTCGGAGTTCCAGAAGGCGATGACGCGACGGCTGCGCCGCATCATTCACGATCCGCAGAAGAAAGCTCAACTGATCGGCTGGGACTTCGAAGCAACCAAATGGGACGCCAAGAAAACCACGATCATTGACGGCGTCTACTTCGTCTCGGAGGCGACGGCCCAAGCCCTGCAGAGCTGTTTGAAGTCGCGGCGCAAGTCGGGCAAACGCTGACCGGCCGCCACGCCTGTTTCGCCCGGGTGTTCACCAAGGCGACCGGCGGTCGCCGAGTGCGTTCCGGGCGCGCATGACGCGGCTGTAGGCAGTGGCCTGTCCGTCGACCGGCGGTGCCTCCGGCGTTTGCAATATCGGCGCGAAACGGGGCAATCTGGGCTGATGGTCCCGCAGCGCACCGCCGCCGTTCTTGCCCTCGCCGTGCTGTTCGCCGCACCGGCAGCGCGCGCGCAGTCCGATTCCTGCGCGCAGCCGCAACCGGTCTGCGAGACTCGCGAGGCCGTCTTCGCGATTTCCGCATTCGATCCCATCGGCAGCGCCGTGCGCCTCGACGAAACCCGACTGGTGACGGCGCGCCACGTCGTCGCCGACGAGGCGGAGGTCACGCTCTTCCTGCCCGACGGCACGCCGCTCACGGCCACGCCGCTGCCGAGCGACTACCCGGGCGATCTCATTCTGCTGGAGGCGCCGGACCTGCCGCCGGGTCCGGTGCTCGCCTTCGCCGAAGCCACGCCCGACGGCGCGCTCTACACCGTGGGGGCCGACGTCGGGCTGCGCCGCATCCGTGCCTACGATGCCGGCGAGCTCACCTTCGCACCGGCCGAGGGTCACCCGCTCGCCCGCCTGCATCACACCGCCTACAGCCAGCCGGGCAACAGCGGCGGCGCCCTGGTCGACGCCCGGGGCCGGCTGGTCGGCATCGTCGCCTCGGGCGGCGAGGGCCGCTTCGAAGCCATTCCCGCCGCTGCCATCCAGGAGGTGACGGCACGCAGCGGCCCCGCGGCGGCGGAGGCCAGCGCCGAACTCGGCGCCGCGGTGCGGATCTGCACCACCATGCTCGACAACTTCCGCGACGCCGGCCCGGGCCTGCCGGACCAGCCGGCCAAAGCCATCGACACCTCTTGCCGGCGCTCGGGCAACCGCCAGCTGCTCGACCTCGCCGGCCAGACGTTGGGCCGTGCCGGACGCGTCGAGGCCGCCATCGCGCTCTTCGAGCGGGGCCTCGCCGAAGATCCGAACGCGGTCAACACGCGCATCGGTCTCGCCGTCACCTACCACCTGGCACGGGACTTCGACGCCGAGCTGCCGCACCTGCACTGGCTGATGGACCACGCCGGCGACGATCTCCAGGTGCTGCGCCTCGCCATCCAGGCTGGCGTCTGGGCCGAAGACCCGGCGCTTGCCGAGCGCGCGCTGGCGCGGCTGAAGCAGGTCAATCCGCAAAGCGTGCCGGCGGCCGAGCGCTTCCTGCAGAATCCGCCGCCGCGCCCACCGAAGGTGCCGTGACGCTGCGCGGCTGTTGCCGCCTTTTCTTGCCGTCACCCTCGCACTTGTTGCGAGGGTCCAGGGCTACAGGCTGAACGCTTGCTCTGGATGCTCGGAACAAGTCCGAGCATGACACGAGGAGAAGCGGCGCGGGGAATCCCTCAGCTATCGAAGATCGTCCGCGGGGTTGGGGATCCAGCCTACCGCGACGCGTGCTGCGCCGCGCTCCATCGGCGCCGCCGCGCGGGCGAAGATCGCTTGCTTCAGCTCCTGTGCCGTCAACCCGGGATCGTTCTTCAGCAGCCGTGCGGCCAGCGCCGCCACCCGCGGCACCGCGTAGCTGGAGCCGGAGGCCGTGCCCCGCGCGCCGCGGTAGTCGGTGACCTCGACAGCTTCGGCGGGCACCATCAGGTCGACGCTGGCCGCGCCCCAGTTGGATCCCGGCGCCAGCCGCCCGAAGGCATCGGCGGAGGTGACGACGACCATGTTGTCCATCAGCAGGCTCGCCGGATAGAGCGGGCCTTCGTCGATGTCGCGCCCGTCGTTGCCGGCCGACACGACGAACAGCATCTCAGGCTGCGCCCTGGCCGCCGCCGCAAAGTCGGCCCAGTCGTCCGCGGCGCGGCTGCCCATCGGCAGGGCGACGATCCTTGCCCCCGCCGCCGCCGCGGTCTCGACCGCCTCGGCCATGCGCGCCATGTCGGGCCGCGGGTAGCGGATCGGCAGCAGGCGGATGTCCGGTGCCTCGGCGATCAGCAGGCTGGCGACCGGCGTGCCGTGGCGGATCGGGAAGAAGGGCGAGCGGCTGCTGTCGCCGTCGAAGGGCCGGCCGTCGTCGTCCCACAGGTCGCGGCCCAGGAAGTTGCCGTCGCCGTCGCGCGCCAGCCGCGCGGCGATCTCCGGCAGCAGGTAGTTCACGCCGCTGTCGATGTGCGCGACGGTGACGCCGCCGGGATCGTTGCCTTCCGGCACCGGCGGGTTCAGCGGCTCGACCGCCTGCACCGTTGTCAGATCGGCGTCGAAGAGCACCAGTTCCAGCGCGATGCCGTCATTGTCGTAGCGGATCGCGCGGGCGTGCTGCGGCGCGCAGTCGCCGCCGGCGAGAACCACCATTTGAGGGCGCATCCCGTTGCCGGCATGGAGCTCGAAGACGAC
The DNA here is from genome assembly GCA_050330205.1 of Kiloniellaceae bacterium. Classification (GTDB taxonomy): domain Bacteria; phylum Pseudomonadota; class Alphaproteobacteria; order Kiloniellales; family Kiloniellaceae; genus Pelagibius. The sequence goes on from JBHJOA010000052.1 coordinate 44,836, forward strand.
GCGCCGCAAGGCGCCGGCGGACCGCGTGGCGTTGACCGAGAGCAGCTCGTCGCTCCCGGCCCTCTCCAGCCGGATCTCCCGCTGCACCCAGGCGTCGGCCGGACCGCGGTCGGCGATCCCGGCGATGGCGAAGCCCGACAGCGGTCCACCGGGAGGCGGGGAGAGCGAATCCGGCTCCAGGATACCGGCCGGGCAGAGCGACTGAGCGGCCTGCAGCAGGCGCCGCGCAGCGGCCTCGGCGCCGTCCTCCGTGCCGTCCTCCGCTGCCGCCATTCCCGGCGCGAGCGCCAGGAGCAGCGTCGGAACGAGATGCCACCGGCGCCTGGGCGATGCGGCGGTCACCGGATGTCTCCCTTTCGTCAGCGCCGGAGGTGTTCCCATCATAGTCCCGCCTCGCCGCGCTCCAGCAGCAGCGGGATGACCAGATCCTCCTCGTCGTCCAGGTGGCGGCGCATGCGCTTCAGCAGCCGGGCGCTGGTCTCCGCGTAGGCAACGGCCGGCCCCTCGGCATCGCCGGGGGCGCGCGCCAGGGCCTGCAGCAGGGCGTTGGCCGCCTCGGCGGTCTCGAGCAGGCCCTCGTGCAGCGTCTTGTGGTCGCGGTCCAGCAGTTCGAAGCCGGGCGCGAGGTCCGGCGCGGCCTGACGGAACAGCGGGAAGTAGTGCAGATCCTCGACCTGGTGGTGGCCGTGCAACTCGCCCAGCAGCAGCTGCAGGCGCGGCGCGAACCAGGCCTGAAAGTCGCCGGGTGCCAGCCCGCCGCCGCGGAACTCCCCGGTGGCCTGCTCCAGCGCCTCGCCCAACTGCCGGAAGGCGGCGTGGCGGTCAAGCCAGAACCTTGCCGTCATGCCGAGCCCGGGGTGATCGCCCCAGTCCGCGCGCGGGTGACGCTGCAGCAGCGCCAGCCATTCGCCGGGCAGGTTGCCGCGTCCATCGAGATCGAGTGTCATGCCCTTTACCTAGCCCGGACTTCTCAAACTATGACGGAGCGTCATCGCCTCAGGAAGCTTGCTCGGCAGGAGAAGGCCGAAAAGCGTAGTGGGGGCTACGGTTGAGGCCTTCGACGCCCCGAGCAAGCTTCCTGAGGCGACCCGGAGGGCGGGGCGAATTTGCCGACAGGCGGCGTCGAGCCGCTCGATCGTATTCCCGATACGCTCTTCGCGGCTCTCCTGGCCTGTCGGCAAATTCGCCTCCGTGACGCCCGCCATAGTTTGAGAAGTCCGGGCTAGTACAGCAGGCGCACCAGGCCCAGGGTGATCGCCGGGAAGGCGACCAGGACGGCCACCCGGATCATGTCGCTCAGCACGAAGGGCAGGGCGCCGGCGTAGGTGCGGGCCAGCGGCACGCCCGGGGCCAGGGAATTGATGACGAAGAGATTCATGCCGACCGGCGGCGTGATCAGGCCGACCTCCACGACGATCAGCACGATGACGCCGAACCACAGCGCCATTTCCTCCGCCGGCATGCCGAAGTCCAGCACCGAGACGATGGGAAAGAAGATCGGGATGGTCAGCAGGATCATCGACAGCGAGTCCATGACGCAGCCGAACACCAGGTAGCAGAGCAGGATGACCAGCAGCACCAGCCAGGGGCTGATCCCCATGCCGGCGACCATGTTCGCCGCCTCCTGCGGCAGTTGCGAGAAGGCGAGGAAGCCGTTGTAGACGGCGGCGCCGAGGACGATGAAGAAGATCATGCCGGTCGACGACGCGGTGCCGGTGATGGCCTCGCCCAGGCCGCGCCAGGAAAGCCCGCCGTTGACCAGCGCCACCAGCCCGGTGCCGGCGGCGCCCACGGCCGCGCCCTCGGTCGGGGTGAACCAGCCGGCGTAGATGCCGCCGATCACCAGCAGGAAGATCACCAGCACCGGCCAGACGGCGATCAGTGCCGCGAAGCGCTCGCGGTAGCCGGCACGCTCGCGCAGGCCGGCCGAGCCCGGCTTCAGGCGCACGTAGACGGCGATGGTCAGCATGTAGCCGAGGGCGGCCAGCACGCCCGGCACCATGGCGGCCATGAACAGCTTGATGATGTTCTGCTCGGTGAGGATGGCGTAGATCACCAGCACCACCGACGGCGGGATCAGGATGCCGAGGGTGCCGCCGGCGGCCAGGCAGCCGGTGGCCAGCGCGCCGGAATAGCCGTAGCGCCGCAGTTCCGGCAGCGCCACCTGGCCCATCGTGGCGGCGGTCGCCAGCGACGAGCCGCAGATGGCGCCGAAGCCGGCGCAGGCACCCACCGCGGCCATGGCGACGCCGCCCTTGCGGTGGCCGAGCCAGGTCTCCGCCGCCTTGAACAGCGCCTGCGACATGCCGCCGCGGGTGGCGAACTGGCCCATCAGCAGGAACAGCGGCACGATGGACAGCGAGTAGTTGGAAAAGGTGTCGTAGGTCAGCGACTTCATCTGCGCCAGGATCGGCACCCAGCTGCCGGTCACCAGCCAGGTGCCGAAAAAGCCGACCATCAGCATCGCCAGCCCGATGGGGATGCGCAGGAAGATCAAGGCCAGCAGGATCGGGAAGGACCATGCCCCGAGCTCGAGATTGCTCATTGCGTCGGGGTCCGGTCCGCGTCCGCGGGCTCGCGCAGCTCGCCGAGACTGCGCAGCACGGTGTAGGCGCAGACCAGGGTAAAGACGGCCGCGCCAACCAGGGCGGCGGCGATGCTCCACCAGATCGGGAACTGCAGGATGAAGGTGGTCTCGCCGTAGGACCGCTTGTCGAGCATGCCGAGGTACATGCGCCAGGTGATCACCGCGGCGGCCCCGGTCATGAGCAGGTTGGCGACGACGTCGATCGCGGCATTGGTGCGCCGGCCGGCGCGCGCCAGGAACAGGTCGACGGTGACGTGGCCGCGGCGGTACTGGCAGAGCGCCATGAAGGCCAGCACGGCAAAGGCGGTCCCCGCCTCGACGAGTTCGAAGTCGCCGGGTACCGGTCCCAGTCCGGCGAAAATGAGGCCGCGGCCGACGATGCTGACCACCGTCAGCACCACCACGGCGATCAGCGCCGCCCCGCCCGCCATCGCCATCCAGTAGGCGATGCCGGCGACGATCCGCTCGAGCCCCGATCGCATTCCCTGTCCGTACCCCGCTGCCCTGCCGGCGTGGCCGGCGGCCGGCGGCCGGGCCTCTTCCCGGCGCCGCCCGCCCCCGTTTAACGCATCGCGTCGCTATTGGCTGCTGTATTTTTCGATCCGCCGGCGGGCGTCTTCGACCAGCGCGGCGGCGTCGATTCCCTTGCCGCTCATCTCGGCGATCCAGTCCTCGGCCGTCTTGCGGGCCGCTTCCTGCCAGCGCGCGGTCTCGGCCGCGTCGAGGATGACGATGGCATTGCCCGCCTTCTCGGCGACCTCGCGGCCGGTGACGTCGACCTCGTCCATCGCCCGGCCGAAGAGGGCGGCGACCTCGGGGCCGGAGTTGTCGTCGATCACCTTCTTCAGGTCGTCCGGCAGCCGCCCGTAGGACTCGCGGTTCATGGCGAAGACGAAGGTCGAGGTATAGAGCCCGTGGTCGCCGGAGAAGGCCGTGTGGGTGTTCACCAGCTCGGCGATCTTCAGCGGCAGGGTGACCTCCCAGGGAATCGCGACGCCGTCGATCACGCCCTTGGACAGCGACTCCGGCACCTGCGGCACCGGCATGCCGATCGGCGTCGCGCCGAAGTTGCTGAGCATGCCCGCGGCCACGCGCGTCGGCGTGCGGATCTTCAGGCCCGCCATGTCGTCGAGCGAGCGCACGCCGTTGCCCTTGACGTGGAGCAGGCCCGGCCCGTGGGTGTGCAGGGCGATGGGATGGACGTCCCTGAACTCGTCCATAGCGTTGGCCAGCACGTACTCATGGAAGGCACGGCTGGTGGCTTCCCCGGTGGTGACCATGAAAGGCAGCTCGAAGGCCTCGGACTTCGGAAAGCGTCCGGGCGTGTAGCCGAGCACGGTCCAGATCAGGTCGACGACGCCGTCCCTGGCCTGGTCGTAGAGCGCCGGCGGCGCGCCGCCCAGCTGCATGGAGGGATAGTGCTCGACCTTGATGCGGCCGTTCGACTGGCTCTCGACCCTCGCGATCCAGGGGGTGAGGGCCTTGGCGGGAATGGCGGCCTGCGGCGGCAGCATCTGGTGCAGCCGTAGCGTCACGTCCTGGGCCCAGGCCGCCGGCGCGGCGGTGAGGGCCAGCAGGCCCGCGCCGGCAAAACCCAGCACGAGGGCAAGACTCCTGTTCATGTCGTTCTCCCGTTCCAGGGCCCGGCTTCTGGCGGCCGGGCATCCTTGCGGCGCATGGTAGCCGCCCGGTCTCCGGGCCGCAATCGGGGGCATGGCGGCGCCCCTTGACGGGTCGCACCGCCTTCGCCACCACCCCCAACCGTCATCCTCGCGCTCCGACGCGAGGATCCATGGGAGAAGCCGGGCGCCTCGCTTTGCCACGGATCCCGGCTCGCGCTCGCTTGGCGCTCGCCTGGCCGGAATGACGGCCTCAGGAGAGGCAGGTTTTCACAGGAGCGTGTGGACGTTGTATAAACGGCAGGCGACAGAACCCGAGGAGTCCCGAGGATGACCGCGACACCGCCCTTCCGCGCCGACCATGTCGGGAGCTTTCTGCGCCCGCAGCGCCTCGTCGCGGCGCGCGAGCGGCACGCGGCCGGCGAGTTGAGCGCCGAGGCGCTGCGCGAGGTGGAGGACGACTGCATCCGCGAAGTGGTCGCCAAGCAGGAGGCGGTCGGCCTCAAGGGCATCACTGACGGCGAGTTCCGCCGCACCTTCTTCCACGTCGACTTCCTGGAGCGCCTGGCCGGCGTCACCGTGACCTACGGCGAGTTCACCGCCGCCTTCCGCAAGGACGACGGGACGGAGGTCGGCTTCCGCCCGCCGACCATGCACGTGGAGGCGCCGATCCGCCACGTCGGCCCGATCCAGGGCGCCGACTTCGATTTCCTCGCCGGCGCGGTGACGAAAACGCCGAAGGTCTGCATCCCGGCGCCGTCGATGCTGCACTTCCGCGGCGGCCGCCAGGCGATCTCCGCCAGGGTCTATCCCGAGCTGGGGGATTTCTACGCCGACCTCGCCGCCGCCTTCCGGGCGGAGATCGCCGATCTCGCCGCGCGCGGCTGCCGCTACCTGCAGATGGACGACACCAACCTCGCCTACCTCTGCGACCCCAAGATCCGCGAGCGCACCCGGGCGCGCGGCGACGACCCCGACGCGCTGACCCATCTCTACTGCCGCCTGGTGAACGAAGCGATCGCCGGACGGCCCGATGACATGACGGTCTGCGTCCACCTCTGCCGCGGCAACTTCAAGAGCGCCTGGGTGGCCGAGGGCGGCTACGAGCCGGTCGCCGAGATCCTGTTCAACGAGATGGCCATCGACGGCTTCTTCCTGGAATACGACGACGAGCGCTCCGGCGATTTCGCGCCGCTGCGCTTCATGCCCAAGGGCAAGCGCGTGGTGCTGGGCCTGATGAGTTCCAAGCGCCCGGAGGTGGAGAGCAAGGCGGCGCTGAAGCAGCGCATCGACGAAGCCGCGCGGTACGTGCCGCTGGAACAGTGCGCGCTCAGCCACCAGTGCGGCTTCTCCTCGACGGCCCACGGCAACGAACTTTCCGAGGACGACCAGTGGCAGAAGCTGGAACGCTGCGTCGAGGTGGCCGGCGAGGTGTGGGGTGACTGAAGCGGCGCCCGCCTTCCTCACCACCCGCGAGGTCGCCGCGCTGCTGCGGGTGAAGGAGCGCAAGGTCTACGACCTCGCCGCCGCCGGCGAGATTCCCTGCCGCCGCGTCACCGGCAAGCTGCTGTTCCCGCGCGGCGAGATCGAGGCCTGGCTGGCCGGCGGCGCCGCCGCGGCGGCGTCCCGCGCGGCGCCGGCCAACGTGGTGGCCGGCAGCCACGACCCGCTGCTCGACTGGGCAATCCGCGAGTCCGGTTCCGGCCTTGCCACCTTCTTCGACGGCAGCCTCGACGGTCTCGCGCGGATGGCCCGGGGCGAGGCGGCCATCGCCGGCCTGCACGTCTTCGAGGCGGCGCGCGGCGACTGGAACCTCGACCACGTGCGCGAGGCCCTGGGCGCGGCACCGGTGGTGCTGGTCGAGTGGGCGAAGCGCCAGCAGGGCCTGCTGCTGGGCCGCGGCCTGGACGGCGAGATCGCCTCGCTGGCCGGTCTCGCCGGGCGCCGGGTCGCCCGCCGCCAGGCCTCGGCCGGCGCCGGCCTGCTGCTCGATCACCTGCTGGCCGAGGCCGGGCTCGCGGGAAAGATCGACTTCGTGACGGACCTCGCGCGCACCGAGACCGAGGCCGCGGCCGCCGTCGCCTCCGGCCAGGCGGAGGCGGCGCCGGGCCTCGCCGCCATGGCGCGCCAGTTCGGCCTCGGCTTCCTGCCGACGGTGGAGGAGCGCTTCGACCTGGTGGTCGACCGCCACGCCTGGTTCGAGCCGCCGTTCCAGCGCCTGCTGGACTTCTGCGCCACCGCGGCCTTCAAGGCCAAGGCCGCCGAACTGGGCGGCTACGACCTCGCCGGCCACGGCCGCGTGGTGTGGAACGCCCCGTGAGTGTCTCCAACCCTCAGCGAAGCAGTCCCCCTTGAAGATTTCTGCGCGCAACGTGGTCAAGGGCAAGGTGACCGAGTTGGAGAACGGCCCGGTGAGCAGCCAGATCAAGGTCGACCTCGGCGTCGCCGTCGGAACGGAGATCCACATGGGGATCAAGGACTCCGAGGTGATGCTGGCGACGGATTGAGACCGTTCGCCCGGCAGGCGGCTCCGCCGGCCCCTATTCGCCCGGCAGCGCGCCGCTCTCGAAGCCGTAATCGGCCAGGATCTTCTGCCCGGCCGGAGAGAGGATATGTATTGCCAGGCGCCAGGCCTCGGCCGGTGCGCCGTCCAGTACCACGAGCCCGTAGTCGGCACCCACCGACAGCGCGGGCGGCACCGCGACGATCTGCAGGCCCGGCACCTCGCGCTTGGCCAGCACGGCGTTGGTGCAGTAGGTGAGGAAGACGTCGGCCTTGCCGCTCTCCATCACCCAGGCGTAGGTGTTGCGGCCTTCGGGTGCCCTTTCGCTGTCCGGGCCACCGGTCAACTGCAGCGCTTTCTCTTCCAGCCTGGCCTGGGCGCCGGGCTGCAGGGCTTCGGCCTTGGCGAACAGCGCCCAGGCGTAGTCGCCGGAGGGATCGGCCTTCGGCGTCGAGGTGCCGAGGCGCACCAGTGGGTCCAGCAGTGTGGCCAGAAGCCCGTTCGTCGTGACTTCAACACCGGGCTGCGCCAGCGCGCAGAGCTTGTTGCGGGCGAAGAGTGCTACCGGTCCGCCGCGCCCGGCCTTCGCCAGGATCTCGGGGTGCCTCATGTTGGCCGATGCGAAGACCTGCGCTGCCTCGCCCTGCTCGATGCGCTCGCGCAACAGGCCGGAGGGGCCGAAGGCGGTCTCCACCGCGGTGCCGTAGGTTTCGGTGTAGTCGGCGACGACGTCGCTCAGCGCCGCCTTCAGGCTGCCGGCGGCGTGCAGCCTTAGGGGCTGGTCAGCCGCCTGCGCGAAGGTCATGCTTGCCGGCAGCACCACGGCGAGCGCGGCGGCAGTGAGGAAACGACGCATGGTTGGGATTCTCCGTGGCTGGTGATCGGGGGGAAGGGAGCGAGAGGTCTTCGGCGGCGCGCTGGGACAAGCGCTACAGTGCGGCGGGCGCGCCGCTCTTCGGCGAGGCGCCCAACGAATACCTGCGCATGGTTTGTGCGCCCTCCGACTTCGCCGCGAAGACGGCGCTGTCGCTGGCCGACGGCGAGGGGCGCAACGGCTGCTGGCTGGCCGGGCAGGGCCTGGCCGTGACGGCGGTGGATGTCTCCACTGTGGCGAGGGAGCGCGCCCTGGCACTGGATGCGCGTCACGGCGTGGCGGTGGCGCGCGTGACCGCCGACCTCGCCGGCTGGACTCCGCCGGTCGGGCGTGCCTGGGACCTTGTTGCGATCATCTATCTGCAGGGGACGGGCGCGCTGCGCCGGCGTGCGCTCGAGATCGCCGTGCGTGCGCTGGCGCCGGGCGGCTGGCTGGTGGTCGAGGGCTTCTCGAAGCGCCAGGCTGGAAGGCCGGAGATGGGCCCGGACGATCCCGACCGGCTTTATGATCTCGAGGAGCTGCATGCGGCCTGCTCTGGCCTGGAGGTCGTCGAGGCGCTGGCCGGGCGGGTTCTGCTCAGCGAGGGAACCCGGCATAGCGGTGAAGCGGAGATCGTCCGCTATGCGGCGCGGCGGCCGGGGTGAGCGAAAATCGACCTCGTGCTTCGAGACGCTCGCATTTGCTCGCTCCTCAGCATGAGGTCGATTTTCAACAGAGTGCCTCACCCTGAGGAGGCGCGGCAGCGCCGTCTCGAAGGGCGAGGCATGGTGAAGTCTCAGCTCGTCTTGGCGTTGGGGAAGAACAGCTGCTGGCCGTTCTGCTTGTAGTCGGCGATGGCCTGCTGGCCGTCGTCGGAGAGCACCCAGTCGATGAAGGTCTGGCCGAGGTCCGCTTTCACGCTCGGGCACTTCTCGGGGCTGACCAGGATGATGCCGTACTGGTTGAACAGGCGTTGGTCGCCCTCGACGGCGATTTTGAAGTCGCCCTTGTTGCCGAAGGCGATCCAGGTGGCGCGGTCGGTCAGGGCGTAGGCATTCATGCCGACGGCGACGTTCAGCGTGGCACCCATGCCGGAGCCGGTCTCGCGGTACCAGGCGCCGCTGCCGGCGGCGGGGTCGATGCCGGCGGCCTGCCACAGCGCCAGTTCGGCCTTGTGGGTGCCGGAGTCGTCGCCGCGCGAGGCGAAGGGCGCCTGGGCTTCCTTGATCCTGGCCAGCGAACCTGTGACGTCGCTGCTGCCGGCGACGCCGGCGGGATCGGCGGCCGGGCCGACGACGACGAAGTCGTTGTACATGACGTCGAAGCGGGTGACGCCGTAGCCGTCGGCAACGAACTTCTCCTCGGCGGGCTTGGCGTGCACGAAGAGCACGTCGCCGTCGCAGTTCTGCGCGTTCTTGATCGCCTGGCCGGTGCCGACGGCGACCACGCGCACCTCGATTCCGGTTTTTTCGGTGAAGACCGGCAGCATGTGGTCGAACAGGCCGGAGTTCTGCGTCGAGGTCGTCGACTGCACGATGATGAACTTGTCCTGTGCCAGGACAGGGCCGGCGAGCGCCAGGCCGGCCGCTGCTGCTGCGGCGGCATGGATCAGGAATCTACGTCTGAGCATGGTCGTCTCCCTTGGTTTGACTTTCGTTTCACGGGTTTTCACAGCAGCAGACGGCCCTCCAGGTAGGCCTGGGCCGCTGGCGAAGCGGGGCGGTTGAAGAACACCTCGGCCTGGCTGCGTTCGGCCAGCCTGCCCCGGTGAATGAACAGCACCTCGTCGGCCAGGCGCAGCGCCTGACCGCGGTCGTGGGTCACCATGACGATCTTCACGCCGGCGGCGGCGGCCTGGCCCACCAGAGCTTCGATGGTGGCGGTGGCCTGGGGGTCGAGGCTGGCGGTCGGTTCGTCGAGCAGCAGCAGGTCGGGCTCCGCCGCCAGGGCGCGCACCATGGAGAGGCGCTGCTGTTCGCCGCCGGAGAGCACCCGCGCCGGACGATCGGCGAGGTCCTCCAGTTGGCCGAGGGCCAGCAGTTCTTCGACCCGCCGCGTCCGATCGCGCCGCGGCACGCCATAGGTCGCGAGCGCGTGGCGCAGGTTGGCGGCGACCGAGCGGCGCAGCACCACCGGGCGCTGGAACACCACGGCGATGCGGCGGAAGGTGGCCGCGTCGGGCGGCCGGCCGGCGAAGGTGACTTGCCCGCCGGTCGGCGCGATGAGGCCGGCGACGAGGCGCAGGAACAGGCTCTTGCCGGCCCCGTTGGGTCCCATGACGATGCTGCGGCTGCCGGGCGCGAGTTCGAGCGAGAGGTCGTCGATCAGCGTCTTGCCGCCCACCGCGAGCTGCAGGCCCTGCAGCGCCACCGGCCAGATGCCGGGCCGGCCGGCGGTGGCGGTCGTCTCTCGGCGGGCCGGCGCTGACGGGTAGACGACGTCATGCATAGGCGAGGCGTGTCGCACTGTGGCGCAGCGTCATGACGAGACCGTTGATGAGCAGCGACAGGCTGACCAGGATAATGCCGAGCCCCAGCGCCAGGGCGAGGTTTCCCTTGGAGGTTTCCAGGGCGATGGTGGTGGTCATCACCCGCGTCACGTGGTTGATGTTGCCGCCGACGATGATGATGGCGCCGACCTCGCCCAGCGCGCGGCCGAGGCCCGCCAGCGCGCCGGTCATCAGCGAGTAGCGGGCGTCCCACAGCAGGGTGGCGACGGTGCCGGCGCGCCGCGCGCCCATGGAGCGCAGCAGCTCGTCGTACTCGCCGTGCAGATCCTCCACCACCTGGCGCGTCAGCGCCGCGATGATCGGCGTCACCAGGATGGTCTGGGCGATGATCATCGCCGTCGGCGTGTAGAGCAGCTGCAGCGGCCCCAGCGGGCCGGCGCGCGACAGCAGCAGGTAGACACCGAGTCCCACCACCACCGGCGGCAGTCCCATCAGGGCGTTGACGACCGTGATCGCGGCCATGCGGCCGGGAAAGCGCCCCACCGCCAGTCCGGCCCCCAGCGGCAGGCCGATCAGGCAGGCCAGGGCCACCGCCGCGAAGGAGACCTGCAGCGACAGCCAGATGATTTCCAGCAGGCTGGCGTCCGCCGTCAGTATGAGGGCGAAGGCCTGGCTGAAGGCCGCCCCGAAGTCCTGCATTCCCTGTTCCCCGCGGTCTCGCGCCAGTGCCGGAGTTGCGCGTTATCTGCTGAAATTTCCAGTCACTCGGAAATAAAGCATATCTACGGCGGCCACCCTGGGCAAGGGTCTTGCCGGCACGGCTGCGGAAGATGGCGGGGAAGCCTGTCCTGTCGGCGGTGCCGCGGTTGCCGGCCATCCGCTACCCTGTCGGCGCCTCCTGCCGGGCAGCCGGTGCCGCACGGCGCGGCGAGGAGGAGGATGAAGCGGCCTGAACCAAGGAGTCAGCGATGAGCCTTAAGCACCTGAACGCCCCCGATGCCGCGCCGGCACCGCCCGGCGCCAGGTACAGCCACGCGGTCATGGCCGGCCCGTTCCTCTACGTGACGGGTCAGCTGCCGGCCGATCCCGACGACATGGCGGCGCCGCTGCCCGAAGGGATCGAGGCGCAGACGCGCCTGGTGTTCAAGAACCTCCGGCGCATCGTCGCCCATTGCGGCTACGCGCTTGCCGATACCGTCTTCGCGCGGGTCTATCTCACCGACTTCAAGGCCGACTATCCCGGCATGAACGCGGTCTACGGCGAGTTCTTTGCCGACGCGGCAACCCTGCCCGGGCGCACCACCGTCGGCGTCACCGCCCTCGCCCGCGACGCCCGCGTCGAGATCGACCTGGTGCTCTACCGCGCCGGCTGAGTTTCGCTCGACCGGGCCGGATCCTCGTCCGGGCCGGCCGTCAGACGCGGGTGTTCGACTGCATGATGGCGAACATCTCCTGCTCCAGGGCGGCGCGCCGGCGCCGCAGCTCGTCGTCGCGCTGGGCGTGGCCCGGATCTTCCATCGGGTTCAGCTTGCGGATGTCGGCGGTCAGCTCGGCGTGGCGCGAGCAGATGTCGTCGAAGTCGGCATCCTTGGCGGCGATGCGCGTCAGCATGTTCAGCAGCCGGCTGACGACGAGATCGTAGTGCTTGCTCATGGGGTCACCCCTCCCAACAGGATGCTGCGAGCTTAGCACCCCCGGAAATCCCCGCCAGCGCCCCGCTGCGGCGGTTTCTGGCCTGGCTGCGAAGCCGGGGCGTTTCAGCCTTGCCCGGCGCCTACAGGCTGGCGGTGATGCCGCCGTCGACGTAGAGGATGTGGCCGTTGACGAAGCTGGCGGACTCGCCGGCGAGGAAAATGGCGGCCCCCACCAGTTCCTCGACCTTGCCCCAGCGCCCGGCCGGCGTGCGCTTGGCGAGCCAGGCGGAGAACTCCGGATCGGCGACCAGGGCGGCGTTCAGCTCGGTCTCGAAGTAGCCGGGCGCGAGGCCGTTCACCTGCAGGCCGTGCTTGGCCCAGTCGGTCGCCATGCCCTTGGTCAGGTTGGCGACGGCGCCCTTGGAGGCCGTGTAGGGCGCGATGCCGGGGCGCGCCAGGGCCGACTGCACCGAACAGATGTTGATGATGCGCCCGCGGCCCCGCGCGATCATGTGGCGGGCCACCGCCTGGCCGACGTTGAACACCGTGGTCACGTTGGTCTGCATCAGGCGCTCGAAGTCGGCGGGGTCGAAGTCCTCCAGCGGCGTGCGGTGCTGGATGCCGGCGTTGTTGATCAGGATGTCGATGGCGCCGGCGTCGCGCTCGAAGCGGTCGACCGCCGCCTTCACCGCCGCGTGGTCGGTGGCGTCGAAGGGCAGGCATTGGACGGTGGCGCCCTCCGTTGTCAGGAGCCCCGCCGCCGCCGCCACACGCGACTCGTCGCGGCCGTTGATGACGATCTCGGCGCCGGCACCGGCAAGGCCGCGGGCCAGCGCCAGGCCGATGCCGCGGCTGGAGCCGGTGATCAGGGCGCGCTTGCCGGTGAGGTCGAAGAGGGCGAGGGAGCGCATGGCGCGGTATCCTGCTGGTGACGGAAAGGCGGGGCGCCTTTGTCGGGCAAGGGAAGGGGGCAGTCAACCGCCGGCGTTTGCTTCCGCGGCGCAACTGTTCCTTGCCAGCGCGACTGGGCTTGGGCACTCTCGGCGCCCCGGTTCGAGCCCGGTCTGAAAAGGATTCTCGCCGATGCGTGCCCTCGTCGTTCATGCCGCCAAGGACCTCCGGGTCGATGACTGGCGCGAAGAGGCGCCCGGCCCCGGCCAGGTGCTGCTGCGGACCGCCGCCGGCGGCATCTGCGGCTCCGACCTGCATTATTTCCACCACGGCGGCTTCGGCACGGTGCGCCTGAAGGAGCCCATGGTGCTGGGCCACGAGGTTTCCGGCCGCGTCGCCGAACTCGGGCCGGGGGTGGAAGGCCTGGCACCCGGCGACCTGGTGGCGGTCAATCCCTCGCGGCCCTGCGGCAAGTGCCGCTACTGCCGGGAGGGCCTCGCCAACCACTGCCTCGACATGCGCTTCTACGGCTCCGCCATGCCCTTCCCGCACATCCAGGGCGCCTTCCGCGAGTCGCTGGTGGTCGAGGCCGGCCAGTGCGTGAAGGCCGAGGGCGTCGGCCCCGGCGAGGCGGCCATGGCCGAGCCGCTGTCGGTCGCCCTGCACGCCCTGCGCCAGGCCGGACCGCTGCTCGGCAAGCGGGTGCTGGTCACCGGCTGCGGGCCGATCGGCGTGCTCACCATCCTGGCGGCGCGGCGCGCCGGGGCCGTGGAGATCGTTGCCACCGACATCGAAGACCAGCCGCTGGCCCACGCGAGAGCCGCCGGCGCCGAGCGCACCGTCAATGTCCTGAAGCAGCCCGACGCGCTGGCGCCCTACGGCGCCGGCAAGGGCCACTTCGATGTCCACTGCGAGGCCTCCGGCGCCCAGGCGGCGCTGGTCGCCGGCATCGGCGCGCTGCGCCCGCGCGGCGTGCTGGTGCAGCTCGGCCTCGGTGGCGACATGACCCTGCCGATGATGCAGGTGACCGCCAAGGAGCTGGAGCTGCGCGGCTGCTTCCGCTTCCATGAGGAGTTCCCCCTGGCCGTCGAGATGATCGCCAAGGGCCTCATCGACGTGAAGCCGCTGATCACCCACACCCTCGGCTTCGACCGGGCGCTCGAGGCCTTCGAGTTGGCCGGCGACCGCAGCCGGGTGATGAAGGCGCAGATCGCCTTCAACTGATCGCTGTCCATCGAGGAGGGCGACCAGGGCGAGGAGGGCGACCAGGGCGACCAGGAGGAGTCCCATGCAGTTCAGGAAGATCGTGGCGGCGCTGGCCGTGGCGCTGGCCGGGGCGCTGCAGGCGTCGGCGCCGGCCGCGGCGGCCGAGCTTCCGGCGCCGCGGGGCGCGGTGGTGCTGACCGTCGCCGGCAATATCGAGAACACCAACCGCCCGCCCTTCGACGCCGGCCGCGACCTCTTCCTGAACTACCACGACCGCGGCTTCGAGCGCGCCGCCGCCTTCGACCGCGAGATGCTGGAGAGCCTCGGCATGCAGGAGGTCGAGATCGCCTGGGAGGGCGGCCCGGCGCCGGTCCGCCTGGCGGGGCCGCGCCTGAAGGACGTCGTCGCCGCCGTCGGCGGCAGCGGCAGCGCCATCGCCCTGCTGGCGCTCGATGGCTACGCCAGCGAGATCGCCTGGGCAGAGCTGGAGTCGCTGGATTGGATCGTCGCCCTCAGCCAGGACGGCCGGCCCCTCGGCCTCGGCGAGCGCGGCCCGCTGTGGGTGGTCTATACCTATCCCGACGGCCGGCCGCTCAGCGCCGAGGACGAACTGCGCTGGCCCTGGGCCACCTTCTATATCGAAATCGAGTAACCCTGCCATGACCGTCATCTCCACCGTCGAGCAGCTTGAAGCCCTCTACGGCGCGCCGAGCGAGGGCGCGCTGGTGAAGGAGGCCGACCGTATCACCCCGGAGTACCGCCGCCTCATCGAGGCCTCGCCCTTCATGGCGCTGGCGACCTGCGGGCCGGAAGGCCTCGATTGCTCGCCGCGGGGCGAACTCGGCGGTGTCGTCCACGTCGAGGACGAGAAGACGCTCATGCTGCCGGACCGGCGCGGCAACAACCGCATCGACTCCCTGCGCAACGTCATCGCCGATCCGCGCGTCGGCCTGCTGTTCCTCATTCCCGGCTCCGGCTCGACCCTGCGCGTCAACGGCCGTGCGCAGCTCAGCGCCGACGCCGATCTGCTGGCGCGCTTCGTCGTGCCGAGTGGGCCGGGGGGCAAGCCGCCGCGCAGCGTGATGATCGTCGCCGTCGAGGCGGTCTACTTCCAGTGCTCGCGCGCCGTCGTCCGCGCCGAGCTGTGGAACCCGGAGCGGCACGTCGACCCGAAGCGCCTCCCCACGCCGGGGCAGATCCTCGCCGCTCTCAGCGAGGCCCGCCTCGGCGGCGAGACCTACGACCGCGAATGGCCGGAGCGGGCCCGCCAATCGCTGTGGTAGGCGGAGCGAGGGCGCACTAAGAACAGCCTTGAAGTCTGTCGGCCACAGCGAGCGTTTGCCTGCGGCGGTGTCACCCCCAACACTGACCCATCGAAGGCTACTGGATTCACACATCTGCCGACGGTTTCGCAGGAACCATCGACATACACTGCTGTCGCCCCGGGGCTTGTCCCCGGGGCCCAATGCCGCTGCCGCATGCCGACCACCTCTGCAGTCCGGGCGCCGGAAAGCACGGTGGCGAGGCCCATGGGTCCCGGCAACAAGTGCCGGGACGACA
>JBHJOA010000053.1:0-34157 GCA_050330205.1 Kiloniellaceae bacterium
CCCGTCCCCTTTAGCCACTCGGGCACCCCTCCAGCCGACGCAACCGGCGGTGCGATGGAGTTGCGAAATATGTTGATTTAATTCAGCCTGTCAACTTCTAAACATGCCGACAGCGCCCCAACCGACCGATTCGCCGTAGCGGCCGGGAGGAACGCAAATTGGAACCCGATGAACTGTGGATACATAGTAGGTGCCGCCATGAGCAAACGCAAGGCCAAGCTGGGTTCCCGGCCTTCCGGCGCCGCCCCCGGGCGTCAAGGCGGCGGACGTCCAGGCGGCGGGCGTCCGGGCGGCGCGCGTTCGGGCGGTCCCCGGCGCGCGGCCCCGCGCGGCGGCCCGGCGCCGCTCTGGCTGTACGGCGTCCACGCGGTGACGGCGGCCCTGGCCAACCCGAATCGCCGGCCCGAGCGCCTGGTGGCGACCCCCGAAGCGGCGCAAACCTGGGGCCCGCGCCTGCGCGAGACCCGCCATCCCCGCCATGCCGGCCTCGACCCGCAGAGCCTGGCGCGCCACGACATCGATGCCCTGCTGCCGGACGGCAGCGTGCACCAGGGCCTCGCCCTGCTCACCGCCCCCCTGGACCAGCCCGGCCTGGAGGAGGTCCTGGCCGCCCCGCCGCCGGATCCGGCGCCCCGGCGCCGGGTGGTGGTGCTGCTCGACCAGGTCACCGACCCCCACAACGTCGGCGCCGTGCTGCGCTCGGCGGCGGCCTTCGGGGCCCTGGCGGTGGTGGCCCTCGACAAGGGCGCCCCCGAGGAGAGCGGCACCCTGGCCAAATCGGCCTCCGGCGCCCTGGAGGTGGTCCCCTATATAAGTGTGGTGAACCTGGCCCGTGCCCTGGACGGCCTGAAGGCCGCCGGGTTCTGGTGCCTCGGCCTGGCCGGCGAGGCCGCGCAGAGCCTCGCCGAGAGCGATCCGGGCTCGGCCGTGGCCCTGGTCCTCGGCGCCGAGGGTAGCGGCCTGCGCCGGCTGACCCGGGAGCGCTGCGACCTGCTGGTGAAGCTGCCGACCCGCCCGCCGATCGACTCCCTGAACGTCTCCAACGCCGCCGCGGTGGCGCTCTACGAACTGCTGGGCCGGCCCTGAACCGGGCTCAACCGGCGATTTTCCGGCCTCACGCCAGCTTGCCAGCCGCGCGTGGGCCGTGCTAGCGGTTCAGGCCCATAAGCGCGGCGGGCGTCCCCCTCCCCCCAAAGCGATCTCCGCTGCGCCCGCTGAAGCGCAGGAAATCATGCAAGACATCGAAACCTTCCTGAAAGAGCACCGGATCGACGAGGTCGAGTGCCTGGTCCCCGACATGGCCGGCATCGCCCGCGGCAAGATCCTGCCGGCCCAGAAGTTCCTCGAAGGCATGCGCAGCCACGGCCTGCGCATCCCCGAGGACGTCTTCGTGCAGACCGTCAACGGCGACTACCCCGAGGACACCGACGGCGTCACCAGCGCCTCGACCCGCGACGTCTACATGACCCCCGACGTGTCGACCATCCGCCTGGTGCCCTGGTACGACGAGCCGACCGCGCAGGTCATCTGCGACGCCCACCACTTCGAGGAAGGCGAGGTGCAGATCGCCGCGCGCCACATCCTGAAGCGCATCCTGGCGCTCTACGAGGCCGAAGGCTGGCGCCCCGTCGTCGCCCCGGAGCTGGAGTTCTTCCTGGTCGACGTGAACACCGACCCCGATTACCCGCTGATACCGCCGATCGGCCGCTCGGGCCGGCGCGAGACCAGCCGCCAGGCCTACGGCGTCGACGCCGTCAACGAGTTCGACCCGATCTTCGAGGACGTCTACGACTTCTGCGAGGCCCAGGGCATCGATATCGACACCCTGACCCACGAGGGCGGCGCCGCCCAGATGGAGATGAACTTCAACCACGGCGACCCGCTGCTGCTGGCCGACCAGGCCTTCCTGTTCAAGCGCACGGTGCGCGAGGCGGCGATGCGCCACAAGGTCTACGCCACCTTCATGGCCAAGCCGATGCAGGGCGAGCCCGGCAGCTCCATGCACATCCACCAGAGCCTGCTGGACGCCAAGACCGGCCGCAACCTGTTCTCCACCCGCGCCGGCAAGGACACCGCCCTGTTCCGCAGCCACATCGCCGGCCTGCAGCGCTACCTGCCGACGGTGATGCCGCTGCTGGCGCCCAACGTGAACAGCTATCGCCGGCTGATGCCCAACTACGACGCCCCGATCAACACCCACTGGGGCTACGACAACCGCACCGTCGGCCTGCGGGTGCCGAACTCATCGCCTGAGGCCCGGCGCGTCGAGAACCGCCTGGCCGGCGCCGACGCCAACCCCTACCTGGCGATCGCCGCCTCGCTGGCCTGCGGCTACCTCGGCATGAAAGAGAAGCTGAAGCCGCGCCAGCCGATCGAGGGCAGCGCCTACCGCCTGGCCCGCACCCTGCCGCGCACCCTCTACGACGCGCTGGAGCGCTTCAACGGCACCCGCGCCCTGAAGCCGATCTTCGGGGCCATCTTCATCGAGGCGGTGACCCTGGTGAAAGGCGCCGAGCTGGACGCCTATCAGCAGGTCATCTCGTCTTGGGAGCGCGAGCATCTTCTGCTAAACGTATAGGCATCATGCCCTACGCCGTTCCACCGCTGCCCTTCGACGGCGCCGCCCGCGGCGGCGCGTCGCGCCGTTCGCGGCAGATGGAGCTGCTGGTGAACTGCGCCAGGATCGGCTTCAACCCTTAGTCCCGAGAGAGCCGGCCGCCGCGCCGGCAAGGAGATAATTCCCTTTTCTTTCGGATTTCACGACTAAGGATGTTCGTCATGAACAGCGCTCCCCAAAAGGGTTCCCCCGCCGCCAAGCGGGCCCGCAACTCCACCGCCGTCTGGCGCGCCGCCGACACCGCCCACCACCTGCACCCCTTCACCGACTTCCGCGGCCTCGCCGAGGAAGGCGGCAGCCGCATCGTCACCAGGGCCGAGGGCGTCTGGCTGGAGGATTCCGAGGGCCAGCGCATCCTCGACGGCATGGCCGGCCTGTGGTGCGTGAACGTCGGCTACGGCCGCGAACGCCTCGCCAGGGCCGCCTACGACCAGATGCTGGAACTGCCCTACTACAACACCTTCTTCAAGACCGCGACGCCGGCCTCCATCGAACTGGCCGAGAAGCTGGCCGAGATCACGCCGGCCGGGCTCGACAAGGTGTTCTTCGCCTCCTCCGGCTCCGAGGCCAACGACACCATCGCCCGCATGGTGCGCCGCTTCTGGAAGCTCTCGGGCCAGCCCGAGCGCGTCAACATCATCTCCCGCGTGAACGGCTACCACGGCAGCACCATGGCCTCGGCCAGCATGGGCGGCATGAAGCCGATGCACGAGGTGGACGGCCTGCCGCTGCCGGGCTTCCACCACGTGCGCCAGCCCTACCACTACGGCGACGGCGGCGGCCTGACACCGGCCGAGTTCGGCAAGGTGGCGGCCAAGGCCATCGAGGACAAGATCCTCGAACTGGGTCCCGAGACCGTGGCCGCCTTCATCGGCGAGCCGGTGCAGGGCGCCGGCGGCGTCATCGTGCCGCCGCAGAGCTACTGGCCCGAGGTGCAGCGCATCTGCAAGCAGTACGGCATCCTGCTGATCGCCGACGAGGTGATCTGCGGTTTCGGGCGCACCGGCCAGTGGTTCGGCAGCGACAGCTTCGACATCGAGCCGGACATCATGCCGCTGGCCAAGGGCCTGACCTCCGGCTACCTGCCGCTCTCCGCCGTCATGGTCGGCGAGCGCGTCACCGAGGTGCTGTGGGAGAAGGGCGGCGAGTTCGCGCACGGCTTCACCTACTCCGGCCACCCGGTGCCCTGCGCGGTGGCACTGGAGAACATCGCCATCATCGAGGAGGAGAACCTCGTCCAGCGGGTGCGCGAGGACGTCGGCCCCTACCTGCAGGAACGCCTCGCCACCCTGGCCGACCATCCGCTGGTCGGCGAGGTGCGCGGCATCGGCCTGCTCGGCGCCGTGGAACTCGTCGCCGACAAGAAGAGCCATGCCCGCTTCGATCCCGAGGGCCGCGCCGGCACGCTCTGCCGCGACCACTGCGTGAAGCAGAACGTCGTCAGCCGCGCCGTGCGCGACACCATGGTGGTCTCGCCGCCGCTGATCATCACCCGGGCGGAGATCGACGAACTGGTCGCCCGCCTCGGCAAGGCGATCGACCTCGCGGCCAGGGACCTGGGCGTGGTCTGAAAGTAGCAGAGAGGGCGTTTCGATGCGCGAGATCACCGTCGCCGCCACCCAGATGGCCTGCAGCTGGGACCGCGAGGCCAACGTCGCCGGGGCCGAGGCCCTGGTGCGCGAGGCCGCCGGCAAGGGCGCGCAGATCGTGCTGATCCAGGAGCTCTTCGAGACGCCCTACTTCTGCTGCGACCAGAAGCAAGAGCACTTCGCCCTCGCCGCCCCGGCCGAGGGCAACCCGCTGCTGGCGCGCATGGCGGCCCTGGCGGCGGAGCTGGAGGTGGTGCTGCCGGTCAGCTTCTTCGAGCGCGCCAACAACGCCTTCTACAACTCGCTGGCGGTGATCGACGCCGACGGCAGCAGCCTCGGCATCTACCGCAAGTCGCACATTCCCGACGGCCCGGGCTACCAGGAGAAATACTACTTCAATCCCGGCGACACCGGATTCAAGGCCTGGCGCACACGCTACGCCACCATCGGCTGCGGCATCTGCTGGGACCAGTGGTTCCCGGAATGCGCCCGCGCCATGGCGCTGCAGGGCGCCGAGATCCTGTTCTACCCGACCGCCATCGGCAACGAGCCGCAGGACCCGACGATCTCCGCCAAGGACCACTGGCAGCGCACCATGCAGGGCCACGCCGCCGCCAACATGATGCCGCTGGTCTCCTCCAACCGCGTCGGCAGGGAAGCGGGCGAAGCCGCGCAGCTCAACTTCTTCGGCGCCTCCTTCATCGCCGACCATCTCGGTGCCAAGGTCGCCGAGGCCGACGGCGACAGCCGCGCCGTGATCACCGCCAGCTTCGACCTCGACCGCATCGCCGCCGAGCGCGCCTCCTGGGGCCTGTTCCGCGACCGCCGGCCGGACCTCTACGGCCCGCTGCTGACGGCGGACGGGAGCCAGCGGCGGCCGTAGCTGGTATGCCGTTGTGTGTGCTTCGAGACGCGCATTGCGGCGCTCCTCAGCATGAGGACTCTATCTTTGTGCCATGAAAATTCTTCCTCTTCCTGAGGAGCCCGGCCGGGCGCCAGCCCGGGCGGGCGTCTCGAAGGACGCACACCGCGACTGCAGCCTGCCTCGCTGGAGCATCCACAGATGATCCGCCTCGCCCGGCCCACCGATCGGGCGCGCATCGAGGCTATCGTCGAGGCGGCCTACAGCCGCTATCTCGCGCGCATGGACCGCAAGCCGGCGCCGATGGTCGACGACTACGCCGGGCGCATCGCCGGCGGCCAGGCATATGTGCTGGAGGAGGATGGCGAGGTCGTCGGCATCCTGGTGCTGGAAGACCACCTGGGCGATCACGGGCCGGGCGATCACGGGCCGGGCAATCACGGGCCGGACGATCACGGGGGCTTCCTGCTGCTCGACAACGTGGCCGTGGATCCGGCCCGCCACGGCAAGGGGCTCGGCCGGCGGCTGATGGACTTCGCGGAAGCGGAGGCGCGGCGCCGCGGCCATGCCGCCGTGGAGCTCTATACCAACGAGGTGATGGTCGAGAACATCGCGCTCTACCTGCGCCTCGGCTACGCCGAAACCGCGCGCCGAAAGGTCGCCGGTTACGACCGCGTCTACCTGCGCAAGGCGCTGTGACCGGCTACTCGAAGTCCGCGCCTTCAGTCAGCACGAGGCAGCCGGACTCGTCGACCTCGAGTCCCAAGTCGTCACCGCCGAAAGACAGCAGATCGTCCAGTTCCAGGCGTCCTCCGCCGGCCGCCTGGTCCGAGGAGGAAATCCCGGCGTCGGCCCGCAGGCCGCGCGGCATCCGAAAGTCCAACATCGTCATGTCGTCCTACCCGGTTCATCCACCGCCCTCCGGCAGCATCCCGCCGCCTCACGCGGCGGGGCATCCGGAGTCGGGTGCAATTATAGGGTAAGATCACTACCTCCGATGGGGCATCGCTGAGACATCGGCGGAGCAGGCGCCAGGCAAGCCTCTGGCGGCAAAGGGTTATTGCGGTTTCCGGGTTGAACAGGCCCGGCCACAAAGAAATGGCGGCCCCCGCCGCCGCTCGGGGGGGCCGCCGCGATTCCGGCGAAGGGGCCGTGCTCAGCTCAGATCGATCCAGATGGTCTTCAGTTCGGTGTACTTCTCCATGGCGTGCAGCGACTTGTCGCGGCCGAAGCCGGACTGCTTGTAGCCGCCGAAGGGCGTCGTCATGTCGCCGGCGTCGAAGCAGTTCACCCAGACGCTGCCGGCGCGCAGCGCCTTGGCGGCGCGGTGCGCCTTCTTGATGTCGCTGGTCCACACCGCGGCGGCGAGGCCATAGACGGTGTCGTTGCCGATTTTGATGGCCTCCTCGGCGTCGCCGAAGGTGATGGTGGAGAGCACCGGCCCGAAGATCTCCTCCCGGGCGATGGTCATGTCGTTGCTGACGCCGTCGAAGACCGTCGGCTCGATGTAGTAGCCGCCGCTCTCGGCGAGGATGCGCTGGCCGCCCAGGGTCACCTTGGCACCCTCCGACCTGCCCTTTTCGATGTAGCCGAGCACGCGCTCCATCTGGCCCTGGTCGACCATGGCGCCCATCTGGGTCGCCGGGTCGAGCGGATCGCCGACGCGCATGCTCTTGGCCACCTTGACGATGCGTTCGATGACCTCGTCCTTGATCTTGTCCTCGACCAGCAGGCGGGAGCCGGCGTTGCAGACCTCGCCCTGGTTGAAGAAGATGCCCCAGGCGGCGGCGGTGGCGGCGGCCTCGAGGTCCGGCGCGTCGGCCATGATGATGTTCGGGGTCTTGCCGCCGCATTCCAGCGACACCCGCTTCATGTTGGACTCGCCGGAATACTTGAGGAACAGCTTGCCGACCTCGCCGGAGCCGGTGAAGGCCACGGCGTCGACGTCCATGTGGCGGCCGAGTGCCTGGCCGGCGGTCTCGCCGAAGCCCGGCACCACGTTCAGCACGCCCTCGGGGATGCCGGCCTCGGCGGCCAGTTCGGCGGCGCGGATCATGGTCAGCGGCGACTGCTCGGCCGGCTTCACCACCATCGAGTTGCCGGTCGCCAGCGCCGGGCCCATCTTCCAGGCCGCCATCAGCAGCGGGAAGTTCCACGGCACCACGGCGCCGACCACGCCCAGCGGCTCGCGCACCAGCATGGCGACGGCGTCGTCGCCGGTGGGGGCGATCTCGTCGTAGACCTTGTCGACCGCCTCGGCATACCAGCGGATGCAGTTCACCACCGCGGGAATGTCGATGCGGGCGGAATCGCCGATCGGCTTGCCCATGTCGAGGGTTTCCAGCAGCGCCAGTTCGGTGGCGTGCTGCTCCAGCAGCTCGGCCCAGCGCAGCATCACCTTCTTGCGCTTGGCCGGCGCCTGGCGCGACCAGCGGCCGTCCTCGAAGGCCTTGCGGGCGGCCTTCACGGCGCGATCGACGTCCTCCTTGTCGCCGGCGGCGACCTGGGTCAGCACCTTGCCGTCGATGGGGGAGACGCAGTCGAAGGTCTTGCCGGAGGCGGCCGGCGCGAACTTGCCGCCGATGAAGGCCTGGTTGCGATAGGACAGGCCGCTGGCCTGGGATTTCAAGGATTCGATGGAAAGGGCGGCAGACATGCGCTGGGGGCTCCCTGGAAGGATTGAGGTTGGCCGGCGGGCCGGGCCGGGCCGAAGTCGGGGCCAAGGGGGCCCGCCCGCCGTTTCCCGGACCTTAAGCCTGCCCATCGGGGCAAGGCAAGGGGCGACGGCAGGGACCCGGGGCGGGGAACCGGGCAAGCTTGCCGGGCGCCGCCCGCCGACCTATCTTGCCCCCGTCCGGGGAGCCTTCGTCCCAGGGCCAGGGCCGGCTTAGCTCAGCTGGTAGAGCACCTGATTTGTAATCAGGGGGTCGCGGGTTCAAATCCTGCAGCCGGCACCATGATCTCCAAGCTCCCGTCAGACCGCACGAAAGAGGCCCCGCCGATGAGAAAGCCGATTGCCGCAGCCGTCGTCGTCGCCCTGCTCGCCGCCGGCGGCAACGCTCTTGCCCAGACCGACCACTCGGGCCACGGCACGGAGCATGGGGCGGCGCCGGCTGCGGACGACAGCGCGAGCACCCGGGCCTACCGGGCCGCCAACGAGAAAATGCACCGCGGCATGGACATCGCCTTCACCGGCAACGCCGACGTCGATTTCGCGCGCGGCATGATTGCCCACCACCAGGGCGCCATCGACATGGCGAAGGTGGTGCTGCAGCACGGCAGCGACCCGGAGATCCGTAACCTGGCCGAGGAGGTCATCTCCGCCCAGCAAGCCGAGATCGCCTGGATGGAGGACTGGCTGCGCCGCCAGGGCCAATAGGCCGCCGTCTCGCGTAGGCCGCCGCCTCGCGCGCAGTTGATCCGGCGCCCGGCGGCTGACGTAAAGAGGACATAGCGGCGGCACGGCCGGCATGTTAGCCTTCGGCCGTAGCTGATTCCTTGCCGTTTGCGGGCTCACGGAGGGAACCATGGTGCGCTTTCGACCCATTCTGCCGTCCTGCCGCCGGGCGCCGCTGGCGCCGGCCGCGGTGCTGCTGGGCGCCGTCCTGGCCATCGCGAGCCCCCTGCGGGCCGAGCCGCTGAGCGCCAGCTACCAGGTCTATTTCGGCGGCTTCCACGTGCTGAACGCCGAGGCCCAGTGGCAGCGCGGCGCCGGCGACTACCGCATCACCGCCGAGGCGGAAACGCGCGGCTTCGTCGGCTGGCTCAATCCCTGGAAAGGCACCACCGCCAGCCGCGGCTTCGTCGACGGCGCCCGGGTGATCCCGGCCAGCCACGAGAGCTGGGGCGAGGGCGGCGACGGCGAGAAGATCGTCACCCTGACCTACGACCCCGACGGCGACCTCGCCGAGGCCCGGGTGCTGCCGGAGCAGGACTGGGACGGCCGCCATCCCCTGCCGCCCGACGCCGGCAAGGGCACCCTCGACCCCATGAGCGTCATCGCCGGCCTGTCGGAGCTGCTGCAGGCAGGCGGGCACTGCGAGGGCAGCTTCGCCGTCTTCGACGGGCGCAAGCGCTACGACCTCTTCGTCTCCGACGCCGGCGAGAAGGTGCTGGAGCCGACCAGCTATTCCATCTACGCCGGGCCGGCGCGCGGCTGCCGCCTCGACTACGAGATGCTGGGCGGCCACCGCATCGAGCGCAACAAGTACGCCGAGACGGCGCGCGAGCGCGTCGTCTGGGTGGCGCGGCCGGCCGAGGGCGCGCCGCTGGTCCCCGTGCGCCTGGAGATCGAGACCGCCTACGGCACGGTGATGGGCCACCTCACCGGCTTCGCCCAGGGCCCGCAGGTCGAGGCGAAGCTGCCGGACAGCAAGCCGGCGCAGTAGCGGGCGAGTCATATCTCCTGATTCCGCTTTCGATAAGATGCGGCTATGGTTTGCCGCCATGATTGCTGCTGTCCGTGAATTCCTGCGGCTCTTTGAAGAGGCCACGCCCGATGAAGAGCGGACGCCCGAACGCTTGTCCGAACGACTGGACCGGCTGCTGGTCGCCTACCACGAGTCGCCGGACTTCGCTCCTCAATCCCATGTTCTCGCACCGTCACGCGATTTCCGGGATGACCGACGCCTCATGGAGGCCCGCTTTCCAGATTTCGGCTACTATGCGTGGTGCGAACCGGGGGAATTGCTTAGCGACGACGTCATGGTGGGAGACGCCATCGACGATCTGGCCGACATCTATTCGGAACTTCGAGGGGTAATGTGGCTGTTGGAAAACAGCAGCCAATCCGATGCTGTCTGGCACTTTCGCTTCGGCTATCGAACGCACTGGGGGCGCCATTTGCTGGACCTGCGCAGCTACCTGCACTGGAAACTCCACGAGGCTCCGTAGCACCGCGCTACGCCACCCCAATCGCTTCCCGCCGGAACGGCACCGCATCGGGGTCGATGACCTCGCCGAACTCGCGGGCGTAGCGGTGGCCGGCGTAGACGGCGGCGGCGATGGTGGCCGGAGCGTGGCAGTCGCCGATGGCCTTCACGCTCGCGAGGCCGGCATCGGCCCAATCCGCCTCGCGCGCCGTGAGGTCGCGCCACAGCCGGTCGTTCGGCAGCCGCGCCGTCACCAGCACCAGCGCCGCGCAGTCGACCTGCGACGGCGCCCCGGTGTAAGCGCAGGCGAGGTCGAGGCAGTCGCCGGCGCGCCCGGTCAGCAGGCTGTTGAGGCGGATGGCGACGCCGCAGTCGACGAGGCGCTGGTGGATGAACGGCTGGTCGAGTGCCTTCAGGGTCCAGGCGGAAACCATCTCCGCCGGCGTCACCAGGGTCACCTCGCGGCCGCCCCGGACGATCAGCTCGGCCAGGACGCCGCCCATGATGTAGCCGTCGTCGTCGTAGACCACCACCGGGCCCGGCGGCAGGCGGTCGAGGGCGGCTCCCTCGCCCAGGAAGTCGTCGGGCGTGAAAAGGGCGCCGGCGTCCAGCCCTTCGGCGGCATGGAAGCGGGTGCGGCCGATGCCGTCGCGCCGCCAGGCGGCGCCGGTGGCGAGCGCGACGTGTGAAATGCCGTAGCCGAGGATGTCGTCGGCGGTGAGTTCGCTCGCCAGGTACATCTCGACGTTGGCCAGCTTGTGCAGCTGCCCCAGGCGCCAGTCCTTCACGCGGCCCCAGGAAGCGAGGCCCGGCAGGCGCGACTCCTTCAGCGCGCGGCCGCCCCAGGCCTCGCCGGCCTCAGCCAGCACCACCTCGAGCCCGCGCTGGCCGCAGGCGCGCGCCGCCTCCAGCCCGGCCGGCCCGCCGCCGACGATGAGCACGCGCTCGCGCGCTTTCGCGGCCGGAATGACCTCGGGGTGCCAGCCGCGGCGCCACTCCTCGCCCATGGTCGGGTTCTGGGTGCAGCGGATCGGCGCCGAGAGGTCGTCGCCGGTGACGCAGATATTGCAGCCGATGCACTCGCGGATGTCGTCGATGCGGCCTTCCTCGATCTTCTTGGGCAGGAAGGGATCGGCGATGGACGGCCGCGCCGCGCCGATCATGTCCATGAGGCCCTGCTTCACCACGCGCACCATGGCGTCCGGCGAGGTATAGCGGCCGACGCCCACCACCGGCCTGGTGGTCAGCGACTTCACGAAGCCGGTGTAGCGCTCCTGGTAGCCCTCCTCGGCGAAGCGCGCGGTCTGGCTGTCGTTGGTCCAGGTCGAGACGTTGACGTCCCAGAGGTCCGGCAGCTCGGCCAGCATCGCCACCACGTCGCGTCCCTCGCCTTCGGCGGCGATGCCCGCCTCGCCCAGCAGTTCGTCGACGGCGAAGCGGAAGGCGACGCCGCAGCGGTCGCCGACGGCCTCCTTGGTGTCGATCAGGATCTCGCGGATCAGCCGCACGCGGTTCTCCAGGCTGCCGCCGTATTCGTCGACGCGGTCGTTGTGGCGGCGCGAGAGGAAGTGCTGCAGCAGCGACATGTCGTGGCCGGCGTAGACGTAGACGATGTCGAAGCCGGCCTCGCGTGCCCGCAGCGCCGCCTTGCGGTGCCAGCGCCGCAGGTTGGCGATATCGGTCTTGTCCATGGCGCGCGCCTGCAGCGGGCTGCCATTGTCGATGGGGCGATGGGAGGGGCCCATCGGCACCTCGCGGCTGTAGTGGTTGGCGGCGTGCTGGCCGTTGTGCACCAGCTCGATCCCGGCGAGGCCGCCGTGGGCGTGCACCGCCTCGGTCAGCGCCTTCAGGTGCGGCAGGTCCTGGTCGTCCCAGATGCGGTTCTCGACGTAGGGCGTGATCTCGGCGGAGGGATGGATCTCCGCCTCCTCGGTGCAGACCACCGCCCAGCCGCCCTCGGCCTTCACCCCGCGCATGGCGGCGCTGGAGCTGGGAAAGCGGTAGCCCATGCCGCAGCAGTGCGGCACCTGGTAGAAGCGGTTTCGGGCGGTGACCGGGCCGATCTGCACCGGCTCGAAAAGGATGTCGTAGCGGGAATCGCGCATCGGGCTCTGCGGGAAAGTTGGAGGGAAGCGGACTAGCAAGCAGCCAAAAAGCATTTCACGACGTTGTTGACCTCGTGCTTCGAGACGCTCGCTACCGCTCGCTCCTCAGCATGAGGTCAACAATGCGCTCTCATACCTCATCCTGAGGAGGCACGTCAGCGCCGTCTCGAAGGATGCGCACGGGCTCCGCCCCCCTTTCAGCCACCTGTCAGCGGCGCTGGCCCTTGCCGTAGTGGGCCTCGAGGCGGGACTGCAGCACCTCGAAGACCACCGACATGACCCAGTAGATCACCGCGGCGGCGATGAGGAACTCGAACACCTGGAAGTCGCGCTTGCCGAGCACCTGGGCGGTCTTCGTCAGCTCCCAGACACCGACCACGGAGACCAGCGAGGAGTCCTTCAGCATGGCGATGAACTGGTTGCCGGTCGGCGGCACGATGAGGCGCATGGCCTGCGGGAACACGATCTTGCGGAAGATCAGGCTGGAGGGCACGCCGAGCGCCTTGGCGGCCTCGCGCTGGCCGGCCGGCACGCCCTCGATGCCGGCACGGAATATCTCCGCCATGTAGGCGCCGTAGCAGAGCGACAGCGCGGTGATGCCCGCCGGCACCGCGTTCAGCACGAATCCGAGCTGCGCCAGGCCGGTGTAGATCAGCACCACCTGCAGCAGCAGTGGCGTGCCTCGGAAGAACGAGATGTAGAAAGTGGCGATGGCGTAGGCGGGGCCGTTCGACGACAGCTTGGCCAGCGCGCCGAACAGCGCCAGCACGCAGGCGATGGCGATGGCGATCAGCGAGATGTAGATCGTCGTGAAGGCGCCGGTGGTGATGAGGAAATGGAGGTTGGAGACGCCGGAGCCGCCGACCGCGAAGATCACGCCGAAGTCGCGGTCGAAAGACAGCACGAAGCCGTAGAACAGCAGCAGCAGCTCGGCCCAGACCACCAGCACCTGGACACGGAACGGCAGCAGCCGGATGAACTCGAGATTGGCGACGAAAGCGCCGGCCAGCATCAGGCCGACCAAAATGTCGCGGCCGAGGCCGACCTCGGCCAGCGGGTCGCGCGGGCCGAACAGCGGCGCGAAGAGGTCGCCGGCGGCGGTGCCGCCGAGCCCGAGGGCGGTCAGCACCACCGCGGCGACCAGGAAGACGGCCGCCCGCGAGAGCCAGAAACTCTCGCGGGCCAGCGCCAACATCGGGGTCGTCCCCTACTCGATCGTCGTCAGGTCGACGCCGTACCACTTCTCCGACAGCGCCTTCAGGGTGCCGTCGGCCTTCATCTCGGCGACGATCTCGGTGATCTTGGCGTCGAACTCCGGGTCGCCCTTGTCGGTGGCGACCGACAGCGGCTCGTAGAAGGCCGGCTTGCCGATCACCTTCATCGGATAGCCGCTCTTGATCGCCTCCTCGATGGTCGGTAGCGCCGAGAAGGCGGCATCCAGGCGGGTGCCGTCGCCCAGACGCAGGTCGTCGAAGGCGTTGGTATCGGTTTCGTAGGTCTTGATCTCTCCGGCGGTGACCTCGTACTCGAAAGGCGGCGCGCCCTCGGCGTCGATCACCAGGTCCTTCATCAGGTAGGCATCGTAGGTGCAGCCGCCGCAGGAACCGATGGTCTTGCCGTTAAGGTCCGCCAGCGAATCGATGGCCGAGTCCTTGTGCACCGCGAATGCCGCCGGCGTGTAGTAGTAGACGGCCGGGAAGTTCAGCACCTCGGCGCGGGTCTTGGTCGGGGTCATGGAGCCGACCGACATGTCCCAGCGTCCGCCCCAGTTGCCGCCGGTGATGATATCCCACGACGGCGTGACGATCTTCAGCTCGACGCCCATGCGCCGGGCGATCTCCTTGCCGACGTCGACGTCGAAGCCGTCCATCTCGTTGTTGTCGTTGAGGAAGGACTGCGGCGGATATTCGGCGTCGGAGGACATGGTGAGCGTCTTGGTGCTCATCACCCGGTCGAGCGTCGCACCGGCCAGCGCGGTGGGGATCGCCAGGGTCGAGGCCAGCAGAAAGCTGGCACTCAGCTTCAGGATCGATTTCATTCTTACTTCTCCCTGTTGTAGTTCGTGTCTGCTTGTTGTTCGAAGCGGCGGGACTACGCCCCGCCGCCTGTCCGCTCGAGGCCGCGCAGCGCGGACTCGAAATCCTCGTGATTGTGATAGCAGCCGCAGAAGACCCGCTTGCCGGCATAGCCGAGGCGGCCGTGCAGCAGGCGCCAGTTGTCGAAGATCAGCGCCATGCCGGGCCTGAGCGGAATCTCCAGCCAGTTTTCCCGCGCGACGATGCGGGCGTGGAGATCCTTGTAGGCGCGGTAGAAGGTCTTCATGCGCTCCGGTTCCAGCAGGAAGGGCGCGCGGTCGTAGTTGTTGAAGCTGACCTGCAGCAGCTCGCCGTCCTGGCCGACGCGGATCGCCGGGCGCTCGGTGCGCAGGTGCACGCCGGGTTCGATGTAGCGCCCGGGCACCGGCACCTCGCAGAGCACCCGGAACAGCTCCGGCGCTTCGCGGCGCATCTCCTCGGCGAGCGCGAAGCCGTCGACCAGGACCGACTCGCCGCCGCGCCCGTCGAAGACCTGGCAGAGGAAGCACTGCAGGCCTGGCGCGTCGTGGCTGTAGGTGGCGTCGGTGTGCGGCTCCAGGTACTGGGTCGAGTAGGCGGTGTCGTCGTGGTCGTGGAGTTCGGCCGAGAGCGACCACAGGCCGCCGAAGATGGTCTCGCGGATATAGCCGAAGCGGCCGAACAGCCGGCGCGCGCTGTCCTCGTCGGTGGGCACGCCCTCGATCACCGCGTAGCCGTAGCGCTGCAGGCGCTCGAGGCAGTCCCGGAATCCGTCGCCGTCCTCCACGGCGCCGTAGGAAACGTGCGCCAGGGCCGGCAGTGAGGTCCGGGCCGACCACAGCTGCGGGGCGCCGCCCGGCCGCGGCCCTTCGCGGTCCGGTACCAGGCCGGCCATGGCGGCGAGGAAGTCGGCCGAGTAGCGGCTGGCGCCGGCGCCGTCCGGCCAGTCCACCGCCAGCGCCCGCCCGTCGTCCAGGACCGTGCTGCCGGCGCCGCGGATCGCCTCGTCGATGGCGAAGGTATCGACGCGGCGCTGCAGGGTCGCCGGGTCCAGGCTGTCGGGATCCTGCCCGTGGTCGCGCAGCCAGAACCACGGAAAGCTGCTCTCCCCACCGTCGCGCCAGCGCAGAACCAGTGACTCCGCGCGCGCCTCGGCCTCGGCGATCTCCGGCATGACCTTGCCCTTTCCTTACCTTGTTCGTTGAACTCCGGCAGCCAGTCTAGCGGCTCCAAGGTGCCGGGAAAACCGCCAGATTCCGATCCTCCGGCAGCGGCCGGCGATTGATCGCCGGCGCCAAAGGCCATAGACAGGGACCGCTCGGCACCACAGCAGGACTCCAGGACTCCGCCATGCGCAGTGACCGCAAGGCCCCGCGGGGCAGCCTCCACCGCCTGACCTACGACTCGGCGCTGCTGCAGGGCAACCTGCTGGGCGACCCGACCGAGCGCGAGGTGGCGGTCTACCTGCCGGCCGGCCAGGAAAGCGTCCGCCGTCCGGGCGCCGGCCTGCCGCTGCTGGTCGACCTCGCCGGCTTCACCTCGACCGGCCCGGCCCACCTCAACTGGAAGAACTTCGGCGAGAACCTGCCGGAGCGGCTCGACCGCCTGATCGCGGCAGGCGACCTGCCGCCGGTGGTCGTCGCCCTGCCCGACTGCTTCACCCGCCTCGGCGGCAACCAGTACGTCAACTCCGCCGCCCTGGGCCCTTGGGAGGACGTGCTGATCCAGGAGATGGTGCCGCTGGTGGAGGACCGCTTCGGCTGCGGCGGCGCCGGCCGGCGCGGCGTCTTCGGCAAGTCGTCGGGCGGCTACGGCGCCATCGTCCACGCCCTGCGCCACGCCGACTTCTGGGCGGCGGCGGCCTGCCATTCCGGCGACATGGCCTTCGAACTCTGCTACCTGCCGGAGATGCCAGGCACCCTCCGCGCCCTCGACCGCAAGGACGGCTCCATCGAGAAGTTCATCACCGACTTCGAGGCGGGGCCGAAGTGGCCGGGCAGCGACCTCCACATCCTCATGACCCTCGCCATGTGCGCCAGCTACGACCCCGACCCGGCCGCCTTCTGCGGCGTGCGGCTGCCGGTCGATGCCGAGACCTGCGAGGTGATCCCGGAGCGCTGGGCCAACTGGCTGAAATGGGACCCGGTGCCGATGGCCGCCACCGAGGGGGCGAACCTGAAACGGCTGAAGGCGCTGTGGATCGACTGCGGCAGCCAGGACCAGTACAACTTGGTCTACGGCGCCCGCCGCCTGCACCGCGCGCTCCAGGCGCAGGGCGTCGACCATGTCTACGAGGAGTTCGCCGACAACCACTCCTCCGTCGACTACCGGCTCGACCGCAGCCTGCCGTTCCTGGCCCGGGCGCTCGCCTGAGCCGTCCTCTTCCCCCACCCCGGCGAAAGAAAAAAAGGCCACCGCAAGCGGTGGCCCAAGTTTAGGGAGGAAACGCCCTATGGACGTCCGGCCGACGCGAGGCGTCGACCGGGATCCATATGATCATTTCTTCGGCACAAATGGAAGACCTAATTGCGAATGGCTATCAATTAGGCATATGGCTGGAGAAAAGGCATTTCGATCGCGATGATTCTGCAACAGCCGCGAGGGCCGCACGGCGGCTACGGCGCGGCGGCTGCCGCGTTTCCGGCGGTGGGCGCCTGCTTCAGGCCCGGCGGCACATCGCCCTTCTCCAGGGCCTCGAACTCCCGGGTCAGGGCCAGGGCGGCCTCGAGATCGTGGCGCTGCAGCAGCTGCCAGACGACATCCATGTTGGGACGCACGCGCTTTTCGCCGGACAGGTAGGCCATGCCGTACCAGCGGTAGGCTTCGGCGTAGTCGCGCTCAACCGCCAGGCCCTCGGCATAGAGGAAGCCGAGGATCTCCATGGCCTGCGGGTCGCGGCGCTCGACGGCGCGGCGGCGCACCCGCGCGACGTCCTCCGCCGAGAGTTCGCCCGGCCGGACCTCCTCCAGGAAGGCCAGCCAGGCGGCGTCTTCCTCGATCAGCGGCGGGCCCTGCGGCTCGGGCAGTGCGGCCTTGGCCGGCAGTTCGCGGGGGCCGCCGCCGCACCAGCTCGGCGGCCGTCGTGCGTGTTCGCAGAGATAGAGCCGCATCACCGTGGTGGCGTCGTGCCAGAGGCGGTGCTCCCAAGGCGAGGGCGAGGCCGGACGCGGCTCGGACTGCGCGGTGGCGGCCTCGGCCTCGCCGGAGCCAGGCTGCGCGGTTTCGGCCTGGCCGGTGGCACTCCAAGCGGCGGCAGCGATGATGATGCAGATGGCTGGGAAGACGCGTCGCATGGGCGGGTCCTGATGCTTCGGTCCGGCGCCGGCACCGGGTGCCGGCGGCCGGCCCGCCCTCAGCAGGCGTTCGCCGCGGCGGGGCGATGGGCCTCCAGGGCCCCGGGCAGGACTGCCAGGACGTCGTCGATGAACTGGCCCTGGGCGAGCGGCTGCCAGGCGGCGTCCAGCGCGTAGTACCAGCCCTGCGCCTTGCCGATGGCGCAGATCAGGCACTGGTGGTCATAGTCGAGCAGCGCGATCACCAGCTCGCCGGCTTCGGTCTCCACCGGCACGCAGGCGCCGGCGAGGCCGCGGTCCACCAGTTCGCACCCACGGTTCAGCAACACGTGGATGTCCGCACGCGTGAACTCGAGATGACCAATGGGCATAACCGACATGGATGTCTCCACGTTTCGGGATTCTGCCCTTTACATGCGCCGATAAACGTAACGATGTGGTAAAGACGCCGCCCCGCGGCGCGGCCCCGCCTGACCTAGGAAGTTCTATGGTTAACAGGAGGTTACCGGTGGCGCCCGGCGCCCGTTCCGGGCGCCGCGCGGGGCCTCAGTCGCGGAAGTTCTCGTACTGCAGCGGCTGGTCGATGTTCAGGCCCTTCACAAAAGCGATGGCGTCCTGCAGGTCGTCGCGCTTCTTGCCGGTGATGCGCAGGCTGTCGCCCTGGATGGCGGCCTGCACCTTCAGCTTGCTGCCCTTCAGCTCCTTGACGATGCGCTTGGCGACGTCCTGGCCGATGCCCTGCTTGATGGTGACGAGCTGCCGGACGGTGTTGCCGGCGGCCTTCTCGGGCTTGCCGAGGTCGCAGGCGCTGGGGTCGATCTTGCGCCGCGTCAGGTAGGTGCTCAGCAGGTCGTGCATCTGGCGCAGCTTCAGGTCGTCGTCGGCCAGGATGGTGAGCACCGCCTCCTTGCGCTCGATGGAGCACTTAGAGCCCTTGAAGTCGTAGCGCGTGCCGATCTCCCGCACCATGCCGGCGAGGGCGTTGTCGACCTCGTTGAGATCGGTTTCCGAGACGATGTCGAAAGACGGCATGGCCAGGCTCTCCCCCACGGCGATGGTCCGGCGTTTGGCGGGGCCGCCGCGAGGCCCCGATTCGCGGTGCCGGAGATTCTACCCGCTTCGCCGCCACGGAGAAGACCCGCGTCCCAAAAAAGGTCGCCGCGACCCGCCAGGCAAGTAATCGCCCAATAGAGCGCGCGGTGCCGCCGCCGGTTGCAGCAATCCCCACCGGCCTGCAAAGGAACGCCATCGGCGGGACTCCGACCCAAGACCATAGCCGCGCGCAGGCAAGCGCAGCGCCGGCAACCGCCGGCCGACACAGACGAGGCCCTAGCAGCCGCAGGCTGATTATCTGGCGATTACATGGACCTCTTGAGAGTCCCGGGATCGTGACATTTTTTGGACTTCGAATATTTGAGTTCCAGGGGTTTTTCTTAGGAATTTGTTAACTTTGCCCTGGATATCGTTCAATCGGGTCCAAGTAGCCCGGTTTGGAGTATCCATGCGTTCCAATGTTCGACCTGAGCACCTGCGAGACCTCGAGCGCCGCCAATCGCTGCGCTTCGTCCTGCCGTGCCAGGAAGACATCGCGCTGACCGTCGGCGGCCGGCAGTTCCGCGCCAAGCTCGAGGACATCTCGATCGGCGGCGCGAAGCTGAGCCTGGATGCCGATGTCGAACTGTCGGGCGAGGTGCACCTGGAGCACGCCACCGCCGGCGCCATCGATGGCGTCTGCCTGTGGCACCGCGACCAGGCCCTCGGCGTTTCCTTCGCCCTCTCCGACCCGGCCCTGCGTTTGATTTCGCTGTGCCTGCGCCAGGGCGTGCCGGGCAGCACCTTCGCCGCGTAGCACCGGCGGCGGCGCCCGGGCCGGGCACCGCCGCGTCGATCCACAATGCCGTGAAGACTTCGCCGCGCGGTGGCGCGCCTAGCTGCTCTCGCGCTTGACGATCTCGGTGATCTCGATGGCGATGCGATCCTCCACCACCACCACCTCGCCCTTGGCGACCAGTTGGTCGTTGATGCGCATTTCGATCTCGTCGCCGAGGCCGGTGTCCAGTTCGACGACGGCGCCGCGGCCCATGCGAAGCAGCTGGCTGACCGGCATGGAGGCCGTGCCGAGGATCGCATAAGCCTCCAGCGACACCTCGTGAATGGCCGGCATGCGAACCGAAACCGGCGGCGCCTCCGGCGCGGCCGGCGCTGCCGGGGCGGCTTCCGCTTCTTCTTCGCCCTCGGCGGCCATCGCCTCCCATTCGGCCATCATGGCTTCCTGGTCGGCGTCGGTCTCCTCGCCCTCGGCTTCCTCGTTCCCGGCAGCCTCGGCTGGCTTGGCGGTCTTCTTGTCGTCTTCGTCCGGCATGTCTCGGTTCGCCCAGAGTACGGCCCTCGGGAGGGCGAAGTGATGCGCCGATGATAGGGGAGCCGCCGCCCCGGCGCAAAGCGATCCTGTGACGCCTTACCTTGGGCCCGCGCCTGTGGCAAGTTTGCCGCCATGTCCGCCGCTCCGCTCCGCCTCGCCGTGCTGTTCCTGGCCCTCGCTGGCACGGTCGCCGCGCCCGCCCTTGCCCAGTTGGGCAGCGGCGAGATCCGCGGCCGCGCGCCGCAGGTGATCGACTCCGGGCTCATCGATTTCGCCGGCCAGGCGGTCTACCTCTACGGCCTGCGCGGTATCGCGCCGGAGACGACCTGCGGAATCGGCGACGAGTCCGCCGGCAGGACCTGGGCCTGCGGCCAGGAGGCGCGCTGGGCGGCAAGCAACCGCATCGCCAACCACTGGGTCGATTGCGTCGAGCGCGCGCGGGGCGCCGCCGGCGAGATCTTCGCCGTCTGCTACCTCGGCGGAGTCGGCGGGCCGGAACTGAACGCCTGGCTGGTCGAGCAGGGCTGGGCACTGGCGGCGAGCGACTATGCCGACGACTACGTCGCCGCCGAGGCAACCGCGCGCGCCGCCGGCCGCGGCCTCTGGCGCGGCCGTTGAGCCGCGCTCGGTTCATGGAGTAGAGCGCCGGATGTTCAGCCACTTCGTCGTCGGCAGCGACGACCTCCGCAAGGCCGAGCGGTTCTACGCCGCCGTGCTGCCGCCGCTCGGCTTCGCGGCAGCCCGCCGCGACGGCGACGCCCTGGTCTTCGACCATAAGAACAACGTCTTCGACCACAAAGGCGGCGTCTTCGACCACGAAAGTGGACGGCCCTCGATCGTCGTGCGGATGCCCGCCGACGGCCGGCGCGTGGGCCGCGGCAACGGCTATCACGTCGCCTTCCATGCCGCCGACGAGGCCACCGTGCAGCGATTCCACGCCGCCGCGCTCGCCGCCGGCGGCAGCGACGAAGGCGGCCCCGGCCTGCGCGAGATCTATGCGCCCGACTACTACGGCGCCTACGTCCGCGACCCCGACGGCAACAAGCTGCAGGCGGTCACCTACCTGACCGGCCGCAAGGCCGGCCCCGGCGGCGACGTCATTTCTCACATCACCCTCGGCAGCAACGACCTGCGGCGCTCCTGCGCGTTCTACACGGGGCTGATGGCGACGCTCGGCCACGTCCGCCTGCCGGAGGAGGAGAGCGACGACTTCGACTACGCCTTCGGACACGCCGGCTGCGCCCTGCCGGTGGTGTTCCCGCAGCTCGCCTTCGACGGGCGTCCGGCCCGCCCACCGCACGGCAGCCACCCTGTGTTCCGGGCCGCCGGCCGCCGGGCGGTCGAGGACTTCCACCGCGAGGGCCTGCGCCTCGGTGGCGGCGACCTCGCCGCGCCGGCGGAGCACAGCACCGGCGGAGTGGCGGGCTTCATCGCCGGCATCGCCGATCCCGACGGCAACGCCCTCTATGCCTGCTGCCAACAATAGCTGGCCCGGGCGGCTTGCCCGCCGCTGGGAAAGCAACCATATCGCTCCCGGCGCGAGGCAACGGATGGGCCCCGTGCCGCCGGCCGTCGCGGCCGGCCGACAGCAGCGGAAAGCAGTGATGGACAGTTCGAGTAGCAGTCCCTTCGGGGATAGGGCACTGACTTACACAGCGGCGGATGCCCCGGCTTCCGCCTGCCGGCCGCCAGGGCGCGCCGGCCGAACCGGTCCCGACGCGGCGTAGCGACGCCGCGGGTCCGCCCTCGGCCGCCGCGCAAACGGCAGGCCGGACGAGGGAGCGGACCGATGAACCAGCAAACTCCGACCCAGAGCGACAACACCGGCATCGACCTGCACGACCCGGAAGCGGTCCGCCGGTTCGTGGAAGTGGCGCACCCGGTGGATGCCGCGGCGCTGCTCGAAGGACTGCCGCCCGTGGGCGCCCGCGATGCCCTGCTCGCGATGCCGCTGGAACGGCGCACGGAGATCTTCGGCTATCTTCGCGTCGACACTCAGGTCGCGCTCGCGCAGACCTTCCACCGGGGCCAGCTTGCCGCGATCGTCACCGAGATGAGCGCCGACGACCGCGCCGACCTGTTCAATCGTCTTGCGCCCGACCAGCAGGAGGCCCTGCTGCCCGGCCTGGCCCAGGCCGAGCGCGAGGACATCCGGCGTCTCGCCGGCCATGCCGAGGGCAGTGCCGGGGCTATCTGACCTCGGACTACGCGACCCTCGGCCTCGGCTTGACGATAGCCGCGACCGTTTCGCTGGTCGGCGTGTTCCGCGGCGGCCCGGAGATAGCGCTGGTGGTCGCCCTCACCATGCTGCTGGTCGTGCTCGCCGGCAGCCTCATCGGCATGTCGCTGCCTTTCATCCTCGACCGCTTCCGGCTCGACCCGGCGACGGCGAGCGCCCCGCTGGTGACCACCATCGCCGATGCTATCGGCGTGCTGATCTACTTCTCGATCGCCACCACGATGCTGATCGCCTGAGGCAGGCGCATGAGACGGGCTGACGGAGGGCTTTGAAGCCCGCCCGGCACTGCGCCCGCGTTAACCCTGGCGGTGCGTCGCGCCGGCGCCCGCCGAACGCCTCCGGCAGACCCCAGCATTTCCGCCGGCGTTAACTATTAACTCGAAAAATTAAGTAAAATGCGCGGTAATACTTCAATCGTTTGTTGACAAACATAGTTAATTATTTGGATTTGGATTGCTTTTTTCGACGCCGTGAGCTACCTTCATACTGCTGCTATGCCAGTACTAGGTTCCAAACGGTGACTAGCGACACACTGTTGCAACCTACCTAAGCCACGCTTATTCCTCGCGGCCCCGGAGTTCCCCCCTCCGGGGCCGTTTTCATTGGCGAAACGGCGGTCGCGGCGTCGACATTGTTGCGTCGGCGGCGAAGGCTTCCTCGAGGGCGAGGCCGAGCGCGAGCAGTTCGGCATCGCGCCCGCGGCGGCCGACGACCTGCAGGCCGAAGGGCAGCCCCTCGTCGTCGAGGCCGCAGGGCAGCACCAGCACCGGATGGCCCGCCAGCGTCAGCCCGTAGGTGATGGCGATCCACGAGATGTAGGTCGGCAGCGGCTTGCCGTCGATCTCGCGCGGGAAGAGTTCCGTCTTGTCGAAGGGCTGCACCGAGGCGACGGGACAGATCAGCGCGTCGTAGCCGTCCATAAACTCGAGGAAGGCGTGATAGAGCCGCGTCTGCGCGGCCTCCGCCTCGGCCACGTCGGCGGCGCTGAAGGTGAGGCCGAGCTTCACGTTGGCGGTGACGTTGGGGCCGACCTTGTCGGGATGCTTGGCCACCAGATCCTTGCTGGCGCCGAGGAAGCCGACCGCGCGCAGCACCTCGAAACAGCGGTCGGGATCGCCGCCGCCGCGGCGCAGCGGCGGATCGGCCGCCTCGCAGGCGACGAACCCGGACAGGCGCGCGGCACGGTCGCGGAACAGCGCGCGCACCTGCCGGCTCACCGGCGCGAAGCCGAGGTCCTCCGAAAGCGCGACACGCAGACCGCCGAGGGCGGCGGGGCGCAGCCCGGCGAAATCGCCGCCGCGCGCGAAGCCCGACAAAGGATCGCGCGGGTCGCTGCCGGCGATCGCCTGCAGGAACAGCGCGAGATCGGCGACGCTGCGCGCCATCGGCCCTTCGGTCCACAGCGGCGACCAGGCCATCTCCTTGCGCACCGTCGGCACTACGCCCGGTGTCGGCCGCATACCGACCACGCCGCAGTAGGCCGCCGGGGTGCGCAGCGAACCGCCGAGGTCGGAGCCGCTGGCCAGCGGCAGCATGGCGGTCGCCAGCGCCACCGCCGAGCCGCCGGAGGAACCGCCGCAGGTGCGTGCCGGCAGGTAGGGATTGCCGGTGGTGCCGTAGACCAGGTTGGTGGTGTTGGCGCCGGCGCCGAATTCCGGCGTGTTGGTCTTGGCGGCGATGACGGCGCCGGCGGCGCGGACCTGGGCGACGAACACGCCGTCGCGCTGCGGCACGTGGTCCGCGTAGAGCGGCGAGCCGAAGGTCGTACGCAGACCCGCCGTCTCGTTCAGGTCCTTGATGCCGACCGGCAGGCCGTGCAGCGGACCGAGGTCGTCACCGCGCAAGACCGCCTGCTCGGCGGCGCGGGCGGCGGCCAGCGCGGCGTCCCGGTCCTCCGCCACCACCGCGTTCAGTGCCGGATTCGCCGCGTCGATGCGCGCGTGGCAGGCGGCCAGCAGCTCGACCGGCGAGATCTCCTTGGCGGCGATGCGCCGGCGCAGTTCGACGGCGGAGAGGTCGCAGAGGCTGTCGCTCGGGCTCATGATCCTCCTCGGAATGTCAGGCGAGTTCCGGGTAGCCGGCGGCGGCTGCCGCGGTTTCCATCTCGAGGATGCGGTCATAGTCGGAAAGCGGTTTCACCACAACGCCGGCCAGCAGCAGTTCCGCGCGCGCATCGGCTAGCGCCGGGTCGCCGCAGGCGCGGGCAAGCCCCGCGCGCAGCCGCTCCAGGTCATCGTCGGGAATGTCGCGGCGGGCAATGTAGGGCAGCGCCGGTGCCGGTGCCGACGGCGCCAGTTCGCGCAGGCGCCGCGTCAGGTCGGGCTGCGTGCGCTGCAGCAGGCGGTAGGTCACAGCGTCGACGGCGCAGACGTCGGCTTCGCCCGCCGCCACCGCTTGCAGCGAGGCGAGGTGGCTGCCGGTCACGAGGACGGCGCCGAAGAAGCGGCCCTCCGGTGCCAGCTCGGCGACGGCGTGGCGCAGGGCCGAATATCCGCTCTGCGAGTCGCGGCCGTTGACGGCGGCTCGGCGCCCCTGGAGGTCGGCGAGACGGGCGGCCGTGTCGTCGCCGCGCACCAGGATCTCGCTGCGGTACATCCCGCCGTCACAGCCGGGACAGGCGTAGATCGGCGTCGCCACCAGGGCGACCCGGCCGGCCAGCGCGTGGGTCAGCGGGTAGCCGCAGGTCTGGCTGAACAGCAGGTCCGGCGCGGTCCAGATCGCGATGGCCTCGGCGCCGCGCGTCAGCCGCGCCGGCACCTCGCGCAACCCTTCGGCGCGGAAGGCGGCGGCGAAGCCGGCCCAGAGGGCGTCGGTGGCCGGCTCCAGCCCCGGCAGGTCGTACATCGGCAGGCTGGCGCGCACCCCTAGAGCCCGCCATCGCGGCCGCCATTCTGGCCGCCATCCCGGGGCCAGACGTCGCCGCCCTGCCCCTGGGGCAATTGCTCCAGGCCGTCGGCGATGTCGTAGAAATCGGCCTTGTCGGCGATGTAGATGTGGCGCACCTGCTTCAGCCCCGAGGGCTGGTCGAAGGCGCCGGCGGCGATGGAGACGAAGGGATTGGCGGCGTTGTCCCAGAACAGCGCCGAGCCGCAGCGGCGGCAGAAGCCGCGCCGCACCCCCGGCGAGGAGTCGTACCAGGCGAGATCCGCGGCGTCGGCGACGGCGAGGCTGTCGCGGGCGGCCGCGGTGAAAGCGCCGTAGTTGGTGAAGGCGCGGCGGCACTGGCTGCAGTGGCAGGCCACCACGGGCCGCAGCTCGCCGCTCACCGAAAAGCGCACCGCGCCGCAGGCGCAGCCGCCCCCGTGACCTGCCTCGTGATCCGCCCTGTGTCCAGCCCCATCCCCGTGTTCCGCCGCGCCGCTCATGGCCGAACCTTCGCGCTCGCCGGGCCGTCCATCTCCGCCTCCTCGAGTTCCTGCAGCAGCCGCCGCAGCAGCTGCGGCACGTCCGGGGGCTGCACGATAGCGCCGCGGATGAGATTGTCGAAGTGCTGGGTGAGCGCGCGGATGTGCTCGGTCGAATTGAACACGAAATACATGTTGCCGATGTAGACCGCCGCCCGGGTCGGTCCGAAGATGGTGACCGGCGCCGAGTAGTGCTCCAGCCCGTCGTAGAGGAACCAGCGGAAGGTCGGGTAGAGCTCGTCGACCAGGGCGATCATCCAGCTGAGTTGCAGCTTGCGGCTGGCCACCGGCAGCTTCTCCCAGATGCCCTGGCCGCGCGCGAAGCCCACCAGCGCCTGCAGCGAGGAACAGGATTCGAGGTCGGTCTCGGGTCGCCGGCTGTAGGCCAGGCGCGCCTCGGCCTGCTCGAGCCGCTTGGCCGGCATGTCGATGCCCTGGCGGCGGTACTCGTAGCTGATGATCTCCTCGCCCTTCAGCAGGTCCGGCAGGGTCGAGGGCACATAGCGGATCTTGTAGCCGACCGCCTCGGCGCGCCAGCGCGCGAGGCGCTCGTCCGAGTAGGAGGAGGCGCCGCGGGCGATCTCCGGCGCTTCGCTCAGGATGTTGGTGCCGATCTTCTCTTCCTGCACCAGGCCGAGCAGCCAGTCGGTGGAGACCTGTTCGTGCTCGGCGATGGCGGCAATGGTCTCGGCGCGCGGCAGACGGTCGTTGGACGCCGAGAGCAGCTGCGACAGGGTCGAGCGGTCGAGACCGGCCTTGGTCGCGAAGGCCGAGCGGCTGAGGCCGGAGCGCTCGATCACCTGGGTCAGGCGCTCGCGGAAGGTCTCGACGGTGCGGCGGCGGTCCATGGTTCCAACCCGGGGCTCGAATATGGTGATATTATGCTACATATGTTGATTATTATCTCATATTAGCGCCTTTATGCGGCATTTGTAAATCTTGGTGATAATTCCCTGCGAATTGTGCGCAGTCCCTCGTTGCCCGCGCCCGCCGGCTTCTGACATCTTCCTGACAGTCGTTAGTTTTCAAGTCTTTTCGGGAATTGTCGTCCAAGTGGGTAACGAGGGGTCGTCAGGAGCCGCCTTCGCCGGCGGGTCCGATCAGTTCCAGGTCGCCGAGACGGACCGGCCGGGCCGGCACCCGGCTGCGCCGCCGCGCGGGCCGCTGCCGCGCCGCGTCGAATGGCCGACGCTGCTGGTCGCCGCCGTCATCTACGCCGGCTTCGGCGCTCTCACCTGGTTCCACGCCGCCCTGCCCTGGTGGCTGCTGCTGCCGCTCGGCGCCTACATCGTCGCCTGGCACGGCTCGCTGCAGCACGAGGTGACGCACGGCCACCCGACCCCGAGCGCGCTGGCCAACGAGCTGCTGGTGCTGCCGAGCCTGTGGCTGTGGATGCCGTTCCGGCTCTACCGCGAGAGCCACCTCGCCCACCACAACGACGCCCAGCTCACCGATCCCGCCGTCGACCCGGAGAGCTACTACCTCGACGCCGCGGCCTGGGCCGCCGCCGGGCCGCTGGCCCGCGCCTTCCTGCGCGCCAACAACACCCTCGCCGGGCGCATGGTGCTGGGGCCGCTGCGCTGCCTCTTCGTGTTCTACCGCGGCGAGCTCCGCCGCGCGCTGGCCGGCGACTTCAGCCACGCGACGGCCTGGGCGATCCACGCCGCCGGCAGCGCTTTGGTGCTGGTCTGGGTGCTGGCGGTCTGCGGCCTGCCGCTCTGGCAGTACCTGCTGCTGTTCGTCTATCCCGGCGTCGCGCTGACGCTGGTGCGCTCCTTCCTCGAGCACCAGGCGCGCCCCGAGGTGACCGAGCGCTCGGTGATCGTCGAGGCCGGGCCGCTGACGAGCCTGCTGTTCCTCAACAACAACCTGCACCTCGTGCACCACGACAAGCCGGGCCTGCCGTGGTACCGCCTGCCGGCCTTCTACCGCCAGCGCCGCGCCCTCTTCCTCGCCTCCAACGGCGGCTACTACTTCAAGGGATACCGCGAGGTCTTCCGCCGCTACTTCCTGCGCATGAAGGAACAGCCGCTGCATCCGGGCGCGGCGTAGGGCATCGCAACGTCAATCCTGCTTCATGGCCTCCGCGGCCTGTTCGGCCAGGCTCACCCCGGCCTGATTCATGGTCAGATAGGTATAATCGGCGCCCGCCTCACGGATCTGTTCCTGATGCGACTCATGCAGCGCGTGCGCCACGATCGGACCGGTAAAGCCGCGCTGGCGCAGCGAGCGCGCGGCAATCAGCTTGGCCTCGAGATCGTCCATGGCGAGGATCGCCGCCTTGATGTTGCCCAGGTTGCAACTGCGCCAGAAATTGCTGTCCTCGGCATCGGCGAAGAGCACGTTGCGCCCGGCCTCGTGATGCGCCTTGGCCTTGTAGGTATCGGCGTCGAGCCCCAGCGGTTTCAGTCCCCGTTCCACGATATACTGGTAGGCCGCGCTGCCCGTCCGGCCCATGCCGAAGATCAGCACATCGGCATCGCCCATGTCCCTTGGCTGTTCGTCGGGGTGGACCGTGTCGCGCTCACAGTTGCATAGAGCGGATTCGTAACGCTCGTAGAGCGGATGCGCAAAGCGGTTGAGCGGGGCCGAGATCACGAAGGACAGCGACACGGCCAACGCCAGCGGCACAAGGTATTCGGGCAACACGCCCGCCGCCACGATCAGGCCGAACTCCGAATAGGCGGTCAGGCTCAGCGAGCTGAGAAAGGCGCTGCGCGCGCGCAGTTTGAACGCGACCAGAAGTGCGAAGAAGAGCGCCAGTTTGAGCGCCAGAGTGATGGCCGCCGCGATGGCGAAGGCCACCGCGCCCCAGTCGGGCAGCCCGGTCAGCCCGATCTGTAGGAAAAAGCCCACGAGAAAGATCTCCTTGAGCGACCAGAGAGATTCGCCCAGTTCCTTGGCCCGGCCGTGGGTGGACAGCAGCACCCCCATCACCAGCGCGCCGATTTCCGAGGAAAGACCCATCGCCTCGAACCCCATGCCGCCGATCACCAGCGAAAGCATCATGCCCATCAGCACCAGCAATTCGTCATGGCCGGCGAAATCCAGCAGCCAGTGCAGCACCGGCCGCAGCAGCGGCACGGCAAAGACCAGAAGCGCCCAGACGTTGGGCGTCTGGCCCGACCAGACCGCCAGCACCACCAGCGCGATGATGTCCTGCACGATCAGGATGCCGATGGCGGTGCGGCCGTGAAAGGCGCCAAGCTCGCGCTTGGTCTCGAGCAGCTTGGCCGCCAGCACGGTGGAGGAAAAGGACAGCGCGATCGCCACGAGCAGCGCGGTGTTCCAGTCCAGCCCCAACAGGACCTTCAGCCCCGGCATGAACACGAGAACCGAAATGGCGAAATGCAGGAGCGCCCCGCCCACGACCTGCGGCTGCGCGATCTGGTTGAGCTTGAGCTTGAGCCCGACGGTAAAGAGCAGCATCAGCACGCCCAGGTGCGCGACATGACCGAGCGTCTCGCCGGTATATTCGGGCACCGCCAGCAGCGGACCGAAGATGTTGATGGCGAAACCTGCGGCCAGAAAGCCGACAAGCGGAGGCAGTCCGACCTGCCGCACCACAAGGCCGAAGAAGAACGCAAAGCTGATGGTAATCACTTCGAACAAGGCGTCGATTCCTCCCTGTACTTTAAACCGACATTAGAAGGGCCCACAAGTATTTGGAATAGTCTTACCTGAATGCCATTGCCTTCAACATGGTGGTGACAACTATTTTCACGCAATAGTGCGACCAGCGCGTCGAAGCAGCTGCATGGCACGCTCCTACCGCTCCGCGCTGCGCGGGCCGGCGGAGACCCCCTCGGCTGTCTGCACGGCGGCCTGCGCGACGGCGCGCATCAGCTTGCGCTCGCGGTAGAAGGTGTAGATGCCGGTGGCGACCACCACGGCGGCGCCGGTGAGGGTCCAGCCGTCGGGGATGTCGCCGAACACGACGACGCCGAGCAGGATCGCCCAGATCATGATGGTGTAGCGGAACGGCGAGACGAAGGCGACCTCGCCGCTCCGCATCGCCATGATCGAGCAGAGGTAGCCGAAGAACAGGAAGCCCGACGAGGCCGACAGCAGGCCGAGGTCGCGCAGCGCGAGCGGCTGCCAGTCGCGGGTCAGCGCCACCGCGCCGGCGAAGGCCGCCGTCAGGATCGCCGTCACCAGGGCGACGTAGAGCGAGGGAATGGCGGCGGAGAAGCGCCGCGTCGAGAGGTCGCGCAGCACCATGAAGCCGACCGCCGCCACC
Organism: Kiloniellaceae bacterium; assembly: GCA_050330205.1. Lineage (GTDB taxonomy): Bacteria > Pseudomonadota > Alphaproteobacteria > Kiloniellales > Kiloniellaceae > Pelagibius. The sequence goes on from JBHJOA010000053.1 coordinate 29,637, forward strand.
GCCCAGAAAGAATAGACGGTGAAGCCCTCCGCCCCCGGCCGCACGATGATCATGACGCCGGCGAAGCCGACGGCGATGGCGCTGTAGCGCCGCCAGCCGACCTGCTCGCCGAACAGCAGCGCCGCCGCCAGGGTCAGCGCCAGCGGGATCGCCTGGATGATCGCCGTCGCGTTGGCGATCGGCATGTGGTAGAGCGCCGAGAGGAAGCACACCGCGCTGCCGATCTCGCCGATCGCCCTGAGGCCCAGGATCCGCGTGTCGCCGCGCGTCGGTCGGTACAGCAACTGGCCGCGCCGGAGCGCCAGCACGGCGATCAGCAGCGACAGCAGCAGGCCGCGCAGGAAGATCGCCTGGAACAGCTCCAGGTCGGAGAAGACCAGCTTCATCATGGTGTCGTTGAGCACGAAGCCGGCCATGGCGACCGCCATGAAGAAGGCGCCGCGCATGTTGTCGGAAGAGATCAAACCTGGGCTCCGGAAACTCACGCCTTCGGCGGGCCCCTATTCCGCCGTCTGCGCCGCCGCCGCGAGAAGCCGTCGCGACAAGCGGCGCTCCCGGTAGAAGGTGAAGACGCCGGTGGCGACGATAACGCTTGCGCCCAGCAGGGTCCAGAAATCGGGGATGTCGCCGAACACGACCACGCCCAGCAGGATCGCCCAGATCAGGATGGTGTAGCGGAAGGGCGCGACGAAGGCGACCTCGCCGACGCGCATGGAGGAAACGCTGAAGACGTAGCCGAAGAACAGCGCGCCGGCGGCGACCGCGAGGTAGGTCAGTTCAGGGGCGGCCACGGGTTTCCATTCCGTGAAGGGCAGCATGACGGCGCCGAACAGCATGATGGCCACCGCCGTGCCGAAGGCGACGAAGAGCGAGGGTACGGGGCCGGAAAGCTGGCGCGTGGCGAGGTCGCGCAGCGTCACGAAGCCGACCGCCACGACGGCCAGCAGGGCGAAGGCATCGAAGCCCTCGGCCCCCGGCCGCACGATGATCAGCACGCCGGCAAAGCCGATGGCGATGGCCGTGTAGCGCTTCCAGCCCACCGGCTCCTTCAGGAACACCGCGGCCCCCAGTGTCACCGCCAGCGGCAGGGCCTGCAGGATTGCCGTGGCATTGGCGAGCGGGATGTGCATCAGGGCGCTGAGGTAGCAGACGGTGCCGCCCATTTCGCCGAAGATGCGCAGGGCGAGCAGCTTTCCGTCGCCGCGATTGATCCGGTAGAACAGCTGGCGGCGCCACCACGCCAGGGCGCCGATCAGCAGGCTGGCCAGGATTCCCCGCAGGAAGATCGCCTGGAACAGGCTGATTTCCTGGGTCGCCAGCTTGATCATGGCATCGTTCAGCACGAAGCCGGCCATGCAGATGGCCATGAAGAGGGCGCCGCGGGAGTTGTCGGATAGTCCGTTCATTGCGGTGCGAACATATCCCGGTTCGCCCGCCGGGAGTCATGCAGCTTCGGCGCCCCCCTCCCGCGTCCGGCGGGCGACGAAATCGTCGACGGCCTCCCGGATCGCCGGGTCGAGCGGCGGCGGCGTGAAATCGGCCAGCACCGCCTTGTAGAAGCGGTTGGCGCGCTGGGTCGCGGTCTCGCCGCCGGCCTCCTCCCAGGTCTCGAAGTTGCGCCAGTCCGACAGCATCGGGCTGTAGAAGGCGGTCTCGTAGCGCGCCAGGGTATGCGCGGCGCCGAAGAAGTGGCCGCCGGGGCCGACCTCGCGGATGGCGTCGAGGCCGATGGAGTCCTCGGAGACCTCCAGCGGCATCATCACCTCGCTCATCATCTGCAGCATCTCGGCGTCGAGCACGAACTTCTCGAAGGAGGCGCAGAGCCCGCCCTCCAGCCAGCCGGCACCGTGCATGATGAAGTTCGCCTGCCCCATCACCGCACCCCAGAGCGACATCTGCGACTCGTAGGCCGCCTGCACGTCGACGCAGTTGGCGGCGTTGGCGTTCGACGAGCGGTAGGGCAGCCCGAGGTGGCGCGCCAGCTGGCCGCCGGCGATGGCGGCGCGGGTGTACTCCGGCGTGCCGAAGGCCGGGGCGCCGGACTTCATGTCGACGTTGGAGGTGAAGCCGCCGTAGATCACCGGCGCCCCGGGGCGCACCAGCTGCGCCAGGGCGAGACCCGCCATGGCCTCGGCGTGCTGCTGGGCGAGCGCGCCGGCCAGGGTCGCCGGGCTCATGGCGCCGGACAGGGTGAAGGGGGTGATGGCGACCGCCTGGTTGTGGCGCGCCATCTCGATCACCCCCTCGATCATCGGCCCGTCGAGGCGCAGCGGCGAGGAGGTGTTGACGATGGTGAAGAGCCGCGGCTTCTCCTCCAGCTCGGCCGGCGTCAGGCCGTGGCCGAGGCGCAGCAGCTCCAGCGCGTCGAGAATGCGCGTGCGACCCAGCGAATAGGCGTGGAACACCTTGTCGGTCAGGGTCAGGCAGTCGCGCAGGCAGTCGAGGTGGCGGGTCGCCGGGTGCAGGTCGACCGGCTCCACCGGATAGCCGGCGGTGAAATGCACCACGTTGAATGCCTGGGTCAGCCGCAGGAAGTTCCGGTAGTCCTCCTGGTTGCCCGGGCGCCGGCCGCCGTCGAGGTCGGAGGCGTTGGGCGCCGAGGCGACCGAGCCGAAGGCGATGCGGCGGCCGCCGACCGGCAGGTCGTGGGCGGGATTGCGGGCGTGCAGGGTGAACTGCGAGGGCGCGCTCGCCAGCGCCTGCTTCACCAGGCCGCGGTCGAGGCGCACCCGCTGGCTGCCGGGCGTCACCTCGGCGCCGGCCTTCGCCAGAATGTCCAGCGCCTCCGGGTGGAGGAAGTCCATGCCGACTTCTTCCAGGATGCGGAAGGCGGCGTCGGCGATCATCTCCAGCTGCTCGGGCGTGAGCACCTCGAGCGGCCGGTAGGAATTCTCCGGCACCCGCCAGGGCAGCTGCCTGAGGCCGGTTGCGCCGCGGCTGTCGCCCGCCCCGGACCTCGCCCCCGCGCCCTGCCGCGCCCGTCGCCGCGGATTTTCCCGCGTCATGTTTTCGCCTGGGCCATGATGCCTCCTCGACGGCGGCCTGCCGTCCCTTTCAGCTTCCAAATTGTATATACAAGTTGGGAACGTCTCTTGTATATACGACAGTGGATTGTCGCTCCGGCCCAAGAACGCGCGAGGGTGCAGGCGGTCTGAGGATCGCCCCGGAGACAATCGCAAAGGGTCGGGATGCTGCCGGCCGGCGCAGGTGGGGGGACGGCGCGCTTCCCTTAGCGGACCATGCGGTCAAGGTGGGCGCCGGACGACGCGGACCGTCGCGAATACCTTACAGGGAAACCACCACCATGACCGTACTTCCGGATTCGAAAACCTATGTCATCGCCGGCGCCGGCGTCCACGGGCTGTCGACCGCCTGGCACCTGGCGATGGAGCTGGAGGCCCGCGGCAAGGGCTCCGGCAAGGACATCGTCGTCCTCGACAAGACGGCGCCCGGCGCCGGCGCCACCGGCATCGCCTGCGGCTGCGTGCGCAACTTCTACATGACCGAGGCGCTGCATCCCATCCTGCGCCACTCGGTCGACGTCTGGATGGCCGATCCCGTGCGTTTCGGCTTCCAGCAGGTCGGCTACATCTCGGTCGGCGAGGAGAACCAGGCCGACGACTACGAGAAGATCACCAAGAGCCAGAACGCCTGCGGCTATGGCTCCGACGTCTACCACGGCAAGGACGCCAAGGACTTCCTGAAGCGCTACTGGCCCGACTTCAACACCGAGAAGGTCGGCGTCGTCCTGCACGAGCGCCCCTCCGGCTACGCCGGCACCCGCCAGGCCGTCGCCGGGCTCGCCGAAAAGTGCGTGCAGCACGGCGTGCAGATCCTCTCCGGCATCGAGGTCACCGGCTACGACGTCACCAACGGGCGCATCTCCAAGCTGCGCACCAACCACGGCGACATCGCCTGCGACGTCGCCGTGCTGTGCTACGGCGCCTGGATCGGCAAGCACTGGGAAATGCTGGGCAAGCCGGCCGGCATCGAGGCGAGCTACCCGGACGGCGGCAAGCAGAACCTCGACATGTGGACCTACTGGCGTCTGCTGGAAGGCGAGGTCTACGTCGACCAGCCCTACCGCGACGCCCGCGACCTCGACCCGCCGGTGCTGCACGTCGAGCTGATGAACACCCCGGTCATCAACGAGGAGACCGGCGAGGAGATCTCCGACCACCTCTACGTCTATTGGAAGAACGGCGCCGAGCGCATGGAGCGTGCCGGCGTGCAGGGCGGCACCATTCCCATCAGGATCGGCCCCAAGGCGGCCGTCGATCCCTATGGCTGGGACAACGACGAGTACCAGGCGGACGCCTGGTTCGCCGACTACCTGACGGCGTCGATGGGCTACCTGATGCCGCGCTTCAAGGGGCACCGCAAGAACTTCAAGGAGCGCCGCAACGGCGGCATCGGCGCCTTCACGCCGGACAACGTGCCGATCTTCGACTGGATCATGCCCAACGCCTACATGATCGCGGACTCCAACCACGGCTTCAAGATGACCGGCGTCGGCAAGCT
>JBHJOA010000054.1:0-31210 GCA_050330205.1 Kiloniellaceae bacterium
CGGGCGGGTATGATGTAATGGTAGCCTGTCAGCTTCCCAAGCTGAACGCGCGGGTTCGATTCCCGCTACCCGCTCCAACACTCCTCTGAAAGTCGAACGAGTCTCCGGCCTGATCGCAAGACCGCGGCGGTCCGCTCTTGCGGCCAAAGTCGGCCTTGGGCCGGGCGGGTCTCCTGTCTATACTGCACTGCAACAAGAAGACTGCACCCCAACGAAATCGGGGCAGGAGTGACAGGGGGACCGATCATTTGAGCCCATCTCAGACCGCCCTGGTGTCTTCGGGCAATCCACCTTTCCGCAAGCTGCTGGTCGCCAACCGCAGCGAGATCGCCATCCGCGTCATGCGGGCGGCCAGCGAGCTCGGCATCCGCACCGTGGCGATCTTCTCCCACGAGGACCGCTTCGCCCTGCACCGCTTCAAGGCGGACCAGTCCTTCCTGGTCGGCAAGGGCAAGGAGCCGGTGGCCGCCTACCTCGACATCGACGACATCCTGCGCGTGGCCCACGACGCCCGCGTCGATGCCATCCATCCCGGCTACGGCTTTCTCTCGGAAAACCCCGACTTCGCGGAAGCTTGCGGAAAAGCCGGCATCACCTTCATCGGCCCCAGTCCGGAGGTCATGCGCGGCTTCGGCTCCAAGGTGGCGGCGCGGGCGCTGGCCGAGAAGGCGGGCATTCCGGTCATGCCGGCGACCGGCGCGCTGCCGCGCGACAAGGCCGAGGTCGAGAAGCTGGCCGAGCAGGTCGGCTATCCGATCATGGCCAAGGCGAGCTGGGGCGGCGGCGGGCGCGGTATGCGCGTCATCGAGGGACCGGAAGAGCTGCACGAGCAGATCGCCGCCGGCCGGCGTGAGGCCAAGGCCGCCTTCGGCAACGACGAGATCTTCCTGGAAAAGCTGGTGCGCCAAGCCCGCCACGTCGAGGTGCAGATCCTCGGTGATAGCCACGGCAATGTCATCCACCTCTTCGAGCGCGACTGCTCGATGCAGCGGCGCAACCAGAAGATCGTCGAGCGCGCGCCGGCGCCCTATCTCAGCGAGGCCAAGCGCGCCGAACTCTGCGATGCCGCCGTCCGCCTTGCCTATGCCGCCCGCTATGTCTGCGCCGGCACGGTCGAGTTCCTCATGGATGCGGAAACCGACAAGCTCTACTTCATCGAAGTAAACCCGCGCATACAGGTCGAGCACACGGTGACGGAGGAGGTCACCGGCGTCGACCTGGTGAAGGCGCAGATCCGCATCTCGGCAGGTGCGCGCATCGGCGAGCCGGAGAGCGGCGTGCCGCCGCAGCACCAGCTGCGCCTCGACGGCCACGCCCTGCAGTGCCGCATCACTACCGAAGACCCGCTCAACAAGTTCATTCCGGACTATGGGCGCATCACCGCCTACCGCGGCGCCACTGGCTTCGGGATCCGGCTGGACGGCGGCACCGCCTATTCCGGCGCCCTCATCACGCCTTTTTACGACTCGCTGCTGGAAAAGGTAACCGCCTGGGGGCCGACGCCGGCCGAGGCGACAGCGCGCATGGACCGGGCGCTGCGCGAGTTCCGCATCCGCGGCGTGGCGACCAACCTCTGGTTCCTTGAGGCCGTCATCGGCCATCCGAAGTTCCAGAGCGGCGAGGCCACCACGCGCTTCATCGACGAGACGCCGGAACTCTTCGAGTTCCACCGCCGCCGCGACCGGGCGACCCGCCTGCTGACCTTCATCGGCGACGTGATCGTCAACGGCAATCCGGAGGTGGAGGGTCGCCCGGCGCCGGGGCCGATGCCGCCGGCGATCCTGCCGGACATATCGCCGGCCGACATGACCAAAGATCCGCCCGCCGGCAGCAGGCAGAAGCTCGCCGAACTGGGCCCGGAGAAGTTCGCGCAGTGGATGCTGACGCAGGATCGGCTTCTGATCACCGATACCACCATGCGCGATGCGCACCAGTCGCTCTTCGCGACACGCATGCGCTCCCTCGACATCGTCGCGCCGGCGCCGCACTACGCGCGCCTGCTGCCGGAACTCTTATCGCTGGAATGCTGGGGCGGTGCCACCTTCGACGTCGCCCTGCGCTTCCTCAAGGAGGATCCCTGGCAGCGCCTCGCCGACCTCCGCGAGGCGGTCCCCAACATCCTGCTGCAGATGCTGACGCGCGGCTCCAACGGCGTCGGCTATTCGAACTACCCGGACAACGTGGTTCGGCACTTCATTGCCCAGGCGGCGGAGGCTGGCATGGACATCTTCCGTGTCTTCGACTCGCTGAACTGGGTGGAGAACATGCGGGTTTCCATCGACGCCATACGAGAGGCCGGCAAGCTCTGCGAGGCGGCGATCTGCTACACCGGTGATCTCGCGAACCCGAAGGAAACTAAGTACACCCTCGACTACTACGTGAAGTTGGCGAAGGAGCTGGAGGCCGCGGGCGCCCACATCCTCGGCATCAAGGACATGGGTGGCCTCTGCAAACCGGCCGCCGCGCGCCTTCTGGTCGAGACCCTGAAGCAGGAGGTTGGCTTGCCCCTGCATTTCCATACCCACGACACCTCCGGCATCGCGGCTGCCTCGGTGCTGGCGGCGGCGGAGGCCGGCGTCGATGCCGTCGACGCGGCCCTGGACGCCATGAGCGGCCTGACCTCGCAGCCCAATCTCGGCTCCATCTGCGCGGCGCTGGAAGGCAGCGCCCGCGACCCCGGCCTCGACCACGGCCGGCTGCGCCAGCTCTCGACCTACTGGGAGGGCGCCCGGCGCTACTACCGGCCTTTCGAAAGCGAGATGCGTGCCGGCGCTTCCTCAGTCTACGACCACGGCATGCCGGGCGGGCAGTTCACCAACCTGCAGGAGCAGGCGCGCTCCCTGGGGCTGGCGCAGCGCTGGCCGGAGGTCGAGAAGGCCTATGCCCAGGTCAACAGGATGTTCGGCGACATCGTGAAGGTGACGCCAACCTCCAAGGTGGTCGGCGACCTGGCGCTCTACATGGTGTCCAACGGGCTGACCCCGGAGGACATCGAGAACCCGAAAAAGGAGATCGCCTTTCCCGCCTCGGTGATCGCCCTCTTCCGCGGCGAAGTAGGCCAGCCCTACGGCGGCTTCCCCGAGGCCCTGCAGAAGAAGATTCTGAAAGGCGAAAAACCGCTGACCGAACGGCGCGGCGCCCTCCTGCCGCCGGCCGATCTTGCCGCGTCGAAGGCGGAGGCGGAGAAGAAGGTACGCCGCCAGATCAGCCAGCGGGAACTTTCGTCATACCTGATGTATCCCGATGTCTTCGTCGACTACGCCGCGCACCGCCGCGCCTACAGCGACACCTCGGTGCTGCCGACCCCCGTCTATTTCTACGGCCTGGAGCCGGGCCAGGAGGTCGCCGTCGAAATCGAGCGTGGCAAGATTCTCATCATCTCCTATCTCGCCACGAGCGATGCCGACGACGAGGGACAGCGCACCATCTTCTTCGAGTTGAACGGCCAGCCGCGCACCGTGAAGGTACTCGACAAGGCGGTGGCGGCCTCCGGCAGAGTCCGCCGCAAGGCCGACGACGGCGATCCGGCCCAGGTCGGCGCACCGATGCCGGGGATGATCGTCAATGTCTGCGATGCCGGCAGCGCGGTGAAACAAGGCGACCGCCTCTTCACCATCGAGGCGATGAAGATGGAAACGGCGGTCTATGCGAAAGTCGACGGCAAGGTCGCCGAGGTGGTGGCCCACACCGGCCAGCGCGTCGAGCCGCACGACCTCGTGGTGGTGCTGGAGCCCGCTTAAGCGGGCGCCAGCGGCGCCGCGGAGTCCTCGTTGAAGGCCTTCAGGGTGTGCTCGAACATCTCCGGCTTGAGGTCGCGCACGATGAAGACGAGGCGCGAGCGCCTGTCCCCGTCGGGCCAGGCCGCCAGGCGGGCCGGCGGGTGGAAAACGTGCTGCACGCCGTGGATGACGATCGGCTGTTCGACGCCGCCGACGTTCAGGATGCCCTTGATGCGCAGGATGTCGCTGCCGTAGAGTGTGATCAGCATCTCGACCCAGGAATTGAAGCGGTCCCAGTCCAGCGGCTTTTCATAGGTCAGGCAGAACGCGCGGATCGAATCGTCGTGTCGGTTGACATCGTGATGGTGGTGCCCGTGCCCGTGCTCGTGTTCGTGCCCATGCTCGTGGGCCTGCCCGTAGGCCTCCGCCTTCAGCCAGGCCTGCACGTCGGCGGTCTTGGTCGCCGGATCGTAGAGCCCGGCGTTGAACAGCAGCGCCGGATCGATCTCGCCCTGCGTGACGGGGTAGATCGGTGCCGCCGGGTTCAGCGCGCGCAGGCGCGCCTCCAGGGCCGCACGGCCTTCGGCGTCCGCGAGGTCGCTCTTGGTCAGCAGCAGGCGGTCGGCGACGGCGGCCTGCTTCACCGATTCCGCATGGCGGTCGAGGGTCGCCGCGCCGGCGGCCGCGTCCACCGTGGCGATGACGCCGTCGAGGCGGAAGCGCTCGGCAAGCAGCGGGTCGGTCATGATGGTCTGCAGGATCGGCGCCGGATCGGCGAGGCCCGTGGTCTCGATCACTAGGCGTTGGAAGGGCGGTACCTCGCCCTTCACCCGCCGCCGGAAGAGATCGCGCATGCCGGCGACGAGGTCGCCGCGCACCGTGCAGCAAAGGCAGCCGCTGTTCAGCAGCAGGGTGTCCTCGGTCGCCTTCTCGACCAGCAGGTGGTCGAGGCCGATCTCGCCGAATTCGTTGACGATGACGGCGGTTTCCTCCATCGCCGGATGGCCGAGCAGGTAGCGCAGCAGCGTGGTCTTGCCGCTACCGAGGAAGCCGGTAAGGACGGAGACGGCCAGCGGCTCGTCGGGAATCGCGAGGGCAGCGTTCTCCGTCATGGCTGCGCCGGTCCCGGGCGGCCACGCAGGTGATAGAGCGTCCATAGTGTCGCCGTCAGCACCAGGATGGCGCCGGCCTGGTGCAGTGCGCCGAGGGTGATCGGCACCACCAGCAACAGGGTGGTGATGCCGAGCGCCAACTGAATGAGGGCGAGGATGGCGAGCGCCGCGAAGCCGCCGTTGACGGCCGGCGGCAGGTCGCGGCTGAGCGCCCACAGCCAGAGGACGAGCGTCAGGGCGACGGTGGCCACCGCCAGCAGGCGGTGGTTGAACTGCACCGCGGCGACGTTCTCGAAGAGGTTCGCGATCCACGGCGAGAGGTCGGCATAGCCGCGCGGAATCACATCGCCGTCCATCAGCGGGAAGGTGTTGTAGGTCATTCCGGCGTTGAGGCCGGCGACGAAGCCGCCGGAGGCGATGGTGACGGCGACCAGGGCCAGCAGGACCCAGAGCGCGCGGCGCAGCGGCAGCGCCGCCGTGTCGCGGCTGCGCTCGGGCCGCGGCCAGAAGATGGCGAAGGCCAGCCACAGCAGGTAGGCGTAGATTGCGAGTGCCAGAACGAGGTGGGCGGTCAGGCGGTACTGGCTCACCTCCGTGCGCTCGGCGAAGCCCGAGGCCACCATGAACCAGCCGAGCAGGCCCTGGGCGCCGCCGAGGGCGAGGGCCAGCAGCAGCTTCCAGCCGAGGGGACGGTCGATCCGCCCGCGCAGCCAGAACCAGATGAGCGGCACCACGAAGACCGCGCCGATGAGGCGTCCCCAGAGCCGGTGGATGTACTCCCACCAGAAAATGGTCTGGAATTCCTCCAGGCTCATGCCGGCGTTGAGCTGCTGATACTGCGGGATCTGGCGGTAGAGGTCGAACAGCCGCTGCCACTCATTCTGGGTCAGGGGCGGCAGCACACCGCTCACCGGTGCCCACTCCATGATGGAAAGGCCGGATTCGGTGAGCCGCGTGATGGCGCCGATCACCGCCATGGCGAACACCATGGCGCAGCAGGCCAGCAGCCAGAGACCGACCGCCCGCGAAGGGGTAGGGCTGTGAACGGCGGTGAATGCCGGGTTGGCGGCGGCGGACATGTTTGGCTTGGATTCCCGTCGCGCGCCCGGATCGGGCGCAAGCCGACAACCTAGTCAACCCGCCGGGGCCCGCCAAGTCCCCCGGTCAAAGCGCCGCAGCCGTTGCGCCGCAGCGCCGGCCGGTGGAGCGGCGTCAGTGCAGCGTCAGGCAGACTTCGGCAAAGCGCGTCTCGGCGGGCTTGATGATGGGAATGTTGGCCACCTTCACCGAGTGCAGCGGGCCGTCCAGGTTCTTTTCCCAGAAAGCCAGGAACTTGTGCAGCTCAGGATAGCGCGGGGCCAGGTCATAGTCCTGCCAGATATAGGTCTGCAGCAGGGCCGGGTGATCCGGCAGGCGGTACAGAATCTCGGCCGTGGTCAGCCGATAGTCGTTCAACTGACGAACTAGATCGCTCATCGTCCCTCCTCTCCATCCGTCCCGTAGGACCCCGATAGGGACCAAGCTTGCCCACCTGTTGGAAAAATCTCAACAGAATAAGCTTAAGAAAACAATAACTTAGCAGCCTATGACAGGGAGTGCTGCCAGTGTTCGCAGGCCTGCGAAATCGGGCGCGACGGCGGAAAGAGAGGGATTTCGAGGGCTCAGAGCCGGGTGTAGCGGGCGCGGGCGCCGCGTTCGATGGCGGCGGCGGGCAGCCGGCCGACCGCGAGACGGTGGCGCAGCATCTCCAGCAGGCGCAGCTCCTCCTGGCTGGCGGTGCCGTCGGCGGCGGCGACGTCGAGGGCGATGGCGTAGGCGGTTTCCCGCAGTTTCTCAGGCAGGCCGGCAGCGATCTTGCCGAGCACCTTCTCCAGCCCGTTCTTCTCCGACAGCAGTTCCGCGCAGGCCTGGGCGTCCTTGGGCAGCCGCTCGCTGTCATAGTCGGCGAAGACCGGCAGGTGCGACACGATCTCGCCGATGGTCTTCAGTTCGGAATCGGTCATGTTGCTGTCGGCCGCGGAGACCAGGACCATGGTGTAGACAAGGGCCGTGTGATGTTCGGACATTGCGTCTCGCTTGTTGCAGTACCGGGAGGGCAGGCGGCGACCTTGGCCGCCTGAAGGCCGCAGAGACTATGCAGGCCGGGCCCTTCAGGTCAAGAAGCGGCGTAACCTCCGCGTCCGCGGCGCCCATTCGTCGTATGCAACACGTCGGGGAAGGGTTGCGGTCTTTGCGCTCGACAGGGCGGCGGCCGGCGGGCTATGCCGCCTCCATGGGTCCGATCCTAAATGTCGTCCTTCCGATCTTCGCCATCATGGCCGCCGGCTACGCCGCCGGACGCTTCCGCCTGCTCGGCGAGGAGAGCAGCGAGGCGCTGAACCGCTACGTCTATTTTGTCGCCTTGCCGGCGCTGTTCTTCGTTTCCATGGCGCGGGTGTCGCTCGAAGAGGTCTTCAACCTTTCCTTCCTCGGCGCCTACGGCGGCGGCGCGGCGGCGACCTTCCTGCTGGCCGTGGCGGTGGCGAAGTTCGCCTTTCCCAATCGTCTGGGCGCCCTCGGGCTCGCCGGGCTCTCGGCGATTTTCGCCAACACCGGCTACATGGGCATCCCGCTGCTGATGCTGGCCTTCGGCGAGGCCGGCATGCTGCCGGCGATCATCTCCACCATCTTGAACGGCGCCGTCATCATGGCCTTCGGCATCGTCCTCCTGGAACTGGACGTGCACCAGGGCAAGGGTGGCCTCGTGGTGCTGAAGAACGTGCTGCTCGGGGTGGTGCGCTCGCCGTTGGTGCTCTCCGCCGCCGCCGGCCTGGCGGTCTCCGGCCTCGCCCTGCCGCTGCCGCCGGCGCTCGGGGCTTTCTGCGACCTCCTCGGCGCCTCGGCCGGCCCCTGCGCGCTCTTTGCCATCGGCCTTTTCATGGTCGGCAAGTCGCCGACCGCCGGTGCGGCCGAAGTCTCGTGGCTGGTGTTCCTGAAGCTGCTGGTGCAGCCGCTGGTGACCTGGGTGCTGGCCTTTCACGTCTTCGTCATGGAGCCGGTCTGGGCGGCCGGCGCCGTGATCCAGTCGGCCCTGCCCACCGGCGCCCTGGTTTTCGTCCTGGCCCAGCAGTACGGCACCTACGTGCAGCGCTCGACGGCGGCCATCATGGTTTCGACGGTACTCTCCCTCGTCACCCTCTCGGCGCTCTTCGTCTACCTCGGCATCGGGTGAGACGCCGCACTCACTTTAATTCGAGAAATTCCCGCACCGCCGCCACCGCCTCGGCGAGGCCGACGCGCTCGGCGGTGACTTCCGGCTGGAAGGCGTCGAGCAGCCTCGAAGGCAGAGGATCGAGCAGCACGAAGACGCCGCGGTCGTCGGCGCGGCGGATGAGGCGGCCGTAGGCCTGGCGCAGCTTCAGGCGGGTCAGTCGCTCGTCGTAGGCGCGGCCGCCGAAGGCGGCGCGGCGCGCCTTGTGGATGATGTCGGGCCTGGACCAGGGCACGCGGTCGAAGGCGATCAGGCGCAGCGCGCGGCCGGGCACGTCGACGCCGTCGCGCACCGCATCGGTGCCGAGCAGGCAGGAGTCCTCCTCGGCACGGAAGATGTCCACGAGTGTTCCGGTGTCGAGGCCGTCGACGTGCTGGCTGTAGAGCGCGATGCCGGCGTCGGCCAGCGGCTGCGCGATCAGGCGCTGTACCGCGCGCAGGCGGGTGATGGCGGTGAACAGGCCAAGCGCCCCGCCGCCCGAGGCCAGGAACAGCGCGCGGTACGCGGCGGCAAGTTGGGTGAGGTCTCCGCGCTTCAGATCGTGCACGATGAGAATGCGCGTCTGCCTGGCGTAGTCGAATGGCGAGGGCAGAGCGTGGCGCGCCACCGCCGCCGTCATGTGGTTGATGCCGAGGCGCGCCTCTGCAGCGCTCCATGCCCCCTCGCCATGAAAGACTTCGCCGTGCACTTCCTCGCCGCCGTTGCGCTCGCCGCTGTTGTCCGTCAGCGTCGCCGAGGTGATCAGCATGCCGTGGGCGCTTTGGCCGAGGCTGGCGGCGAAGGGCCGGCTGGGATCGATCCAGTGGCGGTAGAGGCCGACATCGATGTCGCGGCCGTCGATGCGCTCGACGGCGAACCAGTCGCAGAACTCCGGCGGCGTCTCCTCCTCCAGGTCGGACAGCATGCCGCGCCAGGCGGCCAGCGGCAGCAGCGCGCGGGTGTCGAGGCTGCGCGCCGCCGCCTCGATGCGCCGGCGGGTGTCGCTGTCCAGGGCGTCGGCTTGGTCGTCGAGGCGGGCCAGCAGCAGCTTGCGCAGCCGGGCCAGCGGGTCCGAAAGCGCCATCAGTTCGCCGGCCAGCCCCCGCGCGGCCTCGAGCAGGCCGTCGACCGCGGGGTGCGCCGGCGCCTCCAGGCTGTAAGGCTGCTCCTGCCCGGCGGCGCGGGCGTAGACCTGGCGGCGGGCCAGCGCAAGGAAGCGTTCCGTGGCACCCTCCGGCCGGTCTTCCTCGACGCGCTGGCGCCAGCCCTCGCCGGCCAGCGCGCGGGCGGCGCGCAGGGCTTCGTCGAGGGCTTCCATGCCGCGAGACTCCTCTCCCAGCAGGTCTTCCAGGCGGCGGCGCAGGCCGCGCATGCGGCTGGTGCCGCGCCGGCCGCCCTCGGCGCCCAGCAGCCAGCGGCGCAGCTCGCGAGTCTCGAGACCGCTCAGGTGAGCGGCGAAGGCGCTGTCTGCGGCCTCGAAGAGGTGGTGGCCCTCGTCGAAGACGTAGCGGGTCGGCAGCTGGCCGTCGTCGCCGCCGCCCATGGCCGCCTGAATCATCACCAGGGCGTGGTTGGCAATGACGACCTCGGCCTGGCGGGCCGCGCGCACCGAGCGCTCGATGAAGCACTTCCGATAGTGCTGGCAGGCGGAATAGATGCATTCGCCGCGGCGGTCGGCGAGCCCCAGGGTGCGCGGCGCGCCGAACAGATCGGAGAGCCAGCCTGGAAAGTCGCCGCCGACCATATCGCCGTTGCGGGTGCGCGCCGCCCAGCGCGCCATCAGGCCGAGGGCGACGGCGTCCTGCGGTCGCGCCTGCGCCACTGCCTCGGCGAGGTTCAAGAGGCAGAGGTAGTTTTCCCGTCCCTTGCGGATCACCACCTTGCGGGCGCGCTCGCGCGGCTCCGGGAAGAGGCGCGCCAGCTCGTCGTCGACCTGGCCCTGCAGGTTGCGGGTGTAGGTGGAGACCCAGACGGCGGCATTGTTGCGCTCGGCCCAGAGGCTGGCCGGCGCCAGGTAGCCGAGGGTCTTGCCGGTGCCGGTGCCGGCCTCGGCCAGAACCACCTGCGCCTCGTCCTCGCGGGCGCGCGGCGCGAAGGCGGCGGCCGCCGCGGCGGCGTAGTCGGCCTGCTGCGGGCGTGGCTCGGAATCCTCGTCGAGCAGTTCCGCCAGGCGTCCGCGGGCTTCCTCGGCGGCGATCGGCTTGCTGCCCGGCGCCCCGCGCGGCGGCCGCTCCTCCCATTCCGGCAGGCGCTCCCAGACGCGCAGGCCGAGGCTGCGCCGGGGCAGCCCTGCGCCGTCCTCACCGAACCCCAGGGCATGGACCACGAAGGGCCCCCAGGGCCAGCCGGCCTGGGCCATCAGCCAGGCGATGCCCGGCGCGTCGCGGTCCCCCGTCGCGCCGCGCGCGGCCAGTTCGCCGAGCAGCAGCTGGGCGAGGCCCGGCAGGGCGGCCGCGGCGGCCTCGGGATCCGTCGGCTTCGGCTGGCCGAGGGCGGCGGCGAGGCCGTGCGGCGTCGGGGCGCAGAAACTGGCCGGACGCACGAAGGCGAAGAGTTCCAGCAGGTCGAAGGCGGGAAAGGGGTCGGCGGCGAGGCGCCGCGCCGTGGCCCGGGCATGGCAAAGCAGCGGCGGGCTGCCGCGGGCGCGCCGGATCGCCTCGGCGGGGGCCAGCGTCAGCACCTCGCCCTCGGTATCGATCCACAGGGCGCGGCCGACGCCGGCAAGCAATACCGGGGCTGCCGGCAACCTGATGCCGCTGGCGCGGGGAGCCTGTGGGGATGCCGCGGCTTGCGGCGACGTAGAACTCATCGTTGGACTATAAGGGGAACGCGCCGGCCACGTCATGCCGATAAGGCGGCGGGCGGGCGCGAAGGGTTCTGCGGTGGGGTTGGCGCAGGGCCGGCGGAATCGGGCTATGCTGGCCGGAATCTGGCCGAAGGAGTGGGATGAGCATTGCCGTTGCGGTGGGAACCGGTCGCCGGAGCGAGGCGCGCGTGAGCGAGGGGGATGCCGACCTCGACTCTCTGCTGGCGGGCGACAAGGCGGCCTGGGACAGTTTTGTGGCGCGCCATGCCGGCGTGATCTTCGCGGCGGTGCGCCGGCGGCTGGTGCCGGCCGGGCGCGTCGCCGACGCGGAGGACGTGGCGCAGGACGTCTTTGTCAAGCTGTGCCAGCACGATTTTCGCCTGCTGCGCAGCTACGACGCGGCGCGCGCCAGGCTCACCACCTGGCTGACCGTGGTGGCCAACTCGGCGGCGGTCGACCACCTGCGCCGGCTGCGAAGGCGGACCGAGAACATCGACGAGATGCCGGAAGCCCTGCTGGCGGTCGACCCGGTGGAGCGGGAGGAAGTGAAGATCCCCGACGGCATGCTGTCGCCGCGCCAGGCCCTGGTGCTGGAACTGCTCTACCAGCGCGACATGACGCCGGGCGAGGCGGCGGAGGCGATCGGCGTCGATCCGCAGACGGTGCGCTCCATGCACCACAAGGCGCTGGTCAAGCTGCGCGCCCACTTCCAGTCGGAGCAGGGGCAGGCGGAACTGGGGCGAAAGGACTGATAGAGGGGGATGTTGCGCGGCCTTGCCGCGTATGGGTTTCCAAGGGGCAAGAGGTATAGGGACATGAGGGAAGAGAAGACGAAATCCAACGAGGGTGCGACCCTCTGGCGGCGGGCCCGACAGGGCTGGACGCCGGTCGCCGAGGCGGAAGCGCCGGACGCGCTGCTGCTGGCGGCTTATCTCGACGGCGGCCTGGCGGAGGAGGAGGCCGCGCTGCTGGAAGCGCGCCTTGCCGGCGAGCCGGCGCTGCTGGACGAACTGCTGGCCCTGCGCGCGAGCCTCGCCGCCGGCCCCGAGCAGGCGCCGGCCGGGGTCCTGGCGCGCGCCCGGGCGGCCCATCCGGCCGCCGCCGCGCCGCGCGCCGTGGCTGTGCCCAGTGTTTCCCTGGTCGAACGGCTGTTCGGCCTGTGGCTGCGGCCGGCGGTGCCGGCCTTCGCCGCCGTGGCGCTGTTGCTGGCCTGTGCGGGCGCGTTCGAGCTCGGCCGCTACCAGGCTGTCCAGTGGATCCCCGTGGGGGTCGACGAAGCCGCCGATAGCGACGTTCCGGTCGACCTCATGATGAACGGCCTGCTCTGAGCGGCGTAGACGCGACAGATCGAGAAAGCAAAAGCGATGCGTATCAAAGCTCTTTGGTTCCTGCTGGTGGCGTCCCTGGCGCTCAACGTCTTCTTCGTTGCAGGTGTTCTCTATCCGGGCCTTACGGGGCAGGCGAACATGCAGCGGGAGCGGCCCGACCCGGTCGTCCAAGCGGCGCGGGACTTCGACCTCGACGACCGTCAGGTCGCCGCCCTCGAGGCGCTGCGCGCCGGCGTGATCGAGCGCCGCGAGGCGCGGCGCGGGGAGGGGGAGGGATTCCAGAGCCTGATCGTCGACGCCCTGCGGCAGGCGGACTTCGATCGCGAGGCGCTCGATGCGGCGTTGCAGCAGCGCCGCGAAGGTTTGGGCGACCTGGTCCTCGACCTCACCGAGGATCTGCACGGCTTCCTCGCGACCCTGACTCCCGACCAGAAGGCGGCCTTCCTGGAGCGGGCCCGGGAGCGCGACTTCCTGCGCCGCCTGCTGTTCCCGCCGCGCCGCGACGGCCGGCCCCGCCAGTAGCGCCGGCTCAGCCCTCCACCCCTGCGCCTGGCGCAGACCGGGTTCCGGCCGCGCGGCGTTGACGCTGCCCGCCGCGCGGCCTAGTGTCCGCGGCACCCGGGGCGGGCGGCTGCCGTCCGGTTCCGGCACGTCCCCTCCCGTCGCACGAGCAGAGCCATGACCAGCGAAAGAGAATTGGCCCAGAGCGCCCGCGCCTGGCCCTTCGAAGAGGCGAGACAGGTCCTCAAGCGCATCGACGGGAAGACGCCGAAAAAGGGTTACGTTCTCTTTGAGACCGGCTACGGCCCCTCGGGCCTGCCGCACATCGGCACCTTCGGCGAGGTCGCGCGCACCACCATGGTCCGCCAGGCCTTTCAACGTCTCTCCGACGTGCCGACGCGCCTGTTCTGCTTTTCCGACGACATGGATGGCCTGCGTAAGGTCCCCGACAACATCCCCAACAAGGAGATCGTCGCCGAGCACCTGGGCAAGCCGCTGACGCAGATTCCCGACCCCTTCGGCACTCACGAGAGCTTCGGGCATCACAACAACGCGCGTCTGCGCGGGTTTCTCGACACCTTCGGCTTCGAGTACGAGTTCCAGTCGTCGACCGAATGGTATACCTCCGGGCGCTTCGACGAGGCGCTGCTGCAGGTGCTGCGTCACTACGACGAGGTGAAGAACGTCGTGCTGCCGACGCTCGGGACCGAGCGCCGCGAGACCTACAGCCCCTTCCTGCCGCTCTGCCCGAAGACCGGCCGCGTGCTGCAGGTGCCGGTGCTGGAGGTGAACGCCGAGGCGGGCACTATCGTCTACCAGGACGAGGACGGCCGGAAGGCCGAGGTGCCGGTCACCGGCGGCCAGTGCAAGCTGCAGTGGAAGGCCGACTGGGCGATGCGCTGGTATGCGCTCGGCGTCGACTACGAGATGTCCGGCAAGGACCTCATCGATTCAGTGAAGCTCGGCTCGCAGATCTGCCGCATCCTCGGCGCCCGCCCGCCCGAGGGCTTCAACTACGAGCTCTTCCTCGACGAAGAGGCAAAGAAGATTTCCAAGTCCAAGGGCAACGGTCTCAGCGCCGAGGAATGGCTGACCTACGGCCCGACCGAAAGCCTGGCGCTGTTCATGTTCCAGAAGCCGAGGGCGGCCAAGCGGCTCTACTTCGACGTCATCCCGCGCGCAGTGGATGACTACCTTTCGCATCTCGCGGCCTACAACGGGCAGGACGAGAAGCGCCTGGAGAACCCGGTCTGGCACATTCACAACGGCAATCCGCCAAAGCCGGGCACCAAGCTGAGCTACGGCATGCTGCTGAACCTTGCCAGCGTCTGCAATACCGAGGACGCGTCCGTGCTCTGGGGTTTCATTTCGCGCTACGCGCCGGAGGCGACGCCGGAGCGCGATCCCTTCCTCGATCGCCTGGTCGGCTTCGCCCTGCGCTACTACCGGGACTTCGTGAAGCCGAAGAAGTCGTATCGCGCGCCGACGCAGGCCGAGCGTGAGGCGCTCGCCGATCTCGCCGCGCGGCTGCGCGCTCTTCCCAAGGACGCCGACGGCGAGGCGATCCAGAACGAGGTCTATGCCGTCGGCAAGGCGCACGGCTACGAGAACCTGCGCGACTGGTTCAAGGCGCTCTACGAAATCCTGCTGGGCCAGGACCAGGGCCCGCGCATGGGTTCCTTCATGGCGCTCTACGGCCTCGAGGAGAGCCTCGCACTCATCGACTCCGTGCTGAAGGACGAGAGCGCAAAGGCGTCCTCGTAGGAGGACGGCTCAAGGTTCACGCTCCTCTGGTCGCCCTCCGCTCGAGCTCGGGTACGACGAGAGGAGTGATTCACCCGCCGTGGGCCCAGTCCCAGTAGGCCTTGCGGGCGGTGGCGTAGACGGGACCCGGCTGCAGGCTGCGATCCTCGACCTGGGTGACCGGCAGCACCTTGCCATAGTTGCCGCTTGAGAAGACCTCATCGGCTTCCATGACGTCCTGCCAGGTGACGCGGGCCTCGCGCACCTCGATGCCGGCCTTGGCGAGGAGCCCCATGACGCGCTGCTTGGTGATGCCGTTGAGGAAGCTGCCGTTGGGTGCCGGGGTGACGGCGACGCCTTCCTTGGCGATCCAGATGTTGGCGGTGGCCAGTTCCGCCACGTTGCCAAGAGCATCCAGCACCACGGCGTTGCCGAAACCGCGCCGGGTCGCTTCGGCCAGGGCGCGCGCGGAGTTGGGATAGAGGCAGGAGGCCTTGGCATCGGTGGGCGCCATGGTCGGGGTGGGGCGCCGGAAGCTGGAAAGGCAGACGGAAAGGCCGTCGGGTTTCGGCATCGGCGCCTCGTAGAGCGTAAAGCAGAAGCGTGTGCTCTCCGGATCGGGCGAGACGAAACCGGACTCGGCCCACAGCATGGGGCGCAGGTAGAGCGCCGCGTCCCTGGGAAAGTGCCGCAGGCCGTCGCGCGCGATCTCCAGCATCTCGCCGGCGCTGTGGACAGCCTTGAGCCCGAAGCTCTCCGCCGAGCGCACCAGGCGTTCACAGTGACGGTCGAGGTCCGGCGTCACGCCCTCGAACGCCCGCGCGCCGTCGAAGACCACCGAGGCCATCCAGGCGGCGTGGGTCATCGGGCCCATGATCGGCGGGTTCCCCTCGAGCCACTTGCCATCCAGGTAGTGCACGGCCTTCGGAGCGTTCATGTCGGAATCTTCCTTGTTTCGTGACGGGCGACCGCGCGAGCCTAGCCGCTGGAACCCA
Organism: Kiloniellaceae bacterium; assembly: GCA_050330205.1. Classification (GTDB taxonomy): domain Bacteria; phylum Pseudomonadota; class Alphaproteobacteria; order Kiloniellales; family Kiloniellaceae; genus Pelagibius. The sequence goes on from JBHJOA010000054.1 coordinate 15,434, forward strand.
GCGGGAAAAGCTTCAGCAGTGCGTCGATCTGCGTCGGCGCCGGTTACGGCAGGGAGCGGCAGTTCTCAGTGACCTGACCAGACGATCCGCGCGAACCACTGGACCTGGGCCATTGGCAGTTCGCGCACGACATGCTCGCGGCTCAGCGAGCGGATGCGCAGGCGGTCGGCGGCGCGGTCCAGCAGTTCGGCGATCAACAGTTCGCCCTGCAGGCTGCGCAGCAGGACACGGTCGCCCGCGGACACCTCGCCGGCGGGCGATACCACAACGAGGTCGCCGTTGCGGTACACCGGCAGCAGGCCGTCGCCGGTGACTTCAAGGGCGAAGGCGTGGGGGTCGGACAGGTCGGGAAAGGAGGCCTCGCCCCACTGGCCGCGCAGCGGATGTCCCTCGGCATCGAAGTAGCCCGGCTGGGCCGCCATGGCGAAACGCAGCTTCGGCAGCCGTCGCAGGCCGCCCCCGCCTTCCTGGTCCTCGACGAGGCTGACGAACTCGCTGAGCGAGGCGCCCGTGGCGTTCAGAACCTTGGCCAGGGACTCGGTGCTCGGCCAGCGCTGCTTGCCCTCCTTGGTGATGCGCTTGCTCTTGTTGAAAGTCGTCGGGTCGAGACCGGACTGCCGGGCGAGCCCGGACGGCGAGAGATTATACCTCGCGGCGAGGCGGTCGATGGCCCGCCAAACGCTCTGATGCTCCAACATGGGAACATTGTCTTATAATTGTGGGCTTCTTGCAGCAAGAACATAGTCTCACGTTTTCCGCAGGCCCTTAGCACAGAAAATCCGTGTGATTTCAGAGAGTATGCTGTTCAGGTCACTGGCTCTCGACTACTTTGCCGCCATGAAAAGCGATCTGATCTACCACATCTGCCGACGCGAGGAGTGGGCCGCGGCGGAGGCGGCGGGGCGCTACGGAGGCTCCTCGCAGGACCATGCCGACGGCTTCATCCACTTCTCCGGCGCCGGCCAGGTGGAGGCCAGCGCGGCCAGGCACCGCGCAGGGCAGGACGGCCTGGTGCTGCTGTCGGTGGAGGCGGCCGCTCTCGGTGACGCCTTGAAGTGGGAGCCCTCGCGCGGCGGCGCCCTGTTTCCGCACCTCTACGGCGATCTGCCGCTTTCCGCGGTGCGCCGGGTCGACGACCTGCCCCTCGGCCCCGACGGACGCCACCGCTTCCCCGCGCTCGGCTAGCTGGCGGCCGCCTTCTTGGAAGCCTTTTCCCTCCTTGGCCCGCTGCTCCGGCGTCTCGATCCGGAGACCGCCCATGGCCTGACCCTCTGGGCGCTGCGGCGGGGCCTGGCACCGCGCGTGGCGGCACCCGACGATCCCGTCCTGGCCTGCGAACTCTGGGGCCTGACCTTCGCCAATCCGCTGGGGCTCGCTGCCGGCTTCGACAAGGATGCCCGGGTCATGGCGGCAATGCTGGGACTCGGCTTCGGCTTCGTCGAGGTCGGCTCGGTGACGCCGCGCCCCCAGCCGGGCAATCCCAAGCCGCGCATCTTCCGCCTGCCGGAGGACGGCGCGGTGATCAACCGCCTGGGTTTCAACAACGCCGGCATGGAGGCGGCGCGCGCCAGGCTTGCCGCCTTTCGCGAGGCGGGACCGGCGAGGGGGCCGGTGGGCGTCAACCTCGGCAAGAACAAAGACAGTGCCGCCGCCGGCGACTACGTCCTGGGAGCCGCCGCCTTGGGCCCCTTGGCCGACTACCTGGTGGTCAACGTCTCCTCGCCGAATACGCCGGGCCTGCGCGCCCTGCAGGGCCGCGCCAAGCTGGAAGAGTTGCTGGGCAGGGTGCTGGCGGCGCTGCCGGATCCGGCGCCGCCGCTGCTGGTCAAGATCGCGCCCGACCTGACGGCGGAGGACAAGGCCGATATCGCCGCCGTGGCGCTCTCCCTGGGCATTTCAGGGCTCATCGCCACCAACACCACCATCGCCCGCCCGGCCGACCTGAAAGCGGCGGCCCGCACGGAGGCCGGCGGGCTCTCCGGCCGGCCACTGTTCGGGCTCTCGACGGCGGTGCTCGGCGACCTCTACCGCCTGACCGAGGGGAAGATTCCTTTGATCGGGGTCGGCGGCATCGCCTCCGGCGCCGATGCCTACCGAAAGATCCGCGCCGGCGCCTCTCTGGTGCAGCTCTACACCGGGCTGGTCTACGGCGGGCCGGCCCTCGTGGGGCGCATCAAGACCGAACTGGCACGCCTGCTGCGCGAGGACGGCTTCGCCAGCGTCTCCGCCGCCGTCGGGGCCGACCACCGCTACAGTGGATAGTGCCGCCGGGATTGGCGCAGCTGCCTAGAGGATATCCAGTACTTTCTCTGGCGGCCGGCCGAGCGCAGCCTTGGTCCCTTTCACCACGATGGGCCGCTCGATGAGGATGGGGTGCTCCACCATGGCGGCGATCAGCGCCTGGCGGCTGAGGCCGGGATCGTCGAGGCCGAGTTCCTTGTACGGCGCCTCCTTGCGGCGCATCAGCTCGCGCGGCTCCAAGTCCAGTTGCTTCAAGAGGGTGTCGAGGGTATCGGCGTCGGGGGTGTCGTTGAGGTACTCCACCACCTTGGGTTCAATGCCGCGATCCTGCAGCAGCGCCAGCGTCTCGCGGGACTTGCTGCAGCGCGGGTTGTGATAGATGGTCACGGCCATCGCCTCTTCCTCCAGCTTTTTTTGGGCTCGCCTCGCGGCCAGCAAAGCGCCGCGGCCCGGGATTCGTCAAGGCTCCCGAAAGGTCTCATTAACCAACTTTCAAGCCTCTCCGGGCAAAGTGCGGTGATGGTCCGGCACTTCCTCCCACCCCACCGGCGCGCGCATGCTTAAGCACCTCGCGATCTTTCTCTGCTACGCGGGCGGTGCGGCGGCGCTGGCGCTCTTTGGCCCGCAGTGGCTGCCGCTCTCCGGTCCCGAGGCGGCGGTCGGCCTCGGCCTTGCCGCGCTGCTCTGCGGCGGCCTGCTGCACGAGGTCTATTCCCGCCTCGGCCGCGAGGCCTTCCTGGCCGAGAAGCTGCTCGGCCTGCGCCATGCACAGGGCGAGGCTCTGGAAGAGCTCAACTGGACCCGCCGGGAGCTCGCGGTGCTGCGCGAGGCCCTGGAATCCGCCGGTGGCATCAGCCGGTCGGGCAAGAGCGTCGACGAGGTGATCTCCGAGGTGAAGGTGCTGCAGTCGCTGATCACCCGGCTCGCCAAGTCGTCCAAGGCCCCGGTACGAGACCAGGAAGGCAGGGCCGGTGGCCCGGCCATGGCCGATCCGTCGCGCCGCCCTGAGGGTGGCAGGCTCGGCGACAAGCTGGGCGGCCTGCCGCGGCGCGAGGACGAGGGCGGAGAGATCGCCCGCCTGCCCGCCAACGCCAACAGCTCGCCCGGTGTGCTGCCGCCGATCGCCGAGGGGCTCGACGAGGCGGCGGTGCTGGAAGTCGCCCGCCAGGCGCTGCGCGACGACCGCATCGACCTGGTGCTGCAGCCCATCGTGCTGCTGCCGCAGCGCAAGCGGCGCTACTACGAATGCTTTTCGCGGCTGCGCACGAGCGACGGCTACATGATCCTGCCGGAACAGTACATCGGCCTGGCCGAGCGCGAAGGCATGGTCGCCGCCATCGACAACATGCTGCTGATCCGCTGCATCCAGCTGGTACGCAAAATCCAGTACCGCAACGAGAAGCTCGACTTCTTCTGCAACATCTCCAGCCACACCCTGGGCGACGACGAATTCTTCGGCGACTTCGTGGCCTTTCTGGAGAACAACCGCGAACTCTCCAAACACCTGATCTTCGAGTTCTCGCAGAGCGACTATGAGGCCTGGGACAGCGGTGCCGCGGTCTACCTGCGCCGCCTCGCCGACCTCGGCTGCCGCTTCTCGCTCGACGGCCTGCTGCACCTGGATCTGGACGCCGCCACCCTGGCCCGGCGCAACTTCCACTTCGTGAAGGTGCGCGCCGACCTGCTGCTGAGCGACCCCAAGGCCGGCGAGGTCCTGGTCGACAGGCTGAAGGAGCACGGCCTGCGCATGGTGGTGGAGAAGGTGGAAGACGAAGACGCCCTCATCGAGGTGATGGAACTGGGCATCGACTGCGCCCAGGGCTTCCTGCTCGGTGAACCCCGCCTGGCCCGGCCGGCGGCCTAACCTCCCCCGGCGCCGCCCCACCCCGGCGTCGCCCTATCCCTCTTTGAATCCGGGGCCGGCTGTGGCAGAAGAAGGGCGCAATCGCGACCACCAGCCGCCCATCGGCCCGGAGACCCCGGAAATCTCATGAAATCCGCGACCCTGACGACCGAGGTGCCGGTCTACCCCGGCCTTTCGGCTTTGGCCGACCGCTACGACGCCTTCATCATCGATCTCTGGGGCGTGATGCACGACGGCCTCACGGCCTATCCCGCCGCGGTCGAGGCGCTGCGCCGGCTGCGTGCCGCCGGCAAGCGTTCGGTGATCCTCTCCAACGCGCCGCGCCGCGCCGACGTCATCGCCAGGCGCAATGCCGAGATCGGCATTCCGGCGGATCTGCCCGATCACCTGCTGTCTTCCGGCGAGGACGCCTGGCAGCACCTGAAGTCGCGCCCCGATGCCTGGTACCAGGCCCTCGGGCGGCGCTGCTACCATCTCGGCCCGCCACGCGACTACGGCATGCGCGAGGGCCTCGATCTCGATTTCGTCGACGATCTCGCGGCGGCCGATTTCATCCTCAACACCGGCATCCTGAACGATCACGACCAGGTGGCGACCTACCGCGCGTTCCTGGACGAGGGCCTGGCGCGCGACCTGCCCATGATCTGCGCCAACCCGGACCTCATCGTCATGCGCGGCGAGGCGATGGAGATCTGCGCCGGGGCGCTGGCCCTGGACTACGAGCAGAAGGGCGGCAAGGTGCGCTGGCACGGCAAGCCGCATCCGGAGGTCTATCGCAGCTGCTTTGCCCTGCTGGAGGATATCGCGCCGGCCCGCATCGCCGCGATCGGCGATTCGCTGCGCACCGACGTGGCGGGCGCGCAGGCTTCGGGCATCGACAGTATTTTCATCGCCGGAGGGATCCACGGCGAGGAGTTAAGCGTAGAAAGCGATGGCCACCTTGACGCCGAAGCCTACCGGACCTTCATTGGGGCGGCCGAGTGGAAACCCACCGTGACCCTGCCGTTCATGCGCTGGTAGGCGACTGACCGGTTCGCGGGCAGTCGCCTTAGGGACCGATGACCGAGCCTCAGACCCGCACCTTCCATTGGCGCTTCGAAAATCGGGCGGAAGCCATCTGGCCACTGCTGGCCGACACCGTGCGCTTCAACGAGGCGGCCGGCCTGCCGCGCTACGAGGTGAGGGAAACCCTGCAGGATGACGGCAGGGTGCTCTACGAAGGTCAGATGAAGCGCGGTCCGGTAACGATTTCCTGGCGCGAGATCCCGGTGAACTGGGTCGCCAACCGCTGGTTCGAGCACCGCCGCGAGTTTCACGGCGGGCCGCTGAAGGATCTGACGGCGCGGTTCAAGCTCTCGGCGGTGCCGGGCGGCGGCTGCGAGGCCGACTACACCCTCACCGCGACGCCGGCCAATCTTTTCGGCCGCCTGATCCTGCGGGCCGGCTTTTTCGAGAGAACCGCCGGCACCTTCTCCGCACTCGCTGCCGACGCCGACCGCTATGCGGCCGGCGCGGCGCCCATGCCTTTCCGCTTCACCGCGCCGCGCCCCGACCCGCAGACCCGGCGCCTCATCGACGCCCAGGTGGCGGAGATCGAGGGAAGCGGTCACGGTCACGGCCTCGCGGCGCGTCTGGCCGACCACCTGCTGACGGCGCAGGAAGCCGACCTCAATCATATCCGGCCGCTCGCCCTGGCGAAGGATTGGCAGGCCGCGCCCCGCGAGGTGATCGAACTCTGCCTGCAGGCGGTGCGCAGCGGTCTGCTGACCATGCGCTGGGACCTGCTCTGTCCGCGCTGCCGCGTCGCCAAGGCGGCGGTGCAGGCGCTCGACCGGCTGCCCAAGGGTGCCCACTGCAGCACCTGCAACATCGACTACGACCGCGATTTCTCGCGCAATGTGGAGCTCAGCTTTCAGCCGGCGCCTGCCGTGCGTGTGCTGGGCAGCGGCGAGCACTGCCTCTTCGGCCCGATGTCGACGCCGCACATCTGGGTTCAGCGGACCCTCGCTCCCGGTGCCCGGCTCGTCGAAGACTGCGATCTGCCGGCGGGGAGCTACCGCTTGCGCACTCTGGAGGCCGGGCCGGAAGCGGAGGTCACCCTGGCGGCCGGCGAACCCCTGCCCGAAGTGGTGCTGACCGGCGATGCGGTGCACCTGGGCGCCGCCGGCGAGGCGGGCCGCGTGATCCTGCGCAACACGACGGGGGGTCCGCTCACCGTCATCGTCGAGGAGCGGCGCTGGGCGCGCGACGCCCTCACCGCCGACCGGGTAACAGCGCTGCAGGCCTTTCGCGACCTCTTCTCCGATCAGGTTCTGCGCCCGGGCGACGAGGTGGCGGTGGCACGCATCGCCCTGCTGTTCACCGACCTGCGCCGCTCCACCGAACTCTACGGCCGCATCGGCGATGCCGCCGCCTACCATATGGTGCGCGAACACTTCGCCTACCTCGGCGCGATCGTGCGGCGTCACGACGGTACCCTGGTGAAGACCATCGGCGATGCGATCATGGCGGCCTTCGCCGCGCCGGCGGATGCGCTCGGCGCCGCGCTCGACATCCAGCGCGAACTGGACGCCTTCAACGCCGACGGCGCTCGCTCTCTGGCCATCAAGGTGGGCGTCCACGCGGGACCCTGCATCGCCGTCACCCTCAACGGGCGTCTCGACTATTTCGGCAGCAGCGTCAATCTTGCCGCGCGCCTGCAGGATAAGAGCGCGGGCGGCGACATCGTGCTCTCCGAGGCGGCCGCCACGGATCCCTCGGTGGCCGCCATGCTCGACGGACTGGAAGCTGCTGTCGAGACCACGCCGCTCAAGGGCTTCGATACCCCCGTCACCTTCCGCCGCATCCGTCCATAGCGTCACGACCCTTTGTCCGGCCGGGCGCTGCGCTATCATGGCGGTTGCCAGGATCGATTCGGGAGGGAGGTCTATGATACGCGTGCTGAAGGTGCGGGCGCTGCCGTTTCATCTCTTGCTGCTGGTGGCTCTCGCGCCGCTGACGGCCGCCATCGCCGCGCCAGCGCGGGCGGCAGACTTCGATCTGGCGAAGCTGAACGATGGCGGCTACGTGCTGCTGCTGCGCCATGTAACGGCGGGCGGTGTCGACTCCGACGACCTGGTCCTTGCCGACTGCCGGACGCAACGCCAGGTCGGGGCCACGGGGCGTGCCCAGGTCGCAGATCTCGCCGCGCGATTGCGGGCCGCCGGCATCACATCTGCACGCGTGCTCTCGAGCCAGTGGTGCCGTGCCCTGCAGACCGCCGAACTGCTCGGCCTCGGTCCGGTGCTCGGAACCCCGGAACTCAACTATTTCCACTGGCGACTCGACAGCGAGGAGGCCACGAAGGCGACCCTGCGAAACTTCTATTCGGCGCTTGAGCCCCCGGCTCCGGGAACGCCTCTGGTGCTGGTGAGCCACGTGACGGCCTTTCACGCCATGGAGTTGGAAGCGCCGCCGGAGGGCGGCGGGCTGGTGCTGCGGCCGAACGGCACGACAAACCCGCAGGTGGTCGGAGCGGTCAGCGCGCCGCGGACGCCCTAGCAGTCTGTCGGACGGGACCCTGCCCATCGGGATTTGCAGATCGGCCCGGTTCTGCAGCGTGCTAATTTTGATGAATGACGAGTGACTGCGAAGCGACGCCTGCGGCGGGGGACAGCGACAGGGTTTCCGCCCGAGGCGCCGCTGCCGTGGCGTTGGGCGGCTGCTTTGCCCTGGCCGCCGCCATGGGCATCGGCCGCTTCGTCTACACCCCTATCCTGCCCTTCATGGTGGAAGGCCTGGGCCTCAGCCAGGCCGAGGCCGGCGTCATCGCTTCGGCGAACTTCCTCGGCTACCTGTTGGGAGCGCTGGCGGCCGCCAAGGCCAGCCTGCCCGGCGGCAGACGGCGCTGGTTTCTCATCTCGCTGGCCATTTCGGCGCTGACCACCGCGGCCATGGCGACGGCGGCCTCCGTTCCGCTGTTTCTTGCCTTGCGCTTCGCGTCCGGTGTTGCGAGCGCCTTTGTACTGGTGTTCTCCTCTGCCCTGGTGCTCGACCGCCTGGCGGCCGTCGGGCGTCCGGGACTTTCGGCCCTCCACTTCGCCGGGGTCGGCCTTGGCATCGCTTCTTCGGCGGTGCTGGTCGCCCTGCTCGCCGCCGGCGGCCTCGGCTGGCGCGGGCTCTGGCTGGCCAGTGGGGCGCTTGCCCTCGCCGCGTTGTGGGCCGTGCTGCGGCTGGTACCGGCCGAGCAGGAGCCGCCGCCTCTGCCGAAGCGCGACGGCCGGGCCCCGCCCAACCCGCGCCTCGTCGCCCTCATCCTCGCCTATGGCCTGTTCGGCTTCGGCTACGTGATCACCGCCACCTTCATCTCCACCCTGGTGCGCCTGACCCCGGAGCTTCAGTGGCTGGAGCCCTATGTCTGGCTCGCAGTGGGTCTCGCCGGGATTCCCTCGGTCGCCATCTGGGGCTGGGTCGCGCGCCGTCTCGGCAACGGCCGCGCCTTTGCGGTCGCCTGCCTCGTCGAAGGTGTCGGCGTGGCGCTCTCGGTGCTTGGCAGCGGCGCCGCCGCGGTGCTGATCGCCGCCGCCCTGCTCGGCGGCACCATCATGGGTATTACCGCGCTCGGGCTGGTGCATGCGCGCAGCCTTTCGGCCGGCGATCCGCGGCGGGCCATAGCGCTGATGACCGCCGCCTTCGGGCTCGGCCAGATGATTGGACCGAGCTTCGCCGGCTTCGCCTATGGCTTTGCCGGGTCCTTTACGCTGCCGACCTTGGTGGCCGCCGGCGCCCTCGTCGCCGCCTTCGCACTTACCATGGAGTGGCGCAGCGGAAGGTGACGCCGCTGCGGTCGCCCTACGACGCCGCGGCGGCGGGAGCCGCGTCTGCGCGCTGGTCTGGCAGCGGCAGCCGGATGCGGAAGATGGTGCCGCGCTCGGCGGCCGGCTTCAGCTCGATGCGCCCGCCCTGCGCCTCGACATAGGACTTGGCGATACTGAGTCCGAGACCGACACCGGTGTTCTCGGCCACGAAGGAGTTGCCTTCCTGCCAGAACGGCTCGAAGGCTTTCGCCACGCGTGACTCGTCGATGCCGACGCCGTTGTCCTCCACCGTTGCGACGGCCCGGTCGCCGTCGATCGCCGCGCTACAGGTCACGCGGCCGCCACGCTGGGTGTACTTGATGGCGTTGGAAACGCCGTTGATCAGGGCCTGGCGGGTCAGCCGGCGGTCGCACCAGGCCAGGCAGGCACCGGCGCTGCGATGATCGAGGGCGATATCCTTCTGGTCGGCCAGCGGCTGCAGGAGCCGGCGGATTTCGTCCAGCAACTCGGCCAGGTCGCAGGTTTCCTGCTGCAGTTCCAGGGCGCCTGCCTCGACGCGGGAGAGATTCAGGATGTCGTTGATGATGGCTTGCAGACCGCTTGCCGCGGCGTGGATGTTGCGCGCATAGTCGCTGACCTTGTCGATGACCCGCTCTTTTGGCAGGACCTGCAGGATCTCGGAGAATCCGAGAATCGCGTTCAGCGGCGTACGCAGTTCATGGCTCATGTTGGCGAGGAACTGCGTCTTGGCGGCGCTCGCGGCCTCGGCATTGTGCCGCGCGTGGAGATACTCCTCGTTGCGCCGCTCCAGGCGCAGCATCAACTCCTCGCTTTGGTTGTAGGCGGTGATGAGCTCCTGCTCGCGGGTCTGCAACTGGCCGTAGGCCTTGGCGAATCCGGCCATCAGCATGCCGACCCCGGCGCAGAGCGTGAACACCTGGCCGACGCCGTAGCTGACGTAGAGCATGCCCCAGGCCTCCCACAGCGGGTAGAGCAGGATGCTCACCGTACGGCCGAGAAAGGCGGCGGCGACGAAGTAGTTCAGCGCGCCGCCTTCGCGGATGAACAGCGCGGCTGCGGCGACGTAGGCGACGGCGATGGCCAGGGTCAGGTAGACCAGGCCATGGGTCTTGGTGAACAGCTCCGTCAGGCCGTAGCCCGGCAGCGCGATGGCGAGGAAGAGGATGACGAAGACCGCGCGCGGCGGCTCCTTCTGCTGGCGGTAGCCGAGAATGCCGACCAGCAGCAGCGGCACCGCGACGCCGACCGCCAGGGACGCCGGCAGCATGTAGCCGTCGACGATGACGGTCGCCGCCAGGGCGAACTCGTAGAGACTCCAGTGCAGCAGGAAGGGTTTGCGCTCGGAGGTGCGCCAGAAAACGAAAAGCGCGCCGCCGATGACGACCAGCACGGCGACGTTCAGCGCCTTGATGATGAAGACGGGATCCACGGCTCCCGACATCTCCCCCGGGCGGCGGCCAGCCCGCAGCCGGCCTTCCCGCTGGTCATGGATAATCTAATCAAATGCTTAGAGGAAACACATTAATGCGGCCTTAACCGGGAGAGTGAACCGCTTCTAAATCAACGGAGGGTTTGTCGGGGAGAGCCTTTCCCCTTGATCGTTGGAGCGCTTATACTGCACCTGCGAAGAGGGCGGCGAGGCCGGAACTGAGGGCAGAGCATGAGCGATTGGCCGGAGAAGACCCTGGAAGACTGGCGTGCCCAGGCGGAGAAGGAACTGAAGGGCGCCGACCCCGACAGCCTCGTCTGGCGGACGCCGGAGGGCATCGCGGTGAAGCCGCTTTATACTGCCGCTGACCTGGAGGGGCTGGAGACGGTAGGGTCGCTCCCGGGCTTTGCGCCCTTCACCCGGGGGCCGCGCGCCACGATGTATGCCGGTCGCCCTTGGACGCTGCGCCAGTACGCCGGATTTTCCACCGCCGAGGAGTCGAACGCCTTCTACCGCGCGAACCTCGCCGGCGGGCAGAAGGGCCTCTCGGTCGCTTTCGACCTCGCCACCCACCGCGGCTATGACTCCGACCACCCGCGCGTGGTGGGCGACGTCGGCAAGGCGGGCGTCGCCATCGATTCCGTCGAGGACATGAAGATTCTCTTCGACGGCATCCCGCTGGACGAGATGTCGGTCTCCATGACCATGAACGGCGCCGTGCTGCCGGTGATGGCCGGCTACATCGTCGCCGCCGAGGAGCAGGGGGTTGCGCCGGAGAAGCTGTCCGGGACCATCCAGAACGACATCCTGAAGGAGTTCATGGTCCGCAACACCTACATCTACCCGCCCGAGCCCTCGATGCGCATCGTCGCCGACATCATCGGCTACACCTCCGAGCACATGCCGCGCTTCAACTCCATCTCGATCTCCGGCTACCATATGCAGGAGGCCGGGGCGACCTGCGTGCAGGAACTCGCCTTCACGCTGGCCGACGGTATCGAGTACGTGCGCGCAGCGCAGTCCAAGGGTCTCGACGTCGATGCCTTCGCGCCGCGGCTGTCGTTCTTCTTCGCCATCGGCATGAACTTTTTCATGGAGATCGCCAAGCTGCGCGCCGCCCGCTTCCTCTGGGCCGAGTTGATGCAGAGGCATTTCCAGCCGAAGAAGCCGGAGTCCCTCATGCTGCGCACCCACTGCCAGACCTCCGGCGTGTCGCTGACCGAGCAGTCGCCCTACAACAACGTGGTGCGCACGGCGGTCGAGGCCCTGGCGGCGGCGCTGGGCGGCACCCAGTCGCTGCACACCAACGCGCTGGACGAGGCGGTCGCCCTGCCGACGCCCTTCTCCGCCCGCATCGCCCGCAACACCCAGCTCATCCTGCAGGAGGAAACCGGCATCACCAAGGTGGTCGATCCGCTGGCCGGCAGCTACTACGTCGAGAGCCTGACGGCCTCCCTGGTCGCCGAGGCGAGGAAGCTGATCGACGAGGTGGAGGAACTCGGCGGCATGACCAAGGCGGTCGGCTCCGGCATGCCGAAACTGAGGATCGAGGAGTCCGCCGCCCGGCGCCAGGCGCGCATCGACCGCGGCGAGGAGGTTATCGTCGGCGTCAACAAGTACCGTGCCGAGGTCGACGAACCGGTGGAGATCCTCGATATCGACAACACCAAGGTGCGCGAGCAGCAGGTGAAGCGCCTGGAGGCGATCCGCAAGGCGCGTGACGGCAAGGCGGTCGAGAAGGCGCTGGCCGCGCTCACCACGGCGGCCGAGGACGGCACGGGCAACCTGCTCGACCTCGCGGTGAAGGCGACCCGCGTGCGCGCCACCGTGGGCGAGATCTCCGATGCCCTGGAAAAGGTCTATACCCGCCACCGCGCGGTGATCCGCTCGGTCACCGGCATCTACGGCTCGGCCTACGAGGGCGACGAGGGCTTCCGGCGCATCCAGGCCGAGGTCGAGGCCTTCGAGGCGGAGGAGGGACGGCGCCCGCGCATGCTGGTGGTGAAGCTGGGCCAGGACGGCCACGACCGCGGCGCCAAGGTGATCGCCACCGCCTTCGCCGACATCGGCTTCGACGTTGACGTCGGCCCGCTGTTCCAGACGCCGGAGGAGGCGGCGCGCCAGGCCGTCGAGAACGACGTCCACATCGTCGGCGTGTCCAGCCAGGCGGCCGGGCACAAGACCCTGGTGCCGCAATTGCTGGACGCCCTGAAGCGAGAGGGCGCCGACGACATCATCGTCGTCTGCGGCGGCGTCATCCCGCCGCAGGACTACGACATGCTGCAGAAGGCCGGCGTTTCGGCGATCTACGGCCCCGGCTCCAACATCCCCCTCGCCGCCGGCGAGATCCTCGGCATCGTCAGGCAGCGCCGCAAGGCGGCGTGAGGCAGCGGCCATGCTTCGAGATGGCCGCTCAGCATGAGGTCGGTGTAGGGCCTCACCCTGAGGTGCTTCGGAGCAGGCGTCTCGAAGGGTGCGGCCCGGCCCGCATACCTGCCCTTCCGAGAGAACGATTGGCCGATGGCCGCGCAGGCCCTATATGCTTTGACACATGCGCCCGACCACCATCGACTCCAAAGAGCAGGTTCACCTCGGCCAGTTGAAGGCCTTGGCTGGCCTCCTGCCCTATCTCTGGCCGGCCGGCCGCAACGACCTGAAGGCGCGGGTCGCCGTCGCCATGGTCTTCCTGGTGCTGGCCAAGCTCGCCACGGTGACCGTGCCGCTGGTGTTGAAGGGCGCGGTCGACGCGCTGACCCCGGCCGGCGCGGTGGACACCGCGGCCGGGCTGGTGCTCGTCCTGCCGCTGGGGCTGCTGCTCGCCTACGGCGCCGTGCGCGTGGCGGCCCTCGGCTTCGCCGAGTTGCGCGACAGCCTGTTCTCGGCCGTCGAGCAGAACGCCGTGCGGCGGGCGGGGCTCGCCACCTTCCGCCACCTCCACGCGCTTTCCCTGCGCTTCCACATGGAGCGCCAGACCGGCGGCCTCAGCCGCGCCATCGATCGTGGCACCAAGGGCATCGAGTTCCTGCTTCACTTCGCCACCTTCAACGTCATCCCGACGCTGATCGAGATCGCACTGGCCTGCGGCATCCTCTGGGTGATGTTCGACTGGCGTTTCGCCGTGATCCCCTTCGTCACCATCGCCGCCTACGTGGTGTTCACCTTCAAGATCACTGAGTGGCGCATCGCCATCCGCAAGCGGATGAACGATGCAGACAACGACGCCAACACCAAGGCGATCGACAGCCTTCTGAATTTCGAGACGGTGAAATATTTCGGCAACGAGGACCACGAGGCGCGCCGCTTCGACGTCGCCCTGCAGAACTACGAGCGCGCCTCGGTGAAGAGCCGCGCCAGCCTCTCGGTGCTGAACACCGGCCAGTCGCTCATTATCGCCATCGGCATCACCCTGCTGATGATTCTGGCCGCGCAGGGCGTGGTCGCCGGCAGCATGACCGTCGGCGATTTCGTCATGGTGAATGCCTACCTGTTGCAGCTCGCCATGCCGCTGAATTTTCTTGGCACGGTCTACCGCGAGATCAAGCAGTCGCTGATCGACCTGGAGACCATGTTCAAGCTGCTGCATTCGGATGCGGAGGTGAGAGACAGGCCCGGCGCGGCGGAGCTGCAACTCAGCAAGGGCGAGATCGTGTTCGACAACGTCTCCTTCGGCTACGACCCGCGCCGGCCGATCCTGAAGGACGTCAGCTTCACCGTACGCGCCGGCAACACGGTCGCCATCGTCGGCCCCTCCGGCGCCGGCAAGTCGACCATCTCGCGCATCTTGTTCCGCTTCTACGACGTGCTGGGCGGCGCGGTCAGGATCGACGGGCAGGACATCCGTGAGGTGACCCAGGCGTCGCTGCGCGCGGCCATCGGCATCGTGCCGCAGGACACCGTGCTGTTCAACGATACCATCGGCTACAACATCCGCTACGGCCGCCCAGAGGCGAGCGACGGGGAGATGATGGAGGCGGCGCGCTTGGCGCAGATCGACGACTTCGTGCGCTCCCTGCCGGACGGCTACGACACCACGGTCGGCGAGCGCGGCCTGAAGCTCTCGGGCGGCGAGAAGCAGCGCGTCGCCATTGCCCGCACCATCCTGAAGGGGCCGAAGATTCTGCTGTTCGACGAGGCGACCTCAGCCCTCGACACCAAGACCGAGCGGGAGATCCAGAAGTCCCTGCGCGAGGTTTCGCGCGACAGGACGACGCTGGTCATCGCCCACCGCCTTTCCACCGTGGTCGAGGCCGACGAAATCCTGGTGCTGGAACAGGGCCGCATCGTCGAGCGAGGCCGCCACGAGGCGCTGCTCGGCCGCGGCGGCATCTACGCTCAGATGTGGGCCCGCCAGCAGGCCGCCGTCGACGAACTCGCCGAGAAGGTGGCCGCCGCCGGCGGCGCGGCGGAGTAGGGAGCGGACCTGGTGTCTCGGGCTTGCTTTTGGGACGGGGTTCGGCCCATAAGCGGGGCATGACGAAGCTGGGGCCTGCCACAACGAAGGGCGAGGCGGCCGATCTGGCCGCCAAGCTGCACGCGGGCGACCGCCGCGCCCTGGCGCGCGCCATCACCCTCATCGAATCGACCAAGCCCGGCCATGCCGGCGAGGCGGAGGCGCTGCTGGAGGCGCTGCTGCCGGCAAGCGGCGGCTCGGTGCGCATCGGCATCAGCGGCGTGCCGGGCGTCGGCAAGTCGACCTTCATCGAGCGCTTCGGCCTGCATCTCGTCGGCGCCGGCCACAAGGTGGCAGTGCTGGCGGTCGACCCCTCGTCCAAGGTCAGCGGCGGCTCGATCCTCGGCGACAAGACCCGCATGGAGGAGCTGTCGCGCCACCCGCAGGCCTTTATCCGACCCTCGCCCACCGGGGGCACCCTGGGCGGCGTCGCCCGGCGCACCCGCGAGGCCATGCTGGCCTGCGAGGCGGCCGGATTCGACGTCGTCATCGTCGAGACCGTCGGCGTTGGCCAGTCGGAGACGGCGGTGGCGGAGATGGTCGACATCTTCCTGCTGCTGCTGCTGCCCGGCGGCGGCGACGAACTGCAGGGCATCAAGAAGGGCATCGTCGAACTGGCCGACGCGGTGATCGTCAACAAGGCTGACGGCGATCTGAAGCCGGCGGCCGACCGCGCGGTGGCGGAGTACTACGCCGCCCTCGGCCTGCTGCGCGCGCCGAACCCGGAGTGGCGCCCGCCGGTGCTGAAGTGCTCGGCGCTGCTGGGCGAGGGTATCGCGGAAATCTGGGAGACGGTGCAGAAGCACCGCAAGGTCATGGAGGCCAGCGGCGCCCGGGCCGCCAAGCGGGCGGCCCAGGCCGGGGCCTGGATGTGGGCCGAGATCTCCGACGGCCTGATGCGGCGCTTCAAGGCGCACCCGGAGGTGGCCCGGGAACTGGCCGGCCTGGAGCGTGAGGTCCGCGCCGGCAAGACCAC
>JBHJOA010000055.1:0-10346 GCA_050330205.1 Kiloniellaceae bacterium
ACCCGCCAAGGTCGCCCTCATCGCCATTGCCCGGCGCATCGTCGTCGCCGCCAACGTCATCCTTAAAACAGGACAGAGTTGGACCAAGAAGCCTTGACCAGCCAACACAGTCGCCGGCATCAAGTGCCGGGACGACACCTTTTGTGTGGCGATGGTCTTGTGAGTCCCTCATCCCTCGCCCCTGCGCAGAAATGCGTCGATCGCTTCGGCGGTGAGCTTGCCGTCCTGCACCGCGGCGACGGTCAGGTCCTCGCTGAGGTCGATGCAATCGCCGCCGGCCCAGACATCCGGCAGGGAGGTACGCCGGTCCGGGCCGACGGCGATGCGGTCGCCCTCCATAGCCAGCGGCGCGGCGCCGCCGTTGGAGCGCGGCAAGGGGCTCATGGTCTGGCCGATGGCCTTGAACAGCATGTCGGCCGGCAGGGTGAAGGTCTCGCCGCTGCCGGCGAGCCGATCACCGTCCAGCCGGGTGTACTCGAAGGTGACGCCGGTGAGGCGGCCGTCCTCGCCGTGCAGAGCATGGGGCTGCGCCCAGTGCTTGATCTTCACGCCGTTGGTCTGAGCGAACTCCTGCTCATGGTGAGTTGCCGACATGGCCTCCGGGCCGCGGCGGTAGACCAGGGTCACGTCCTCGGCGCCCAGACGCTTGCTCTGCACGGCGATGTCGATGGCGGTGTTGCCGCCGCCGATCACCACCACCTTGCGGCCGACCGGCAGCGCCTTCAGATCCGGCGCCTGGCGCAGTTCGGCGATGAAGTCGACGGCGTTATGGACGCCCTCCAGGTCTTCGCCCTCGAGGCCGAGGGCGCGCACGCCGCCGAGACCCATGCCGAGGAAGACGGCGTCGTAGTCGCGGCGCAGGTCGTCCAGCGAGAAGTCGCGGCCGAGCGCCTGGCCGTTGCGGATCTCGATGCCGCCGATGGCCAGCAGGAAGTCCACCTCGCGGCGGGCGAAGTCGCCGGGCACCTTGTAGGCGGCGATGCCGTACTCGTTGAGGCCGCCGGGCTTGGGCCGTGCCTCCAGGATCACCGCGTCGTGGCCGCGCATGGCGAGGCGGTGGGCGCAGGCAAGGCCCGCCGGCCCGGCGCCGACCACCGCCACCCTCTTGCCCGTGGGCGCCGCGCGGGTGAAGGGATGCGCGCCGGTATCCATCACGGCGTCGGTGGCATAGCGCTGCAGCAGGCCGATCTGCACCGGCTTGGACTCCTGCGTGTTGCGCACGCAGGCCTGCTGGCAGAGCACTTCGGTCGGGCAGACCCGCGCGCAGGCGCCGCCGAGGATGTTCTCCTCGAGGATGTCCTGCGCCGCGCCGCGAACGTTGTCGGTCGAGATCTTGCGGATGAAGCTGGGGATGTCGATGCCCGTCGGGCAGGCCTCGATGCAGGGCGCGTCGTAGCAGAAGTAGCAGCGGCTCGCCTCGACCAGCGCCGCCTTGCGGTCGAGCGGCGGATGCACGTCGCTGAAATTCTCCGCGTAGGCGGAGTCCGGCAAGCGCCCGGCGCGAATGTCCGGCTGGTTCCCCATCCTCGATCTCCCTGTTCCCGGAACGGCAGATGCTCTCGCGGCACCTTGCGTCCCCGTCGCCAAAGACTGTAGCGTTGTCCTGACCAAGCGGTCAATTAAAATTGACCAAACGGTCAGGTTTTGATTTCGCCGGCGCTGCGGGCGATAATCCTTGGAAGTCAGTCTAGTAGCCGCCGAACCGAAAGCGGGGCGGCAAGACAGAGGTAGGAGTGCGAATGTCGGACGCGCCGGCCAAGGGGGTCGAATCGAGGGATGCCGAGGCGCGCGCCACGACTCCGGAGGAGTCGTCGCCGGGGCACATCCGGGTGCGCAACCGCGCGCTCATCCTGGCCGCCGCCGAGGAGGTCTTCGCCACCCAGGGCTACCGCGGCGCCACCACCGCCGCCATCGCCAAGAAGGCCGGCCTGCCGAAGGCCAACGTGCACTATTACTTCGGCACCAAGGAAGCGCTCTACATGGCGGTGCTGCAAGACATCCTCGGGCTCTGGCTGGGCGAGCTCGACCGCCTCACCGAGACGGCGGACCCGGCGGCGGCGCTGGCCGGCTACATCCGCGCCAAGATCCGCCTGTCGCGCGAGCGCCCCCTCGCCTCCAAGGTCTACGCCAACGAGATGATCCGCGGCGCCCGCCACACCCGCGACTTCCTGAAGAACGAGCTGCGCAACCTGGTGACGGAGAAGGCCGGGGTGCTGGAGGCCTGGGCCGCGGCCGGCAAGATCGAGCCGGTCGACCCGGTGCACTTCTTCTCGGTGATCTGGGCGGCGACCCAGCACTACGCCGACTTCGAGGTGCAGGTCGGCTCCCTGCTCGGCCGCCGCCAGCTGAACGCCAAGGACTACGACGAAGCGGCGGAGACTATCGTGCGCATGGTGCTGCGCAGCTGCGGTATCCGCTACGTGGCCCCCCAAGTGGCCCCCCACCTGGCCCCCAGGAACAAGGCGAGCGAGACATGATCAAGGCGGTGATCCTGCTGAAGCGCAAGGACGGCATGTCCCTGGACGACTTCTCCGACTGGATGCTGAAGGAGCACGTACCCCTGGCGCTGAAGCTGGAGGGGCTGAAGCGCTATCAGGTGAACATCGCGCGCGATCCCGACGGCGACTACGACGGCGTCAGCGAGCTGTGGTTCGACAGCGAGGACGCCATGCTGGCCGCCTACGCCACCGAGCACGGCAAGGCGGTGGCCGCCGATTCCATGGCCCACGTGAAGACCCGCAAGCGCCTGGTCGTCGACGAGCACCCCTTCACGCCGACGGGGTGATGGAGCGTGAAACTGGCGGGACAAGCGCTGCAGCAATGTGCGTCCTTCGAGACGCCCGCCCGGGCACGAGCCCGGCCGGGCTCCTCAGGATGAGGTAAATCTTCGGTGGTCCAACGAAAGAACCTTATGCTGAGGAGCCCGCGCAAGCGGGCGTCTCGAAGCACGCAGAGTGCCAGTCCAGCACCCGAGGCCAGCAAGAGCGGAGGCTGCACGCCGTGACCCTGGTGGTGCGCGTCGGCAACAGCCGGGCCGAGTGGTGGCGCGACGCCCTGCAGAAGCTGCTGCCGGAGATCGAGTGCCGCGACTGGGACGACCCCGGCGACCGGGCGGCGGTCGACTACGCCGTGGTGTGGAAGCCGCCGCCCGGCGGCCTCAAGAGCTTTCCCAATCTCAAGGCGGTGGTCTCCATGGGCGCCGGCATCGACCACCTGCTGGCCGACCCGGAGCTGCCGCGCCATCTGCCGGTGATCCGCACCGTCGGCCCGGAGCTGACCCAGCGCATGCGGGAGTATGTCCTGCTGCACGTCCTGCGCTTCCACCGGCGCCTGCCGGAGATCGAGGAAAACGCCCGCAGGCGCGAATGGGAGCAGGTCATCACCCCGCCCGCCCAGCGGCGCGGCGTCGGCATCCTCGGCCTCGGCAACATGGGCAGCGACTGCGCCCGCCAGCTCGCCGCCGTCGGCTTCCAGGTGCACGGCTGGTCGCGCCGGCCGAAGGCGGTCGAAGGCATCGCCTGCCACCATGGCCCGGCCGGCCTCGACGAGCTGCTGCGGGTCTCGGAGATCCTGGTCTGCCTGCTGCCGCTGACACCGGAGACCGAGGGCATCCTGAACGCCGACCTGTTCGCCCGCCTGCCGCAGGGCGCCTGCCTGATCAACGCCGGGCGCGGCCGCCACCTGGTGGAGGAAGACCTCATCCCGGCCCTCGAGTCCGGCCAGCTCGGCGGCGCCACCCTCGACGTGCTGCGCGAGGAACCGGCGCCGCCGGCCCACCCCTTCTGGACCCACCCGAAGATCCTGCTGACCCCGCACGTCGCCAGCCTCATCGACCCGGAAAGCGGCGCCCGGGTGATCGCCGACAACCTCAGGCGCTTCATCGCCGGCCATCCGGTCGCCGACATGGTGGACCTGAGCCAGGGCTACTAGCGGGGCATCGGGGGTATCGGGACTACCCCGGCGGGCAGGCTTCACGGCCGGCGGCGGGCGTACTATCCTCGGCGGGTCTAGGGAGGATGGGCCGATCCGGGGAGACAGCATGCGGGCACCGTGGGGAGCGGCAGTCCTGAGCGTGGTGGCGTTTTGCCTTGCCGCCGCGGCGGGCGAGGTGCGCGCGGCCGGCCCCGGTGCCGCCTACGTGGTGGTCGATGCCGGCAGCGGCGCCGTGCTGGCGGCGGAGAACGCCACCCATCCCTGGTATCCCGCCTCGGTCACCAAGGCGATGACCGCCTACATGGTCTTCGAGGCCCTCGCCGAGGGGCGCCTCGCCCTCGACCGCAGGGTGCCAATCTCCGCCCGGGCCGCCGCGCAGCCGCCGACCAAGCTGGGACTCGGCGCCGGTACCTCGGTGCCGGTGAAGCTGCTGCTGGAGGCCCTGATCGTGCGCTCGGCCAACGATGCCGCCGTCGCCCTGGCCGAGGCGGTGAGCGGCAGCGAGGCGGCCTTCGCCGCCGCCATGACCCGACGTGCCCAGGCGCTCGGCATGACCCAGACGGTCTTCGCCAACGCCTCCGGCCTGCCCGACCCGGCGCAGGTGACCACCGCGCGCGACCTCGCGGTGCTGGGCCGCGCCCTGATGACCGACCATCCCGGGCGCTTCGACCTCTTCAGCAAGCGCCACGTCGCCTTCGGCCAGGGTTCGCAGCCGACGCTGAACGGCTGGCTCAGTGCCTACAAGGGGGCCGAGGGCATCAAGACCGGGTTCACCTGCGGTTCCGGCTACAACATCCTGGCGGCGGCCAGCCGCGACGGCCGGCGCCTGGTCGCCGTGGTGCTCGGCGCCATGACCGGCGGCGAGCGCAGCGTGCGCCTGCGCAAGCTGATGGACGCCGCCTTCAGGGCGGACGCCGCCACCGTGGCGGCGGCGCCGCGCCTGGAGGCGCTGCCGCGCCGGGCCGGCGGCCTCGCCCCCTACGTGCTGGCCGACGGCGTCTGCGCCGTGGCGCCCAGCCCCGGCACCGACCTCATGGCCGCCGAGGCGCTGCCCGGCTGGGGCCTGGTGTTCGGCTCCTTCGTCAGCAAGGACGAGGCCAGCGCGCGCATCGAGGGCAACCAGGCCGCCCTGAAGGATGTCGTCGGCAAGGGCCGGCCGGCGATCGTCGCCCGCACCAGCATCGCCACCCACCGCTACAGCGCCCTGCTGGTCGACCTCAGCCAGGACGACGCCGGCGCCGCCTGCCGCCACCTGCAGGCGCTGGGCGTCTACTGCCTGGCGGTGCCGCCGAAGCTGCTCAACAACCCCCAGGCCCTGTGGCGCTGACATGGCGAAGAAACCGATGAAGAAAATCGCGATGAAGACCGCGACCAAGAAGTCCGCGACCAAGAAGGCCGCGGCCAAGAAAATCGCGAAGAAGATGGGGCGTGCCAGGACCGAGTTCGAGAAGATGGTGGCGGGGCTGCCCTACACCATCATGGACCCGGAACTGAAGAAGCTGCGCCGCAAGGCGCACCTCTGCGCCTATACCTACAACCGCTCCGACCCCATGGAGGGCGATCCGCCGAGCCCCGTCCTGCGCAACCTCTTCGGCAGCTTCGGCGCCGATGTCTTCATCGAGACGCCGTTCCGCTGCGCCTACGGCGTCAACATCCACCTCGGCGACGGCGCCTTCCTCAACACCGGCTGCGTCATCCTCGACTGCGCGCGGGTCGAGATCGGCGCCAAGGCCCTGCTCGGCCCGGCGGTGCAGATCTACACCGCCATCCACCCGCTCGATCCGCGCGAACGCGCCGCCCACATCGAGACCGCGAAGCCGGTCACCATCGGCGCCAACGCCTGGATCGGCGGTGCCGCCGTCATCCTGCCCGGCGTCACCGTCGGCGAAAACGCCGTGGTCGGCGCCGGCAGCGTGGTCACCAGGGACGTGGCGGCCAACACCGTCGTCGCCGGCAACCCGGCGAAGGTAATCCGCCGCATCGGCGGCTGACGCCTGGCCCGCCCGACGTCGTCTTGCGCGCTTCCACAGCGCGGCTACGTGCGAAACGCCACACGCACTCGGAATCGCAGGCCTGCCGCGCGTCAATCCGAGAGTAGTTCTTTCGGGTGTTCGCGGCCCGCCTCAGCCGGGCTTCAGAACGATACGCACTGCACCGGGCCGTCGACGCGCATGACGCTCTCCTGGTCGAAGCGGTCCTTGTAGGCGGCGCGGATGTCCTCGATGGCTGCCTCCTTCTCCACCGAGGACTCGTAGAGCACGATCAGCAGGGCCGAGGTTTCCTTGGTGACGACACCGGCCGCGTTGCGCCACTGGCCGTCGCCGCGCAACACCGTCAGGCCGTCGGGGAAACGCGGCGTCACCTCCTCGTTCAGGAAAGCGCCCCACTCGGCCTCGGTGACCGGCGCGCCACCCGGGCGCTGGGTACCGAAATAGAGCTCCAGCCGCGCCATCGGGAAGGCGCCGCCGGCGCAGGCGGGCACCGCCGACTGGGCCATGGCCGTCAATGTCGTGGCGGCGAAGGCAGCCAGTACCGCGGCGAAGACCAGAAAACGCGACAGGCGACCGCTTGGCATCGGCAGATCCTCCGGGCAAACGAAAGGTTGCGACACGAGACACCCTTCGTGCGCAACGGGTCAAGGCCGCAAGTCTTACCCCCATTGTGGCCGGCGATGGGCCGATTGCGCGTTCCCCACGCGATACGCTTCCTCTAGCATAGTCGGGAAGCTTAGCGGACGGGGCCGTCCGAGAGAGAAGGCCGGCGGCAAACCGCCGACAGCCGATACGGGGGGAGAAACGATGAAGACCTGGACTGCCGCCGCCGCTCTGCTGGCGATGATGGCGCCTGCCCTGCTGGATGCGACGCTGGGGAGCCCCGCCTGGGCCCAATCCCCGGAGCCCGCCAACGCCCAGATCAAGGGTGTGTACGACGATCTCGACCGCTTCGAACAGCAGGCAGCCGGCGCCAATGCTTCGGGCGCCAATCGAATTCTCCGTTTGCTGAAGGTGACCGAGGGGCGCCTGCAAGGCGCATCGGACCAGGATCATGCCTCCTGGCAGGCCGCGGCCCAGCGCCTCGCCACGCTGCAGCAGCAGCTCGAGGACACAGCCGCCGGGCGTCCGCCCGCCGCCGCAGCCCCGGCGCAGGCGGCGAGCCCCACCGCCCCCGCTGTCGACACGCCCGCCGTGGAGGCGGCACCTTCCATCGAAGCGGCTCCGGCCCTCGACAGCGGCAATCCGGAGGTGGCGGCCGCCGCCGCAGAGATTGCGCGCCTCTCCGCCCAGGTCGATACCATGGCGCCGGGCGACAAGGCGACAGGTCAGCAATACCTGAACGAGTTGAAGGCCATCGGCGACCGTCTGCGCGGCGTCGCCGACAAGGACGCCGCCTGGTCGGAAACCGCCACCAGTTTCAACGCGCTGCAGCAGCGTGTTGTAGCGACCGCCAATGCGGCTCCGGCGCCCGGGCCGGCAACCGGCGCGGCTCCCGCCGCGCAAGGCACGGCCGCCGCCGACCCCAATGTCGAGCGGGTGCTGCGCGAACTCGGCTTCAACGACCGCAACATCCAGCAGATGCGCGGCGCCAGCGTCAGGATGGAGGAACGTATCCTCGCCGACATGACCCGCATCCGAGACCTGCTCGACCAGTCTCCAGGCAGGGAGCATCCGACATGGCAGGAAGCCGACATCGAGTGGCAGCGCCAGATGGACCTGTTGGCGCAAAAGCGCCTCGACGCCATCCGTCAGCAGCTCGATAGCCTCGGTGAACAGATCGCCGGCCTCGACGACGTTTCGCTGGTGAGCGACCAGACTGTGGCGCAGGTGCGGGGGCATCTCGAAACCCTGGCCGGCGAGATGGCGGTCTATGACAGCTACGCCTCCCGGGACGGCTACGCCGAGACCTGGAACGCCCACACGCGAACGGCCGCGCTGCTGCAGGAGCGGGTCGCCGCGGCCGAAGCCACAGAGAAATCCTTCGGCGACATTCCGGCTACGGTCGCGGCCATCGAGCAACGCTTTCGGGAAACGCCGGTGCCGCAGGCGCTGCGCGAGTTTCACTCCAAGGAAGCCGTGGTGACCTACGCGGAGAGCATGAAAAAGGCCTATGCGGACAGCGTGCAGGCGGCGCGATATCTGCAGCAGGTCGACGGCAGGACCGGCCAGGTCGACAAGCAGACCATCCAGCGTCTGCTGCACTGGGCGGATCACGACCGCATGCGCCAGATCGACGAAAGCCTCAGGGAAACGCGCAACCATCTGGACGGCCATTGGGCCCAGTACCAGGGCGTCATCGACTTCCGCGCCAGCGACGACCCGGCGGATCCAAACCACCGGGCCAACCGTTTCCTCCTGCAGGGCCGCTTCGAGGAGAACGTCACGCAGCTAAAGGAAGGCCTGCAGTTCGTCAGCGTGGCCGAAGCCTATGAACGGGCACTTGGCGCAGAGGACGACGGTACCCGCTCGCAGCAGCAGGCCGCGCTGCAGGGCGCACTGGGCAAGTACGAGGCGGACTTTCAGCTTGCGCTCTCCACCATGCGGATGACGCCGGGCACCGGCGACAGCGAACTGGAACGGATCGCCGCGGATACCCTGCAAAACCCGAACTACGGCGTGAACCTGCCGTGGAAGCGTCTGGAGGTAGGCAAAAAAGCCCACCGGGAGGAGGCGCGCAGCGAAATCAGCGGCAACTCCCTGATCACCAACCTCTATAAATGGGATGAATTCCAGGTGCGCACCGCCGAACAGGTCGACGGCAAGTGGTATGTCTTTATCAACGACCTGAAGTACTTCTACTCCGGGGCCTCGACGACCCCCCTGGACCGCTGGCTGGTCGCCGACCGCTGGCAGGGGGAGCAGATCCTGGAGGAGAACATCGGGAAATAGCCGTCACCGCCGCGGATCGAAGCGCCGTGCGGCGTCAAGTTCCGCTGATGTGACTTGACTTTGGGCGGGCCGATACCGAACCATTCCGGTCAACTATACCAACAGGGTCGATCAGGAGGTTTCGCGATGCCCAGGCTGTCGATCTCCACCCTGGCCGGGGGACTGCTCGCCGCGCTCCCCCTCGCCGCCTTCGCGCAGTCGTCGCAGCACGCCGCCCTGCCGGAGGGCGAGGGCAAGGACCTCGTCGAGAGCGTCTGCACCGCCTGCCACCAGACCAACCAGATCACCCGCAGCTCGGGCTACAGCGAGGACGGCTGGCGCGAGATCATGAGCACCATGATCGACCTCTCCGGCGACCCGCAGATGCGCGACGAGATCGCCGGCTACCTGGCGACCCACTTCCCGCCCAGCGGCAACCGCGCCGCGACGCCGGTGCCCGGCGAGGTCGAGATCTCCTTCAAGGAGTGGCAGGTGCCGACCCTCGGCCAGCGCTCCCGCGATCCCGTCGAGGCCGCCGACGGCACCATCTGGTGGGCCGGCCAGTGGGGCAACCTCATCGGCCGGATCGACCCCGCCACCGGCGAGATGACCGAATATCCCCTGCCGGCCAACGCCATGCCACACACGGTGACCATCGATGCCGGGGGCAATGTCTGGTACACCGGCAACAAGAACGGCAGCATGGGACGCTTCGACCCGGAGACGGAGGAGATCACCGTCTACGAGATGCCGGACCCGGCGGCGCGCGATCCCCACAGCGCCATCTTCGACGCCGAGGGCATCCTCTGGTTCACGCTGCAGCAGAGCAACATGATCGGCCGCCTCGATCCGGCCAGCGGCGAGGTGAAGCTGGTGACGCCGCCGACCGCGGGGTCCCGCCCCTACGGCATCAAGCTCGACGCCGAGGGCGGCCCCTGGGTCGCCTGCAACGGCAGCAACTGCCTGATCAAGATCGATCCGGCGACCATGGAACTGACGGAAGTGAAGCTGCCGACGCCTGGGACCACGGTGCGGCGGATCGCCTTCGACGACGACGGTATCCTCTGGTACGTGAACTCCTCCCAGGGCCGCCTCGGCCGCTACGATCCGACGAGCGGCGAGGTCAGGGAGTGGGATTCGCCCGCAGGGCCGCGGTCGCACCCCTACGCCATCGCGGTGGTCGACGGCATCGTCTGGTACAACGAGTCCGGCGTGCGCCCCGACATGCTGGTGCGCTTCGACCCGGCGACGGAGACCTTCCAGAGCTGGGCGATCCCCTCCGGCGGCGTGCAGGCCGGCATCGTCCGCCACATGCGCCCGACCCGCGACGGCAACCTGCTGATCCACCAGAGCAGCACCAACCGCATCATCCTGGTGAACCTGAAAGGCACAGCGGCGACTCAGTAGCGCCTGCCCCAAACCAGATCGTCATCCCGGGGCTTGTCCCCGGGGCCCAATGCCGCTGCCGCATGCCGACCACCTCTGCAGTCCGGGCGCCGGAAAGCACGGTGGCGAGGCCCATGGGTCCCGGCAACAAGTGCCGGGACGACA
>JBHJOA010000056.1:0-31098 GCA_050330205.1 Kiloniellaceae bacterium
CGCCACCTACGGTCTATGCCCGTGTGGGCAGCACCGACTATGCTCGACCAAAGACCCGGCTCGTGTTGCGGTGGTTTCATGGAGAAACACACGCCGGCCACATAGCGTTCACTGAGGCGGCGCGCTTCAATGGCGCAGCCCCAAGCAGATGAGACGTAGCGCGGAGCGGCCTGATCACGCTGCTCTTCAGTGTCGGCTTCCTCACTGTCACTTTGCGCCTGGGCCCAATGTTCCCTTATCGCCGGATGGCGCAAGAGCATAAATTCCAGGCAGTCGCCATAGGCGATCTGGCCGACCCAGGATAGTGGTCTGTCGTCTTTCTCTGTAGCGAAGATCTGAAAATTCTTGCAGGATTCAACCGCTTGCTGACTTGAACTCCGATCCGAACGAAGCGGCGAATTCGGCTGCCCATTGTCGGCCGCAGTAGAAGGTACGCATGAAGTGCCGCACAGGATGCCCAGTAGAGGCAACACACATATAACCGCGAATATGAATCCTCTGTTCATCACCCCCTCCTTGCTTCCGCATGGAAGTAGCGCGAATTCTTGACTATGCCGCGTTGAAATGATGACGCTTTTGGGGCTGAGCCGCTACACCTCGACCACCAACCCGTCGTAGCCGGGCTCGACGCCGGGTGGGCAGCGGCGCAGCAGGTCGTCGTAGTCGAGGCGCTCGTTCATGTGGGTGAGGACGGCGCGCGCGGGTTTCACGCGGGCGATCCATTCCAGGGTCTGCGCGGTGTGGGAATGGGTCGGGTGCGGCTCGTCGCGCAGGCAGTCGACGATCCACAGCTTGGCGCCGGAGATCGCCGCGAAGGCCGTCTCGTCGAGGGCGCTGGCGTCGGTCGAGTAGGCGAAGTCCCCGAGGCGGAAGCCCAGGGTGACGTCGGGCCCGTGCTGCTGCTCGAAGCAGCGCACCGGGATGCCGCCGATCTCGAAGGGGCCGTCGATGATGCGGTCGTTCATCAGCGCCGGATAGAGGTTGTTGTCGCTGCGGCTCGAGGAAAAGGCGTAGTCGAAGCGCGCGGTCAGCAGCTCGCGGGTGCGCGCGTCCATGTAGGCGTCGATCGGCGCGCCGCGCCCGTAGACCAGGCCGCGCAGTTCGTCGAGGCCGTGGCAGTGGTCGGCGTGGGCATGGGTGAACAGCACGGCGTCCAGCGCGGTGATGCCGTTGTCGAGGAGCTGCAGGCGCAGGTCCGGCGAGGTGTCGATGAGGATGCGCGTGCCGTCCTGCTCGACCAGCACCGAGACGCGGCGGCGCCGGTTCTTGGGGTTGGCGGGATCGGCATTGCCCCAGTAGCCGCCGGGATCGCGGCCGGCCAGGGGAACGCCGCCCGAGCCGCCGCAGCCGAGGACCGTGACCTTCATCGCCCGGCCGTCACGGCCGCGCGGCGCGGCGGAACAGACGGAAGAAGTTGTCCGTCGTCATGTCGGCGAACTCGGCCATCTCGACGCCGCAGAGCCTGGCCATGGCATCGGCGGTGTAGACCACGTTGGCCGGCTCGTTGGTCTTGCCGCGCCGCGGCACCGGCGCCAGGTAGGGCGAGTCCGTCTCGACCAGGAGGCGGTCGAGCGGCACCTCGGCGACGGTGCGGCGCAGGTCCTCCGCCGTCTTGAAGGTGACGATGCCGGCCAGGGAGATGTAGAAGCCGATCCGCAGTGCCGCCTTCGCCAGCTCCGGTCCCGCCGTGAAGCAGTGGATGACGCCCGGAAAGGCGCCCTTCGCGTATTCCTCCTGGAGCATCGCCACGGTGTCGTCGTCGGCGTCGCGGGCGTGCACGATGAGCGGCAGTCCGGTTTCGCGCGCCGCCGCGATGTGGGCGCGGAAGCTCTCCCGCTGCGCCTCGCGCGGCGAGTGCTCGTAATAGTAGTCGAGCCCGGTCTCGCCGATGCCGACCACCTTGTCGCGGCCGGCCAGCTCGATCAGCCGGTCCGGCGTGCGCTGGCCCTCCTTGCCGGCCTCGTGCGGGTGCACGCCGACCGAGCAGTAGACCCGCGGGAAGCGCCGGGCGATGGCCTCGATGCGCTCGAACTCGCTGAGCTTGGTGCAGATGGTGACGAGAGTGCCGACCCCGGCCGCGAGCGCGCGCTCGACCACCGGCGCGATGTCGCCGTCGCGCTCCAGGTAGTCGAGGTGACAGTGGGAATCGACCAGCGGCCGTGCCGCCGTCGGAACATCGGCGGTGGCGGTCATGACGCCATCTGCCAACTTTTAACGTCACCCTCGGGCTTGACCCGAGGGTCCAGGGCGACCGCTTGAGCGTCCGCCCCTGGATCCCGGCTCGCACTCGCTGACGCTCGCTTGGCCGGGATGACGACCTTGTGTGTGGCAGGGGTGAGACTGTCCTGAATAAGGCGCCTCATCGTCACGCCCCCTCCTTCACCCCGGGGGCTTCCTCCTCGACGAAGCGCGGGAACACCGCCTGCGGCGGCGGCAGCGCCGTGCCCGGGGCGATCCGGGTTTCCAGCGCCGCGAAGTCGCGCGCGCCGGCGTCGGCGGCGAGCAGGTCGAGCATCTTCGCCATGGCGTCCGGCATCACCGGCTGGCAGAGGATCGCCAGGCGGCGGATCGCCTCGGCCAGCACGTAGAGCACCGTCGCCATGCGCGCCGGATCGGTCTTGCGCAGCGTCCAGGGCGCGGCGTGGTCGATGTAGCGGTTGGCGGCGCCCACCGCCTCCCAGATGCGGATCAGCGCGGCATGGAACTGCTGACGGTCCATCTGGGCGCGCACGTCGTCCAGCAGGGCGCGCGTGTCCGCCAGCAGCGCGTCGTCCTCCGGCGCCAGGGCGCCCGGCTGCGGCACCCTGCCCTCGCAGTTCTTGGCGATCATCGACAGCACGCGCTGCGCCAGGTTGCCGAACTGGTTGGCGAGGTCGTAGTTGATGCGCCCGACCATGGCCTTGTGGGAGAAGTCGCCGTCGTTGCCGAAGGGCACCTCGCGCAGCAGGAAGTAGCGCACCTGGTCGAGGCCGTAGGTATCCACCAGCAGCTTCGGCGCGATGGCGTTGGCCAGCGACTTCGACATCTTCTGGCCCTCGACGGTCCACCAGCCGTGCGCGAAGACGCGCTTGGGCGGCTTGACGCCGGCGGCCATGAGGAAGGCCGGCCAGTAGACCGCGTGGAAGCGCAGGATGTCCTTGCCGACCATGTGCAGGTCGGCCGGCCAGTAGGTCCGGAAACTCTCCGACCCCTCGTCGGGATAGCCGACGGCGGTGATGTAGTTGGTCAGGGCGTCGAGCCAGACATACATGATGTGGCCCGGCGCGTCGGGCACCGGGATGCCCCAGGAGAAGGTGGTGCGGCTGATCGAGAGATCCTTGAGGCCGCCCTTCACGAAGCTCACCACCTCGTTGCGCCGGCCGGCCGGCAGGATGAAGTCGGGGTTCGCGTCGTAGAACTTCAGCAGCCGCTCGCCCCACTCCGACAGCTTGAAGAAATAGGACTCCTCCTCCACCCACTCGCACTCGGCGCCCGAGGGCGCGAT
The DNA here is from genome assembly GCA_050330205.1 of Kiloniellaceae bacterium. Classification (GTDB taxonomy): domain Bacteria; phylum Pseudomonadota; class Alphaproteobacteria; order Kiloniellales; family Kiloniellaceae; genus Pelagibius. Next base: position 3,485 of record JBHJOA010000056.1, read on the forward strand.
CTTGGCGCCGTTCGGGCCGTCGGTCAGTTCGCTCTCGGCGTAGAAGGCCTCGTCGCGCACGGCGTACCAGCCGGCATAGCTGCCGAGGTAGATGTCGCCGGCCTCCACCAGCTTCTTCCACAGCGCCTGGCAGGAGGTCTTGTGGCGCGCCTCGGTGGTGCGGATGAAGTCGTCGTTGGAGAAGTTCAGCAGCTTCGAGAGATCGCGAAAGTTCTGCGACACCCGGTCGGTGAAGGCCTGGGGATCGACGCCGGCGCGGGCCGCCGACTTCTCCACCTTCTGGCCGTGCTCGTCGGTGCCGGTGAGAAAGCGCACGTCGAAGCCGTCGAGCCGCTTGAAGCGCGCCAGCACGTCGCAGGCGAGCGTCGTGTAGGCGTGCCCGATGTGCGGGTCGTCGTTCACGTAGTAGATCGGGGTGGTGAGGTAGTATGCCGGCTTTCCTGCCGTCATCGCGGATCTCCAAAAGGCTCGGCTCCCGCACGGCCCCAGCCTCGACGAAGGGGGCACGACAGCCTTGGCCCGGCGCTAGGGCGCCGCGTTCTCCAGATCCAGGAACGCGGTCAGTACCGCCTGCTTGCGGTCGAGATTGGCCGCCTCCGTCCGGGCGAAAAGGCGGCTGATCTTCTCCCACAGGCCAAGCCATTGCGCAAGGGGGCGGGCCGCCAGCAGGCGCTCGGCGAGGGCCGCCTCCCCGGCCACCACCTCGGCCGCCGGCTGCCCGGTGGAGCCGGCGCGGATGAAGCGGCCGAGCCACCAGATGAGGAGTTCCATGCCGGTGCGGAAGGCCTCGGGATCGCGCCCCTGCCCCCACTTCTCGGCGAGGCGGTGCAGGCGCGGCACGTCGAGGCGCGGCAGGGTGCCCAGCAGCTCGACGATCTCGCGGTAGAGATCGAGGCCGCCGTGGTCGGTCAGCGCCAGGGCGCGGCCGATGCTGCCGTCGGCGAGGCGCGCCAGGGCCGCCGCCTCGGCTGCCGCCAGCTCCGGCCGGTGGACGGCGAGCAACTGCGTCACCACGGCCTCGCCGAGCGGCGCCAGCGGCAGCTGGCAGCAGCGCGAGCGGATGGTCGGCAGCAGGCTGCCGGGGGCGTGGCTCACCAGCAGCAGGATGCACTGCGGCGGCGGCTCCTCGAGGATCTTCAGCAGGGCGTTGGCGGCGTTGCGGTTCATCTCGTCGACGGCGTCGACCACGGCGATCCGCCAGCCGCCTTCCCCCGCGGTCATGTGCGAAAACGACACCAGGCGCCGGACGTCGTCCACCGGAATGACCGTGCGCGGCTTGCCCTTATCGTCCTCGCCGCGCTCCAGGGTCATGAGGTCGGCGTGGCCGCCGGCGGCGACGCGGCGGAACACCGGGTGGTCCTCCGGCACCGCCAGGCTGTCGGGCGCGTCGCCGAACAGGCCGCCGCCCTGGCAGTCGGGCGCCAGCAGGAAGCGGGCGAAGCGGTAGGCCAGGGTCGCCTTGCCGACGCCGCGCGGGCCCGTCAGCAGCCAGGCGTGCGGCAGCCGGCCGGACGCCTTGGCGCGCAGCAGCACCGCCTCCGCCGCCGCCTGGCCCAGCAGTTCGGCGGTGCGGCGCGGATGCGGCCAGGCCGCCTCTTCGCTCTCGGTTTCCCTGCTCGCTTTAGGGCTCATGCCGGCACCACGCCGAGGCGTTCGCCGACCGCCGCCCGGATGCGCGCCGCCACCGCCACTTCGTCGCCGCCGGCGTCGATCAGCAGGCAGCGCTGCGGCTCCTCGGCGACGATGCGGTGGAAGCCTTCGCGCAGGCGCTCGTGGAAGGCGCTGTCCATGCGCTCGTAGCGGTCCTCGCCCTGGGCGTCGCCGCCGTTGCGCGCCCGGGCCCGGGCCAGCCCCTCGGCCACCGGCAGGTCGAGCACCAGGGTCAGGTCGGGACGGAACTCGCCGACCGCGAGGTCGTAGACCGCCCGCACCGCCGCCGGGCCGAGCCGGTGGCCGTAGCCCTGGTAGGCCATGGTGGAATCGGCGAAGCGGTCGCTGACCACCCAGGCGCCGCGCTGCAAAGCCGGCTCGATGGTGTGGCGCAGGTGGTCGCGCCGCGCCGCGAAGTGCAGCAGCAGTTCGCTCACCGGGTCCCAGCGGCCGGCGGCGCCGGTCACCAGCAGGCGGCGGATCTCCTCGGCGCCGGGGCTGCCGCCGGGCTCGCGGGTCTCGACCACCTCGCGGCCGCCTTGACGCAGCCAGTCAGCGAGGCGGCGCAGCTGGGTCGACTTGCCGGCGCCCTCGCCGCCTTCCAGGGTGATAAAGCGGCCCCGCACGGTCACGGGAGGCTGCGCAAGGGGAAGCAGCGCATGGCGCGGCCGCTCACGGCGCGCCGAGCAGCAGGAACTTGATGCTGGCGGCGATGCGCCCGAAGGCGCCGAGGCGATCGACCTCCTGGCCCGCCGTCAGCGGCACCTCGACCGGCACGCCGCCGGGCCAGGTCACCCGCAACCGGGCGATCTCCTGGCCGGCCGGGATCGGCGCCGGGATCGGTGCGTCGTAGACCACCGCCACCTGCATACCATTGCGCTCGCTGCGCGGCAGGGTCACCGTCAGGTCGTCGGCGATCACCAGCGGCACGCTGTCCTCGTCGCCGAGCCAGACCGCCGCCTCGTCGACGGTGTCGCCGGCCTTGAACAGCGCGTAGTTGGCGAACTCGCGAAAGCCCCAGGAGATCAGCCGCTCGGCCTCGTCGGAGCGCGCCTTCATGCTGGGCAGGCCGTTGACCACCAGGATCAGGCGGCGGTCGTTCTGCACCGCCGAGGCGGTCAGGCCGTAGCCGGCGTCCTCGGTATGGCCGGTCTTGAGGCCGTCGGCGCCGACGTTCCGGTACAGCAGCGGATTGCGGTTGCCCTGTCGGATGCCGTGCCAGGTGAACTCCCGTTCGGAGTAGTAGTGATAATACTCCGGGTGATCCTCGATGATGCGCTGGGCCAGCAGCGCCAGTTCGCGCGCGGTCACCACGTGCTCCGGATCGGGCCAGCCGGTCGAGTTCTTGAACACGCTCTGGGTCAGTCCCATCTCGCGCGCCCGTACGGTCATCCGCTCGGCAAAAGCGTCCTCGCTGCCGGCGAGGCCTTCGGCCAGCACGATGCAGGCGTCGTTGCCCGACTGCACGATGACGCCGCGCAGCAGGTCCTCGACGCGGATCTGGCTGCCGACCTCGACGAACATCTTGGAGCCGCCCTTGCGCCAGGCCGTCTCGCTGACCGGCAGTTCGTCGTCGAGCGACAGGCTGCCGTCCTTCAGGCGCTCGAAGACCATGTAGGCGGTCATCATCTTGCTCATCGACGACGGCGGCATCAGCTGGTCGGCGTTCTTGTCCAGCAGCACGGCGCCGGTCTGCACGTCGAGCAGGAAGGCCTGCGCCGCCTGGGTTTCGATGGTCGGCGCCGCCCCGGCGGTGGCCGGCGGCAGGCCGAGGGCGGCGGCGAGTCCGAGGACGAGGAAGAAGGACCTGAGGCGTTTCATCGCGTGAGTGACTCCGCTAAACCGAGTGGCGGCTGTGCCAAGGGCGGGACGCGGTCGCGAACCGCGGCCCCGGGGGGATCCTCCGCCGCAATTGTGACGACACCGTGGATGCCGCCACGCTGCCGCGGCCGTGCCCGGATCAATCGACCACCAGCCGCGCGTCGTTGAAGCCGTTGCTGAGCAGCATCTCCAGGGTCTGGTCGGCCTGGGCGAGGCTGGCGACCGGGCCGAGCCGCACCCTGTAGAAGCTGTCGCTGCCCACCAGCGCCTTCGAGATGTGCACGTCGCCGAGCGAGGCGAGGCGCGCGCGCAGCCGCACGGCATTGGCGACCTGGGTGAAGGCGCCGGCCTGGACGTAGATGTCGGTGCGCCGCACCGGCTGCTGGGTGACCACCGGCTCCGGCGCCACCGCCACCGCGGTGCGCAGGCCCGAGGGCTCCGCCGCGGCATCGCTGCGGGTCGCCTGGCCGGCGGTCTGAAGGGCGGGCTGAAGGGCGGCGGTCTGCAGGGGTGCGGCCGGGGCGCCGCCATCGGCCGGCAGTTCCTGCACCGCGACGTCTTCCAGCGGAACCGCCGGCGGCGCCGCGGCGGCGGCCGCGACGGTGCTGCCGCCGCCGGCCAATCGCGCCAGCTCGCGGCTCTCCGCCTCCAGGATCTCCACCCGCACCTTGGCGGTGCCCTGGTTGGTGAATCCCAGCAGGTCGGCGGCGCGCTTCGAGAGGTCGATGATGCGGCCGTGCGCGAAGGGGCCGCGGTCGTTGACCCGCACCTTTATCGAGCGGCCGTTCTCCAGGTTGGTGACCTGCACCAGCGAGGGCATGGGCAGCGTCCGGTGCGCCGCCGTCATGGCGTTCTGGTCGTAGATCTCGCCGTTGGCGGTCAGCTTGCCGTGGAAGCCGGGACCGTACCAGGAGGCGATGCCGGTCTCGACGTAGCCGTATTCCTCGCGTGGGTAGTACCAGACGTTGGCGATCTGGTAGGGCTGGCCGACCTTGTAGTAGCCGGCCTGCGGCGGCGCCGACGAGCCGGCGGCGGGATCCTGCAGGCGCTTGGCGTTGTGCACCGCCAGCTCGGTCTCGGCACAGCCGGCCATGCCCCCGAGGAGGGCGAGCAGGAGAACGCCGCCTTTCAGGCCTATTGCCTTCATCTTGTGCTCCGCATCGTTTCCCCCACCGAATGTGGTAGTTTACGGCGCCGTGGCCGGCGAAACAACCCGGGTACCGCGGCTCTGCTCACTGGCCGGCGGCGCTGCGCAGCCGGGCGATCACGTCCATCGTCGGGTAGCCGTCGGCCGGCAGGCCCTCGGCCGCCTGGAAGGCGCTGAGGGCCTCGCGGGTCCGCGGGCCGACCAGCCCGTCCGGATTGCCGGCGTCGTAACCGAGCGCGTTCAGCAGCGCCTGCATCTCCTCGATCGCCTTCAGGCTGATGGGCTCCTCCTCCGGCAGCGGGCCTAGTGGCGGCGCCCCGGCGATGCGGTCGGCGAGGTGTCCCACCGACAGCGCATAGAGGATCGAGCGATTCCATATCAGGATGGTGTGAAAATTCTCGTAAACCAGGAACGCCGGGCCGCGGTGGCCGGCCGGCAGCACCAGCGAGGCCTCCATGCCATCGACCACCGGCAGCGGCCCGCCGCCGGCGTCGCGCAGCCCATAGGTCGAGGCCCACTCCGACAGCGGCTTGCGCACCGAAAGGCTGGCGAGGCCGTAGTCGAACATCGGCGGCAGCTGTACCTGGCGGCCCCAGGTACGGTCGCCGCGCCAGCCCTCCTGCGACAGATAGTTGGCCGCCGAGGCAAAGACGTCGGGCAGGCTGTGCCAGATGTCGCGGTGGCCGTCGCCGTCGTAGTCGACGGCGAAGTTCACGAAGGTCGAGGGGATGAACTGGAGCTGGCCCATGGCCCCGGCCCAGGAGCCGGACATCTCGCCGACGCTGATATGGCCCTCATCGAGGATCTGCAGGGCATCGAGGAGCTGCGCCCGGAAAAAGTCGTGGCGGCGGCCCTCGTGCGCCAGGGTGGCCAGGGCGGCGACCACGGAAAAGCCGCCGGTGTGGTCGCCGAAGTTGCTCTCCAGGCCCCAGAACGACACCAGGAAGCGGGGCTGCACGCCGTACTCCGCCGCCACCTTCTCCAGCAGCGGCCGATGCTCCTCCATCAGCCGGCGGGCCCGCTCGACGCGGCCCTCGGTGACCGCGCCGCGCATGTAGCGCTCGAAGGTCAGGGTGAACTCGCGCTGGCTGCGGTCGCGCTGGATCACGTCGGGCACCGGCTGCAGGCCGGCCAGGGCCGCCTCCAGGGTCTCGGGACGGATGCCGCGGCCCAAGGCCTCCTGCCGCAGGCCGGCCAGCCAGGTGTCGAAGTCCTCGGAGACCGCTTCGGCCTGAGGCCCGGCCTGGGGCTCGGCCGCGCTCTGGGCGCAGGCCGCCAGCGGCAGCAGCAGGACGAAGAGCAGCGCGCCGCCGAACGCCCGCCGGATACCCTCAAAGAATTTCACGCACGATCTCCCAGGATGCCTTGCCAGAGCCCTTGTGCCACAAGCCCGTTAACCTTGGCAATCCGCCGTCCCCTTGGCCGGATTCCTCAAACCATGGAGGGCTAAGGGGGACTAGCGGTCCGCGGTCGCCTCGAAGGTGACTCTGTCGCCGGCGAGCAGGAAGATCACCGCGCCGTCTGACGCCTTGTAGGTCCACCTTTCGAGCGGGCCGATCTTGGAGACATCGCTGGGACTGCCGAGCGCGGCCTCGAGGTCGGCGCGGGTGCTGACCCCCTGCGCCTTCTTGAGGATATCGCCCTTGCTGGGCTCGAAGCAGGCGGCCAGCAGAAGCAGGCCCAGCAGGGCCACGAGGTTCCGGGCAGATCGCATCGGTCGGTCGATCCCTGGGTCGCGGGTGCCTCTATCTAGACTCCGCCCGGTGCGGCGGCAAGGGCGATCGGCGCCGCAAGGGGCCCGATTTTCTCTACTTTGCGATATCCATCAAGGGGATGCTTTGGGGTCGCGGCGCGTAAGAGAACTATCGACGGTTGCGATCCCGGCCCTGCGGGGCCGACGCGCGCCCGGCAGCAGGCGGAAGGCCATGACCCGAGCAATCATTCAATCCGGCCCGCGCCCGGCCGCCCGCCGGAGCCGCGGCGGCGCTACCCTGGCGGCGCCTTTGCTGCTGGCCGTGCTGCTGGCCGGCTGCGCCGTCGGTCCCGACTACCGCAGCCCCGAGGTGCCCCTGCCCGCCGCCTGGGACAACGCCGACGCCCAGACGCCGCCCGAGGCGCCGGAACTGTCGCAGTGGTGGCGGCGGCTCGGCGACCCGGTCCTCGGTGCCCTGATCGAGGAAGCGGTCGAAGGCAGCCTCGACGTCGCCGCCGCTTCGGCACGCATCCGCGAGGCGCGGGCCAGCGTCCGCGAGGCCGGCGGCAGCCTGCAGCCCTCCCTCGGCGGCACCGGCTCAGCCACCCGCAGCGGCACCGCCGCCAGCGATTCCAATGTTTCCAGCAGGTTCCAGGCCGGCTTTGATGCGAGCTGGGAACTCGACCTCTTCGGCGCCAACCGCCGCGGCGTCGAGGCCGCCGTCTACGGCCTCGAGGCCGCAGAGCACGACCTGCGGGCGACCCTGCTGACCCTCGTCGGCGACGTCGCCGCCAACTACGTGGCCGCGCGCGGCGCCAGGGCGCGCATCGACTACGCCGAGCGCAGCGTCGCCTCGCAGCGCGAGACCGCCGAGCTCACCCGTGTCCGCTTCGACGCCGGCGCCGCCACCGCCCTCGACCTCGACAATGCCACCGGGCAGGTCAGCAGCACCGCGGCCGGCATCCCGCGCCTGCGCGCCGACTATGCGGCGGCGGTGCATCGCCTTTCGGTGCTGACCGGCCAGCCGCCGGCGGCGCTTGCCGGGCGCCTGGAGTCCGCCGCGCCGATCCCGACACCGGTCGCGCCGATCCCGACCGGCCTGCCCGCCGACCTGCTGCGCGCGCGTCCCGACCTGCGCCAGGCCGAACGGCAGCTGGCCCAGGCGACCGCCCGCATCGGTGGCGCCGAGGCGGCGCGCTATCCCAGCATCAGCCTCTCCGGCAGCCTCAACACCTCGGCCGCCACCATCGGCGAGATGGCCAGCGGTTCCGCCATCTCCTGGGCCTTCGGCCCGACGCTGACGGTGCCGATCTTCAACGGCGGGCGCCTGGCGGCGGCGGTCGAGGTCGCCGAGGCGCGGCGCGACCAGTCCCACCTCGCCTTCCACGCCGCCGTGCTGACGGCCCTGGAGGACGTCGAGAACGCCATCGTCGCGCTGACCCAGGAGCGGCTGCGCTACGAGCGGCTGGCCGAGACCACCGACGCCTTCCGCCGCGCCGCGACGCTGGCGCGCGACCTCTACCAGACCGGCGCCACCGGCTTCCTCGAGGTGCTCGATGCCGAACGCTCCCTCTACGCGGCCGAGGACTCGCTGATCCAGAGCCGGGTGGCCATCGCCACCGCCTACATCGCCCTCAACAAGGCCCTCGGCGGCGGCTGGGACGGCGCCATCGACAGCGGCCGGCCGGTGGTGGTCGACGACGACACCGGGCCGCGGCTCTACCGCCCCGTGGGAGAGACCTCATGACATCCCCTCCAGAGAACAGGCGGATCACGCGATGACAACGGGAAGACGCAAAATGGCATGGCGGGTGGTGCTGGTCGCGGCGGCGATGCTGGCCGCCGCCGGCGCCGCCTACGCCATCGACGCCAGGCTTTCGACCGGCGATCCGGAGGGCCGCGTCCTGACGGCGCCGGTCGCCCGCGGCGACATCCAGCGCAGCGTGCTGGCCAGCGGCATCGTCAAGCCGTCGGTCCTGGTCGCCGTCGGCGCCCAGGTGTCGGGGCGGGTGACCTCGGTTGAGGTCGCGGTCGGCGAAGCCGTGACCGCCGGCGCGCTGATCGCCGAGATCGACTCGGTGCCGCAGCAGAACGCGCTGCGCACCGCCGAGGCGGCGCTCGCCAACGTGCGCGCCCAGCGCGCCGAGAAGCGCGCCGCCCTGAAGCAGGCCGAGCTGAACCTGGCGCGCCAGGAGAAGATGGTCGCCCGCGCGGCGGTCTCCCAGGCCGACTACGAGGCCGCCGAGGCCGAGGTCGCGGTGATCCGCGCGCAGATCGCCGCCCTCGATGCCCGCATCGTCGAGGCCGAGGTGGCGCTGGAGACGGCGCGGGTGAACCTCGACTACACGAAGATCACCGCGCCGGTCGACGGCACCGTGCTGGCGGTGGTGACCCAGGCCGGGCAGACGGTGAACGCCGCGCAGTCGGCGCCCACCATCGTCATCCTCGGCCAGATCGACGTGATGACGGTGCGCGCCGAAATCTCCGAGGCCGACGTGGTCCACGTGCGGCCCGGGCAGAAGGTCTACTTCACCATCCTGGGCGATCCCCAGCACCGCTACGAGGCGCTGCTCGACAGCATCGAGCCGGCGCCGGAATCGATCGTCGGCGACAGCAGCGTCAGCGGCTCCGGCGCCTCTTCGGGCAGTTCCTCGGCGACGACCTCCGCCATCTACTACAACGGCATCTTCCACGTGCCCAACCCCGACGGCCGGCTGCGCACCTACATGACCGCCGAGGTGCAGATCGTGCTCGACGAGGCCGCCGACGTGCTGACGGTCCCTTCGGCGGCGCTCGGCCGCCGGATCGCCGCCGGACGCTACAATATCGAAGTTCTCGGCGCCGCCGGCGAGGTCGCCTCCCGCGAGATCGAGGTCGGCCTCAACAACAACGTCACCGCCGAGGTGCGCGCCGGCCTCGCGGAAGGCGAGCGCGTCGTCACCGGACGCCTCGGCGACGGCGGCGACACCGCCGCCATGGCCCGCCGCAACGCCGGCCGGCTGATGCGGATGTAGCCGCATGGCCGCACCGCTCATCGCCCTCTCCGGGGTCGGCCGCGCCTACCCCTCGGGCGAGTCCACCATCGACGCCCTGAAGGACGTCGATCTCACCATCGAGGCCGGCGAGATGGTCGCCATCGTCGGGCCCTCCGGCTCCGGCAAGTCGACCCTGATGAACGTCCTCGGCTGTCTCGACCGGCCGACCTCCGGCAGCTACCGGGTGTCGGGACGCGAGACCGCGCGGCTCGGCGCCGACGCGCTGGCCGCGCTGCGCCGCGAGCACTTCGGCTTCATCTTCCAGCACTATAACCTGCTGGCCGAGCTGACGGCGCTCGGCAACGTCGAGGTGCCGGCCGTCTATGCCGGCCTCGCCGGCCACGACCGCCGCGCACGCGCCGCCGAGCTGCTGGACCGCCTCGGCATGACCGACCGCAGCAGCCACCGGCCGGGCAAGCTCTCCGGCGGCCAGCAGCAGCGCGTCTCCATCGCCCGCGCGCTGATGAACGACGCCGAGGTGATCCTCGCCGACGAGCCGACCGGCGCCCTCGACAGCCAGACCGGCGAGGAGGTGCTGCAGCTGCTGCGCGAGCTGCACGCCGACGGCCGCACCATCATCATCGTCACCCACGACAGGGACGTCGCCGAACGGGCCGAGCGGGTCATCGAGATCAGAGACGGCGTCATCGTCGCCGACCGCCGCACCGCCGCCGCAAGAACCGCGGTGCCGGCGCGCACCGCCGCGAAGCCGGGCGCGCCCGGTACCGCCAGCGCCGCCCTCGGCCGCTTCCGCGAGGCCTTCGCGATGGCGCTGCGGGCCCTGCGCGCGCACCGCCTGCGCAGCTTCCTCACCATGCTCGGCATCGTCATCGGCATCGCCTCGGTGGTCTGCGTCGTCGCCCTCGGCGAGGGCTCCCGCCGCGAGGTGCTGGCCAACATCAGCCAGCTCGGCACCAACACCCTGGAGATCTTCCCCGGCCGCGATTTCGGCGACGTCCGCGCCGGCCGCATCACCACCCTGGTGGTCGCCGACGCCGAAGCCCTGGCCGCCGAGTCCTATGCCGCCGCGGTCACGCCGACCGTCTCGGCCCGCGACAGCCTGCGCTTCGCCGCGCGCGAGGCGACCGCCCTGGTGAACGGCGTCGGCGACAGCTTCTTCGAGGTAAAGGGACTGCGGCTGCTCGAGGGCCGCGCCTTCGACGCCGACGGCCTGCGCGAGCGCGCGCAGCAGGTGGTGATCGACGAGAACACCCGCGACGCCCTGTTCGAGGACTTCGCCGGCAGCCCGGTCGGCCAGGTCATCCTCATCGGCCGGGTGCCGAGCCGCGTGGTCGGCGTAGTCGAGGCCCGCCAGGGCGGCTTCGGCGCCAGCAACAGCCTATCGGTCTACCTGCCCTACACGACGGTGCAGTCGCGCATCCTGGGCAGCAGCGCGCTGCGCAGCATCACCCTGCGCGTCGCCGACGACGTCTCGAGCGAGGCAGCCGAGGCGGCGGTCACGCAGCTTCTCGTCCAGCGCCATGGCGCCAAGGACTTCTTCGTCCTCAACACCGACGAGATCCGCCGCACCATCACCAGCACCACCCAGACCATGACCCTGCTGATCGCCGCCATCGCGGTGATCTCGCTGGTGGTCGGCGGTATCGGCGTGATGAACATCATGCTGGTCTCGGTGTCGGAGCGCATCCGCGAGATCGGCGTGCGCATGGCCGTCGGCGCGCGGCGCGGCGATATCCTGCAGCAGTTCCTCATCGAGGCGGTGCTGGTCTGCCTCGCCGGCGGCGTGCTCGGCATCGCCGCCGCGCTCGGCTTCGGCGTGGTCTTCGACACCATGGAATCGAGCTTCACTTTGGTCTATTCGACCGACGCCATCGTCGCCGCCGTGCTCTGCTCCAGCCTTATCGGCATCGTGTTCGGCTACCTGCCCGCCCGCAACGCCTCGCGCCTCGACCCGGTGGCCGCCCTCTCCCGCGACTGACACGCGGACCTTCAGGTGGAGTTCGACCGCCCACTTTCGGCCGCTCGGTCTGCTTCAGCAAGCCAACAGGCTGAAGAGGGACAGGATCGGCGAGGCCGCCGCTGACAGCGTGCCCAGCACCAGGCAGGCGAATTTTCCCATGGTCCAGCTATCGCGCAACTCTTCCAGCTCCGTCTGCGTCTCCTCCGCGATCCGGTCGAGTCCCTTGCCCAGGATCTGACGCTTGCCCTTCAGCCTGGCGGTCAGCAGCGCGTAATGCGCGATGTAGAAGCCGGGGACCGCCAGCAGTGCGACGCCACCAAGCGCGGCGACATGAGAGGCGATCTCGAACCCGCAGAGCGTCACTCAGCCCTCCGTGAGGAGTTTCTGTACCGAGTGCACCTTGCGGTTCTTGATGGCAACCTCGGTATCGGAAAGCGCAAGCATAGCGCGCTCGAGCCGGTCGCTCCGCGTGAGCGGCATGGACTCGATGATGTGAAGGCTGCTGCCCCGCCCCTTCGGCTCGCTGAACATGAGGGAAAGATCGCTGTCGCAAGCCTTTGCATACTGCATAAGAGTCGTAACGTCCGGCATGTACAGCTTCTCGCCCTCGCTCGGAAAGGATTCCAGGCGGCAGACGAATGCGGGATCCCAGCCAGCCCTCTTGGCCAACTCCCTTTGCGTCAGGTTTGCCTTCTTCCGCAGCCGCAGGAGAATCGCCACGATCTTGCGCTTCACCTCAAGTGCCTCCCAGGCTTTCTGGAACTCGGGGTCCTCCCGGGCGAATTCCTCACGCAGGTCGGCCAGTGTCTTCTTCGGCCTGCGTCCAGCCGGCCCGCCTCCCTTGTGGCGCTGCGCGAGGCCCAGGTCGCCGGCTGCAAACGCCATGCTATCTTTCCTGCTCACAGACTGGGCTCCTCAATCCAACACCACCGCAGCAACCCTCATCGTCCAAGCGCCTTCGCCGCCAGCGCCTCCGCCTCATCATCCGACGGCCGCGTTTCGCACACCCCGGCCAGGATGGTGCGATCATCCTCACCGCGCTTCACGACGACGGCAAATGGACCTCGCTTCCCGTGCGGCAACACATAAACATCGTGCAACTCGTCGATTACCCTAACCCGCTCCTTGGGGATCGCCGCATCGGGGCCGAATACCTCAAGGGACTTTATGATGGCGACGCGGCGCCCCAGGGGCAGCGCCCGCAGATCCTGCTCGATCTTGCGGCGAATATCCGGATCGTCAGGCAGCTCGATGGTCTCGCCTGGGCGGCCGTCCACCCTTCTCGTGGTTCGGGCTGCCATTCTCGCCTCTTCAAAGTAGGGCTCATTGACTCAGAAATCAATATGATGCTTTGACCAGGATTCAATCTTAGGGTGAAAGCCTTAAGGAAACAACACGTTAAATGGAGAGCCGAACCGCGCGGCCAGGCAACGCCGAAAGGGCGCAACTCGCGCATCGGAATGCACGGACCGAAGAAAAAAGCCCCGCCTGGGAGGGCGGGGCTTTCGAGAGGTCGATGCAATCAATTTCAGGAGACGGTCGATGAACCGTGATCGAAGTATCGGCGCGTCATGGTAAACAAAAGGTTAACAAAACCCCGCATTTTACTAAAAAGGTTCCTAGCGCGTCCGGTGGTACACCCGGCAATCCGTGGTACCCTGCCCCCGGAACAGATAAACCGTTTGATTTTCAGCCATTTGCACCCGGTCAATGAGACTGCTGTGGCCGCCGACGGCAGCCCCGTAGGTCTGCCCGTCGACCACCCCGACGAGGTACTGGTCGCGGTGCTGCTGGAACAGGCGGCGGTTGCAGGCGCGGCTGAGGTCGGGATTGAGGCGCCAGGCGTCGAGCAGCGCCCCGTCGTCGCGGACGATGATATTTGAGCCGCCGCGCACCTGCTTGGTGCGGCCGAGGCTCGATGTCCCGCTGCCCTGCAGGGTCTCGCTGGGCCGGGCGTAGTGGCTGGGGTGCGTGACGGTCAGCTCACCGGCTGCCGCGAGGGGCAGGCCGGTGGCGATCATCGTGGTCGCGAATATGCTAAATATCAGTAAGTTACGCACTATTACTTACCACACTGTGTTAACAAATCGCTCGCGCTGAGCCCGCTCCAGCATAGCGCCATTGCGCTAGCCTCCGGTTAAAGGGCTTGCCTAACCCGGCGTTAACCGCGGTTGAAACCCACCGCCCGGGCGTCACGTAGAAAGCAATGAAGCCGGCTTTCCGGCAGAGGATGTCGCCGCATGCTCGATCTCGACCTTCCCGTCCACCGCCGCGCCGACCACGCGGCGGGCGCTTCGCCGCCGGTGATGCTGACCGGCCTGACCACGGCGGTGCCGCGCCATGTCCTGCGCCAGGCCGAGGTCGCGCGCCACGCCCGCGCCCTCTTCGGCGACCGCCGCCTCGACATCGAGCGCCTGCTGCCGGCCTTCGCCAACGCCGGCATCGACTCGCGCCGTTCCTGCGTGCCGATCGAGTGGTACCTCAGTCCCAGCAGCTGGAAATCGCGCAACGCGCTCTTCGTCGACAACGCCGTCGAGCTGCTGGCCGACGCCGCCGCGCGCTGCCTGGCCCAGGCCGGCATTGCGCCCGAGGCCGTCGACGGCCTGGTCACGGTCTCCACCACCGGCATTGCCACCCCCAGCCTCGACGCCCGGCTGATGGAGCGCCTGCCGTTCCGCCGCGACCTCGCGCGCCTGCCGATCTTCGGCCTCGGCTGCGCCGGCGGCGTCCTCGGCCTGTCGCGCGCGGCGGCCCTGGCACAGGCCCTCGACCGCTCGGGGACGGGCAGCCGGGTGCTCTGCCTGACGGTGGAACTCTGCGGCCTCACCTTCCGCGCCGTCGACCGCTCCAAGAGCAACGTGATCGCCGCCGCCCTGTTCGGCGACGGCGCCGCCGCGGTGCTGCTGGAGGCGGGCGGCGCCGGCAGCGGGCGGGGAACGCCGCTGCGGCTGGAGGCCGCCGGCGAGCACACCTGGCCGGACTCCCTCGGCGTCATGGGCTGGGAGGTCGAGGACGACGGCCTCGGCGTGCTGTTCTCGCGCGACATCCCGGCCCTGGTGCGCGACGACCTCGGCGCCGCCACCGACGCCTTCCTCGCCCGCCACGGCCTCTGCCGCGACGACATCGACGGCTACGTCTGCCATCCCGGCGGCGCCAAGGTGATCGCGGCGCTGGAGGAGGTGTTCGGCCTCGGCGACGGCGGCCTCGCCGAGGCCCGCGCGGTGTTGCGCGACTACGGCAACATGTCGGCGGTGACCGTGCTCTTCGTGCTGGAGCGCATGCGCCGGGCCGGCCTGCGCGGGCGCTACCTGATGACCGCCCTCGGCCCCGGTTTCACCGCCGGCTTCCAAGTACTGGAAGCGTGAGGCCATGAGCCCGCTGTGGATCGTCCTGGCGCTGGTGGCGGCGCAGCGCCTGGCCGAATTGGCCTACGCGCGCCGCAATACCCGCCGCCTGCTCGCCGAGGGCGCCGTCGAGAGCGGCGCCGGGCATTATCCCATCCTGGTCGGGTTGCACGTGCTCTGGCTGCTGTCGCTGGCGGTCTTGGTGCCGGCCGACCGCGCGCCCGACTGGACGCTGCTGGCGCTGTTCCTGGTGCTGCAGGGCCTGCGGGTCTGGGTGCTGGCGAGCCTCGGCCGCTTCTGGACCACGCGGATCGTCACCCTGCCGGGGGCGCCGCTGGTGCGCCGCGGGCCTTACCGCTGGCTGCGCCATCCCAACTACCTGGTGGTCGCCGCCGAGATCGCCGTACTGCCGCTGGCCTTCGGCGCCTGGGAGATCGCGGCGGTCTTCTCGCTCGCCAACGCCGCCGTGCTGGCCTGGCGCATCCGCTGCGAGGAGAGTGCGCTCAGCGGCCGTCGCCTCGCCCGATGATCCGCCAGTAGATCTCGCCGAGCAGGCCGCGCGGCAGGAAGATCACGGTGAGCACGAAGACAAGGCCGAGACCGAGCAGCCAGTAGGCGCCCAGCAGGTCGCCGAGGAAATTCTCCGCCAGGCGCACGACGATGGCGCCGAGAAAGGCGGTGAGCAGCGCGTGGCGGCCGCCGAGCGCGACCCAGATCAGCACCTCGGTGGAGAGGCCGAAGCCGATCAGCGGCGGCGAGACGAAGCCGAACTGGCTGGCGAAGAGCGCGCCGGCGAAGCCGGCGACGGCGGCGGAGAGCGTGAACACCGAGAGCTTCATGGCGCGGGTGTCGTGGCCGAGGAAGCCGGTGCGCGCCTCGTCGGCGCCGAGCGCGCGCAGCACCACGCCGCGGCGCGAGCGCACCAGCGATTCCAGCAGCGCGTAGACCAGCAGCGCCGCCGCCAGCGTCACGTAGAACAGCGGCAGCGGGTCGTAGAGTTCGTAGCCGAGGCCGAAGGCGCCGAGGTCGAGGGGCGGCACGCTCATCAGGCCGTTCATGCCGCCGGCATAGGGCCAGCGGGTCATCACGCGCTCGGCGATCACCGCCACCGCCAGCATGACGATGGCGAGCTGGGCGCCGTGCAGGCCGCGGCCGTAGAAGAGGAAGCGGCCGAGCACGTTGGCGACCAGTGCCGGCACGACCAGAGCCAGGAGAATGCCGAGGTAGCTGGAGGTCCAGCCTTCGAGGCCGGGCAGCATGCCGAGGGTGGCGAGGCTCATGGCGTAGGCGCCGAGGCCGAAGAAGACCGCGTGGCCGAACGACAGCAGGCCGCACTGGCCCCAGATCAGCGCCAGGCTCATTGCGAAGATGCCGTAGGTCAGGTACTGGGCGATCTGGCCGACCTGCCAGGCGCCGGCGAAGAGCGGCAGCACCGCGAGTCCGCCCCAGACGGCGAGGTCGACGGCGCCGCGGCGGCCGCCGAGAACGGCGGGGATGCCGCTCACCGGCGCCCACCCCTAAGCAGGCCACCGGGGAACAGGCGGATGGCGATCACCGCCATGGTGAACACCACCACCTGCGCCAGCACCGGCGACCAGATGCCGGCGGTGACGCTGTCGGTGGCGCCGACCAGGCCGGCACCGAGGACGGGTCCGGCCAGGTGGCCGGCGCCGCCGACCAGGATCGCCAGGAAGGCCGGAATCAGGAAGCCGAGGCCCATCTGCGGATCTACGCTCATGATCGGCGCCATGACGGCGCCGGCGAGCCCGGCCAGGGCGGCGCCGTAGGCGAAGGTCGCGCGGTCGAAGCTGCGGGTGGCGATGCCGAGGCAGGCGGCGGTGTCGCGGCCGGCGATGACGGCGCGGGCGGCGAGGCCGAAGCGGGTGCGGAAGAACAGATAGAAGGTGCCCGCCACCACCAGCAGCGACACCGCCATGATGAAGAAGCGGTAGGCCGGATAGGGCGTGCCGAAAATGTCGACCTGGGCGGTGAAGGGCGCGGCGATGGACTGCGCGCCGGGCCCGAACAGCAGGATCACCCCCTGCTTGATGATGATCGACAGGCCCCAGGTGGCGAGGATGGTATCGAGGAAGCGGTGGTAGATGTGGCGGATCACCAGCTCCTCGATCAGCAGGCCGACGAGGCCGACCAGCAGCGTGGCGGCGACCAGGCCGATCCAGTAGGAGACGCCGGCCTGCTGCAGCATCACCAGGGTGTAGGCGCCGAGCAGGAAGAGTTCGCCGTGGGCCATGTTGATGACCCGCATGAGGCCGAAGACGATGACCAGCCCCATGGCCACCAGCACGATGACCAGCACGTAGTTGGCGGCGTCGAGCGCGAGCAGCAGGACCTGTTCCATCGCCGCGCCTCAGATCGCCAGGTGCCGGTGGATCAGCGCCGGATCGCGGCGCAGCTCGGCGCTCGAAGCCTCGGCGACGATGGCGCCGTTCTCGATGAAGAGGCAGCGCGAGGCGATGGTGAGGGCGAGGTCGACGTTCTGCTCGACGATGACGAGGGTGAGGCGCTTGCCGGGCTCGGCGCCGGCCACCTCGCGGCGCAGCGCCTCGGCGACCTCGCGGACGATGGAGGGCTGCAGGCCCTCCGAGGGCTCGTCGAGCAGCAGCAGGCGCGGCTGTCCGGCCAGCGCCCTGCCGATGGCGAGCTGCTGCTGCTGGCCGCCGGAAAGCGTGCCGCCGCGCTGGCCGCGCCGCTCGGCGAGGATCGGAAAGCGGGCGTAGATCGCCTCCGGCACCGCGGCACCGAGGCCGCCGCGCCCCATGGCGCCGAGCAGCAGGTTCTCTTCCACCGACAGTTCGGCGAAGATCTCGCGGCCCTGGGGCACGAAGGCGATACCGGCCCGCGCCACCTCCTCCGGCCGCCGCCCGTCGAGGCGCCGCCCGGCGAAGCGGACCGCACCGGCGCGCGCCGGCAGCAGGCCCATCACGGTCTTCAGCAGCGTCGTCTTGCCCATGCCGTTGCGGCCGAGCAGCGCCACGCTCTCGCCCTCGGCCACGGCGAGGTCGATGCCGCAGAGCACGCGGCTGCCGCCGTAGCCGCCCTCGAGCCCCTCGATCTCCAGCATCATGCGGCCGGCTCCGGCGCGCCGAGATAGACCTCGCGCACCAGGGGGTCGGCCTGCAGCTCCGCGTAGCCGCCGCGCCGCAGGATGCGCCCGCGCACCATCAGCGCCACCGGGCAGGCGAGTTCGCGCACGAAGCCCATGTCGTGCTCGATCACCAGCACGGCGCAGCCGTAGCGGTCGTGGAGATCGCGGATCAGGCTCACGGTGGCGGCGGTCTCCGCCGCCGTCATGCCGTTGGTCGGCTCGTCGAGCAGCAGCAGGCGCGGCCGGCGCGCCAGCACCATGGCGATCTCCAGCCACTGCTTCTCGCCGTGGGCGAGGCTGCCGGCGGGCCGCCCGCGCCGGCCCTCGAGCCGCGCCAGGCCCAGCAGCTCGTCGAGCCGCCCGGGCCCCTCGTCGCCGCTGCCGAGCAGGGCGACGGTGAGGTTCTCCGCCACCGACAGCTCGGCGAAGATGCCGGGCACCTGGAACTTGCGCTGGATGCCGAGGCGGGCGATCTCGAAGGGCTCGCGGCCGCGCAACTCGGCGCCGGCGAAGCGCAGGCTGCCGGCGTCGGGCTTCAGTGCCCCGGTGACGAGGTTGAACAGCGTGGTCTTGCCGCAGCCGTTGGGGCCGATGAGGCAGAGCATCTCGCCCTCCCCCAGGCTCAGCGTCAGGCCGTCGGCGGCGCGGACGCCGCCGAAGTCCTTGTCGACCCCGGCGACCTCCAGCAGCGCTGTCATCGAGGCGGAGCGGCCGTTCAGCCGGGCAGCACGACGTCGCCGACGATCTCCGCGCCGCGCGAGGCCATGAAGTAGAGCCCCATGTGGTGGGTGAGGTCCTGCGGGTGTGCCGCCGTCTCCGGCAGGCCGAGCCGGGCCGCGACCTCCTTGGGCAGGTCGTAGGTGGCGCAGGCGCCGGCGTGGACGGAGATGTCCTTCAGAGTCGGCATGAGGTCGTGGTTGCGCGCCGACAGCAGGGTCAGCACGAAGTCCATGACGCAGATATCGGTGCAGATGCCGACCACCAGCAGGCGCTGCAACCTGCCGGCGTTCACCCAATCGACCACGGCGTTGCTGCCGTCCGGCCGGATGGCGCCGACGAAGCCGTTGATGCAGTCCTTGCGTACCAGCGTGGCGTTGCGGTCGTTCTCCAGCCAGGCCAGCTCGGGGACTAGGTTCTCCTCGCCGGTGCCGGCCTCGCAGTGCGGCGGATAGGGCGGCTCCGGCTTGCCGGGCACGTGGGTGTCGAGGAAGGCGAAGATCGGCCAGCCCTGGGCGCTGAAGGCGCGGGCCAGGCGCTCGGTCTCGGCGACCATGGCCGAGACCTGGGCGTTGGGCGCGGGCGGCGCCAGGCTGCCGGCGCCGACGGTGGCAAAGCCGTTCACCTCGTCGACGATGACCAGCCCGGCCGGCTCGGCGCCGAGGGTCAGGCGCGCGGGGGCGACCGGCATCGCCGCCGCCACCTGGCGGGTCAGAAGGGAAAGGTCGAAGCTGTCGGGCATCTCAGCCTCCTCGGTTCGAGTGCCGCCGCCGCGGCGCCTAGCAGCCCGACTCCGGCGCGATGCGGCCGAGGTCGCGCACGGTGACCAGGCCGGCGCCCTCGGTCTTGGCGAGGAACATCGGCAGGGTCACGTGGTGGTCGATGCCGCCGATGCTGACCGGCCCGGTCGGCGTCGAGACCGTGAGGCCCTCCAGGCCGTCGACCGCCGCCTCCGGGCCCACCTCGCCGCGCCGCTGCAGGGCATCGCGCAGCGCGTTGATGGCGTTGTAGTGAGTCATGACATAGTGCGAGATCGGCACATCGTCACCCGCCTGGGCACGGACGCGCGCCACGAAGTCCTTCACGCCCGCCTGCTCGCCGGAGGCGACGAAGGGCACCGTCACCCACATGTTCTCGCCGCCGCCGGGACCGAAGGCACCGAGGTAGGTCTCGGCGAAGCCGAGGAAGGCGACCGTCACCCGGTCGAAGAGGCCGAAGGCCTCGGCCTGCTTGATGAAGGTGATGCCGTCGCCGCCGGGCAGCGCGAACAGCAGCACCTTGGCGCCGCTGTCGGCGATGCGGCGGATCACCGGCGCGAATTCCTTCACGCCCCAGGGGGTGAACTCGACGCCGGCGGTGGCACCGCCAAGGCCGGCGACGATGCCCTGCGCCGCCTCGAACATCTTCTGCGGCCAGACGTAGTCGGCGCCGAACATGTAGGTGCTGCCGCCGAAGGTCTCGTGCATGTAGGGCAGCAGCCGCGCCAGTTCCTGGTTCGGCACGGTGTTGAAGGAGAAGATGTAGCGGCTGCAGGCGCCGCCCTCGTAGTTGGTGCAGTAGAGCAGCGGCACCTTGGAGCGCTCCACCGTGGCCGCCATGGCGTCGCGCGAGGACGACAGGATCGGCCCGGTCAGGGCAACGGCGCCGTCGCGGCCGATCAGCGTCCGCGCCTTCTCCACCGAGGTCCGGGGGTCGGTCCTGTTGTCCTCGTAGAGGATCTCCAGCGGCCGGCCGAGGATGCCGCCGGCCTCGTTGATCTCCTTCATCGCCAGGTCGAGGCCGATCTTGGCCTGGTTGCCGAACAGCTCCAGCCCGCCGCTGAACGGCAGCACCGCGCCGACGCGGATCGGGTCGGCCGCCAGCACCCGGGTGGCGAAGCCCGGCAGGGCCGCCGCGCCTGCCGCCGCGCCGGCCGCGGCCGCACCGCTGGCCAGGAGACGACGCCGAGAAACCTTCAACATGACCGCACCCCCTGGTTTTCTGTTGTTTTCTGCCGGACAGTGTGGCGCGAGTCTTGTTGCGCCGCAACAGTCTCGGAGGTGCCGGGCGGCGGCCGGCGCAATTCGGGGTTTGCAGCCGGCGGGCGCTTTGCTAACTCTCCCGCGTCTCCAGGGCGAACCGTCCGCTCCCGGAGGGGTGGCCGAGCGGTTTAAGGCACCAGTCTTGAAAACTGGCATGGGTGGAAGCCCATCGTGGGTTCGAATCCCACCCCCTCCGCCACTACGCCTGGGTCCATTCCGGGCACATGGTTTACAGGCGATACCGGAGAGATGGTTTACACCTTCTCCGGGGCGAAGGGTCAGATGTTCGCCGGCAACTTGACTTCTTAACCTTGCAAAATGCTGATCAAGAGCGACGTACTGGAGCGAATTGTCGCCGGCGAGATCGATCTGGTCTTCCGTCGATGGAAACGTCCTACCGTCAAAGCCGGCGGAAGGCTGCGTACTTCGGCGGGCGAATTGGCGATAGAAGAGGTGACGACCGTTAGTGAGGCATCGCTCACGCGGAAGGATGCGCAACGCGCCGGATACCGCGACATTGAATGCCTAAAGGCCGACCTGGCTTCCCGTCCCGATGGCCAATTATACCGCATTGAACTGCGCTATGACGGTGTTGACCGCCGATATCTCCTGCGCAAAGACAATGAACTTTCGGACGCGGACTGTGCCGATATCGTGAAGCGGCTTGAACGCATCGATCGTGGTTCACCGATCAAGGCGCTTTCGTTGAAAGTGCTCCACCTGATTTCACTTTGGCCGGAAAGACGGGCACAGGATCTTGCAACGGAGGTCGGAATGGAGAAGTCGGACTTCAAGCTCCACGTTCGCAAACTGAAAGAGCTAGGACTGACAGAAAGCATGAAGATTGGCTACCGACTGTCTCCGCGTGGCCAACGGCTGTTGGACTTTGTGCAGAAACGCGGTCGGATTTGAGGGCCTGCGGAGGGTGCAACACGACCATTGCGCGTTGGCGTAGCAATAGAGTCCGACTTCGTCCCGCACGGCCCGCCACTACGCCTGCTTGCGGGCCACCGAGCCTATGTAGAAGTCCAGCATGGCGGTGAGCGAGCCGGGGTCGCGGCGCAGGCGGCAGCGCAGGGCGGCGCCTTCCCAGCAGTCGACCAGGATCTCCGCCATCCGCGTCACGTCGCAGTCGGCGGGGATCTCGCCTCGCCGGCGCGCCTCTTCGAGGCAGCCGCCCAGGCGCTCGGCGATGACGGAGAAGCAGCCCTCGATCTTCTGCCGGAACACCTCGCTGACGCCCGAGAGCTCCTGCCCCAGGCCGCCCAGCAGGCAGCCCATGTAGCCCTCCTCCCGGTACTTCTGCTGCGTCAGTTCGAAGAACCGCCGCACCCGCGCCAGCGGTGGCCGCGCCTCGTCCTGCAGGCAGTGGTCGAGGCCGGCATGGACCTCCGTCATGTAGGCGTCGATGACCTGGAGGGCGAAGTCCTCCTTGTCCTTGAAGTGATGGTAGAACGACCCCTTGGGCGTGCCGGTGGCCGTCAGGACGGCCTGGACGCCGAGGTCGTTGTAGCCGTGCTCCAGCAGCAGGCGGAGGCCGGCGTCGATCAGGCGCTGCTTGGTCGAAGGCTTCATGGCGAGACTACCGGCATTGCGCCGCAGAAGCCGGACCATCCGCAGCCGCGGCGCCCGGGAAGGGTATGCGCCCGGGCGCTCTCGGGCAATGCTACCCCTTCGTTGCCTCGATCATGTGGTCGATGACGACGCTATGCTCGTGCTGCGGGCTGAACATGATGATCTCGGCATCGGCGTCCACCCGCACGTTGTGGCCGGGCGGCCAGTAGAAAAGGTCGTGGGCGTCGACCGTCTCCTCCCGGCCGGCGGCATCGGTGGTGGTGATCCGGCCCTCGAGCACGAAGCCCCAGTGCGGGCACTGGCAGCGGTCCCCCTCCAGGCCCTGGAAGATCGGCGTGGTGTCCACCCCCGCCGCCAGGGAGAAGTACTCGCCGCTGATCCGGCCATAGCCCGTGGCATCGCCGAAGTCCATGCGCTGGCGGAGGGTGGCGCCGGGAATCTCCAGCTTGACGTCGACCTGTTCCTTGGCAACTCGCATGGCTCGCCCTCCTTGATCCATTGATGGGTTCCGTTGATGAACTAGACCGATTGGTCTAGTGGCAGCATAAACCTCCGGCGGGCGCTGTCAAGGGGAAGGCGGCGGACCTGTCCGCAGCCGGACATCACCACGCAGCAGAAGGTATTGCAGACCTCCGACCGGGGACCCTTGTCAGTCCTCGTCCTGCGCGTGGGCGAGGCCGATGAGGATGGCGACGCGGCCATGGTCGTCTTCCAGGGGCGCCAGGATGACCTCGTAATCCACGTGGTCGCGGCCCTGCCAGCGCAGGGTCTCGTGACGCACCCAGACCTTGCCGGCGGCGGCGTCGTGGTACTGTTGCCAGAGCACCGCGTAGGCCTCGCGGTCCGGGAACATGGCGCTCAGGCGCTTGCCGGTATGCTCGCCCTCGATGTTCATGATGGCGGTGCCGACCAGGCGGAACCGGAAGTCCTGCCCGCCGTCCTCGTCCAGCACGTCGACCATGAAGATGTAGGGCAGCAGAGGAATCATCTCCACCGGCGAGATATCGCTGCGCTTCGGATAGCGGCGCCGGTCCGACGGAGCCGGGCACTTCCGATGCCAGAAGTCGAGGAACGCCTGCCCGAGCGGCGAAACCGGCGCCTCTCCTTCCCGCCAGGCGCGCTGATCGGTGCGGCGCAGGCCGTCGTCTCTCATGCGCCGCGATCGACCATAAGCAGGCAGTGCAGGATGCGTCCGACGGCGCCCGCATCGTCTTCCAGGGGCAGTTCGACGGCCTTGAAATGCCGGTGCTCGTGTCCCGGCAGGGGAATGTTGCTCGCCAGCAGGCCGATCAGCTTTTCCTCCCGGATCGCCGCGAAGTGGTCGAGCACCCCGTCGTCGCGGGCCATGGGGAAGGCTTCCGAGATCTTCCTGCCGGTGAGGTCGCCGCCCAACAGTTCGCTGACGCCGGAACCGCAGATGCGGAACTTCGGATCGGCGTCGGGGCCGGAGATCTCCGACAGGGCAATGTTGCGGTGCCAGCCGACGAAATCGCCGATGTCGAAATCCTGCCAGCGCGGCAGGGCCTCGCCGCGCCGCCGCGACTGCCAGAGGGCGACGATGGGGGCCAGTTCCTCGAAACAGCCAGGAGCGGCATCGGGCCGGAAGCGCCGGAGGTGGAGGGTGCCGAACGGCGTTCGGCGCCGCTCCTCGAAGACCGGTGCCGACGCGTGCGTATCGCCGCTCTTGGGCAGCTTTGCTGACACTGACCCCCCGAATGCAGTATGACGGCTTGTTTAGCTCTGTTCGGCGGGATTATCGCCAGCATTGCTGGAACAACGCAAGCACGGCGGCACCTGCAGATGCCGGAAGTCGTTGGAAGGCCAATGAACGGCGCGGACGAAACGGCCCTTCGGTGCGAGGGAAAGGAAGGTGCCGGTGGCGGAGTCCGGCCCCGGGCGCCCGGCAAGAGGCCTTTCAAGCGGACCCGGGTCTCCCCTACACTCCGCGCATTTCCGGCGACCCCGCCTGCCTCCCGGCGGCGGCGCCTCGACAGGAGCAGGCATGACACCGACGTTGCATTTCAGCCGCGCGGAATTTGCGGCGCGTATCGACCGGACCCGACAGGCGATGGAGCGCCAGGGGGTCGAGGCCCTGATCGTCAGCGATCCCTCCAACATGGCCTGGCTGACGGGCTATGACGGCTGGTCGTTCTATGTCCACCAGGCGGTGATCCTGCCCATCGACGAGGACCCGGTGTGGTTCGGCCGCTCCCAGGACGCCAACGGCGCCAAGCGCACCGCCTGGATGGCGCCCGACCGCATCGAGAGCTACGCCGACCACTACGTGCAGTCGACCGAACGCCATCCCATGGAGGTGCTCTCGGAGATCGTCGAGCGCCGCGGCTGGAGCAAGCGGCGCATCGGCGTCGAGATGGACAACTACTACTTCAGCGCCAAGGCCTTCGCGGTGCTGCAGCAAGGCCTGCCCAACGCCGCTTTCCGCGACACCACCGGCCTGGTGAACTGGCAGCGCTCGGTGAAGTCGCCGCAGGAGATCGCGTACATGGAAAAGGCCGCGCGCATCGTCGAGAAGATGCACGCGCGCATCTTCGAGGCCATCGAGCCCGGCCTGCGCAAGAACGCCCTGGTGGCGGAGATCCTGCACGCCGGCGCGCTCGGCACCGAAGAGGCCGGCGGCGACTACCCGGCCATCGTGCCGCTGCTGCCCTCCGGCGCCGATGCCGCCGCGCCGCACCTCACCTGGGACGACCGCCCGCTGAAGTCGGGCGAAGGCACCTTCTTCGAGATCGCCGGCTGCTACCGCCGCTACCACTGCCCGCTGTCGCGCACGGTGTTCCTCGGCAAGCCGCCGCAGCACTTCGTGGAGGCGGAAAAAGCGGTGCTGGAGGGCATGGAAGCCGGCCTCGCCGAAGCGCGCCCGGGGCGCCGCTGCGAGGACATCGCCAAGGCGTTCTTCTCGGTGCTCGCCCGCTACGGTATCGCCAAGGACAACCGCACAGGCTACTCCATCGGCCTCAGCTACCCGCCGGACTGGGGCGAGCGCACCATGAGCCTGCGCAGCGGCGACACCACCGAGCTGCTGCCCGGCATGACCTTCCACTTCATGACCGGCCTGTGGCTCGACGACTGGGGCTTCGAGACCACCGAAAGCATCGTCATCACCGAGGACGGCGCCCGCTGCCTGGCCGACGTCCCGCGCAAGCTCTTCGTCAAGGACTAGGTCGATGCGCGAAGAATCATGCCGACCTGCCTCGTCCTTCGAGACGGCGCCAATGCGCCTCCTCAGGATGAGGCAGGTGAGAGGAGGAAGTGACCTCATGCTGAGGAGCCGCCGAAGGCGGCGTCTCGAAGCACGAGGTCACGCCCTCAGTTACCTGTTCTCTGAAGCCGCTTAGGTCTCCCCATGGCAGTCAACCCGATTTCCTGTTCCCTCGACTTCGACCGCGACGGCGTCCAGCACGGCCACCTGAAGCTGCCCTACTCGCGCGACGATTCCGCCTGGGGCGCGATCCTCATTCCGATCACCGTGATCCGCAACGGCGACGGCCCCACGGCGCTGTTCACCGGCGGCAACCATGGCGATGAATACGAGGGCCCGATCGCGATCCTCGACATGGCGCGCAACCTGGACCCGGAGGCGATCCGCGGCCGCGTCATCCTGCTGCCGATGATGAACTACCCGGCGGTGCGCGGCGGGCGGCGCACCTCGCCGATCGACAGCGGCAACCTCAATCGCCTGTTCCCCGGCAAGCCGGACGGCAACATCACCCAGAAGATCGCCGACTACGTCACCGCGACCCTGCTGCCGAAGGCCGACCTCGTCTGCGACCTGCACTCCGGCGGCAAGACCCTGGAGTTCGTGCCCTACGCGGCCTGTCACCGGCTGCCGCAGGACGCCGACCTGGAGGCGCGCTGCGCCGCCGCCATGCAGGCCTTCAACGCGCCCTACTCCATGGTCATGCTGGAACTGGACGCCGTCGGCATGTTCGACACCGAGGCCGAGAACCGCGGCAAGGTCTTCGTCACCACCGAACTGGGCGGCGGCGGCAGCACCACCCCGCACACCGTGGAGGTCGCCAAGCGCGGCCTGCGCAACCTGCTGCACCATACCGGCATCCTGCCCGGCGACGTCGAGCCGCGGCCCAGCGTGCAGCTCGAAATGCCGGACGAGCGCTGCTTCGTCACCTCCGAGCACGCCGGCATGCTGGAGTTCATGGTCGAGCTGGGCGACAGCGTCGCCGAGGGCGATCTCATCGCCCGGGTCTACGACCTGGAGCGCAGCGGCTGGCGCCCGGTGGAGTACACCGCCTATCGCGACGGCGTGGTGGCCGGCCGCCACTACCCCGGCCTGGTGCAGAGCGGCGATACCCTGGCGGTCATCGCGGTGGCGGCGGAGTAAGCCTCACAGCCTGGGCACATCCCACCCCTCCGCTCGTCACCCTCGGGCTTGACCCGAGGGTCCAGGGGCAAGCTATGGAGCGGTCACCCTGGATGCTCGGCTCGGGGGCCGAGCATGACGTGTGTGGGGACCCCGCAGTTCGGCGCTCCCCTATTCAGCCGCCGACACCGCCTTGGCGTGCTTCTCGCGCGCCTCGGCCTCGCGCTGGGCCTTGGCGACGGCGGCCTGGGCGGCCTCGGTGTGGGCGAACATCTCCAGGTGCTCGTCCTCGCCGTGGTCGGTGACGGGAGTCAGCGCCAGGTCCGTGTAGTGCTGGGTCAGCGGGTCGCGCTTGATGCGCTGGCACTTCACCCAGAGCCTGAGGGCGAACCAGGCGAAGGGGCCGTAGGTGGAGGCGATCTCCCAGGCGCGCCGCGGGTAGAACACCAGAGGTGACTCCAGTGGGCGGCCGGAGCGGCGCTGCGTCCTCACCTTGCGGCGGAAGTAGCCGCCCTGCAGCGGATGCACCTTCTCGTAGCGGATGCAGCCGGCGAACTGCAGGGCATGCGCCCAGATGCGCTCCGGCTTGTTGCCGCTGACCACCATGCGCCGCATGAGGGTCTCCAGGTGATCCTCGGAGTAGTAGAGCTCCCAGGCCTTGTTGTAGATGCCCTGCCATTCATCCTTGGACATGAGCTCGTGCCCGGTGCAGACGTGCTCCAGGTCGTAGATGTTCATGTCCGGGTCCATGGGCACGCCGCGGGTGTAGAGGTTCTTGTGGTCCTCCGAACCCGGCAGCGGCGTCAGGCAAAAGAACTCCAGGATGTCGATCGGGAGCTCTTTCTTGATGACCTCGATGTCGTGGACGATCTTCTCCGGCGTATCGGCCGGAAAGCCCAGGATGTAGCCGGCGTAGGTGAGGATCTGGTGGTTGCGCCATTCCTGCAGCATGGCGCGGTACTCGGTGATGCGGTTCTGCCGCTTCTTGGCGGCCAGGAGGTTGTCCGGGTTGATGTTCTCCAGCCCGATGAAGACCCGCGCCACGCCGGCGCGCTTGGCCTTCACGATGAAGTTCGCGATCTTATGGCAGAGGGTGTCGACCTGGATGATGATGGAGAACGGCAGGCCGGTCTCCTCGCGCAGGTCGCCGAGGCGGTCGAAGATCGCCTCCCAGTTCTTGTTGCGGGCGAAGTTGTCGTCGGTGATGAAGAAGCGGCAGATGCCCTGGGCGATGTTGGCGCGCAC
>JBHJOA010000057.1:0-36052 GCA_050330205.1 Kiloniellaceae bacterium
TGCGTGGCGATGACCGAGTACGTTTGCATCCGCGCTATCCGCAAGCACAGAAAGCCCGTTGCTCGCGTCCGATCGAACGGTTGGGGCATTGGGTCCCGGGGTCAAGCCCCGGGACGACAGCCTTTATGTGACTATCGATGTGACCTACCCCTCCCGCCCGAAATCCTCGAAGCGGTCGATGGCTTCGCGGTCGTAGCCTAGGCTGGCGACCATGAGCTGCCTCGTGTAGGCGTGCCGGGGTTCGTGACGCTTCAGCTGCGCGACGTCCAGTTCCTCGACCACGGCGCCGTGGTTCATCACCGCGAGGGCGTCGCACATGTGGGCGATGACGGCGAGGTTGTGGCTGACCAGCACGTAGGTGAGGCCGCGTTCGCGCTTCAGGCGCTGCAGCAGGTTCAGCACCTCGGCCTGGACCGAGACGTCGAGGGCCGAGGTCGGCTCGTCGAGCAGCAGTATCCTGGGCTCCAGGATCAGCGCCCGGGCGATGGCGACGCGCTGGCGCTGGCCGCCGGAAAGCTGGTGCGGATAGCGAAAGCGGAAGCCGGCGCCGAGGCCGACCTCGCCCAGCACCTGCTCGATGCGGCGGTCGGGCTCCTTGAAGCCGTGGATCGACAGCGGTTCCATGAGGATGCGGTCGACGGTGTGGCGCGGGTGCAGGGAGCCGTAGGGGTCCTGGAACACCATCTGCACTGTCTTGTAGAAGGCCTTGTCGCGACGTGCCGTCTGCGCCTGCCCGGCCACGACGACACGCCCGGTCCAGTCGGGATTGAGGCCGCTCAGGGCCCGCAGCACAGTGGACTTGCCGGAGCCGGACTCGCCGACCAGGCCGAAGGTGGCGCCCTCCGGCACCCGGAACGACACGTCACGCACCGCGTGCACGCGGTCGGCGCCATGGCCGAAGACAACGTTCAGACCTTCGACCGCGATCATGGTTCCCCGGCCGGACCCGCTCACAGGCCATGCTCCATCCACGCCGGGTCGCGGCGCAGCACCTGCAGGTCGTGGCCGTCGCCGTCGATCTTCGGCAGGCAGTTCAGCAGGCCGCGGGTGTAGGGATGCCGTGCGGCAGCGAGGTTCTTGGCGTCGCAGATCTCCATCACCCGGCCGGCGTACATGATCACCACGCGGTCGCAGAAGGAGGCGACGAGGTTCAGGTCGTGGCTGATGAAGATGAGGCCCATGCCGCGCTGGGTCACCAGGTCGTCGAGGATCGCCAGCACCTGCAGCTGCACCGTGACATCGAGGGCCGAGGTCGGCTCGTCGGCGATCAGCAGATCGGGATCGGGGATCAGCATCATGGCGATCATGATGCGCTGGCCCATGCCGCCGGAAACCTCGTGCGGATAGGCCCGGTAGACGCGCTCCGGGTCGCGGATGCGCACCGCCTTCAGCATCTCCAGGGCGCGGCGTTTCGCCTCCGCCGGTGCTACCTTCTGGTGGGTGCGGTAGGCCTCGGCGATCTGCTCTCCAACCCGCATCACCGGGTTGAGGGAGAACTTCGGGTCCTGCATGACCATGGAGATGCGCTGGCCGCGGATCTGGCGCATCTCCGCCTCGCTGGCCCGCTGCAGGTCGATGCCGTCGAATTCGAGCCGCTTCGCGCGGACGATGCCAGGCCGCGACACCAAGCGCAGGATGGCGCGGCCGGTCATGGATTTTCCGGAGCCGGACTCGCCGACGATGCCGAGCTTCTCGCGGCCGAGGGAAAGGGAGATGCCGCGCACCGCCTCCACCACGCCCTTGCGGGTCGGGAAGGAGACCTGCAGGCCCTCGACGGCGAGCAGCGGCCGGGTAGCCGTAGTGGAATCGGCCATTGCTTCCCTGCTCACCCCTGGCCCCCGCTCTTGGGATCGAGCACGTCGCGCAGGCCGTCGCCGAGCAGGTTGAAGCCGAGGCTGACGATGAAGATGGCGACGCCCGGCACGGTGGCGACCCACCACTGGTCGAGCAGCACCCTGCGGCCGGCGGAGATCATCGCGCCCCACTCCGGCAGCGGCGGCTGGGCGCCGAGGCCGAGGAAGCCGAGGCCGGCGGCGATCAGGATGATGCCGGCCATGTCGAGGGTCACGCGCACGATCAGCGACGAGGTGCAGAGCGGCACGATGTGCGACCAGATGATGCGCAGTCGTCCGGCGCCCTGCAGGCGCACCGCCGCGATGAAGTCGGACTTGCGGATCGTGAGGGTCTCGGCCCGGGCGATGCGGGCGTAGGGCGGCCAGGAGGTGATGGCGATGGCGATGATGGCGTTCTCGATGCCGGGGCCGAGGGCGGAGACCAGCGCCAGGGCCAGCACCAGCTTCGGAAAGGCCAGGAAGATGTCGGTGATGCGCATCAGCACCTTGTCGACCCAGCCGCCGAGATAGCCGGCGGTGGTGCCCACCAGCAGCCCAATGGGCGCGGCGATGACCGCCACCAGGATGACGATGTAGAGGGTCAGGCGGCTGCCGTAGATGATGCGCGAGAAGATGTCGCGGCCGAGATCGTCGGTGCCGAAGGGATGCTTCCAGGAGAAGTACTGCAGACGATCGGCCAGGATCTGCGCGTTGGGGTCGTAGGGTGCCAGCAGCGGCGCGAAGATCGCCACGACGATCAGGGTCAGCACGATGGCGAGCCCGAGCATGGCCAGGTGATTGGACTGAAAGGCCAGCCAGGCGAGATAGCTGCGCCCCAGCCGCGCCTGCCGCCGCGAGGCCGGCGAGGAGCTGAGGAGCCAGGCCCGCCAGCCGGACCGTGGCATGTTCTCCGTCTGGGTCGTCATCGCGCCCTCGGGTCGAGCAGCCTGTAGAGCAGGTCGGACAAGAGATTGATTCCGATGAAGACGGCACCCACCACCATGGTGGCGCCGAGCACGGCGTTCATGTCGGCCTTCAGCAGCGACTGAGTCAGGTAGTAGCCGAGGCCGGGCCAGGCGAAGACGATCTCGGTCAGCACCGATCCTTCCAGCAGGTTGGCGTAGCTGAGCGCGATGACGGTCACCAGCGGCACCCGGACGTTGCCCAGCGCATGGACCCAGATCACCCGCCACTCGGGAACGCCCTTCACCCGGGCCGTGGTGATGTACTCCTGGCTCAGCTGCTCCAGCATGAAGGAGCGGGTCATGCGGGAGATGTAGGCGAGGCTGAAGTATCCGAGAATGGCCGCCGGCAGCACGACGTGGCTGGCCGCGTTCCAGAACACCTCCCATTCCCCGGCCATGGCCGAATCGATAAGGATCACCCCGGTCACCGGGTCGACGATTCCGTCATAGAAGAAGTCGAGGCGTCCGGGGCCGGGAACCCAATCGAGCTTGGCGTAGAATAGCAGGAGACCCATGAGCCCGAGCCAGAACACCGGGATCGAGTAGCCCAGCAGACCGATCACGCGGATCACCTGGTCGGGCCAGCGTCCGGCATAGACGCCGGCGATCACCCCCATGGGCACGCCGAGCAGCACGCCGAACAGCGTCGCCACCGTGGCCAGCTCGAGGGTGGCCGGGAAGACGCGCTTGATGTCCTCCAGCACCGGGTTGGCGGTCAGCACCGAGTTGCCGAGGTCGCCCTGCAGCACGTTCCAGACGTAGATGACGAACTGCTGGTAGAGCGGCAGGTTGAGGCCCAGTTCCTCGCGAACCCGCTCCACCACGTGCTGCGGCGCACGGTCGCCGACGATGGCCAGCACCGGATCGATCGGCACCACCCGGCCGATAATGAAGGTGACCAGCAGCAGCCCGAGGAAGGTCAGGGCGACGGAGACCGTCAGGTTCAGCAGGATGCGCAAAGGATAAGGCAGGGACAGGCTTTTGAAGCCTGCCCCTGCCTTCGACAGATTGTCGGTCAGGTTGGTCACGAAGGATCGAACCTTCCTTCGGCCGGTGTTAGTCCTTCATCACTTCGTGGTAGAGGTTGTCGTCGAACGCCGGGCCCATGATGAAGCCCTTGGTGTCGGCGCGGATCGCCGCCACCTCGGTCTGCTGATACATGATGACGAAGGGCGAGGTTGCCTGGTGAACCTTCTGGATCTCCTGGTACATCGCCGCGCGCTTCGCCGGGTCGCGCTCCAGCACGGCCGCATCGGCCATCTCGGTCATCTCCGGAATGTCCCAGGCGTTGCGCCAGGCCAGGGGCTTGGACTGGGCGTCATCCGAGTTGTCCGGATTGCGCGCGAAGGTATCGGCGTTGGTGTGCGGGTCCTGGTAGTCCGGGCCCCAGCGGCCGATGTAGATGTCGTGGTTGCGCGCGCGGTACTTGGTCAGGGTCTGACCGCCGTCGCCCGGGATGATTTCCAGATCGACGCCGGCCTGGGCGAAGGTGGCCTGAATGGACTGCGCCATCTCCATGATCGGCGAGATGCTGCGGGTATCCATGGTCACCTTGAAGCCATTGGGATAGCCGGCCTCCGCCAGGAGCTGCTTGGCCTTGCCGATATCGAGGTGGAAGGGCCTGGCCTCCAGCGCGCCGAGCAGGCCGATCGGCAGGAACGCCTGGTGCACGGTCATCAGGTCGCGCACCACCGTCTCCTCCATGCCCTGATAGTCCACCAGGTACTTGAGCGCCTGGCGCACCTTCGGATTGGAGAGGGCCTCGTGCTTCTGACTGAGGCCGAGATAGTAGATGCCGCCCTTTCGACCGCTCTGGAGATAGACGTCAGAATTCCGGCGCAACGATGCGAGCTGGTCGGGGCCGAGGTTGCGGGCGATGTCGATGTCGCCCTTCTCGAGCAGCAGCTGCTGGGTCGCCGACTCTGTGATGTGGCGGATGATCACCCGCCGCATGGCCGGCGCGTCGCCCCAGTAATTGTCATTGCGCTCGAGGGTCAGCAGTTCGTTGGCCTTCCACTGACCCAGCTTGAAGGGGCCGCTGCCCGCATAGTTGGTCTTCAGCCAGTTGTAGCCGAGATCGCCGTCCTGCTCATGCTCCATGACCAGCTTCTTGTCGACCACCGAGGCGAGGGTGGAGGTCAGGCAGTAAAGCACCAGGGTCGGCGCGTAAGCCTGGTCGGTCTCGAGGACGAAGGTCATGTCGTCGGTCGCACGGATCTTCTCCGCCACGTTGTCGGCGGAGAAGCCGAACTGCGTCAGGATGAAGGCCGGCGACTTGTCGAGGATGACCCCGCGCTGCAGCGAGAAGACCGCATCCTCTGCGGTCATCGGGTTGCCGGAGGCGAAGGTGATGCCCGGGCGCATCTTGAAGGTGAAGGTCTTGCCGTCGTCGGAGATGGTCCAGGATTCGACGGCCTTGCCGTAGATATTGGAAACGTCGTCGGGATCATAGCCGATGAGGCGGTCGTAGGTGTTGCCGGCGAACTCGGCGGCGCTGAACTCGAAAATCTCTGCCGGGTCCAGCGAGATGATGTCGTCGAAGGTCCAGGCCATGACCAGCGTGTCGCGCGGCGTCGCCGACTGAGCTGGAACTGCGGTGGCGGCCATTACTGCCGCCACGATACAGGCGAATAGCTTCTTCACTGTAAGTCTCCCTGAGTAGGCCTCTTCGGGGGCCCGGAACGTCTCCGCGGCTCTCGTTTGCGAGGTTCCCGCATTGTAGCTACTGAAATCGCATGGTCCATCCCCCATCGCAAGCGGGAAAAACGCCTGTTCTCCATAGGGATACCGGGTCCCCTGTCGGCCGTTTGTGGACAGTTGGCCGGTTCAGGCGGCCAGCTTCGCCAGTTCGCCGAGCATCGCCCGCACGCCCTTGACGCGGGCGGCCGCGCTGTCCCAGGCGCGGCGATAGACCAGGGTGTGGTCCGGCCGCAGCTTCACCTCGCCGGGCTGCTCCTGGATGAAGTCGATGAGCCCGGCCGGATTGGCGAAGGAGTTGTTGCGGAAGGTCACCGTCGCCCCCTTGGGCCCGGCGTCGATCCGCTCCACGCCGGCCTCGCGGCACAGCCGCTTGATGGTCATGATGTGCAACAGGTTGTCGACCTCCGCCGGCAGCGGGCCGAAACGGTCGACCAGTTCCGCCGCGAAGGCGTCGATCTCCGCCCGGTCCACCAGGGTGGAAAGACGGCGGTAGAGCCCGAGCCGCAGGTTGAGATCGGCGACGTAGGTCTCGGGGATCAGCACCGGCATGCCGATGTTGATCTGCGGCGTGAAGCTCTCGGCCGGCGTCTCCCCGGCCGGACGGGCACCGGCCCGGGCGGTCGCCACCGCCTCCTCCAGCATCTGCTGATAGAGCTCGATGCCGACCTCGCGGATGTGGCCGGACTGCTCCTCGCCCAGCAGGTTGCCGGCGCCGCGGATGTCGAGGTCGTGGCTGGCCAGCTGGAAGCCGGCACCGAGGCTGTCCAGGGTCTGCATGACCTGCAGGCGCTTGTCCGCCGCCGCGCTGAGGATGCGCCCCGGCGGCAGCGTGAGGTAGGCATAGCCGCGCTCCTTGGCGCGGCCGATGCGCCCGCGCAGCTGGTAGAGCTGGGCGAGGCCGAACATGTCGGCGCGGTGGATCACCATGGTGTTGGCGGTGGGAATGTCGAGGCCGGATTCGACGATGTTGGTCGACAGCAGGATGTCGTACTTGCGGTCGTAGAAGTCGGTCATCACCTCTTCCAGCAGGCTCGGCGCCATCTGGCCGTGGGCCACCGCCACCTTCACCTCCGGCACCAGCTTCGCCAGGCGTTCCCGCAGTTCCTCCAGGTCCTTGACCCGCGGGCAGACATAGAAGGTCTGGCCGCCACGGTAATGCTCGCGCAGGATCGCCTCGCGCACGATCACCGGGTCGTAGGGCAGCACGAAGGTGCGCACCGCCAGGCGGTCGACCGGCGGCGTTGCGATGAGGCTCATTTCCTTCACGCCGGTCATGGCGAGCTGCAGGGTGCGCGGGATCGGCGTCGCCGTCAGGGTCAGCACGTGAACGTCCTCGCGCAGCGCCTTCAGGCGCTCCTTCTGCTTGACGCCGAAGTGCTGCTCCTCGTCGACGATCAAGAGGCCGAGGTCGCGAAAGGCGATCGACTTGGCGAGAATGGCGTGGGTGCCGACGACGATCTCCACCCTGCCCTTCGCCAGATCCTCCCTGGCCTGAGCCGCCTCTCGGGCGCCGACCAGGCGAGACAGCTGCACGATACGCACCGGCAGTCCGGCGAAGCGCTCCCGGAAGGTGCGGTAGTGCTGGCGCGCCAGCAGGGTGGTCGGCACCACCACGGCCACCTGCCTGCCCGACATCACCGCCAGGAAGGCGGCGCGCAGGGCGACCTCGGTCTTGCCGAAGCCGACGTCGCCGCAGACCAGGCGGTCCATCGGCCGGCCGGCGGCGAGGTCGGCCAAAGTGTCCTCGATGGCGCGCAACTGGTCCTCGGTCTCCGGGAAGGGAAAGCGCGCGCAGAACTCGTCGTAGAGGCCCTCCGGCCGCTCCATTGACTCCGCCGACTTCAGCGCCCGGGCGGCGGCCACCTTGATGAGCTCGGCCGCCATCTCCCGGATGCGTTCCTTCACCCGCGCCTTGCGCGCCTGCCAGTTGACGCCGCCGAGGCGGTCCAGCTCCACACCCTCGCTCTCCGAGCCGA
Organism: Kiloniellaceae bacterium; assembly: GCA_050330205.1. Lineage (GTDB taxonomy): Bacteria > Pseudomonadota > Alphaproteobacteria > Kiloniellales > Kiloniellaceae > Pelagibius. The sequence goes on from JBHJOA010000057.1 coordinate 7,474, forward strand.
AGCGCGACAGCACCTCGATGTTCTCCACCGGCACGAAGAGCTTGTCGCCGCCGTGGTACAGCACCTTCAGGCAGTCGTGCGGCGCGCCGCCGACCTCCAGGGTTTCCAGTCCCTCGTAGCGGCCGACACCGTGGTCGACGTGGACCACCAGGTCCTTCTCGTGCAGGTCGGAGATCTCGGCCAGGAAGTTCTCGGCGCGGCGCCGGCGCGGCGCGGCGCGGGCGATGCGCTCGCCGAGAATGTCCTGCTCGGTGAGGAACAGCGTGTCGGCGAAGCGGAAGCCCTTCTCCACCGGCAGCACGGCGAGGCCGACCCTTTCAGCCGGCAAGGCCGCCAGCGCCGGCCAGGCGTCGAGCGGTGCCCCGGCGAGCCCGGCGTGCTCCTGCAGCAGATGGGCCAGGCGGTCCAGCGCGCCGGCGCTGAAGGCGCTCAGCACCACGCGCCGCCCGGCCGCCAGTTCGCGGCCGATGTCGGCGCCGACGGCGTCGTAGATCTGGCCCTGGGTGCCGCCGCTCTGCAGGGCGGCGCGCTGCTCGGCGTAATCGAGGCCGGGGCGCCCGCCGGCATCGCGCAGGCCGGGGCCTTCCGGTGCCGCGAAAGGACTGAACTGGCCGCCCGGGCGGCCGGCCAGGCCGCGCTCCCACTCTTCGGCGTCGAGGTAGAGCGCCGCCGGATCGAGCGCCTTGTAGATCCAGCCGCCGCTGTCGCCGCCGCCTTCCAGGTCGCGGCGGGCCTGATGGAAGTCACGGATGGTCTCCAGCCGCGCCTCGCGCGCCTCGGCCGCCTGGTAATCCAGCGTGACGCCGGCCTCGGGCAGGTAGTCGAGCAGCGTGACCAGGCGCGCGTGAAACAGCGGCAGCCAGTGCTCCATGCCCGGATGGGCGCGCGCCGCGCTGACCGCCTCGTAGAGCGGATCGTCGCGCACGGCGCCGAAGGTCTCGCGGTAGCGGGTGCGGAAGCGCTCGATGGCCGCGGGCTCGAGAATCACCTCGCTGACCGGCTTCAGCGCCAGCCGCTCGATGGTGCCGGTGGTGCGCTGGGTCAGCGGATCGAAGAGGCGCAGGCTCTCCAGGTCGTCGCCGAAGAAGTCGAGGCGCACCGGCTGTTCCTGGCCCGGTGGGAAGACGTCGACGATGCCGCCGCGCACGGCGAACTCGCCGGGCTCGCCGACGGTCTCGACGCGGTAGTAGCCGTTCTCGGCGAAGAAGCCGTTGAGGCGGTCGGCCGGCAGGCTGCCGCCGGCCTCCAGCAGCATGACGCGGCCCTCCAGGGCCTCCGGTGCCGGCACCCGCTGCAGCAGGGCGTTCACCGTGGTCACCACGACCTGCGGACGCTCCCCCGCCGGCTGCATCAGGCGGGTCAGCACGTCGAGGCGGCGGGCGACGATGTCGCGGTGCGGGCTCACCCGGTCGTAGGGCAGGCAGTCCCAGGCCGGGAACACCAGCGTTTCCACCTGCGGCGCGAAGAAGGCCAGGCAGTCGGCGAGACGCGCCGCATGGGTATCGTCGAGGGCGACGTGCAGCCAGCGGTGCCCGGCGGCGCCACGCAGCATCTCGGCCAGGACCAGGGCATCGACGCCCGGCGGCGCGGCGGCCAGCGTCGGGCGCGGGGCAGACTCCGCCTGCAAGGGCGTCGCTGCGGTCACGGAATCGGTCATCGGGTCTCGGGTATGGCGGAACAGGCGGTGGGTCAGCGGCCCGGCGGTCGGAACCGGAAGGCCAGCAGCAGCTTCATGACGTCATGATCGTAGTCGGCCGGCGGCCGGCTGCGGCCGAGGATCCAGTCGTAGACCACCGGCTCCGGCACGTCCAGCAGGGCCTCGAAGCGGTCGAGCTGGCGGTCGCCGAATTCGCCGAGGTGGGCGTCGGCGAAGCTGCCCATCAGCAAGTCCATCTCCTTGGTCCCGCGGTGCCAACTGCGGAATCGCAGGCGCTTGCGGCGGTTCTCTACGGTTTCGGTTTCGGTCATGCGGACCTAGGATATAGAAGGTCACAACCGATTTGTCAGGCTCTTCCCGGCGGGGTTTGCACCCTTTGCGTCCCGAGATCCTCTTTCCGCTGTTCGCGCCCGCCACCAGCCTCTCCGGCGTCGGGCCGCGCTTTGCCAAGCTGTTCGAGAGCCTGACCGGCGGGCCGGCGGTGATCGACCTCTGCTGGCACCTGCCGAGCGGGCTGATCGACCGTCGCTACGCGCCGCCGGTGGCGGAAGCCTTTCCCGGGCGCATCGCCACCCTCACCGTCGAGGTCGGCGAACACCGCGCCCCGCCGAGCCGGCGCCAGCCCTACCGGGTGCTCTGCCACGACGCCAGCGGCAGCCTAGAGCTGGTGTTCTTCCACGCCCACCGCGACTACCTGATGAAGGCGCTGCCGCCGGGGCAGACCCGCGTGGTCAGCGGCAAGGTCGAGGTCTTCAACGACCGCCTGCAGATGACCCACCCGGACCACATCGGCCGCCCGGAGGAAGCCGCCAGCCTGAAGACCGTGGAGCCGGTCTATCCGCTGACGGCGGGCCTCACCCTGAAGACCGTCGGCAAGGCGGTGCAGGCGGCGCTGAAACGCCTGCCGCAGCTGCCGGAGTGGCTCGATCCGACCCTGAAGGCGCGCGAGGGCTGGCCGGACTGGCAGGAGGCGCTGACCCGCGCCCATGCGCCGCGGGAGGAATCCGACCTCTCGCCGCTGGCCCCGGCGCGCCGCCGCTTCGCCTACGACGAGCTGCTGTCCAACCAGCTGGCCATCGCCCTGGTGCGCGACCGCCAGCTGAAGCAGCGCGGCAGGCCGCTGAAGGGCGACGGCCGCCTCACGGAAAAGGTGATCGCCGCCCTGCCGTTCCAGCTTACCGGCTCGCAGCGCCTCGCCCTGGCCGAGATCGCCGGCGACATGGCCGCCGGGCACCGCATGCTGCGGCTGCTGCAGGGCGACGTCGGCAGCGGCAAAACCCTGGTGGCGCTGCTCGCCATGCTGACGGCGGTGGAGGCCGGCGGCCAGGCGGTGCTGATGGCCCCCACCGAAATCCTGGCGCGCCAGCACTTCAACACCCTGGAGCCGCTGGCGCGCGCCGCCGGGGTCGGCATCGCCCTGCTGACGGGGCGCGACAAGGGCAAGGCGCGCCAGGCGATCCTCGACGGCCTCGCCTCCGGTGCGACGCCGCTGGCGGTCGGAACCCACGCCCTGTTTCAGGAGGACGTCGCCTTCCACGACCTCGCCATGGCGGTGATCGACGAGCAGCACCGCTTCGGCGTGCACCAGCGCCTGACGCTGACGGCCAAGGGCAAGGCGGTGGACGTGCTGGTGATGACGGCGACGCCGATCCCGCGCACCCTGATGCTCACCGCCTACGGCGACATGGACGTCTCGCGCCTGACCGAGCGGCCGCCCGGGCGCCAGCCCATCGAGACGCGCACCCTCTCCCTCGATCGCCTGGAGGAAGTCATCGCCGGCGTCGAGCGCGCGGTCGCGCAAGGCGCCCAGGTGTACTGGATCTGCCCGCTGGTGGAGGAATCCGAGAACAGCGACCTCGCCGCCGCCGAGGAACGCCACCACGCCCTGCGGCAGCGGCTCGGCGGCGCAAGCGGTTCCGGGGTGGGGTTGGTGCACGGCCGCATGAAGGGGCCCGACAAGGACGCCGTGATGGCACGCTTCGCGACCGGGGAGATCTCCGTGCTGGTGGCCACCACGGTAGTCGAGGTCGGCGTCGACGTGCCGCAGGCCACCGTCATGGTGATCGAGCATGCCGAGCGCTTCGGCCTCGCCCAGCTGCACCAGCTGCGCGGCCGGGTCGGGCGCGGCAGCGGCAAGTCGACCTGCCTGCTGCTGTGGCAGGGACCGCTCGGCGAGACCGCCCGCGCACGCCTTCGCATCCTGCGCGAGACCGACGACGGCTTCCGCATCGCCGAGGAGGACCTGAAGCTGCGCGGCGCCGGCGAGCTGCTCGGCACCCGCCAGAGCGGCCTGCCGGAGTTCCGCCTCGCCGACCTCGCGGTCCACGACGACCTGCTGGCCACCGCCCGTGACGACGCCCGGCTGATCCTGGACCGCGACGCCGAGCTCGCCGGAGAGCGCGGCCAGGCGCTGCGCGTGCTGCTCTATCTCTTCGAGCGTGACGCGGCGGTGAAATACCTGCGCTCCGGCTGATCCCTGCCGCACCGCGGCCCGGCAAACGTTAAGACCTTGTTAGCTCAGTCCGTGCAGACTCGACATAACCATTCCGTCAATGTGGGCGGCACTTCAGCGATGTCCGGCTTCGTCAGCAACGAACGGCGCCTCGTCCTGCGGGTCGAGGACTATTGGAACTACCTGCGCCAGGAGCGCAGCTTTCCGCGCACCGGCGACATAGATCCGGTGGAACTGGGCGACGACTGGTGCGACTGCTTCGTGGTGAACCCCACCACGCCGCCCGAGGAGGCGGTTTTCCTCTTCGTCGGGCCGCGCCTGCTGGAGAATGCCAGGCTGCCCGAGGACTGGGCCCGAGCATCCGAGCGCCGGCTGCGCGACTGCCCGGCCGGCTCCATGCTGGCGCGCTCGGTGCAGTACATGGGTCTCGTGATGACCCTGCACACGCCGGTTCCGGTTTCGGAAGTATTCGAAGAGAACGGCGAAGAGGTGAAGATGCGCGGCATCCTCTTCCCAATGTCCTCGGACGGTCGCGAGATCGACACGGTCCTCGGCGCCGCCAACTGCGAGCGCCAGGAAGCCCTAAAGATTCGGGATTCCGCGGCCTGAGCCGTCGGAGATCCATTCGGACGTTTCCCGAAGCTCCTGCCCCCAGTATCCTGCGCCGGCCGCGGCCCAGCGCCGCCCCCTTCTGCCCGCGCCGCAGGAATGCCCGATGCCGTACCTCGAAATTGTCTTCGTCCTGTTGCTGATCGCCTGCAACGGCCTGCTCGCGATGTCCGAGTTGGCCCTCGTAACCGCGCGACGCAGCCGCCTCGACCAGCTAGCAGGGGAAGGCCGCCTGGGCGCCCGCGCCGCGCTGCGCCTCATCGACGATCCGAGCGGCTTTCTGGCGACGGTGCAGATCGGGATCACGCTGGTGGGGATCCTGGCCGGCGCCATCGGCGGTGCCACCCTGGGCGACAGTCTGGGCGACTGGCTGGATACCTTCCCCGCCCTCGCGCCACATGGCGACCGGATCGGCATCGGCATTGTGGTCATCGCCATCACCTACCTGTCGCTCATCGCCGGTGAGCTTGTCCCGAAACGCATCGCGCTCGCCAATCCGGAAGCTGTCGCCGCGGGGATAGCCCGGCCGATGCGCCTGCTCTCGAAGGTCGCGGCGCCGGGCGTCTGGCTGCTGAGAGCCTCGACGGAAGCGGTCCTGCGGATCCTCGGCCTCTCGGGTGTCCGCAGCCAGACAGTGACGGAAGACGAGGTGAAGTCCCTGATCGCCGAGGGCACCCGTGCGGGCGTCTTCGTGCCTCAGGAACGGCGCATGATCGAAGGCGTCCTCAGGCTGGCCGACCGCCCGGTGCGCGTCATCATGACGCCCCGCGCGGAGGTGGACTGGATCGATGCCACCGCCGACCAAGGCACGATCCGCAAGGTACTGGAAAAGAACCGCTTTTCGAGGCTGCTCGTCTGCGATCAGTCGATCGACAACGCGGTGGGAATGTTGAGCATCAAGGACGTAATGGTCCAACTGCTGCGGGGAGAACCGCTCTCCGTGCGCGCGCTTCTGGCACCGGTCCTCGTCGTGCCGGACCGAACGTCGGTGCTGCAGCTGCTGGATCGCTTCAGACGCGACGGTATCCACATGGCGGCCGTCGTCGACGAATACGGCACAACCGAAGGCATCGTGACCCTGACCGATGTCCTCGAAGCGATCGCCGGCGACCTGCCGGAACGGGGCGAGATTTCAGAGCCGCCGATAAAGCAGCGCGAAGACGGCTCCTGGCTGGTCGATGCATCCCTGCCGTTCGATGAATTCGTCGACCGCTTTGCGCTGCGTGAAACGCCGGAAGGCGGCTTTCACACGGTTGCCGGCTTCGTGCTGCACCGCCTCGGCCGTCTCCCCGAGGGCGGAGAAAGCTTTCAGCACGGGAGCCTGCGCATCGAGGTGGTCGACATGGACGGGCGGCGGATCGACCGGATCCTGGTGCAGCAGCTGCCCGATGGGGATCGGGCCGCGGCGGTCGAAGACGGCGGATGAGCGGAGAGGTCCCCGCGAAAACGGCACACGCCAGGAAGTGCCGAGGCTGAAACGGCCGGCGGCCTGACCGGCCGGAGGCTCTACCCGCTCTTCGCCATCGGCGCCGCGGCATCCTCGACCTCGCCCGCGACCTCGCGGTCGGGCGGGGTGACGATGCCGCCGGAAACCACCATCTTGATGCCTTCCTCGACCGTCATGGTCAGCGCCCGCGTTTCCGCGCGCGGCAGGAACAGCAGGAACCCCGATGTCGGGTTGGGCGTGGTCGGCAGGAAGATGTTGACCGTGTCGTCCGGCGTCAGTTCCTGGATGCCGGTTTCGGCCGGACCGGTGATGAAGCCGAGCGACCAGCAGCCCTTGCGCGGATACTCCAGCAGGATGACCTCGCGAAAGGCCTGCGAGTGCTCCTTGAACACCGTTTCCAGGATCTGCTTCACGGCGGCGTAGAGGCTGCGGATCACCGGCATGCGTGCCAGCAGGCGCTCGCCGCTGGCGATCAGGGTGCGGCCGACGAAGCCGGCGGTGAGGAAGCCGATCACGATCAGGCCTGAGACCACAACCACCACGCCGAGGCCGGGCAACGAGAACGGCAGGTAGGTTTCCGGATTCCAGCGCGCCGGGATGTAAGGCGTAACCCGGCTGTCGACGAAAGACACGAACTCCCAGGCCAGCCAGGCGGTGATGGCGATCGGCGCCGTCACCAGGATGCCGGCGAAAAAGTAGTTGCGCAGCCGCGCGATGACGCCGGCGCGGGGCGGTGCATCCTCCTGCTTGCGCCGGCGCCGCCGCCGCAGCCGGGAGGTGCCGTTGTCCGACGCCTCGCTCACCCCTTCGCCTTCCTCGTCGCGCTCGGACCGCAGAGCCGCCTGCGCCTCGGCCAGCGCCTTCACGGCCTCGGCCGTATCGTCGCCTTCGAAGTGGGCTTGGTCGGGAACCACGATGCCGCCGGAGATGATGAGCTTGATGCCCTCCTCGATGGTCAGATCGAGGTGGTGGACGTCGGATTGCGGCACGAACAGCAGGAAGCCGGTGGTCGGGTTCGGCGTCGCCGGGACGAAGACGTTGTAGACCGTTTCCGACGTCAGGCGCTGCACTTCGCCCACTGTCTGGCCGGTGATGAAGCCGACCACCCAGCAGCCGCGGCGCGGGTATTCGATCAGCACCACCTCGCGGAAGGCCGCCGAGGACTGCGACAGCACGGTCTCGAAAACCTGCTTCGTCCAGCTGTAGACCGAGCGGATGATCGGCACCCGCCCGACGATGCGCTCGCCGATTCGCATGGTCACGCGCCCGACGTAGCCGGCGGCGAGGAAGCCGGTCAGGGTCAGCGCGAGCACCGCGACGATGAGCCCGAGGCCGGGAACTCCGAAGGGCAGATAGGTCTCCGGGTTCCAGTGCGCCGGGATGTAGGGCGTGATGCGGTCGTCGATGAAGCTGATGACCCGCCAGGTCAACCAGAAGGTAATGCTGATCGGTGCGGTGACCAGCACGCCGGCCAGGAAATAGTTACGCAGCCGCGCCGTCGCCCCGTTCTTGGTTCCGTCTGCCACCTGGCGTGGCTCCTTCCTTGCACATCGATGCCGGCCGCCGCCCGGCGGCCTTCCCGGGTCCCGTGGCCCCGTCGGGCCTATGATATGGGGGCGTGCGGCCCGGATGCCAGCGAAAGCGATTCTCCCCCGACGCACTGGGAAACCGCGACAAAACCCTGCCGCCGCTGCCGCTTAGGGCACGGTTCAATCCAGGTAGTCGACGTTCTTTTCGACGTGGGCGGCGAGGTCCAGGGTGTGCTGGCGTACCAGACGCTCCGCCACCTCGGTATTCCGCTTCTCGAGCGCCTCGATGATCGCCATGTGGTCGATGATCGACCGGCTCGCGCGGTCCGCCTCGTGGATGGTCTGCTGGCGGATCGAGCGCATGTGGTAGAACAGGTTTTCCGCCATCCGGTCGAGAAGGTCGCAGTGACTCAACTTCAGGATGGTCTGGTGGAAGCGGATGTTGGCTTCCGAATACTCGTCGATCTGCGCCACCGGCTGCCGGTCTTCCCGGAAGGTGGAGAACATCTTGCGCAGAGTCGCGATCTCCTTGTCGGAAGCCCGCTCGGTGACCAGTCGGGCCGCCATGCTTTCAAGGGCGGCCCAGACGTGGATCATGTCCAGCACCTCGCGCTTACTCTTGCGGGTGACGAAGACGCCGCGCCGCGGCACCGTGCGCACGAAGCCTTCCTGCTCCAGGCGCGCCAGCGCCTCGCGCACGGGGGTCCGGCTGACGCCGAGTTCCTCCGACAGCCGGCGCTCGTCCAGCCGCGGCTCCTCCGCCAGCGCGTAGATGTTCATCGAGGTGATCGATTCCTTCAGAGCCTCGTAAGTCCTGGTCTTGAGACTGAAATCGACGTCGATCGGCGCGATCTGGAGCTTTGCGGCAGCCATCCTGGAAAACTCCTCGTCTGCTCAGGGAATCAACGGAACGCGCCGCCGCGGCCTTTGCCGGGCGGCACATCCCTATGGAAACCCGATAATAGCACCCGCCCGGCGGACGGCCACTGGCAAGATGGGACCGGAGCAGCCTCCGGTCCCGTCTTGCCCGTCTTACTGGCGCTGCGCCCGGCTCCGGCGCCAGAACATCTGGAACAGCGGGAACAGGAACAGCAGGATCGCGACGATCATGATCGGCGACGACAACGGTCGGTCGAAGAAGATGAACATCGAGCCGTCGCTCATGATGAGGCTCTGGCGCAGGGCCTCCTCGGTCGAGGCACCGAGTACCAGCGCCACCACCAGCGGTGCCAGCGGATACTGCCGTCGGCGCAGCACGAAACCAATGATACCGAAGATGAAGACGTACCAGACGTCGAGGAACGAAGCCTGGATCGCGTAGGCGCCGACGAAGCATAGCACGATGATGACCGGCGCCATGATCGCGTAGGGAGTCCGCAGCATCAACGCCAGCAGCGGCGTCGCGGTCAGGCAGATAATAATTGCGCCGATGTTGGCCAGGTAGAGGCTGGAGATGAAGCTCCATACGAACTCCGGCTGCTCGGTGAACAGGCGCGGCCCGGGAATGAAGCCCCACATGAACACACCGGCCATGAGGATCGCCGCCGTCGGCGAACCGGGAATGCCGAGCACCAGCATTGGCAGGATGGAGCCGGTGCCGGCGGCGTTGTTGGCCGCCTCCGGCGCCAGCACGCCCTCGATGGCGCCCTTGCCGAACTTCTCCGGATGCCGCGAGAACTTCTGCGCGATGCCGTAAGCCATGAAGGAGGCCGGGGTCGCGCCGGCGCCCGGGAGGATGCCGGTGAAGAAGCCGAGCAGCGCCGAGCCGCTGGCCAGGCCGATGTTGCTCAGGACCGCCCTGGCGCCGGCGGTGATGTCGTGAAGGCCGAGCTTGGCCTGCTTCGTCACCTCCTCGATCTGCACCTTGTAGCGGTCGGCGGCGTTGGCCAGCACCTCGCCGACACCGAACAGGCCGATCGTGATCGGCACGAAGTGGAAGCCCTGCATCATGTCGATGCTGCCGAAGGTCAGACGCGGGGCGCCGGTCACCACATCGAGGCCCACGGTCGACAGCAGGAAGCCGGCGGCGATCATGATGGTGGCCTTGGCCGGCTGGCCGCCGAGCCCGACGAAGGTGCCGAAGGCGATCATCAGCACCGCGAACATCTCCGGCGGGCCGAAGCGCAGCGCCATCTCGGCGAAGGGCACGGCGAAGAACGTGAAGAGCACGGCGGCGAAGATGGCGCCGAAGAAGGATACGCAGAAGCCGGTCGCCATGGCGTACCCGGCCTTGCCCTGCATCGCCAGCGGCCGCCCGTCGAACATGACCGCGACCGACCAGGGATTGCCCGGCACGGCAAAGAGGATCGAGGTGATCAGGCCACCGTACATGGCGCCCCAGTAGATGCCGGCGAGCATGACGATCGCGGACACCGGCTCGAAGAACACGGTGACAGGAAGCAGGATGGCGACGCCGGTGGTGCCGCCGACGCCCGGAATGACGCCGACGAGCAGCCCGAGAATGACGCCGAGCATCATGAAGCCGAGGCGCGTCGGCGTCATCAGGGCCTCGAAACCCGTCATCAAAAGGTCAAGAGATTCCATCGCGGTGCCCCCCGTTCCTCAAAAATTCTTGTTTATGAACCGGTACTTAGAGCGGCAGGACGTCCATCCGGTAGAAGACGCTCAACGGCATGGAGATGTTGAAGCCTTCACGGAAGATGACCCACATGATGCCCGGCAGCAGGACCGCTCCGGCCAGCGACGAGTACCAACTGAACCTGCCGTACAGGGCCATGAAGAGGCCGAGGTAGACCCCGGAGGTGATGTACAGCCCCAGCCAGGGAATGGCGATCACCGCGATCAGGATCGGCGTGCCGACCTTCAGCAGATCTTCGATTTCGTTGGAAACTTCGAAGAACGGCTCTCGTTCCGGATTGCGAAAAGCGATGATCATGATCGCGATGGCACTGAGGGTCAGGGCCAAGGCAAGGACGAAGGGGAAGAAACCGGGCTGGGGTCCTGATTCCCCCCAGCCCGGTCCCAAACGCGCTGCGTCGTAGAAGATCAGGCCGCCCAAAGCGATGAACAGGATCGCCACGCCGAGTTCCACCGCATGGTGGGTAAGACGGAGCAGTGCGGACGTCATGACCTTCCCCTTCGGAACTGAAACAGCTTCGCGTTACGGGCTTTACGACCTACGCCCTACCGGCGCTTCTTGAGGTCGTCGCGCAGTTCCCAACCGAACACGTCGCTCATCATGTCGGCGTGGTTGTCCTCGAAGGTAACGAGCCACTCCGCGTACTCCTGCGGGCCCCGGTAGGTGGCGATCATGCCGTTCTTCTCCATGAAGTCCTGCCACTCGGGAGCGTCGAAGACCTTCTTGAACAGGTCGTTGTACCAGGCTTTCGCCTCCTCGGGCATGTCGGGCGAGCCGATCAGGCCACGGTGCTGGTGCAGACCGGTCTCCAGGTCCATCAGCAAGGCGTACTCGTTGTCGTTCGCGGTGCCGATTTCAAGTTCCCAATGGGTCGGGGTTTCCGGCCAGGTGGCGAAACGCTCCTTGGCGAAGGCGATGATCGGAATCAGTTTGTCCGGATAGTGCGGCATCGCTTCGGCCGGCTGGTTGAAGTTGAAATCCGTATGCCCGCCGGCGACCGAGGCCGCGACCTTGCCGCCGCCCGACTCAGGGACGTACCTGAACTGCTGGCAGCCGGAGGCCTGCTGGAACAGGCCGAGATGGATCTCGTCCTCCTGGCGCGCACCGGTGCCGGTGGCGGTCAGTCGGCCCGCCTTGCAGGCCGCTTCGAAGTCTTCCCAGCTCTTGTACTTCGCAGGGTTCACCCACAGCAGGAAGGGGTCGATGGTCATCAGCGCCACCGGGGTCAGATCCGACGACGGATACATCACCGGAATCTTCTGCTGCATCGGCGTGGTGACGATGCTGTTCAGGGTCGGCGTCAGGTAGTGCGGGTCGCCCTTCTGGTTGTAGAGGTAGGTCAGGGCGACGGCGCCCGCGCCGCCGGGCATGTTCACCGGAGTCATTGGCACCGGCGACAGATTGTACTTCTCGATGATGCCCAGCCAGATGCGGGTGTAGGTGTCAGAGCCACCGCCCGGCGACGTCTGGACGACGAACTCGATGGGCTTCGTCGGCTCCCAGGCCGACGCGTCCTGCGGTGCGGCGGTTACGCCGACCGCAAACGCCGCCGCAACCGAAAGCGACAGCACTCCTGCTTTCTCAAAACTACGCATGGTTTCCTCCCTCTTAGGCTCTTGCCTAGCGGGGTCCATGTTGATTGATCATGGATGTGCGTTGGACCCCGATGTTGGTGTGGACCGTCGATACTGCACGATCCTGCGCTCATTGGCCAAGCTTGGTTTTGCGCCCTCCCCTCGTTCCGCTGGCCGGAACAGATTGATCTTCTTTGACTTTCCAGCCGCCCTCGCCGGTTTCGGCTCTGCAGGAGGCTTTCTGGTATTTAATATACCACATGCTAATCCGAGATTCGCTGTTCCGCAAGCGCGACTTCTCATATCGCCGCTAATGCTTGAAATCCGGCGCTCTCGCCGACCTTCCGCCGGGCCGTTGCGCTCCGCGCGCGGTCGCTCCTGCCGCGACTCATCCACAGCGACGGCGGACGCGACCTGGGGCGGCACCGGCCGGCCGGGCCGGGATGCCGCGCGAGGCCGCCGCAAGAGGCGAGGCGATTTACAGAATGCGAATCAGATCGGGGCGCGGGCCGGAGAGAGGACTTCCCGGCGATGGTGCGGCTGAGAGGACTCGAACCTCCACTTCCGTACGGAAACTAGCACCTGAAGCTAGCGCGTCTACCAATTCCGCCACAGCCGCATCGCTGTGAACAGGTGGGGCCCCACCCGTCGATTTCCAGAGCCCGGACGATTGGTGCGGCTGAGAGGACTTGAACCTCCACGGGGTTTCCCCCACAGCGCCCTCAACGCTGCGCGTCTACCAATTCCGCCACAGCCGCAGGTGTCCGCTGGCATGGCCACCGGCTCGGAGCGGGAGTTATACCGACCTCGCCCAAAAGGGCAATGGAAAATTCGGCCCCGGAAACGCGGGTCTCACCGGCATAAAAAGCCCTGGACGCGGCCGGCGTGCGGGCGCCATGCTGGCGCCATTGGCCCGTGGCTGCGCGGGCTTCCCCTCTCCGGATCCGACGAGATCCCGCGATGAAAACCGCCGCCGTGATCGCCGTCCTCGCCGTGCTGCTGGTCGCCACCCTGCTGGCGGGCATCTATCTGTGGTGGAGCGTCGGCGACGTCGATATCGGCCTGCACGGCCTGATCGCCATGACGCTCGGCGGCCTGCTCTCCCTGGCGCTCGGCGGCGGGCTGATGTTCCTGGTGTTCTACTCAAACCGTCGAGGGCACGACGACGAGCATCACCGCGGCCCGCACGGCTGACTCCGGCCCAAACCGTTTTCCCACAAATACATAAGGGAAACTCTTACGGCCTTGACACAAAAAGATCACCCACGGCGGATCAGACAGAATTTAGTCTCAATGGTAGGGTGAACCTGCAGGATACGAGGCCCTGCCTCCCTGTATGACTTCATGTCTACCAACCCCCGAAGACGGCCGGGGTTTCGCCATCCTGCAGGTCATCCCACTGCTGCCCCGCTCTCCCCGCCGTTCTGCGCCACCAGCGCCGCCGAGCGCCCCCGCAGGATCCCGGCCCCAAGGCCCTTGTCCTGCGAAACGGCGGCGGTCATCATGGTGCATGAGTAACCAGGTCCAGTTAGACCTTTCCGTATTCCGCGATCGTCTGATCGCCCGCCGCCGTGAACTCCTCGACTTGGTGGGCAGCAGCGCGGAGAGCCGGAAACCCGTCGAACTCGACCAGACCAGAGTGGGCAGGCTGTCGCGCATGGATGCCCTGCAGAACCAGGCCATGTCGTTGGAGTCCGAGCGGCGCCGCCAGCTCGAGCTGCGGCGCATCGAGGCCAGCCTGAAGCGCATCGAAGAGGGCGACTACGGCTACTGCGTCGCCTGCGGCGAGCAGATCCCGCTACGCCGCCTGGAACTGGACCCCACCCTGCCGACCTGCGTGAACTGCGCCAGCGGCGGCTCCGCGGACTGACCCCATGCGCCGCCTCCCGGCCGCCCTGCTCGCCGCCGCCCTCGGCACCGCCGCCCCGCAAGCCCTGGCCCAGGCCGACCCGCCGCGCACCGAGTGCTGGCGCGGCTTCGGCTACCTGCTCGACGGCGACACCGGCGGCTACAAGAGCGAGGAGATGCTGTTGGTGACCATCGGCACCACGGTGTGGGAGGCCGGCCATCCGGTGGAACTGTTCCTGCTCGATCGCGCCAGCGGCCTGATCTCCGAGATGCCCTCCTTCACCATTACCCCGGAGAACCCCCGGCTGTTCTACCGCGGCCGGCTGAACTACGTGGACTCCACCGCCGCCATCGCCGGCTCCGGGGACCGCATCTTCATCGGCCTCAGCCACATCGAGCCCGCCAAGCCCGGCGTCCCCGCCAAGGAGACCTACAACCGCTGGGCCTGCGGCTTTCCCGAACAGTAACGGCGGCAGCGGAACCCCGCACCGCCTTTCCCAGTACTATTCGGATTTGTCAGTTATTTTACTCAAATACTGATTAACATGGTTAATAATGAGTAAAATTTTACTTGAACTTCGCACTGGAATCCTCATAATATTCTTTACAGATATTTAACCAACCGGGCGCCGGCGCAAGGGGCCCAAGCAGGGAATGCGGTGCGATGTTGGCAGTTCTGCAGTGGATCTACGGTCCCGATGCGGCCTCCGACCCCTACTACCAGTTGCTCCACGACTTCGTCGTCCTGATGCCCTGGTGGTATCCCTACATGTGGCTCGGCATCCTCGGCGCGGTGGTCGCCTGGCGCCTGCTGCGGCGCTGGCGCCTGGCCAGCCGCAACCGCGCCGGGCTCCGCCGGGTGCGGGCGCGGGTCCGCCGCCTGGCCAGCGCGCCGGACGGCCTGCCCCGCCTGCCGGCCGCCGCCAACGACGACTTCGCGCCGAGCGTGGCGCGTCGCTACGCGGCCGACTGAGGCCCCTCTCCCTCCGCCGTTCCGTCACGGTCCGCCCGGGCGCGGCAGATCCTGCCTGCCGCCCGGCCGGCGTTGCCGGGCCGTTCCCTCGCCCACCCGGCTGAATCGCCAGAATCTCTTGGATTTCCGCTGCCCGGCCATGGCCCGGGGATTGCATCCTGTGATCGGGGGTCGTGGCGGCCCCGGACACGGATGGGAGACCCCGATGACCCTGGCCGAACTGACCGGACTCGACGACAACCGTGGCCCTGACAATCGCGGCCCTGACAATCGCGGCAAGGGCGCCCTGCAGTGGTTCCACCGCAGCAGCGGCAAGCCTAAGGAGCGCCTGCGCATGCTCGAGGACGCCCTGGCCGTGCCCGAGCCGGCGCCGGAGCCGGTCACCGCCGGCGCCTTCGTCGAGCAGATCGAGGACACCATCCAGGAGCAGTCCAAGCGCGAGATCATGTCCGTGCTGGTGCACCTGAAGCAGAGCGAAATCCGGGCGCTGGTGCGCCGCGCCGCGCACGCCAAGGGCCGCTACCTGGCAGCGCTGATGGAACTGCCGCGCAGCCAGTGCAGCCGCAAGACCGCGGTCGAGGAACTGAGCCTCGCCCGCCGCGAGTACGAAGAGTTGGAAAAGGGCCTCGAGGTGCTGCGCCGCCTGATCCTCGACAACGATGTGCAAATCGGCGGCGTACGCTGAACGCTTCGGCGCCCCTTCAGTCCGAAGCCAAGCGTCGATTCCGGAAGAAACCCAGGGAAAACCGGCAATAATTAACGGCACCTAAACCACAATCTGAAAATCTGGCTGCCATCGATCGATCCGGAATCTTGGGTAGGGACTGGAATGACTAATGTTGTCGGCTGCATCGTCGACGAGCACAACCTCTGGCTTGTCGTCGTCGCCGGCCTGATCTGCTTGCTCGCGAGTCACGCGGCCTTCAGCCAGCTGCACCGCGCGGAGCAGCAGGCCTCCCGTCAGAGGTACTCCTGGCTGGCAGCCTCGGCGGTTTCCATGGGCGGCGGCGTCTGGGCCACTCATTTCATCGCCATGGTCGCCTACCGCACGCCGCTGCTGACGGGCTACGACCTTCCCTTGACGGTTCTCTCGGCGGCCATTGCGGTGGTCTTCTCTGGCCTGGCCCTCTGGCTCGCCCTGCAGGGCCTGCGCATGCTCGGCGGAGCGGTCGCCGGGTCGATGATCGGCGCCATGCACTACACGGGAATGGCCGCCTCCGAGGGCTGGTTCACCCTCACCTGGGACTACGGCTACGTCGCGGCCTCCGTCGTCTTCGGCGTCCTGCTCTCGGTCGCGGCCTTCGCCCTTCTGCCGCGCGCAAAGGGACCGAAGGGCCACTGCCTGGTCGTTACCCTTTTCGTGCTGGCGATCTGTGGCCTTCACTTCACCGGCATGACCGGCGTGACCCTGGAGTTCGATCCGCTGGCGACGCCGGTGAGCGGCTCCGGGCTCGAACGCCAGTCACTGGCAATCGTCGTCGCCGCCGTGGCGGGCCTGCTGCTGGTGATCGGCATGGCCAGTGCCGCCATCGACTCCTATCTCGCCGACCGCAACGCCAGCGAGGCCGTACGTCTGCGCCAGCATGTCCGCGAGCTGGAAGATACCCAGGCCGAGCTGCAGGCGACGACCCGCAATCTCGGCCTGGCCCTGGAAGCGGCCGCCGCCTCGAGCCAGGCCAAGTCGCAGTTCCTGGCGACCATGAGTCACGAGCTGCGCACACCGCTGAACGCCATCATCGGCTTTTCCCAGCTGTTGAAGACGCAGTCCCTGGGGCCGCTCGGGCATGCACGCTACCTCGAGTACATCGGCGACATCCACGACAGCGGCACTCACCTGCTGAGCCTGATCAATGACGTCCTCGATTTCTCCAAGGCCGACGCCGGCCGCCTCGAGTTGCAGGAGGAACCGCTGGACGTGGCGGAAGTCCTTTCGGACAGCCTGCGCCTGGTGGCGCCGGAGGCTCGCGAGGCCAGAATCGACCTCGTCACGGAGTTCCCCGACGGCGCGCCCAGGCTGCTGGCCGACCGCCGGCGGCTGAAGCAGATCGCCCTCAACCTGCTGTCGAATGCCCTGAAGTTCACGCCGGTCGGCGGCAGCATCCGCGTCTCCCTCTCGTTCGGCAGCGACGGCGCGCGCATCGACTTTGCCGATACCGGCGTCGGCATGACCCCGGAGCAGATTCCGATCGCGCTCGAGGCCTTCGGTCAGGTGGACAGCCGCCTCAGCCGGCGGCACGAGGGTGCGGGCCTGGGCCTGCCGCTGTGCCGGCGCTTCGCCGAGGCGCACGGCGGCAGCCTGTCGGTCGAGAGTGCGCCGAACCGGGGAACCACGGTGACTATCCGCTTCCCCGCCGAGCGCGTACGCCTAAGCCGGGCGGCTTGACCGGGTCGGCCTGACGCCGCCGGACGGCCGCCCGTTTCCGGCTCTTCAGTTGAGATCAGTTGATATAGACGACGTCGCTGTCGGGCTTCGGCATCTGCAGGATCACGGCCTCGGAGTGCCCGCTCAGACGGCCGAGCAGCTCTTCCGTCGCCTTGGGGCAGGCGTTGACCACGTCCAGGGCAAGGTCGCCGTTTGCGTTCACCCGCGCGAAGATCCCGGCCCGGAAGGCATCGGAGATCCAGCGCACTGCGTCGAAGGAAGTTCGATCGGACATTGCTCAACCTCGTTCATGCTTACGCACGCCCCTAGCCTGCACGCCTTCCTTTAACGTTCGGTTACTAGACTGCCGTTCAAAAGTACCCGGTATTTGCCGCTAATTTTCCCACGGGGCCGGCGGCGGGTCTGTGCGGATTGCCACCGCCCGCCTGCGACAATCGGACCCCACCGCCCCCCTTGCGAAGACCGGTCGCCGGCACGATCTTTGGGGCTGGAGCGGGTTCCGCGACTACCCTGGAAACGACGATGCTGAGCGCGAACGACCGGTCGGCCCTGCGCTTCGTGGCACGACACCTGGCCATGGGCCTGGGCGCCGGCGCCCTCTTCGGCGCCGCCATCCTGGCCAGCGACCTCGCCGGCCTGCGCAGCCTGGCCCTCGCCAGCGAGGCGCCCTGGCTGGTGATCGCCCTGCTGTTCTTCGGACTCTTCATCACCTTCGGATCGGTGTCGCTGGCCGCCAACCTGATGCTGCTGGAACGCGGCGAGCAGAACCCGCGCGACGACCGTTAGATGGCGAGCCGCTAGATGAAGCCGGCGGAGTCGAGCAGCACCAGCAGGATCATCGCCGGCGCCACGACGCGCAGCAGCCACAGCCACACCGCCCGCGGCACGGAACCTTCGAGGCCGCTGGCCGCCAGGGCCTCCTCGCGCCGCCAGCGCCAGCCGACATAGATGCAGACCAGGATGCCCGCCAGGGGCAGCAGGTAGTTCGACACGCTCTGGTCGACGAAGTCGAGGATCGCGCGCCCGGCGATCTGCGCCTCCGCCAGCAGGCCGTAGCTAAGTGCAGAGGGCAGGCCGACGACGAAGACGCCGGTGCCGACCAGGGTGACCGCGCTCCAGCGCCGCAGCCGCGTGCGATGGATTACCGTGGCGACCGGCACCTCGAGCAGGGCGATCATCGAGGTCATCGCCGCCGAGGTCAGCAGGCCAAAGAAGACGATGCCGACGACGATGCCGCCCGGCATCGCCAGGAAAATCTGCGGCAGGGTGATGAAGGCGAGCTGCGGTCCCGCCTGGGGGTCCATGCCGAAGGCGAAGACCGCGGGAAAGATCGCCAGGCCGGCGACGATGGCAAAGAGCGTGTCGCCGACGACGATGGCGGCGGCCGAGCGCGGCAGCTGCGTCGACTGCTTCATGTAGCTGCCGTAGGTGATGAAAATCGCCATGCCGAGGCCGATGGAGAAGAAGGCCTGGCCGAGGGCGGCCACCAGAACCTCGCCGCGCAGCAGTACCGACCAGTCGGGCAGGAACAGGAAACGCCAGCCCGCCCCGGCCCCCGGCAGGGTAGCCGCGTAGGCCGCCAGGGCAACGACGACCAGGGCCAGCAGCGGCATGAGAACGCGGTTCACCGCCTCGATGCCGCGCTGCACGCCGCCGGCGACCACGAACATGGTGGCCGCGAGCATCGCCATCTGCCAGCCGACCGCCTCGCCCGGATTGCCGATGAAGCGGGTGAAATAGCCGCCGTAGCCGCCCGCCGCCGCGTCCCAGAGGTCCCCGGTCAGGGCGCCAAGGAAATATTTCAGGGCCCAGCCGGCGATCACCGAGTAGTAGCTGAGGATGAGGAAGCTGGCGACCACGGCGAGCCAGCCGGCAAGTCGCCACCGCGAGGTGGCGGAGGTGCGTTCGTAAGCGGCCACCGCATCGCCCTCCGACCGGCGGCCGAGCGCCAGTTCGGCGATGACGATGGGCGCCCCGACCAGGGCGACGCTGACCAGGTAGACGACGAGGAAGGCGCCGCCGCCGTTCTCCCCGGCGACATAGGAGAACCGCCAGATGTTGCCGAGGCCGACGGCGGCGCCGATGGTCGCCAGCACGAAGCCCCGTCCCGAGGCCCAGGTCTCCCGCTTTGCCGCCACGATTTGCTCCGCCCTCGCCGGTAATTTGCTAACCTTCTACCGCGGATTCGCCGGTGGCGGCTTGATCTGAAACAAGCAAGGGGGCGTCATCGCAGGGCGAAGGCCAGAAGCGCCACCAGCAGCACGGCATTGAGCGCCCAGTAAAGGCCGAGTACCCGGTGACGGGCCGGCAGCTTTGCCAGAGCGTCAGTCATAGCTGAACCTCTCCGAGAGGATGCGGCGGGCCGGCACGCCGAGGTCGATGAGGCAGTCCTCGACGCCTTCCATCATCGCCGGCGGGCCGCAGAGCACGTAGAGCCAATCCGCAGCGTCGGGCGCATCCGCTGCCGCGAAGACCTCGCGGATCAAGGCGTCGTCGACCATGCCGACGGCGCCCGTCCAGCCGGCCGGCGGCTCCGACAATGCGTGGACCACCCGCGTGCCGTGGTCGCGCGCCAAGGCCTCGAGTTCCTCGCGGCAGGCGATCTGCTCGGCCACTCGGTTGCCGTAGACCAGCACCGTCGGCCGCGGATCGGCATCGTGATGAAGCTGGCGCAGGATGCCCAGGAGCGGCGCCACGCCGACGCCGCCGGCGATGAGGGCGATCCCCGTGGCGCCATCGTCGGCGGCGACGAGGGTGCCGTGCGGCCCGTCGACATAGGCGCGCGTTCCCGGCGCGATGGCGCCGATTCCGCGCGTGAAGTCGCCCAGTTCCTTGATAATGAACTGGAGGTTCGCACCGCCGCCCGGCGCCGAGCTGATCGAGAAGGGATTCTCACGCAGGGAAAACGGGCTGTTGCCGACGTTCAGCCAGACGAACTGGCCTGCCGCGTAGTCGAGCCCTTTGTGGCCCTCCGGCTGCAGCGTCAATTCCCAGGTCTTGAGGGCGACCGGCCGCACTCCCGCGACCGTCCAGGGACGGCGCCGCTGCAGCAGTGGCTTGACGAGGTAGACCTGCACCAGGGACAGCAGGGCGACGGCGAAGAGCGCTACCCAGACAACGGCCAGCAGCGGATCGCCGCTGTAACGTCCCGCCGCCAGCGCGTGGTGCAGCAGCAGGCCGGCGATCAGCAGCGCGCCCAGGCCGTGCATCCAGCGCCAGGTCTCGTAGCTGTAGCCGACGCGGTCGCGGCCGATGGCGATCAGCACGAAGGCCGGCAGCAGCACCCAGGCCAGCACCCCCGTGGCCAGCGACGCGACGTCGCCGCCGAGGGTCGCCTGGCGGCTGCCGTCCCACGGCAGCGGCGGATTGAAGCCGGTGGTGTAGAGAAACGGGTGGACAAGCGCCAGCACCAGCGCGCTGCGCGCCAGCAACTGGTGCGCCCGCATGGTGACGTCCATGCCGATCTTCCCGGACACCCTGCGGAAGCGACCGGACAGCACGAACTCGACCAGGATGATGGCGAAGGCCAGCATGCCGGCCCCGGTCGCCAGTTCGTCCCACAGCGATCGCGGCGGCCGCGCCCCCGCCCAGGCCAGCGCCAGCGGCAGCAGGGTCACGCCGAGATAGAGGACAACGAGTAGCAGCGCGCGGATGGCCGCCCCCCTTCTTCATGCCTGCCCCAGCCGCGGCAGTGTGCAGGGATCATCGGGAAGAAACAACCGCCCGCGCGCTTTCGCCGCGGCGCGGGCCGGTCGAGTGCGGATTCCGTGCCCGGTCCCTTGCGCGACCTTGCGCCAGCGCAAAGACACCAGTCTCCATTGGGCGCAGGTTCAATCCGCCGCACCTGTTAGCCCGGGCGGGAAGATTCGTTGCGCCCGCCCCATCGAGTGCCGTCGTCCCGCGCAGGTCGAACGCCACGCGAAGTTTGGAGATTCTGTCATGACGGGTCCTACAGCCGAAACCAAGCTCATCGATGCCATGCTGGCCGACGAGGACTTCTTCGAGCGCGTGGTCGAATATCACCCAGCGACCGTCAAGTTCCAGCGCGTGCTGAACGACGAGCTGGTTGCTCGGGAGCTCCGGCTTGCGGACATGGCGAGGATGATAGACCTGCCGGTCCCGACACTTGTGGAGATCGCGAGAGGCGGCGTGCCCGACGAAGAGGTGCCGGCAGCCGCGGATGAACCGCTTGCCGCAGGCTGGATCGAGTGCGAGCGGCACGCGGCGACTTTGGATCTGCGGCCGGTCTTCGAGGCCGGTATTGAGCCTCTCATGCTGATTTTGGGAGAGGTTGAAAAGCTGGAAGCGGACGATGTCCTCGTCCTCGAGGCCCCGTTTCACCCGCGCCCCCTCCGGCGGCTTCTCAGGGGCCGGGGCGTCGAGAGTTTCGCCCGCGAAGCTCCGGGCGGCGTTTGGCAGGTGGCCCTGCGCCGCGAGGTGCCACAGCCGGGTTAGCGCATGATGCCGCGATCCGACGGATCTGGCAGACCCCGAGTCGGCTCGTCATCTCCTTCGGTGCGACACCGGCCGGGTCTGCAGCGCCCTCCGCGTCTCCAGCCCGGCGATCGAGCGTCATTGTGATCTGCGGCACACCCGACAATGGCGAGGGAACGGGTGCCTCGGCCGGCGCCCAACCCCTTCGCCCCGGAGAAGGTGTAAACCATCTATCCGGTATCACCTGTAAACCATGTGCCCGAAATGGACCAGCGGGAGGTTGCCCACCTCCTGGGCAAGATGGAGGCCACCTACGAGGCGCTGCCGCGCGACGAGGCGCTCATCGCCGGAATCATGCGGGACACCGGCGCGTCGCGCGAGATGGTCGTGCAGCGCCTCCAGGCCATCGCCGAGAAGGAGCTCGGCGCGCTGCGAGACAGCACCCCCACCCCTGGGCTCAGCGACGCGGCGGCGGCCGACCCGGCGGTGCGGAAGTTCCGGGAGATGCTGCGATGAACGCCAGCAAGACAGCAGCGGAGCGCCACGCCGAGCAGGTTGAGGCCGTGCCCACGGTCCAGCGCCGCTCCCACATGGCGGAGCCGGGCCGGCGCCTCGCCTTAGAGCACCACGACGCGCTACGTGCCCTATGACGCGCGGTGGCAGTTGAGAGCGCGTCGCGAAGCACTGGGGGCGAACCGGTAGGGGTGACGAGGACATAGGACCCCGCAAATGCCGCGCAAAGAGCGCACCCAGCAGCCGCCGAAAGCGCTAGCATATCTGTGCTGCCGTGCGGCCTCGCGTTCTCTCCGATCCATCATAATATGCAGCTAGTGTTACAGGATGGTTTGCGCGCATTAATGCCAGCAACCTCTACGTCAAGCTGCGGCACCCCCTCATTTGTGCGCCTGCCCGGTTGAACTTCCGGTCGAATCCCTTGAAGCGGCCTGACTTTCGGGCAAGCTATCGATATATGCCGTAACGCTAGATTCGTTATTACGAATATTCTTAATATAACATGCTGTGTCTTGCTTCACGTATCTCTGGGCTCTTTAGTGTTACATTGCTTGATATAGCCCATGCACCGCTGGCTTTGACGCAATGCAGAAAGGGCAGTCGTGTTAACAATCTTTTCACGCTGCTCTTGACACGATTTCATTACGGCATATACTGCATCGGGAGAAACCATGGAGAATTGCCAATGGATGGATCGGAAGCGAACGCCGACGAAGAGTTCGCGGCAATGCAAACCGTCTACAAGGCCCTGAATCCTCTGGGGGAAGACGCGCGCCGCAGGGTAATTGAGTACATTGTCGACCGCTTGGGCATAGCTCCGCCGAGCCTGGCGACGGTCGACCCCAGCAGTGGCCCCACCGAAGAAGAGGGCGATGAAGGATCCACTGGGCGGCCGGCTCCCAGCCGAGACTACAGTTCTTTTGCGGAGATCTATGACGCAGCGCAGCCGAGGAGCAACGCCGACAAGGCGCTGGTTGCAGCTTACTGGCTACAGGTTTGCCAGGGTACAGACAGCTTCGAAGGCTTCGCCGTGAACAAGGAGTTGAAGCACCTTGGTCACGGCATCACCAACATCACCACGGCAATTGATGCGCTGAGAGGCCAGAAGCCTGCCCTGGTGTTGCAACTGAAGAAGAGCGGCAAGAGTCGGCAAGCCCGCAAAACGTATAAGATCACCGTGACCGGTATCAAAGCTGTGGAGGCAATGATCGGTGAATGAGAGCGACAGCTCTCGACAACAAGCGGCAGCCCAGGCGCTGCAACTGAATGGAGGAGACTCATGGGCGAGGAGATCGCCAAGATCCGTATGAAAATCGGTCAGTTGGAAATCGAATACGAGGGGAGTTCCTCGTATCTTGCTGACGGATTTCTCAACCTTGTGGAAGAGACCGCCAGCTTTTACTGGAAGCACCGGTCGAAGATTCCTATTGAGCCGGCCCCGGCACAGACTGATGGAAACGCATCGCCGGCGTTGCCGCCGGGCGCTGACCATTCAACAAACACCATCGCCACGAAGATCAAATCCAAGACGGGTCCGGACCTGATCATGGCCGCCGCTGCGCGGCTTACTCTAGTGGAGAACAAAGAGCGGTTCACGCGCGTGGAACTGCTGAAAGAGATCCAGACCGCCTCTTCCTTCTTTAAATCCACCTACCGCGATAACCTGAGCAAGTACCTCAAAACCATGGTCAAGGCTGATCGCCTGCGTCTCGTTGCCAACAACACATATGCACTGCCGGCGAACGAGAAAAAGAATTTGGGGGCCAAGCTTGCTGAGCAAGAATGACCTCGAGTCTTGGCTTCAGCGCGATCTCCCGAGACTGGACAAATTGCTGCTCATTCTGACGGCGATTGGAAAGCCATGCCAGATCAAGGAGATTAAGCAATGCGCGAGTGAGGCCGGCTTCCGCATCCCCGGCCGCTGGAATCTATCGGACGTGCTAGGGAGGTCGAACGGC
The DNA here is from genome assembly GCA_050330205.1 of Kiloniellaceae bacterium. Classification (GTDB taxonomy): domain Bacteria; phylum Pseudomonadota; class Alphaproteobacteria; order Kiloniellales; family Kiloniellaceae; genus Pelagibius. The sequence goes on from JBHJOA010000057.1 coordinate 31,450, forward strand.
CTCGCCATTAGAACGCCGATTGGCTGGAAGATTTCGGAAGGAGGCAAGCTTCACCTTCGGGGGCTAGGCGTGACCAAAATAAGCCCAGCGGCAGTCCAAGTTGCAACAGACCTGCGACAGGAGCTTCAGAACATCAAGAACCACGACACGCGGGCTTTTGTCGAGGAAGCAATCAGGTGCTACGAGCTTGAGCTTCACCGATCGGCGATCGTGATGTCGTGGCTCGCCGCTGTTGATGTCTTACACCGGTATGTCCACACTTCGCATCTAAAGGCTTTCAACGCCGAGGCAAGGCGCGTGGATGCCCGGTGGAAGCCGGCAAGGTCCACTGATGATTTAGGGAAGATGCCTGAAGTCGACTTCCTGGAGCGCCTCAACGGGCTATCGATCATCGGCAAGAACGTCAAGAAGGAGCTGAAGGCGTGCCTCGATCGGCGCAACGGGTGCGGGCATCCCAACTCGTTGAAGATCGGCGCCAACACCGTGACCCATCATATCGAGATCCTGCTTCTCAACGTGTTCAAGGTGTTCCAGTAGCCCCTAAGGTATCAGGACCGTCTTAGACACCGTCTTTTTAAGACGATATCCGGAGCTAAGTGCTGGTGAGCCCGGGAGGATTCGAACCTCCGACCCGCTGATTAAAAGTCACCCTCCGCCGCGTTTCATCGGATTTCATCGCGTCGTAATCTCCTTGCAAAATGGCTGATTCAAGCGGTTATTATAGCCATTGAGTGATGGTGGAACAGTCTGAAACGCCACCGTTTGTTAGCTGGCTGTTAGCTGAAAGGCCCCGCCCATGCCCCGAAAGCCGGTGAACACAGACAAGCAGGTTGCCGACCTTAAGGCCGAGTCGAGCCAGTATGCCGTCCGCGTCAAGGACGTGCCCGGGCTCTATGTGCGCGTGTCGCCGGCTGGCGCCAAGACCTTCGCGGCAGTGGCGCGCGATCTGCACGGGCGCCAGGTCTGGGCGACGATCGGCGGGACCGAGCTGCGCCTGGACGAGGCGGAAGATGACAATGTGCGCCAGAAGGCGCGCGAAGCGATCCGGCGCATCAAGGCCGGCGAGTCGCCCTTCCCGAAGCCGCCCTCGGAGCCGGACAGCTTCGAGACGGTCGCGACCAACTGGATGACCCGCCACGTCAAGGCCAAGGGCCTGCGCTCGGCGCGCGACCTGCAGCGCCAGCTCGACAAGTACATTCTGCCCGCATGGAAGAAGCGCGCCTTCGCCGACATCCGCAAGAGCGACGTGGCGAAGCTGCTGGACGACGTCGAGGACAACAACGGCCCGGTGCAAGCCGACCGGGTGTTGGCGACGGTGCGCGGCATCATGCGCTGGCAGGCGGCGCGCGACGATGACTACGTCTGCGTGGTGACCGGCAAGCTGCGCCGCACCGACCCCAAGGAACGGCGCCGCAAGCGCGTGCTGGACGACGACGAGATCCGGGTGGTGTGGCAAGCGGCCGGCGGTCAGGGCACTTACGGCGCGCTGGTGCGCCTCGGCCTGCTGACCGGCCAGCGCCTGGAGAAGATCGCCGGCATGAAGTGGTCGGACGTCGACGCGGCCGGCCGCTGGACCATCGCCACCGAGGACCGCGAGAAGGGCAACGGGGAAGTGCTGCCCCTGCCCGGCCTCGCCTTCGACATCATCCGCGCGCAGCCGCAGCTCGAGGGCAACCCCTACGTCTTTGCCGGCCGAGGCGAAGGCCACTTCAAGGGCTACAGCAAGGGCAAGGCGGCGGCCGACCTAGCCGTGGCGACGGCCCGCGCGAAGGCGGCGGGCGCGAAGAAAGTGAGCGTGGAAAAGCACGGCCTGCCGGCCTGGGTCTTTCACGATCTGAGGCGCACAGCGCGCTCGCTGCTGGCCCGCCAGGGCGTGTCCACCGAGATCGCGCGGCGCGTGCTCGGCCACGCCGAGGACTCTATCCAGGCGACCTACAACCGCCATAGCTACGTCAAGGAGCGCGGCGAGGCGCTGAAGAAGCTCGCGACCTTGCTGAGGCTGATCGTGAACCCGCCGCCGGCCAACGTGGTGAAGATGAAGCGGAGGGCCCGGGCATGAGCGACGATCGCCGCGATCGCCTCGAAGAACTCTGGCAGTCCTACGTGTACGACGGCGAGTCGCAGGGCAACATGCCGACCGACCGATTGCAGCGAGTACACGACGCGCTCGACCGGCTCGCGGCCTGTCGCGTAGTCGCCGAGCGCGCCGGCGCCGACGGTGATGATGACACCGCCCTCTCCGCATGTTCAAAGGCAATAACGATCTGGCGGCTGGTGACCGAGGACACAATGGGCTGGGCCGCGCAGATGCTGCTCGACCGCCTCGGTGCATCCGAGGAAGGCACTGAACAGGTTGAGCTGTTGTGGATGGTAGAAGCCGCGCACCACGCGCCGCCGACGCACAGGACTGGCTTCAGCTTTGTCGCGCCGGTGGTTCCGGTGCGTCTTGCCGAGCAACTGAAAGCAGGCCTTCGGGCGCTGCGCCAGGGTGAGGTGCGGCCCATATTCGAGCCTGTACCGACGAAGCGCGACGGCGGTGCTTGGAGCCACGACCAGGCTCGCCTGCGGGCGATCCAGCATGTTGCTTATCTTCATCGTGGCGAGCGTGGCAGGAAGAGGGCCGCGCGGGAGGAGGTTGCCGTTGCGCTTCAAGTGGTGCCCGGGGAGACACTGCGAAACTGGGAGTGCCGCGAGCTGCCGCGCCTTCTCGGCGAGGATGCCGTCGGGCGGGCTGTGAGTGCTGCCGAGGGTGCTGGCCGGATCCACCGACAGATTGAGGAGAATCCTCACTACGGCTGCAACGATGGCGTCGTCTTCGACGCTGTAGAGTTGGCTCTGTACGACGACCTGCAGCGGGAATCCTTGGCCGATTTCGCCGAGCGCTTCCGACGCGCATTCGGCGGTCGACACTGGAGCCCGCGCCAACTGTGAAATATCCGGCCCTATTCATCGCGGAGACGTAACGTCTCCGCTGCGCTACTTCTGCCTCCGGTGAAACAACCTGACACCCGCGAGGCAAAAAATGATCCAGTTTCTCCGCTTCGATGACTTGAAGGCGCGCGGCATCGTCCGCAGCCGGGCGACGCTGTCGCGCATGATCCGCAAGGAAGGGTTCCCGCGGCCAGTCAAACTGTCGCCGCAGGTGGCGGCCTACCCGGCCGCTGAAGTCGACGCCTGGCTCTGCCAGCGCGCCGAGGAGCGCGACACCTCCGCCGCCGCCTGACGCTTTCACGTTGTTTCCCGTGAAACGATTTCACCGCCCTCGGCCCGGAAAGGAACGCCGCCCATGACTCCGACCTTTACCCTCGGCCTGAAGGCCGATATCGCGCGCCACGCGCCGCGCGCCGCGGCGCATCTTCACGCGCTCAATGATCACGCCGCCGCCCTGCGGCGCGAGGCGCTGCATCTTACCGATCAGCAGGCCGAACACCGGCAGGAGATCGCCTTCGGGCAGACCCGCTTGGCCTCGCTGCTGGACAGCCTTACCGGCCGGCGCGCAGCGGAGGAGCTGGAGCGGCAGCGCATGGCGCCGCACCAGGCCGAGGTCGCCCGCTTGGCGCCGCTGGTTGAGCGAGCGCATGCGCGTTTCCAGGCGGCCATCGCCGTCTTCACGGCGTGCATGGACTTCGTCGATCGCCGCGTCGAGCGGATGCGCGACCACCCGCTGCCGGCGGTTGAGGCGCCAGGCGGCGGGTGGCACCAGGGCGTTGAAGATCTGCGCGCGCGGCTCGGCGCCGGCGCCGACCGCCGCCGCGCCATCGAGCGGGCACCCCGTGACGCCGGCGAGGCGGCGGCGCAGGTGAAAACCTACGTCGCCGAATTGCGCGAGAAGGGGCGCCCCAATCTGCGCTATGTCACGCGGCCCGGCGGCAGCGTTGCCGACATTCGCTGGCCGCTGACGCGCACAGAAATGCGGCGGCCGAGCGGCGGCGACCCGGTGCCGGCGCTGTCCCTCGACGCGCCGGCCATCCTGGCGTGGTTCTGGGGCGACGATTTCGAGGCCGCCCTGCTCGCCGAGGTCGAGGCGCAGGCCGCCGAGACCGGCGGCAAGGCGCTGACCGATGCCGAGCGCGAGCGCCAGCTCGCCGAGCTGGCCGACGAGACCCTGGAGATCGAGCGCCGCGAAGAGGCACTCATCCGCGCCGCCGCGGCCGAGGGCATCGAGATCGCGCGCCGGGGCGATGCCGACCCGCGCGCGGTCCTGGCCATCGAATTCATCGGCGCCGCGCCGGCGCTCGACCTCGCGGGAGACTGAACATGGGAATCGCCGCACTGCTGCGCCTTGGGCGCTTTCGCCGAGACGACAACACACCGGCAAATGACGCACATGTGCGTCATTTGCCGACCGAGCCGAAGAAAAAGCCCGCCGCGAACGCCGTGCGCCGCGAGCCGCCGCCGCCGGCGCTCGACGGCTTCGATGCCGAGTTGCGCCTCACGCATCGACGCATCACCGCCGTCGCCGCCCTGGCCGCCGGGCTGCCGGCCGCCGAGCTGGCTCCCTGGCTTGATCGCGCCGAGAAGCTCGGCCCCGCGGCGGCGCGCGACGAGCTCGCGCTGCGCACCGGCCTGGCGCAGCTGGCCGAGGCGGCGCACGCGCGGCTGA
>JBHJOA010000058.1:0-22822 GCA_050330205.1 Kiloniellaceae bacterium
AGCGGCCTGCCGGTGGTCTGCGACCGCCGCGTGGGGGCCGCCCGCGTGATCGCCGACGGGGAGGAGGGCTTCGTTGTCGCCGATGCGGGCGAAGCGCTGGCGGCCCTGCAGCGCCTGCATGACGACCCGGCGCTGCGCGCGTCGGTGGGCGCGGCGGCGCGGCGCAAAGCCGAGGCGGTCTATTCGGAGGACTACGCGGAGGACCTGCTGGCCTACTACACGGCCTAGCTGCGCGCTTTGGCCTTCTTCTTGGCAGCCGGCTTTTTCTTCGCCGCCGGTTTCTTGGCGGCGGTCTTCTTGGTGCCCGCGGTCTTGGCGTTGGTCTTCCCCGCCGCCTTCTTGGCGGTGGGCTTTCCGGCCGGTGCGACCGGTGCCGCGTCGCCGGGCAGCCGCATCGTCGGCCGGCCGGGCGTGCCGCCGGGCTGCGGGCGCTTGCCGAGGATGAGGGAGTCGACCAGCCGCATCTGGGCGGCGAGGCAGTCCTCCAGTTCGTAGGTCCCGACGATGGTCTCGCGCGCCTTCCGGCGGATCGCCGCCATGCGATCCTTGTGGTCCAGCACCTCGTCGACCCGGTCGGCGACCGCCTGGTGATCGAAGAAATCGACCAGCAGCCCGTTGACCCCGTCCTCGATGACCTCGGTCACCGGCTGCGTCGCGGAGGCGATGACCAGGCAGCCCGTCGACATTGCCTCGAGCATCGACCACGACAGCACGAAGGGGAAGGTCAGGTAGACGTGGACCCCGGAGATCTGGATCACCTTGAGGAAGGTCTGATAGGGCACGCGCCCCAGAAAAAACACGCGGGCGGGATCGATGTCGACCTGCTCCAGCATCTGCTTGCGATAGGTCTGGCCGTCGGGCAGGGCGCGGCCGTAGCTCACCTCGTCGCCGCCGATGATGACGATGCGAGCCTTGGGGCGCCGCTTGAGGATGATCTCGGCGGCGCGCATGAACTGCGGGAAGCCGCGGTAGGGCTCCAGGTTGCGCACCACGAAGGTGACGATCTCCTCGCCCTGGTGCAGGGTGCTTACCGCGCCGTCGGTGTTGCGGATCTCGAGCGAGGCGTCGGGATCGGGAACGCAGGTCCTGGTGTCGATGCCGTCGTGGATCACGGAGATCTTGTAGTGAAATTCCGGCGGGTATTGCTGGAACTGCCAGTAGGTCGGCGACATGCCGGCATCGGCGGACTCCAGCCCCATGAACTGGATGATGTTCTTGGTGCGGATGCGGCAGTGGGAATCGAGGGTCGGCTGGTTGTCGGGATCGAAGCCGACGTCGGCGCCGACGGCATGGTAGTAGAACTCGAAGAAGCCGAGCAGCGGCGTATCGGGGAATACGTCCTTGAGATAGAGCGTCTCGCCCCAGCCGGGATGGCCGATAATGATGTCCGGAACGAAGCCCTGGGCCTTCAGCGCCAGCGCCTTGCGAGCGACCTCCTGAGCGTGGAGGATGCCGCGCTCGGCGTCGCGGATGTAGCGATGGGTGGACTCCGCCGGCTCGCGCTGTGGCTTGTAGAGCACCTTGGTAATGTTGGGCAGCTCCAGCCCCTCGCGCTTGGTGATGAAGACGACGCGGTTGTCCTTGTCCGCCGCGAGGCGCTGGCAGATGTGCTTGTACTGCCCCGGCATGTTCTGGTGGACGAAAAGATATTTCATGCGTTCTGACCCAAAGGCTGAGCGGCTAGCCGCCGAACCGGCGATGACCCGGTGAGGGAGTCCCACCGTCGTCGTTGGCAGCGCTCAAAGTGCTGCAATTCATGGATGAAAAGGCGGGGTCGCACCGGTCACAGGTTGGAGAGCGCCTCGTCCATCTCGTCGTCCTTGCGGCCCTGGGCATCGAGCCGGTCCTTCTCGGACTGACGCTCCTGCAGCTGCTCCAGCGCCTTGGCGAGTTGCAGCGTCAGGTTCTTCAGCGAGCCCGCCGGCATCATCAGCGTGCCGGCGCTCTGGGGGCTGAGTTCGGCCTTGCCGTCCTTGCGGCGTAGCTGCACCAGCTCGATGCGGACCACCCCGTTGGACACGATGATGGAGCCGGTGCCGTCGGCAAAGATATCCGTCATGAAACACTTTCCTTCTGTCGCTCTTGCAGAATACTGCGGGCCCTCGAATACCGCGGGCGGGGAGGGACCCGAAAAGCGGCGGTCTTGCCGGCTGGTCCCCCTCAAGGTTCCTGGATATCAGGCCCGCCGCCGATAATCCAGGATGCTTGCCGCTGCCCCCGTGCCTGCCTTCACATTCAAGGCAGCGTCGCGTGCAGCAGTTGTCCCATGGCCTTCAGCGACGGCTCGCCGTTCGACGCCAGACCGTTCGCCGACTGGAAGCGCCGCAGCGCCGACTCGCGCAGACCGTCCGAGGGCCCACTGGCCGGCGGACGCAGGTAGCCGAGCCGCGCCAGCAGGCTGTCGATGGTGTGGACGGGCACCGGCGCGGCGGCGCTGCCGGGCCCCGGCGGCCGCCCGGGCGCCCAGCGCGCCGAGGTCGCCGCCAGCGCGCGCACTGCCTCGCCCTTGCCGTTGCCGGGATGGAAGATGCCGAGCGACAGCACGCCGCCGAAGTGGGTCTCATCGCGAAACACCAGGTCGATGGTGTGCAGGCCGATGGCATAGAACTCGCCGTCCGCGAAGAGCAGCAGGGGCGAGCCGGAATCGCCCTGCACCACGTCGCAGTCGTGCATCAGGACGCGGCCGTGCTGCACGACGCCTTCCAACTCACAGGCCCAGCCGGCGGTCATCACGTGCGCCAGGTCGCGCCGGTAGCCGGCCTGCAGCAGCAGGGCGTCGCCGGCGGAGATGCGCGACACCATGAGGCTATCGAGGGACATGATGCCGAGCCAGCCGGCCTGGCGGCCGAGCGGCTCGGCAAGGGTGAGGATCGCCCAGTCGTGGGAGGCTACGTCAAGATCCGGACTCTGTGTGTAGACGAAGCCCTCCGGGCGCGCGTAGCTGGCGACCTTGGAGTGCAGGATGAAGCGGTCGCGCTGGTAGCCGGCGATGAAGTGCAACTCGATGGCGCCACGCCAGCGCCCGACCACGGGGTCGTATAGGCAGTGCGCCGCGGTGAGGACATGGCGCTCGCTGACCAGGAAGCCGGTGCAGTGGCCGCGGCCGCCGGTGTTGACCCGGCCGATGGCGCTCCAGGGGTACTCCATGGCGTTGACCTCGACGCGCCGCTCCGGCTTGTCGGGCGCGGCTGTGCCGGGGAGGGCCGGAGCCATCAGCGCCGCCAGGGCGACGACGGCGGCTGCCGCCGCCCGGTGCCAGACGAGGGGCCGGCGGCGGTCCATGTCAGTTGCTCGCAATTCCGGCAAGAAGCTTCTCTCCGGGGACCGTTGCCACCACCTGTCGCAGGGCATCGACCACCCGGCGATCATAGCGCGTCAGGTTCTCCGAGAGAATGTCGAGAACGGCCTCGGGTGCGAGCCCGGCCCGGTAGGAGCGCGGCTCCAGGCGCGCGCAGAATACGTCGCAAGCCCCGAGGATGCGGCCGGTGAAGGAGATCGCCTCGCCTTTCAGGCGGTTGGGGTAGCCGCCACCGTCGAGCCGCTCGTGCATCTGCAGGATGGTCTCAACCACCGGCAGCTCGAAGTCGATGCCCTGGAGGAATTCCACGGCGTGGTTCACGTGGGATTCCATCTCCGCCATCTCCGCCTCGGTCAGGCGGGCCGGCTTGGTCAGCAGCTCCTTGCGGATCGCCAGCTTGCCGATCTGCGAGAGGTTGGCCGCCAGCTCCAGGGTCGCCATCTCCTCGTCGCTGCAGCCGAGCTGCCGGCCGACGGCGAGCGCGAACTCGGCGACCCGGCGCGAATGCCCGGCCAGATAGGGGTCGCGCAGCTCGATGGCGCGCACCAGGGCCGACACCAGCTGCTGGATCGCGCGCTCCTTCTTGTGGCGCTGCTCGACCAGCTCGGTGACGTCGCGGGTCACCGAGACGATACCGCTGGGCGCGCCGGCGGCATCCAGGAAGGGGGCCTTGGAGATCTGCAGGTAGCGCCGCCGGCCGTCGAGGTAGATCTCCTCGTCGACGGTGACCGGCTCGCGGCTGTCGAGGACCCGGTGATCGGTGAGGGCCAGCCGCTTGGCGGTGCCCTGTCCGAAGACCGCCGCGTCGTCTAGCCCGATCATCGCTTCGGGCGCGCGCGAGACTGCCGCGGCGAAGGCCGGATTGACATAGCGATAGGTGCCGTCGGGCGCCTTCAGGCCGATGAACTCGTGGATCGCGCCGTTGACGCTGTCGAGCAGCTGCTTCTGCGCGCGGATGCGCTCGGCCAGGCGGCGGTACTGCTCGGCCAGGGCGCGGTCGTGCAGGCTGGCGAGGCGCCACCAGAAGGCGCCGAAGGCGATGGCGACGGCCAGCACCACCAGCACGGCGACGACGATCGCCGCGGTGGTGTAGGTCGACAGCGGCTGCTCGGCGGCGGCCACGCCGATTTCCTCGAGCACCCACCAGGTCGGTCCGGAGACCGCGGCGCCGGCGGAGTAGACCGGGCCGAGGCCGGCCAGCGAGGAGCGGCGCGCGAAGCCGATAGTGCCGGCGGCGAGGTCGAAGTCGCCGATGCTGACCGGCGCGACGGGGGAGGAGGCGCCGGGCTCGATGCGCTGAAGCTGGCCGTCGGCGTACTGCAGCAGCACACGCCGCGTGCCCGGCCGGTCGAGCGGATCGACGGCGAGAATTTCGGACAGCCCCGTTGTCAGTGGGGTGACAAGGACCAGGGTGGCGACCGGTGTGCCGCGGCCCGGCTCCACCTGCGCCGGGTAGACCGGTATCGCGATGTCCATGACCAGGCCGGCGGGCAGCGAGCGGGCCGGGCCGTAGGCGGTCTGGCCGCGCTCGATGCTGTCGAGCGCCAGGCCGCGCTGCTGGGCGGTGAAGGGGGCGGCGCCGCTGGAGGTGACGAAGGAGTCGCCTTTGCGTCCGACGAGATAGGCGGCAAGGAAATCGGCGTTGGCCGCGAAGTCGCTGAGGATGCGCTCGACAAAGGGAACCTGCTCGACCAGCGGGACGCCGAGGCCGGGCTGGTCCTCGGAAGGCGGCGCGACCATGCGCGACATGTCGCCGCCGGCGAGGTCCATCTCGGCGGCGAACAGCCTCAGCAGCTCGCTCTCGACCAGCGGATCGGCCAGCCGGCGGGTTCCCTGCAGCCAGGTGGAGATCACCCCGGACTGGCCGGCGGCGGTGATCTGCAGGCGCTCGCCGATCTGCTCGTTCAGCTGGCTCTTCTTGGCGCTGACGGTCAGGTAGGGAACCAGCACCGCGGCAACGGCGATGACGGCGAGTACGGCCGCCACCCAGACCAGCAGGCGGCCGCGCTGCCCGGCACCGGCACTGTCTTCCGGAGTCGAGAGATCCGTCGGTTCGGCGGCAGGATCGCTTTGCCTCGTCATCTCGTCGTTATCCCATCTGCGCTCTGGCGGCCATTCACAGCGATGCGGTGCGATCTTTATCGTAAAAATGCGCCCAGCGGGTGGTTTCGTTCATCGAATACTGGGGCTGATAGTGCTGATACTTCTTGTGGGAGAATATCAGGTCGGTGAGGCTGTCGAGAATCAGGATATCTCCCAAAGCGTAGACGGCGAGCACAGCATGGCCGATGCGGCGGATGCGGTCCATCAGGATGACGATGCGCAGTTGGTCGTTACGGTAGCCGAGGTCGCGCAGGAGGAAGAACTTGGCGATGGCGTAGTCCTCGCAGTCGCCCGAACGCTTCATGAACTCCATTGGCGTCGCCCAGAACTCGCTGACGCCATAGACCTCGAGGTCGACCTTGTAGGGCCAGCGGTTGAAGTAGCCGTTGACCGTCTTCAATACCTCGAGTTCGGGCTTGCCCTTGGTCGCTTCGGCGGCTTCGCGCCAGGACTTGAGGCCGGCGGAGCCGCAGGCCGAGCGGTTTTCCAGGCAGGCCCGGAACAGTTGGCGCTCGGCCTTCACTTTGGAGAGCACGCGCCGCCATTGCGGCAGGGCCTCGAGGTTGTCCGAGGCGATCTCCGTCGACCCGAACAGCGCCTGTCCGGCTTCGCGGGTCGACTTCATGAAATCCTGCAGGGTCTGTGCCGCCGCCTCCTTGCCCACGGCAGGCAGCAGCAGGCCGCCGGCGGCGGCGCCCGCGACGACCGCGCTGCGGCGGAGGAAATCTCGGCGATCCAAGGGACCCGGCTCCCGGCTGCGGAGGGGAAGGACGGCTTTTGAGCCGCTTTCCCGGCACCCCAGGAGGATCGCCTTTTTGCCTTAACAGACCGTTGTCGAAGGTGGTTACCGGGCGCCGCCCGGGTCGATCACAGGGCGTGCCCCGCGCCCCGCTATCCGGGGCTGACGATGGTTAACGGTGGCCCGGTTGCTCAGCGTTCCCGCAGGGCGGTATCCTTGGCTTTCAGGATCGGCTTCAGCAGGTAGTCGAGCACCGACTTCTCGCCGGTCAGGATTTCGGCCGTCACCGTCATGCCGGGGATGATCGGCAGGATCTCGCCACGGTGCTGCAGCGAGTTGTCCTCGGTGCGCAGGTAGACGTGGTAGAAACTCTCGCCCTCTTCGTCGCGGATGGTGTCGGCGGAGATCCGCTCCAGCCTCGCGGTGAGGCCGCCGTAGATCGAGAAGTCGTAGGCCGAGATCTTGATCACGGCCTTCTGGTCGGGCCGCAGGTAGGCGATGTCGGCCGGGCGGATGCGGGCCTCGATGATCAGCGTGTCGTCCAGGGGGACGATCTCCAGGATGTTCTCGCCGGGCTGGATGACGCCGCCGACGGTGGTGATCTTCATGTCCTTGACGGTGCCGCGCACCGGCGAGGTGACGCTGGTGCGGGTCACCCGGTCCTGGCCGGCGAAGAGCGACTGGGAGATCGACTTAAGTTCGGCGCGGGTTCGGTTGAGCTCGTCGGAGGCCTCGGTCTGCACCGTCAGCTTCATCTCCTCGATGCGCTGATTGGCCTCCTGCTGGGCCGCCTGCAGCCGCGGCACGGCCGCGCCGATGGTGCGGATCTCGCCCTCCAGGTCGGAAACCTGCCGTTCGATGCGGATCAGCTCGATGCGCGGCATCACGCCCTTCTGCACCAGCGGCGCGGTGATCGCCAGTTCGTCGCGCGCCAGCTTCAGGCTCTGTTCGAGCTGCTGGCGGCGGCTGGCCAGTTCGGCCACCTCCTGCCGGCGCTGCCGGGCCTGGGATTCGAGCACGCTGATCTGCGCCTCCAGCTGGCGCTTGCGGGCGGTGAACAGGCGCTGCTGGTCGGCGACCATGGTTGTGGCCTCGGCCAGCACGGCCGCGGGAAAGTCGATCTCTTCGGCCTCCTCGATCTGCGCCACCAGGCGGGCCTCGGTCGCCAGCAGCGTGAGGTACTGTGAGCGCGCATCCTGCAGGTTCGCCTGCGCCATGGTGTTCTCGATGCGGACCAGCACGTCGCCGCGCTCGACGATATCGCCTTCGTGCACCAGGATCTCGGCGAGGATGCCGCCTTCGAGGTTCTGGATCACCTGGGTGCGCGAGGAGGGAACGATGGTGCCCTCGCCGCGGGTAACCTCGTCGAGCACCGCGTAGTGGGACCATACGCCCATGACCCCGAAGAACGCGATCGACAGCAGCGTCAGGATATAGGCGAAGCGCCGGCCGCGTTGGCGCGTCGCGGCATGCACGTCCGGCATGAAATCCAGATCGTCGCGATCGAATACACCATGTGCGCTCATGTCGGTCGGGTCCTCGTCAAACCTCGGTTACGTCCCGCCGCTTCACGGCGGTGCTGCGGTTTCGCCTCCAGCGCGCCGGGCGGTCAGCCGGCGGTGGCACGGATCTGGCCCTGGCGCAGGGCCTTCAGCACGTCGTCCTTCGGGCCGTCGGCGACGATCTTGCCGTTGTCGATGATCAGCAGGCGGTCGACCAGCGTCAGCAGCGAGCTGCGGTGGGTGACCAGGAACAGCGTCTTGCCCTGCAGCGTCGCGTCGATGCGGCGCTTGAAGGCGGCCTCCGAAGAGTTGTCCATGTGGCTGGTCGGCTCGTCGAGCAGGATGATCGGCGGATCGAGCAGCATGGCGCGGGCGATGGCCACGGACTGGCGCTGGCCGCCGGAAAGCGACATGCCGCGCTCGCCGACCTGCAGGTCGAAGCCGTGCGGATGGGTGCGCAGGAAGTCGGTCACGCCGGCCACCGAGGCCGCCCGCAGAATGCTCTCGTCATCCACGTGGGGCGCGCTGAAGCTGATGTTGTCGCGCACTGAGCCGAAGAACAGGTAGTTGTCCTGGGAGACATAGCCGATGTTGCGCCGCAGGTCGGCCGGATCGACCTGGCGGATGTCGGTGCCGTCGAACAGCACGGCGCCTTCCAGCGGCTCGTAGAGGCCCATCAACATGCGGGCGACGGTGCTCTTGCCGGAACCGATGCGCCCCAGCATGCCGACCCGCTCGCCCGGCTTGATCTTGAACGACAGGCCGTCCAGCGCCTTGGTTTCCTGGCCCGGATAGCTGAAGGTCACCTGCTTGAACTCGATCTGTCCGCTCAGGCGGGGGCGGTGCAGGAACTTCTTGTTCTGCGCCCGCTCGACCGGTGCTTTCATCACGCCGTCCAGGGACTTCAACGCGACGCGCGACTGCTGCAGGCGCGTCAGCATGGCGGCGACCGCTCCCAGCGGCGCCAGGGCGCGGCCGGTCAGGATGGTCGCCGCAATCAGCGCGCCCATGGTGATATTGCCGGCGGAGATCTCATAGACGCCGTAGACGATGACGATCACCGTCGCCATCTGAATGGCGATCTGCGCGAAGGTGGTGGCCAGGCCGGAAATGAAGCGCGCCTTGCCCGAGGAGGCCGCCGACAGGCCGACGAAGCGCTCCCAGGATTTCTGCACGCGGCCTTCACCGGCGGTCGCCTTGATGGTCTCGAGGCCGTCGATGGTCTCGACCAGCAGGGCGTGCTTCTGGCTGGCCTCGCGCTGGCTCTTCTCGATCACGCTGCGCAGCGGGTACTGCAGGATAAGGCCGGCCAGGATGACCAGCGGCACCATGGCCAGCGGCACGAAAGCCACCGGCCCGGCGACGATGAAGATCACGCCGACGAAGAGGAAGATGAACGGCAGGTCGACCAGCGCCACCAGGGTGCCCGAGGTGAAGAACTCGCGCAGCGATTCGAACTCGCGCAGATTGTTCGCCATGGCGCCGGTGGAGGCGGGCTTGGCGTCGAGCCGCGTCGCCATCAACTGCTCGAGCAAGCGGCTGGCGATGATGACGTCGGCATTCTTCCCGGCGATGTCGACGAAGTAGGTGCGCAGGTTGCGCATGACGAACTCGAAGCCGAAGACGATGGCGACGCCGGCCGCCAGCACCCACAGCGTCTCGATGGCCTGGTTCGGCACCACGCGGTCGTAGACGTTCATGATGAAGAGCGGACTGGCGATGGCGAAGCAATTGATCAGGATCGACGCCAGCAGCACATGGCTGTAGATCGGCCAGAATTGCCAGAGCGTGCCCCAGAACCAGGCGCGCGGCTCCGTCAGCCTGGTATCCGGCGCGCGCTCGTCGAAACGGGCTTCGGTGCGCGCGAAGATGGCATAGCCGGTGTGCTGCGGCTGCAGGTCGGCCAAGGGGACGGTCTTCGACGTGCCGCCCGCCTCCGGCAGCAGGATGTCGGCATGGCCGCCGCCGACATTCTGCAGCACGCAGCAGGTGCCGCCCTTCAGCAGCAGAATGCAGGGCAGGGTGACCGGGAGAATCTTGGCGAGTTGCGGGCGGCGGACGACACGCGCCGAGAGACCGGCGCGCTCGGCGGCGCGCACCGCCAGTTCGGGAGTGAACGCCTCGTTGGCGCGCGGCAGCCCGGCCTTCAACGCTTCCGACGAGATCGGGCGCTGCAGCAGTCCCGCCAGGATGGACAGGCAGCGCACCAGCGGATCCTCGAAGTCGACGAGCGCCGGGGCGACGGTCCAGTTCTTCTCCGTCTCGACGGTCTCGATGATCTCGTCCGGGCGCAGCACGGGACCGGCCTTGCCGCCGCCATCGCCGCTCACGGTTTCGTCGGTGGTGTCTTCCTCGGCGAGGTTGGCGGACATGGCGCCGCTGTTGCCCGATATTCCTTCCGGCGCGGCCTTGTCGGCCGCCGCGTCCAGCGCCGGCTCGCGCCAGTTGCCGCCCTCCGCCGTCGACGGCTTTTTCACGGAGCCCAGCGACAGTTCAGGCTCCTTGCGAGCCTTGCCTTCCGGGTTGCGCGCTTTCTTGAAAGCGGTCGTATCGTCGCGGGCAGCCATACTATCCCTTTACTCTCTTATAGTGCCGATGCAGTCGTCGGCCTGCCAGGGGCGCCGGTGCCCGCTGTCCGGGCCTTTGCCAGGCGGCGAAGCCGATCTGCGGCAAGGGGGACCCCCGCCCTCACGATCAAAGCTTTCCCGGGCCCAAAAACTTCATCAGAATTGTTACGAATTCGCAAAAACGGAACGCGGCTCTTGGGTGTCGTCGCCCCGGGATGACCCGGCGCATCGCCCTGAAAATACTAGCGATACACCATTCGCAAAGGGTTAAGAGGCCACCCCGCCCCGGCTCAGGGCCTTTTCGCGATCACCCTGTCGTTCCCGTGCAAATGCCTCCTTGTTCGCTCCGCTCCTGACGGCATCCTTGCCGTCCGCTCGGGAGAACCGGCACCGCCAGCGTCGCCCGCGTCCTTGCGGGAGGCTCCCGGCAGCGGCCGCCCCCTGCAATAAGGCTAGGCAAGGGGGCAGCCTCTTGCGGTGTGATTTATCACATCTTTCGCACCGACGTATAGCGGCGATACGGGGGTCGGCGAAGGCTTAGGCGGACGTAGGCCCCGGATGTGCGGGTCGGTTGAGCGGGCCGGTTGAGTGGGGCATCGGTGAGCGCCCGCGGTTCGCCGCGTTGGCCAGATCATGGCCAGATCATCGTAGGAATCTTTTTCAGCTGACTAGTCCCGACGTCCAGCGTCGTTTGACAGAATCGGTGGGAAGGGTCTACGCAGGCGACACGGATTCAGCCGGCCGGCCGGCTGGCGGTCGGGCGGGCGTCGTGGCCACGCGGGCGATGTGGCGATATCGCAGATGGTGCTTGGGAAGCGGCCGCAACCTGGAATAACCATAAACAGCAAGCGCTGTTGCTAATTTGCCACAGTGTGGCAACGCAGTTCAACTCAACGCGATTAACCCTGTTTTGCCTTGCGTGGCCGCGTTGACAGCGAAACGATAAAAGAGTTACAAGTCACGCATATTTCTGGATTTGTTTGCCTTATCGTCCGTTCTCGGTGGCGTTAAACGCTCGGCTCGGGGGAGGGTATTGGATGCAAGGTCATATGTCGGGGGAAGCTAGCATGCGCTGGTCTCGCAGCACGAGTTTAACTCATTTTAAGGCGGTCCTTTTGGGGACGGCCTTGGCAATTCCAATGGCAGTGTCGGCGAACGCGATGACGCTGCAGGAGGCGGTCCAGCAGGCCATCTCCACCAACCCGGACATCGGCATCGTGGCCAGCAACCGAGAGGCTGTTGACCAGGAGCTGCGTCAGGCCCGCGGCCTCTACCTGCCGCAGATCGACGCGGCAGCGGGGATCGGCTACGCGGCTTACAACGACTTCACGTCCCGCTCTTCGGGCGGTGACTACGAAGAAACGTTCCGCCGTGAGTCCTCGATCACCCTGCAGCAACGTCTGTTCGACGGCTTCGAGGCCGGCGCAACCGTCGAGCGCGAAATGGCGCGTGTCGAATCGGCCGCCAGCCGCGTTCTGGAAAACTCCGAGGTGCTGGCACTCGATGCCATCGGCGCCTACATGGAGGTTCTTCGCCAGCGCGATCTGGTGCGCCTGTCCGAAGACAACCTCGCCTACCACAGCCAAGTGCTCGACGCACAGTCTGCACGTCTCGAGGGCGGTGGCGGCAGCCAGGCCGACGTCAATCAGACCGAGGCTCGCGCGTCCCGCGCCCGCAACACCCTGATCGAGACGCTGCAGGATCTGCGGATCGCCGAGGCGATCTACACCCGCATCGTCGGCTCCTTCCCGGGCAACGACCTGAGCTATCCGGAGTTCCCGACCAGCTCGCTGCCGGGCAGCCTGGACGACGCGGTGCAGCTCGCGGTGCGCAACAATCCGACCACCAAGATCTTCGAGGCCGACGTGCGGACCGCCGAAGCCGAGGTGGAACTGTCGGAAGTGCCGCTCTATCCGGCCATCACGCTGGAAGCCCAGACGGAGTACAACGACGGCACCTCCTCGCTGGATACTTATGAGTTCAACAACCAGCTCATGGTCCGCGTGCGATGGAACCTCTTCCGTGGCGGCATAGATCGCGCCGCGCGGCAGGAGGCTCTGTTCCGTCTGACCGAGAGCAAGAACCGCCGCTATCGCTCGGTGCTGGAATCGCAGCAGGAGATGCGTCGGTCCTGGTTCGAACTCGAGGCGGCTCGTGACAGCATCGAAGCGCTGGAAGACGCCCGCGACTTCAACCGCTCCACCCTGGGCGCCTACGAGCAGCAGTTCGAGGTGGCGCAGCGGACCCTGCTGGACGTCCTCGACGCGGAGAACGAACTCTTCGTGTCCGAGGGTCAGCTGATCACGGCGCAGACCAATGAGCAGCTGGCGTCCTACCGCATTCTCGCGGTCGGCGGTGTGCTGATGGAAACGCTGGGCGTGAGCGCGCCGGAGCAGGCGGTGGTCGCGCACAAGTCCTGGATCGACGGCCTGGTCGACTGACGGGGCCGGCTGGCCGCCGAGCAAGGCGGCCCGCTCCTGAACCTACGGAAACGGCGCCCCTGATGGGGCGCCGTTTTCCGTTTTGCGGGGTCCGGCAATGGGATCGCCTCCAGGCCGAGGCGAGCGACGCCGAGGGCCGGAAACGCACCGGCAGCGGCGCTTCGAGGCGCCAACTCCCCAAATAATAGGTTAAGAATCCTATTTCAGATGTTCTTGGCCCTCTGGATCGTTGTTCTTTGCCGGGCGACGCTCTATGTTGGTTTCGTGGGAGTGAATTTTTCGGCCGACAGGACGGCCAAGTGGCGATGATGGGCGACGACAAAACTTTGGTGGATCTGCCCCAGGCCCCGGAGAGCGCGGAGGTCTCGGCTGAATCCGCCGCAATGCTGAGTGGTGCGACGGAGCGGCTGCCGCTCGTTATCGTCGAGCCGGGCGGCACATCGCCGGCGGACGATCCCGAGTCCGTGGTTCTGCAGCTTGGCGACCTTCTGCCCGATTCCTCGGGCGAGGTGGTGCTCTTCATGGGCGAGGACCTGGCGGTCAATCTGCTGACGCGCGAAACCATCACCGGCTTCGGCATCGCCGATCCCCACGTCACCGCCTCCGGTGTCGACGTGACGGGCCTGCATTTCTACAGCTTCGAAAGCGGGCTGACCGTCTACAGCGCCACCGATATTCTCATCATCAACGATCCAAACGCGGCCTGAGCGCCGTCGTCACGGTTATGCGGCCTGGGTGATTTGCCCTGGGTGCTTTCGCGTGGGCAGTTCCAGCTACTCGGGCAGGTTGAGCGGTGGTGGTGGAGCGCCCGTGGCGGCCCCGCTGCGCCGCGACTGCGGCGACAGCCACATCACGGCGTAGAACTCCTGGTGCGCCTGGGAGCGCAGCGCCAGGATGGTCGCCTGCGCGGCGTTGACGCGGCCCGGCGCCACATAGAGCAGCCTGGCATCGGCCTTGGGATCTCGGCCGCTGACCAGATCCTGCCAGACCTCGCTAAGCGAACGGCGCGTGCGAACCTGGACCAGGGTCGTCAATTCGGCGCCGATGACGGCGACATCGCCAGGCCCCAGCCACTCACCGAAGGCCCTGTTGTAGGCGATTACCGTGCGGTAGCGCGATAGGATGAGCCCCGGGTTGGGGCAGTTGGTGACGACATCGAGCAGGCCGTGGTGGGTCGGACCGAGGATCTCCCGCGCCAGCGCCTGCTCGCCCTCCAGCATGCAAAACACCCGCAGGAAGGATGAGAAGTTGGGGCCTTCGTAGCCCTCCGCCAGCTCCGCCACGAAACGGCCCAGGCGCATGCGCCGGCGGTCGGCGAGCACCTCCAAGGTCTGCCAGTAGATCGGCTCCAGGCGGACCGAGTAGCGCTTGTTGCGATACTGGACGATCCGCGGCTTGGGTGTTTGATTGAGGAAGGCCGATGGCGCGGGGACCTGCATACCGAGAACGCTTCCGGCGCTGTGAGGCGGGAAGGCTACTCATACATAATTATGGGTATCGGCGCAAGCGGCGACAGCGCCAGTCATGGAGCCCCTCAGGGCAGCATGATGTCCTCATGGTCGGAGATGATGCCGCCGAGGTCGGAGAGCTTGCTGCGCAGGTTGTAGCGCTGGGCGAGCTTCTCCTGGGCCGCAGAAGGCAGGTCGGTCAGCATGAATACCCGCTTGTCGATGAGTACGGTGATGACGTCCTCGAGGACGCGGATGAACTCGAGGTCTGTGGCTTCGAGCCTGGCGCGAATAGCGTTGCGCGCGGCCCCGTCGTCGAGGCCGTCGTTCAGGTAGCCCACCAGTTCCGGGTCGTCGAGCGCGACCTGCTCGTAGGCGGCCTCGGTCTCGCGTTCCTGAACCTCGATGATCTGTCCCTGGTCGTCTCTGGCCACATAGGGCATACCTGTACTCCTTCCCAGGGATCGTCCCTAGAAGCGCCAAGCTAGGCGGCAGTGGTTAAATTTGGGTAAGCAGTTGACCGGATCCACCAACGTCGGGCGCGGTCTCCCGCCGCTTTCCCTGCCCTGGAGGCGTGGATTTTGCTTGCCGCTCCCCCCTGTCTGTCCAAACTAGGCTTCACCTTGTCCCTTGCCGATTCGCTCCGTTCATGCCGCTGATTTCCAGCAAGGTTAAGCCCCGCGACCCGGAGTTCGCCGCGAACCGGCGGGTCAATCAGCACTTGGCCGATGATCTGCGCGCGCGGGTCGAGCAAATCAAGCAGGGCGGCGGCGCGGCGGCGCGCGACCGCCATCTCGGCCGCGGCAAGCTGCTGCCACGCGAGCGCGTGCGCCGCCTGCTCGACAGCGGCTCGCCGTTCCTCGAGTTGTCCCAACTGGCGGCCAGCGGGCTCTACGACGACGAGGTGCCGGCGGCCGGCCTGATCACCGGCATCGGCCGGGTCTCGGGGCGCGAGTGCGTGATCGTCGCCAACGACGCCACGGTAAAGGGCGGCACCTACTACCCGGTCACCGTGAAGAAGCACCTGCGCGCCCAGGAGATCGCCGAGCAAAACCATCTGCCCTGCATCTATCTGGTCGATTCCGGCGGCGCCAACCTGCCGAACCAGGACGAGGTGTTTCCCGACCGCGACCACTTCGGGCGCATCTTCTTCAACCAGGCCAACATGTCCGCCAAGGGCATCCCGCAGATCGCAGTGGTCATGGGCTCCTGCACCGCCGGCGGCGCCTACGTGCCCGCCATGGCCGACGAAAGCATCATCGTCAAGGACCAGGGTACCATCTTCCTCGGGGGGCCGCCGCTGGTGAAGGCGGCGACCGGCGAAGTGGTAACTGCCGAGGAGCTGGGCGGGGCGGAGGTGCACACGCGCACCTCCGGCGTCGCCGACCACTACGCGGAGAACGACACCCATGCGCTCGCCATCGCGCGGCGCATCGTCGCTTCCCTCAACCGCGCCAAGCCGGCGAGCCTGGAGGTGCGGCAGCCGCGCGATCCAAACTACGACCCTGCCGAGCTCTACGGACTGATCCCGCGCGACCTGCGCCAGCCCTACGACGTGCGCGAGGTCATCGCCCGCCTGGTCGACGCCAGCGAGTTCGACGAGTTCAAAGCGCTCTATGGCCAGACCCTGGTCTGCGGCTTCGCGCACCTCTGGGGCTATCCCGTCGGCATTCTCGCCAACAACGGCATCCTGTTCTCGGAGTCCGCCCTCAAGGGTGCGCACTTCATCGAACTCTGCGTCCAGCGTGGCATTCCGCTGGTGTTCCTGCAGAACATCACCGGCTTCATGGTCGGCCGCAGGTACGAGGCCGGCGGCATCGCCAAGGACGGCGCCAAGCTGGTCACCGCCGTCGCCTGCGCGCGGGTGCCGAAGTTCACCGTCATCCTCGGCGGAAGCTTTGGCGCCGGCAACTACGGCATGTGCGGCCGTGCCTACGGGCCCCGCTTCCTCTGGATGTGGCCCAACGCGCGGATTTCGGGGATGGGCGGCGAGCAGGCGGCCGCCGTCCTGGCGACCATCCGCCGAGATGGCCTGGCCGCCAGGGGCGAGGACTGGCCAGCCGAAGAGGAGGAGCGGTTCAAGGCGCCGATCCGCGACCAGTACGAAGCGCAGGGTCACCCCTACTATGCGACGGCGCGGCTGTGGGACGACGGCATCATCGATCCGCTCGACACCCGTATGACTCTCGGCCTCGGACTCTCCGCCGCCCTCAACGCCCCCATCGAGGCGACCCGCTTCGGCATTTTCCGGATGTAGCCGCATGACTTTTCCGCTGTTTGTGCAGGAGATCGACGGCCGGGGCGTCGCCCGGATCACGCTGACGCGCGCCGAGGTTCACAACGCCTTCAACGAGGCGCTGATCGCCGAACTGACAGCGGCGCTCGACGGCGTGGCGCAGGACCCGCGGGTGCGGGTGGTGGTGCTGGCGGCGCAGGGGCCGAGCTTCTCGGCCGGCGCCGACCTCAACTGGATGAAGGCCATGGCCGGCTATTCGCGCGCCGAGAACGTCGAGGACGCGCGGCGCCTCGCGCGGCTGCTGCGGACGCTGAACGGCCTGCCGAAGCCGACCGTGGCCCTGGTCCAGGGGCCGGCCTACGGCGGCGGCGTCGGCCTGGTCGCCTGCTGCGATGTCGTGGTCGCCATCGAGGACGCGAGGTTCTGCCTCTCCGAGGTGAAGCTCGGCCTGATCCCGGCCGTCATCAGCCCGTACGTCGTGGCGACCATCGGACCGTCGGCGGCGCGCCGCTACTTCCTCACGGCGGAGGCCTTCTCCGCCTGGGAGGCCCAGCGCCTCGGGCTGGTGCACGAAGTGGTCGACCGCAGTGCGCTGGAGGCGCGCGGGCGGCAGGTGGTCGATGCTTTGCTGCAGGGCGGTCCCTCGGCGCAGCGTGCGGCCAAGGACCTGGTCTTCGCGGTCACCGGCCGCGCCGTCGACGAGGGCCTTGTCGAGGAGACCGCCGGCCGCATCGCCGAACTGCGGGCCTCCGAGGAAGGCCGCGAAGGCATCGCCGCCTTTCTCGAGAAGCGCAAGCCGAACTGGCGGGACGACTGAACCGGAATGACGGCACCGACTAGGCTCGACGTGCTAGTGTGAAGTCTTCCCGGTTGCCCTTGCGGACGACATAGAGGCCCCGAATGTTGGACGTCGCATCCCTGCCGCTGTTCTACCAGATCGCCGCCCTGCTGGTGCTGGCGGCGACGGCGGGCCTGGTAGGGGTCGCCCTGCGGCAGCCGCTGATCGTTGCCTACATCGCCGTCGGGCTGATCGCCGGTCCTTCCGCCCTGGGAATTGCCGAAGCCAACGAGCACATCGAACTGCTCGCCGAACTGGGTATCGCGGTGCTGCTGTTCCTGGTCGGGCTGAAGCTGGACATCGGGCTGATCCGCTCGGTCGGCATGGTGGCGGCGGCGACCGGTATCGGGCAGGTGCTGTTCACGGCGCTGATCGGCTTCTTCATCTGCATCGCCCTCGGCCTCGACTGGCTGACCAGCTTCTACATCGCCGTGGCGCTGACCTTCTCCAGCACCATCATCATCATCAAGCTGCTGTCGGACAAGGGCGAGATCGGTTCCCTGCACGGCCGCATCGCACTCGGCTTTCTCATCGTGCAGGACATCGTCGTGGTCCTCGCCATGGTGGTGCTGTCGACCCTCGGCATCGGCACCGAGGCGCAGTCCTCGCCGCTCAGCCTGATGGCCATGGCGGTGTCCGCGGTCGGGGTGCTGGTCGGAGTGGCGGTGTTCATCCGCTACGTCGCCAACCCGCTGGTGGAGCGCCTGGCGCGCTCGCCCGAGCTTCTCGTGTCCTTTGCCATCGGCTGGGCCGCCTTCCTCGCGGCGCTGGGCGACTACCTCGGCTTCGGCAAGGAACTGGGCGGCCTGATCGCCGGTGTCTCCCTGGCTTCGACGCCGTTCCGCGAAGCCATGTCGACGCGGCTGACGAGCCTGCGGGATTTCCTGCTGCTGTTCTTCTTCATCGCCCTGGGCGCCGGGCTCGATCTCAACCTGCTGGGCGCCGACGTGCTGCCAGCGGTGCTGCTGTCGCTCTTCGTTCTCATCGGCAATCCCCTCATCGTTCTCGCCATCATGGGGGCCATGGGATACCGCAAGCGTACCGGCTTTCTGGCCGGCCTGACCGTGGCGCAGATCAGCGAGTTCTCGCTGATCTTCATGGCGATGGGCCTCTCGCTCGGCCATGTGACCGAGCAGACCGTGGGGCTGGTCACCCTCGTCGGACTGATCACCATCGCCGCCTCGGTTTACATGATCCTCTATTCGCATCAGCTCTACGGCCTGCTGGCGCCGCTGCTCGGTGTCTTCGAACGGCGCAATCCGGCGCGCGAGCTGGGTGACGAGGTGACGGCGCCGCAGGAAGAGGTCGACGCGATCGTCTTCGGGCTGGGGCGGTACGGCGGCTCGATCCTGCAGATGCTGCGCGATCAGGGCCTGAGGGTACTCGGCATCGATTTCAGTCCGATCGCCGTGCGGCGCTGGCGCATGGAGGGCGTCGAGACGCTCTATGGCGATATCGCCGACCCGGAGTTCGTCACCTCCTTGCCGACCCAGGGCGTGCGCTGGGTGGTCTGCGCGATCCCCGAGCACGACCTGGGGCTGGCGCAGACCGACCCGCGCATGGGCCTGATCCAGTCGCTGCGAGCCAACGGCTATCGCGGCGGTATCGCTGTCGCGGCGCAACGGGAAGGGGCGGCGGAGATGTTGCGCGCGGCCGGCGCCGACCTCGTCACCATGCCGTTTCGTGACGCCGCCGAGCAAGCCGTCGACCTTATCATGGGCGAGCACCGCAAGGCGCAGATCGAAATCATCGAGCCCGAAGAGCAGAAGGAACTGGCCCTGTGAGCGAGGCCGTTGGCCAGGGGTTCCAGGCAAGAGGAGGCGGCTTGTTCGAGACGGTGCTGATCGCCAACCGGGGGGAGATCGCGCGGCGCGTGATACGCACGGCGCGCCGCCTCGGCCTGCGCTGCGTGGCGGTCTACTCGGAGGCCGACCGCGGCGCCGCCCACGTGAGCGAGGCCGACGCCGCCTATTGCATCGGCCCGGCGCCGGCGGCCGAGAGCTATCTCAGGTCCGGCGCCATCCTCGAGGCCGCCAAGGCGGCCGGCGCCGAGGCGATCCATCCCGGCTACGGCTTCCTCTCCGAGAACGCCGCCTTCGCCGAGGCCTGCGCGGCGGCCGGCATCGTCTTCATCGGGCCGCCGCCGGCGGCGATCCGCGCCATGGGCTCCAAGAGCGAGGCCAAGGCGCTGATGGAGCGGGCGGGCGTGCCGCTGGTGCCCGGTTACCATGGCTTCGAGCAGGCCGGCGAGCACCTGGTCGCCGAGGCCCACAAGCTCGGCTATCCGCTGCTGATCAAGGCCTCGGCCGGCGGCGGCGGCAAGGGCATGCGTATCGTCGAGCGGCAGGCCGATTTCATCGACGCCCTCGAGTCGGCCCGCCGTGAGGCCCGGGCCGCCTTCGGCGACGAGCATGTGCTGCTGGAACGCTACCTGCCGGCACCGCGCCACATCGAAATGCAGGTCTTCCGCGACGACCACGGCAACGCGGTGCATCTCTTCGAGCGCGACTGTTCCTCGCAGCGCCGGCACCAGAAGGTCATCGAAGAGGCGCCCGCGCCGGGCCTGTCCGAAGGTCTGCGTGCCGCCATGGGCGAGGCGGCCCTGCGCGCCGCCGAGGCCATCGACTACCGCGGCGCCGGCACCGTGGAGTTCCTGGTCGAGGGCGGCGAGTTCTACTTCATGGAGATGAACACCCGCCTGCAGGTCGAGCATCCGGTGACCGAGATGATCACCGGCTTCGACCTCGTCGAATGGCAGCTGCGGGTGGCCGCGGGCGAGCCGCTGCCGGCGGCGCAGGAGGAAATCAGGGCGCGGGGCCACGCCATCGAGGCGCGGCTCTATGCCGAGGACCCGGCCGCCGGCTTTCTGCCGTCCACCGGCCGCCTGTTGCATCTCACCTTTCCCGAGGACGCCGAGGGCATCCGCATCGACAGCGGCGTGCGGCAGGGCGACGAGGTTTCCGTCCACTACGACCCGATGATCGCCAAGCTGGTCGCCTGGGGTGCCGACCGCGCCACCGCCCTCAGCCGCCTGCAGCGGGCCCTGGCGCGCAGCGAGGTGGCCGGCGTGGTCACCAACCTCGGCTTCCTCCAGGCCGTGCTGTCGCATACGCGCTTCGCCGCCGGCGTCGTCGACACCGCCTTCGTCGACCAGCAGCGGGCGATCCTGGTGGCGGCCGAGGAGGACGTGCCGGAAAGCGTGCTGGCGGCGGCGGCCCTGGCGGAGATCGCCTGGCGCCGCGACGACGCGCGAGTGGCAGCGGCGGCCTCCGGCGATCCCCATTCGCCCTGGCAACTGACCAACGGCTGGCGCCTCAATGCCGAGACCCACTGCGATCTGAAGTTCCTCGCCGCCGGGGATGCGCTCGAGGCGACGGTACACTTCGGCCGCGACGGCCTGCGCCTCGGCTTGCCGGGCGGCGAGATCGCCGCGGCGGCCGAGCCGCTGGCGGACGGGCGGTTGGCGCTGCGCCTGGGCGACGCCGGTTTCGCCGCCCGCGTGCTGCGGCGCGGCGCCGAGCGCTGGGTGGTGGTGGAGGGGGCCAGCTACCTGCTGACCCTGGACGACCCCTTCGCGGCTCTCGGCGCCGAGACCGGCGGTGGCGGGCGCATCGTGGCGCCGATGCCCGGCAAGGTGACGGCGGTGCTGGTGCAGCCCGGCGACAGCGTCGTCGAGGGGGCGCCGCTGCTGCGCCTGGAAGCCATGAAGATGGAGCACACCCTGACGGCGCCCTGGGACGGCGTGGTGGAGGCGCTGGACTGCGTCACTGGCGACCTGGTGGAAGAGGGCAGCGAGCTGGCCGTGGTGGTGCCGGGCTGAAGCGCCGGCGGGCTGGATGCCGGCCGCTGGAGGTTCTAGCCTGGAGCCTTGTGGAAACCTTCAAGCGCGGAGGCGCGGACGACGCATGGCGCTGCCGAAGTCGGTCGAGATCGTCGAGGTGGGGCCGCGCGACGGCCTGCAGAACGAGCCGAAGAGCCTGCCGGCGGCGGTGAAGATCGCCCTTATCGAGCGGCTGGCGGAGGCCGGCTGCCGGGTCATCGAGGCCGGCGCCTTCGTGTCGCCGAAGTGGGTGCCGCAGATGGCCGATACCGCCGAGGTGCTGGCCGGGATCGCCCGCCGGCCCGGCGTGCGCTACCCGGTGCTGGTGCCCAACCTGCAGGGGCTGGAGCGCGCGCTGGCCGCCGGCGCCGGGGAGATCGCCGTCTTCGCCGCCGCTTCCGAAACCTTCACCCGGCACAACCTCAACTGCTCCATCGCCGAGAGCCTGGCGCGTTTCGCGCCGGTCTGCGAGGCGGCCCTGGCGGCCGGCCTGCGCGTCCGCGGCTACGTCTCCTGCGTGCTCGGCTGCCCCTACGAGGGGGCGGTGCCGGTGGCACGGGTGGTCGAGGTGGCGGCCGCCCTCGATGCCATGGGCTGCGCCGAGGTCTCGCTGGGCGACACCATCGGCGTCGGCACGCCGCTGAAGGCCCGGGCGATGCTGGAGGCGGTCGCCGGGACGGTGCCGATGGCGCGCCTGGCGGTGCACTTCCACGATACCTACGGCCAGGCCCTGGCCAACATCCTGGCCTGCCTGGAACTGGGCGTGGCGACCGTCGACGCCTCGGTCGCGGGGCTCGGCGGCTGCCCCTACGCCAAGGGCGCCTCGGGCAACGTCGCCAGCGAGGACGTGGTTTATCTGCTGGACGGGCTCGGCATCGAAACCGGCATCGACCTCGGGCGCTTGGCGGCCGCCGGCGCCTATATCTGCGCCGAACTGGGCCGGCCGCCGGCCTCCAAGGTGGCCCTTGCCCTGGCCGGCCGCGCGGCTTAGGTCTGCTGCGGCAAGGTTCCGGGACGCGAAGGGGAGTCGATGACCCTGCATCTGCGCAAGCTCTGCGTCGGCGTCGAGAGCGTCGAGGAGTTGCAGGCCTATCAGGCGCGCCGCCTGAAGCGCGGCGAGCGCCTGCGCCACGATACCCGCATGATGCCGCGCCGGCGCGACGAGATCGTCGACGGCGGCTCGCTCTACTGGATCATCAAGGGCCTGATGGCGGTGCGCCAGCCGATCGTCGACATCACCGCCGAGACCGACGCCGAGGGGCGTGGTTTCGCCCGCCTGCACCTGGGCCCGGAGCTGGTCCGCGTGGTGCCGCGCGGCCACCGGCCGTTCCAGGGCTGGCGCTACCTGGCCGCCGCCGATGCGCCGGCCGATCTGGCCGCCGGCGGAGGCTTTTCCGACGACCTGCCGCCTGACCTGCAGGCGGAGCTGAGGACCCTGGGAATCCTTTAGAAAAAAATAGTCCGGTGAGGCGCATTTGGCTGTTTACAGGCCGTCGGGGAGCGCCTATATACCCATCCGCTGTCGACGGCGGCGGGGGCTCCACGCTCCGCACGGCCGACAGTCTCCGAAGGACCGGTTTTCCACAGCCTAAGGCATTGAAAGCCCGGTTCGAAATCAGTATATTGTTTGCCCTTATTTCGGCTTCTTCGTGAATGGCGAAGCGGGCAAATCGCTCGACGGACTCCGCCTGTGCGGTTTCAGGTCGGGCCGGCTGTTTGACATTGTTAGATTGGAAGGGATACGCGGGCGGCGGGTCTGGCTGCTTGGTTGGACGGGTTTTGGTGTTTGGCACTGGGGCCTTTTGGTCGTTTCGCGTATTAGACGGATCC
>JBHJOA010000059.1:0-5798 GCA_050330205.1 Kiloniellaceae bacterium
CCGAAGCCGCCGCGCGGCAACCCGCTGCGGCGCACCGTCGCCTGCCTGGCCCTGGCGGCCGCCCTCAACGGCGCGGCACCGGCCATCGCCGAGCCGGCCGAGGTGCCGCCCGCCTTCACCCTGGCCCAGCTCCTCACGAAACTGGAGTCGCGCTTCTACGAGATCGAACCCGGCGCGGGATCGTTGCTGTCGACCGACGGCCTGACCAGCGACCTGGTGGCGGCGACCAATCGCAGCGGCGTACTGGAAACCCTCGGCCCGCCCGATGCCGTGCGCCGCTTCGCCTATTCCTACAATCCCGACATCATCGGCGAACGACCACAGAACCGGCATCGCGCCGGGATGCTCCTGCAAAACGCCCTGCCGGCCTGGCGGGACAGCCGGAAATGGGTGGGCCGCGCTCTCATCGAGGCGGAGAAGACCGTCGGTCCGCATGAGATCAGCGAGACGGCGGAGGGCTACTGGATCACCGTCAGCAACCCGCAGGGCCGCGTCATCCTGGAGGTGAGCCAGCTGGCGACGATCGACACCGACGTCGACTCGCTCGGGGTCAGCCTGGACCAGGTCCTGGCCGGCCTCGCCCATGCCTTTCCCCAACGCGACGAAGGCATGGGCACGCTGTTCAGCGGCCCCGGCAGTATCAGCGACCGCTTCTTCTCCGACAACGTCCACGCCACCCTGGAGACCCTTGGTCCGTCCGAGGACCTCATCGGCCTGCGCTACCTCTACGATCTGCGTGACGACGACCACCAGGAGGCGACGCGCGACAACCGAAGCTATGCCTTCGCGCTGGTGCGTAACGTCTTTCCGGACTGGGCCGAGGCCGACGCCTGGATGCAGGCCGCCATCGAAGCAGCCGAACGCACGGCCGACACCCTGGCCGAGCCTCAGGTCATCGACCACGGTCCGATCCGCCTGCAGCTGCGCTACTTCGTCGGCGCCACGGAAGCCATCGACATCATGATCTTCCCCAGGAACACGCAGATCTGACACCGGCGACGGCAGCTTGAACACCGGGGTGGCACAACGTACGAAGCAAGCCGGGCAACGACCGGTTACCGAGGGTTGCGGAAAATTCTCTCAACCGCCGCCGAGCGGTTCCGCTGCGTTGCCCGCGCTTGCCTTCCATTCACCCTGTGCTCAAACTCCTATGCGTTCGTTCGTGCTCCAGAGCGAACTTATTGGCCGAGCCCATGGAGGCTTTTCCCCAGGGCCCGAGGGGTTTGCGCTCATGAACGAGCCTTTTGCGAACCTGCGAACCGATTTCACACGGGAATCTCTGCCAGAGGAGTACGCACGCGCACTCTTCGACTACTGGCTCGCAGCTCGCGGCGCGGCGCGGATGCCGCCGGTCTGCGCCATCGACGCGATGCGGATGCCCCGCGAATGCCTGCCCTACATTTCGGTATTGGAAGTCGAACGTGGTCCGCTTCGACTGCGCTCGCGCCTCAGCGGCACCGCGCTGGTCGAGCAGTTGGGCGTAAACCAGACCGGCAGGTATCTCGACGAGATTCCGGGTATGGCTGCTCAGCTCGCCCGCATGGAATGGTGCGTGCGGACGCAACAGCCCTACATGGCCGAGGATGGCATCACCTTCGCGCCCAACGACTTCAAGCGCTATCAGATTCTGGTTCTGCCCTTCGGCGATCCCGTGGCCGGGGTACAGCGTCTCGTGGGCGTCTTCTGCTTTCTCAACCCGAAAAAGCCGGCACGGGCCTGGGCGACATGACCGGATGCCGCCGCCGGACCGATTAGTCGCGCCCACCGCCGTCCGTGGTGCGCGCATTCATCGCCTGGCGATCGCGAGCCACCTCGGCCATTCTCGAGCGCCATTCCGGCAGAACACCGCTGAACTCCTCGAAGGCCGCGCGCGGCAGGAACAGCAGGTGTGAATAGCTGATGGAGCGTACCGTGGCGCTGCGTCGACTCTGGTCGAGCAGGGCCATCTCGCCGAAGAAATCGCCGCGGCCCAAGCGGAGGCGTTCCTCGCCAATGGCGATCTCGACCGCGCCGCTGGCAATAAAGTACATGCCGTCGGCGCGGTCGCCCTGCCGGAATACGAAGGCATCGGCGGCAAAGACCCGCACCTGCAGCCGCTTTGCCACGCGTGCCAGTTCCACCTCGCTGAGATTACTGAACACCGGGAAGCCACGCAGCAGTTCCGGGGTGTTGGCCCGCAGGTCGACCGCCGCCATCGGCTGCCGGCTGGCATGCACGTTCTCCGCCTCGGCCCGGAGGTGGCGGGCGAGATCCTCGCTGATGATCCCGGATTCGCGCATCTGCTGGACTTGCTCGACCTCTTCCCGGTAGGCATAGCGCTCCAATACCGCGTGGTCGAGATCGCGGGCGAACTTGGGATACTGCAGGCGCAGGGCGTCAAGGTGGCGCTCAACCTCGGTCAGCCGCTGCTTGACGATCTCGCCCAGCACCTCGCTGAGGCGGTCGCCGAGCAGACCGGCCAGGCGAAACTCCAGGAACACCGTCAGTTCCAGCAGGATGATGCGATTGACCAGCAGCGACTGGAAACGTCGGCCGAGATAGGTGGCCAGCGGCCGGCCGATCCCGAGGCGCGAATGCAACACGCCGATGAACCGGAACCACCAGGTCTGGCGGTGCGGACGGCGCGCCGCGCGCAGGTAACCGAGGCGGCCGTCCTCGCGGGCGCCGTCGATCATCGACTCGACGGTCAGCAGGTAGCGGTCGATCAGCGCGCTCGGCAGGCCGCCGCTCCAGTGCTGCTCCAGGATCAGGGACTTCTCCTGGTTGGCCAGGGCGATCAGACCGACGGTCAGCCGCTCGCGGTCGCTGAGGGCCTCGGCGAAGGAATTGTCTTCGGCGACCCGGGACAAGCGGTCGCTGTAGGGGCGGATCGCCTGGTCGACGAGGTCGTCGGCCAGCTCGTAGCGCCCGGCGAAGGAGCGCAGGTTGGAGCGCACGCTGGAGAGCGCCTGGGTCAGCACCTGGCTGCGGAAAGCGCGATCGATGGGCGACAGCTGGTCGAGGCCGAGCCAGCGCATCAGGGGGCTGAGCGTCGTTCCCTGGACCAGCAGCGTGAAGAGGGCGAAACCAGTCGCCTGGATGGCGATGAAGCGCTTGACCTCCGGGCTGACGAAAGGATTCTCCGTCACCGCCAGGGCCAGGGCCAGGGTGACGGAGCCGCGCAGGCCGCCCCAGATGATGACGGTCTTCATCGGCGTGGAAACCCTCTGTATGACCCGAACCGCCGACAGCAGCGGGAATATTCCGAAGAGGATCAGGGCGCGGGCGACCAGCGCCGCCACCACGGCAACCAGCATGTAGAGCAGGTCGGCGAAGGTGATGTCTTCCAGCAGCCGCGGCACCAGGATGGCGGCCAGCACGAAGACCAGGCTGGTGGCCCAGTAGGCGAGCTGCTCCAGGGTATCGAGGCAGAATCGAAAGGTCTCCGGCTGGAAGCGGGAGCGCCCGACGGCGCTGAGCACCAGGCCGGCCGTCACCACGGCGACGACGCCGGAAATCTCCAGGTAATTGTTGCAGAGAACGTAGACTACATAGGGAAGCGCCACGGTAATGGTGACCTGGGCGCCGCGATAGCTGCGCAGGAAGGACAGCATCGACGCCACCGCCCGCCCGGCCAGGAAGCCGACCAGCACCCCGCCGTAGAGGCGCCAGGCGAGGCTTTCCGAGACCTGCATGAAGTTGAGTTCCTGCCCGGTGGTGATGACCGCAAGGAAGGCGCCGAAAGCGGCAATGGCGGTGGCGTCGTTGAGCAGGCTCTCGCCCTCGACGAGGCGGGTCAGGCGCGGCGGCGCGCCAAGATCGCGAAACATGGCGATCACCGCGCTGGGATCGGTGGTGGCGACGATGGCGCCGAACAGCAGGCAGACCACCAGCGGCATGGGGGCGACCATGTAGACGGCACCGCCGATCACCGCCAAGGCCACCAGCACCGCCAGGACTGCCAGCAGCACCACGGCGACAATATCCTGGGCTAGGCGCCGCACGTCGATGGTGATGGCCCCCTGGAACAGCAGCATCGGCAGCAGGATGGTGAGGAAGGTGGCGGAGGAGACCGGAATCTCGATCACCAACTCCGCCAGTTCGTTGAACTCGTCCGTGAGGGTGGTTCGCAGCAGCCAAAGCGCCGCCAGGCCGATCAGCACGCCGACCAGCGCCAGCACCACCGTGAAAGGCAGCCCCGTGCGGCGTGCGATCGGCTGCACGCTGGCGACGACCATGAGCAGCACGGCCGTGGTCAGGACGATGTTGGCGATCGACATAGACGCTCGACATCCACAAGGGCGAGGCCGAGGGCCGGCAGAACGACCTGCCGGGACCCGCAGTCCCCATCCTATTGGTTTATCAAATTCCCCGGCACAGCACCAATGCTCTACGGCTCTCACCTGGAGAACACCGCCACGATTTCCTTGAAATGGAGCCGTCCTCCACCGGACCGGCCAGAGTCCCGGGGACCGCGGCCGGGAATCCGGCTATCATCTGCCGAAACATCGTCAGGGACGGCCCGTCATGCTCGATCACGTTTCCATAACGGTTTCCGATATCGGTCGCGCCGCAATCTTCTGGGACGCGGTCATGACAGCGCTTGGCGTGCCCTGCGTGGCGCGCAACGAGCTGCAGCTCGGCTACGGCACGCGCAACCGCCCCGACGACGACGGCTACAGCTACGTCTCGGTGTTCCAGAGCCGCGGGGCACCCCTGGTACCCGACAGCCGGCATTGGTGCTTTCGCGCGCCGAGCCGCGCGGCGGTCGACGCCTTCCATGCCGCCGGCCTCGCCGCCGGCGGCCGCTGCGGCGGCGCGCCCGGCCTGCGGCCGGACTATCACCCCGGCTACTACGCCGCCTTCCTGCTGGATCTCGACGGCAACAGAATCGAGGCCGTCCACCACCGCCTGCCGGGTCAGCCCGCCAGGCCTCCGGGAGCCGCGCCGTGAGCAGGCTGAAGCTCCGCAGCGTCAGCGCCGAGGACTTCGCGACCGCAATCGACTGGGCGGCGGCGGAGGGCTGGAATCCCGGCCTCGACGACCTCGCCCCCTTCCACGGCACCGACCCTGGGGGCTTCTTCATGGGATGGCTGGGGCACGCAGCGGTGACTTCCATCTCCGTGGTGCGCTACGGCCCGGGTTTTGGCTTCCTCGGCTTCTATATCGTGCACCCGGACCATCGCGGCGCCGGCCACGGCTGGGCGACCTGGCAGCACGGCATGGAGTACCTCAAAGGTGCCACCGTCGGCCTGGACGGCGTAGTGGCGCAGCAGGAGAACTACAAGAAAAGCGGGTTCGTGCTGGCTGGGCGGAATGTGCGCCATGGCGGCGTGCCGCTGCTGGCCGGGGCGGGAACGGAGGGCGTCGAGGTTCGCCCGGTGACAGCCGCGGACCTGTCTGCGCTGGTCGCCTACGACAGTGCCTTCTTCGCCGGCCCGCGCGAGCGCTTCACCCGCACCTGGGCACTGCCCGAAGCAGGAACGCGGCGGCAGGCGCTGATGGCGGTCGCCAATGGCGAGGTCAGCGGCTACGGCGTCATCCGCGCCTGCCGCAGCGGGCGCAAGATCGGCCCGCTCTTCGCCGAGAACGAGGCGACGGCGTCGGCGCTCTTCGTTGCGCTGTGCCGCACGGCGCCGGAAGCTGCGGAACCGGACGAGGTTTTCCTCGACACCCCGGAGGACAACGCCGCGGCGGTGCGCCTCGCCCGGCGCTTCGACCTGAAGCCGGTCTTCGAGACCGCGCGCATGTACCGGGGCACGGCGCCGAGGCTGCCGGTCGACCGGACCTTCGGCATCACGACCTTCGAGCTGGGGTGA